>CACYKF010000001.1 GCA_902774905.1 uncultured bacterium
CGCCATCGACAGCACTACGCATTTTGCTTTTTGTGGCTTTTGCCACAAGCAAAATGGCTTCGGCTTTGGCTCGCAATCCGCTTTGAGGCACTTTTGCCATCAAAAGTGCCCCTGTCCGGAGGACCCTGCGGAGCATATATTTATATACCGATAATATTTTTTATGTATAAAACATGTAACTGATTGCTTGACATGTGCAAAAATGACATGAGTTTGTTGTATTATTTATAATTTTGTATTGAACTATTTACAATTCACTATTCACTTATTTATGCTACAATAACAACAAATAAGGAGTTAAACATGAGAGAACAGTTGTTGGCAATAATTGAAAAAAACAGCAGAATCGGGATTAGTGAACTTGCAGTTTTGTTAGGCAAAGAAGAAATTGAAGTTGCAAACGAAATTAAAAAACTTGAGGAAGAAAGAGTAATTTGCGGGTATCATACGCTGATTGACTGGGAAAAAACATCTATTGAAAAAGTTTCTGCAATAATTGAAGTCCGGGTAACGCTTCAAAGAGGTCAGGGGTTTGACAAAATCGCTCAAAGAATTTATAACTATCCTGAAGTAAAATCTGTTTATCTAATCTCAGGCGGATTTGATTTGATGGTAACACTGGAAGAAAAATCTTTAAAGGAAATTGCGGCTTTTGTTTCGGATAAACTCTCGACATTAGACAATGTTTTGAGTACGGGAACTCATTTTGTACTCAAAAAATACAAAGACCACGGCACTATTTTAGACGAAGTAAAAGAAGATGTAAGAGAGGTTGTTACTCCGTGAGAGAATTTTTATCAGACAAAGTTCAAAATATCAAGCCGTCAGGGATAAGAAAATTTTTTGACATCGTAAGCGAAATGAAAGATGCAATTTCGCTTGGTGTCGGTGAACCTGATTTTGAAACGCCATGGCATATTAGAGATGAAGGCATTTATGCTTTTGAAAAAGGCAGAACTTTTTATACTTCAAATTCAGGCTTGTTACCTTTAAGACAAGAAATTTCAAACTATATCAAAAGAACACAAGGTACTTGTTACAACCCGCAGAAAGAAATACTTGTCACTGTAGGAGGTTCAGAAGCCATTGATATTGGTTTAAGAGCGCTGATAAATGATGGGGACGAGGTTATTATTCCTCAGCCGTCTTATGTTTCTTATGCGCCTTGTTCATATCTTGCGGGCGGTAAAAATGTTTTTATCAATTTACAAGCGGGAAATGAATTTCGTTTGACTCCGCAGGAACTTGAAAATGCAATTACCGACAAAACAAAGGTTTTGGTTTTGCCTTATCCTAATAATCCGACAGGTGCAATCATGGAGAGAAAAAATCTTGAAGAAATTGCACAGGTTATTAAAAAGCACGATATTTTTGTGATTTCTGATGAAATTTATTCCGAATTAACCTACAAAGATAAACATGTTTCAATTGTAAGCCTTGACGGAATGAAAGAGCGTACGCTTCTTATAAACGGATTTTCTAAAAGTTATGCAATGACAGGGTGGCGTTTAGGTTATTGCTGCGGCCCTGATTGGCTTATTAAGCAAATGACAAAAATTCATCAGTATGCAATTATGTGCGCCCCGACAATTAGTCAATATGCTGCGGTTGAGGCTCTCAAAAACGGCGATGATGATGTCAAAATGATGCGTGAATCTTATAATCAGCGCAGAAGATTTTTGATGGATGCGTTTAAAAAAATGAGATTGGAATGTTTTGAGCCTTACGGTGCTTTTTATGTATTCCCTTGCATAAAAGAATTTGGGATGACAAGCGAAGAATTTGCGACAAAATTTTTGCAGGAGGAAAAAGTTGCCGCAGTTCCGGGGACTGCATTTGGCGACAGCGGAGAAGGATATTTGAGAATATCCTATGCTTATTCGTTAGAAAAACTCAAAATTGCAATGGAAAGACTTGAAAGGTTTGTTAATAAATTGCGTCAATCTTGAATAGTGAATCGTGAATAGACCTTTACTTGTTTAAATGTTGTAAAATGTTCGACAGCACCGTAAATGACAATTCACCATTCACGATTCACTATTCACTATTCACATTATTTACCCTACAAGAATTAAACTCAACCAAATAAACAATATGCCCGACATAATTCCGACAATTGATAAGTGCCAATTCCCGTATTCTTTTGCAAGCGGCAGCAGTGTATCAAACGAAATGTATGTCATAATTCCCGCAACCCCTGCCATCAAAATACCTACCAAAACCTGCGGTAAGAATAACCCAAAAATAAACATTCCGACTAATGCACCAATAGGTTCTGTTATACCTGATAGTGCAGCATAAAGCATTGCATAGCGCTTTTTACCGGTTGCATGGTATATAGGAAGTGCAACCGCAATTCCTTCAGGAATATTATGTATCGCAATCGCAAGCGCAACAGAAACCCCTAAAGTAATATTTTGCGTTGTGGTTAAAAATGTCGCTAAGCCTTCAGGAAAATTGTGAACACAAATAGCAACGGCAGTCATAATACCAGCCCTTTGGAGTTTATAATGCTTGAACCCGTCATTTTCTTCAGGTGCATCAGGGTTTAAAAGTTCTTTTGTATCAACATGGTCAGGCAAAAAATAATCTATTGCGATAGAAATTAAAAGCCCACCTATAAAACCTGCAAATACAAGCCACTCAAAACTATGAGGGAAATTTCCCTTTAAAAGTTCTTTTGCTCCCGGCAAAATGTCCATAAAAGATATAAAAATCATTACACCGGCGCTAAATCCCAAGCCCAGAGATAAAGTCTTCAGGTTATCTTTTTTGGTTATAAATGCCACAATCCCGCCAATTGCGGTAGTCAAACCCGCAAGCATAGTAAGACTGAAAGCCACTGCAAAATTGTTCGGTATAATCATTAGTGTAAATCCTTTGTGAGTTAATTTTATCATAAAAATATTTTTTAACTATAATGTTCAACCTTCCGATTGATTGAAAAATATAAAAAATGCCATGACTCTCGCATGGTGCATGTATTTTGGGCATATTCAGACGATAAAATATTAAGGAATGTTAAGCGTGGCCTATATTTGAGTGAATGGCTGAAACCATGTCGCTGACATGATTTCGGGGAAATTTAATATTCTTAAAATACTTATTTAATAAATATCTTGGACAACATGAAAAAAAATTGTAAAATAAAAATATGCTCATTATTTGAGTGTCTTTCTTGTAGAGGTAATGATTGAATGTTTGAGACAGTTAGGGATAATCTTTTACGGATACGGGAAGAAATTGAACCTTGTAAACCAAAAATAATTGCGGTAACGAAGTATTACGGACAAGAAGCGATAGTCAGTGCTTATAAAGCGGGTATTCGCGATTTTGGGGAATCAAGAGCGGTTGAGGCTTGCGAAAAAATAAGTTCTCTGCCAATGGAAATAAAACAAAATTCAACATTTCATTTTATAGGTCATTTGCAGACAAACAAAGTGAAATTGGTTATAAAAACTTTTGATTATATTCATTCTGTTGATTCGCTAAAACTTGCACAATGTATTTCGCAACACGCAAAAGAGGTTGGTAAAACCCAAAAGATTTTGCTTCAGGTTAATAATGCAAATGAAGAACAAAAATTCGGGTTTTCAAAAAATACTCTGTTTGAAGTATTCCAACAAATGCAAAAGTTGGATAACATAAAAATAGTCGGGGTTATGAATATGGCTCCGCTGGGGGAGGATGAATCTGAACTAAACAGATTATTCTCGGAAATCAGACAAATAAAAGACGAGTTGAACACAAGGTTTGGCTGTGATTTGAAAGAAATTTCAATGGGGATGAGTCAGGATTACAGAATTGCAGCAGTTCAGGGTTCGACAATGTTAAGAATAGGCAGAAAGTTATTTACATAATTATACGGAGGAAGATAAAGTGGCGATTGTAGAGAGTTTAAGAAAAGTAGTAGATTTCGTTAAGGGTGGTTTTGTTGATGATGATCCGTTTGATGAAATAATGGATGAAGAAAACGGAGAATACATTGAACCGGGCTCCAATGCGGTAAGAGCAATTGATTATGAACCTGTAACAGAGCCAATCAGAGAATCAAAAGTTGTCCGTGACCCGAGATTTAATCATGGCGGAAACGAAATTGTGGTTATTGAACCGCACTCTTTTGATGATGTTGCCACTATTGTAGATAAATTAAAAGACAGAAAAATTGTTATGCTTGATATGCATCTTTTAGACAATCATCAATCACAGAGAACAATTGATTATATTTGCGGTGCATCACAGGCATTGGGCGGTCAGCCAAAGAGAGTCGGAGACAGAGTATTTGTATTTGCTCCAAATAATGTCACTTTATCAGCAGATACTCCGGCTGTTCAAAATAAGTATGATACTGCATGGAGAACAAATCTCCAGTAGTAATCTTGGTATGAGAAGAGATAGTTTGTAAATTTGGGCATCTTGAAAAAGATGCCTTTTTTTTTATTCTTATAAATACATCTTTTATAGGATTTTTTTCTTATTTAATTGCAAATTATTAGTGTAATTTATATGATTAATCTGCTATGTCAGACGTCGAAACATTCAAAGAACTAAAAGAAATTTTAGTTGAACAAAAACATTCAGGTGAAGATATTGCACTTGTAGAAAAGGCATATAAGTTTGCAAAGAAAACTCATGACGGGCAGTTTAGAGTTTCAGGCGAACCGTACATTATTCACCCTGTTGAAGTTGCAAAAATTCTTGCCGGTCTTGAAGTTGATATTCACACTCTTATGGCGGCTTTTTTGCATGATGTATTGGAAGATACGGATACCTCACCTGATACGATTAAAGAAATGTTTGGGGAAGATGTTTTAAATCTTGTTCAGGGAGTAACAAAATTAGGGAAATTAAAGTTTAAATCAAAAGAAGAGCGTCAGGCAGAGAATTTCCGCCGTCTGTTTATAGCAATGGCAAATGATATTAGGGTAATTTTTCTCAAACTTGCAGATCGCCTGCACAATATGAGAACTCTCAACTTTATGACGCCTGAAAAGCAGAAAAAAATTGCTCGTGAAACTCTTGATATTTTTGCGCCACTGGCTAACCGATTAGGTATTTACACAATAAAAGCCGAGTTAGAAGATTTATCGCTAAAGTATTTAGAGCCGGAAAAGTATTTTGAAATTGCCCAACTTGTTGCTCAAACCAAAGCAGACAGAGAATCTACCGTTAATGAACTTATTGATAAAATATCTCATGATGTTGAAAAAAGTGGAATAAAAGCGCAGATTACAGGCAGAGCAAAGCATTATTACAGTATTTATGCAAAAATGAAGCGGCAGAATATTACATTTAACGACCTTTACGATGTTACTGCTGTGAGGGTAATCGTAGATTCCATAAAAGAATGTTATGAAGTTTTGGGTATAATTCACTCTCAATTCAAGCCTATTCCGGGTCGTTTTAAGGATTATATTGCAATGCCCAAAGGCAATATGTATCAATCATTACATACATCAGTAATCGGTCCGAGATTAAAGCCGTTAGAGGTTCAGATTCGTACATGGGATATGCACAGAACCGCAGAATATGGTGTTGCGGCGCATTGGAGATATAAAGAAAAAGGTTCTCAAAAGGCAGATGCAGCGACAGATAAACAGTTTTCATGGCTTCACAAATTAGTTGAATACGATAAAGAAGTAACAAATGCTAAAGATTTTGTATCAAGTGTTAAATTGGATTTGTTTTCCGATCAAGTATTTGCGTTCACTCCAAACGGAGATATTTATGATTTTCCAAAAGATGCAACCTGCGTGGATTTTGCATACAGAATTCACACGGATGTCGGTCATAAAACAGTCGGAGCATTAGTAAACGGAAGAATTGTACCATTGAATACAAAACTCAATAACGGTGATATTATTGAAGTTTTGACTTCAAAAACCCCTGCCCCTCGTCTTGATTGGCTTACATTTGTTGTAACCAAACAGGCTTCATCGAAGATTAAACAATGGTTTAAGAAAAATAACCGTGATGAGCATATCAATCTCGGGAAATCAAGTCTTGAACACGAACTGACTAAAGCAGTATTTGATGAAAATATCAAAAACGGTGAGTTTGAAAAAATAGCCAAAACCATGAATTATCAATCAGCGGATGATTTGTTTGCGGCTCTTGGCTACGGCGAAACAACAGTCAGCAAAATTACCAATAAACTTAAAAAACCTGAAGAAAAACATCTTGAAGATACATTCCACAAATCGGGAAGAAAAGGCTCAAACAAAGATATTCTCGGTTTAGAGGGGATGTTATACTCTTTTGCAAGATGTTGTTCCCCAATTCCGGGAGAGCCGATTGTCGGAGTTGTCACCCGTAATAAAGGGGTTACGGTTCACAGGGTAGATTGCAAAACCTTAGAAACAATTCCGCCTGAACGAATGATGGATATTAAATGGGCGGGAATTAACACAAACAAAACTTATACAACAACTATAAGAGTAGAAACCGCCGAAAAATTGGGACTTTTAAAAGATGTCATTTCTGCGGTATCAGATAATAATACAAATATTGTCAGTGCAAATATTAAAACAAAAAATCATGTAGGTATTATTGAAATCGGTATAGAACTTGATAACATAGATACACTTAAAAAAGTTATCAACTGTATTCAGGCATTACCCGATGTTTACAGTGTAAAGCGTATTCAAACATCAGCAAATACGATAAAAAATACTTCTGCAAGCAAACCGCAGAAGAAGAATTATAAAAACAAAAAAAATTAGGAGGTTATATATGGAAACGATTACACAAAACGCAATTCAGTACTATTACTATCTGGCATGGTTCGCTACAATTTTCTTTGTTATAAAATTGATAATATTTTCTGTTTTTGGAGGGGGCGATTCGGAAGTCAGTTCGGATTTTAATACCGAAACGGACACTGACGGAACTTTCCATTTTATATCTCTACAGACAATTCTTGCATTTTTAATGGGTTTTGGCTGGATGGGATATGCCGCACTAAAATCATTTAATATGGGACAACTTGCAACTTTTGGCAGTGCATTCGGCATCGGTCTTGTATTTATGCTCGCTACGGCATATTTAATGACATTAGTAAAAAAACTTGAAAAAACCGTTGTAAAAGATAAAACAACCGCCTTGGATAAAATCGGTAAAGCATATACAGATTTTGCTCCAAAAGGGCAGGGACGTGTTGAAATTGAAATTAACGGTCAATTAACCGTTGCAGAAGCAATAAACAACACTGAAAATGAAATCAAATCTTTTGATGCAGTCAAAGTTATCAAAGTTGAAAATGAATTGTTGTATATAGAAAAAGTAATATAAGAAAGGAGAACATAAACTATGGAAGGAATTTTTGGTTTAATTGTTGCAGCGGTGTTAATACTGATTGCAGTATTTGCGTTCGTAGCAAACCAATACAAAAGATGCCCGTCAAACAAAATTATCGTAGTTTACGGTAAAACAGGCGGCGAAAGAACAGCAAAATGCGTACACGGCGGAGGTACATTTATTATCCCGTTAATTCAGGATTACGGGGTATTATCTCTTGAACCTATGACAACAGATATCGACCTTAAAGGTGCGTTGTCAAAAGGTAATATCCGTGTTGCAGTACCATCAACATTCACATTCGGTATTTCAACCGAGCCATCAATTATGATAAACGCCGCAGAGCGTTTGCTCGGATTATCAAGAGCAGAAGTTATCACTCAGGCAAGTGATATCATTTTAGGTCAATTGCGTCTTGCAATTGCTACTTTATCTATCGAAGAAATCAACCAGGACAGAGAAAAATTCTTGGAACAAATTAACGCAAATGTAAACACAGAGTTGAAAAAAATCGGTCTTGAAATCATCAACGTAAACATCAAAGATATTACGGATGAATCAGGATATATTGATGCTATCGGTCGTAAGGCCGCAGCTGAAGCAATCAACAAAGCAAAAGTTGAAGTTGCTCAACAGGAAAAACTTGGTGCAGTCGGTGAAGCCGAAGCAAACAAAGAAAAAGAAGTACAGGTTGCACAACAAAGTGCAATGACTGAAATCGGTAAAACGAACGCTTCAAAAGAACAGCGTATTAAAACTGCTGATTTGGAAGCACAGGCAGTTGAAGGTGAAAACATTGCAAAAGCGAATATCGCCGAATACAATGCAACATTATCCGTAAAACAGGCAGATGCGTTCAGAGAAGGGGAAGTTGCAAAAGCAAACGCTCAAAGAGATGTATTACTTGCACAAAAAGAACAAGAAGAAGCAAAACTTAAAAAAGAAGAACTTGCAAGACAAGAAGTAGAAAAACTTAAAATCCAGGTTCAGGCTGATGCAGAAGCTGAAAAATTAAGACGCGTAGCAAATGGTCAAGCAGATGCTATCAAAGCAAAATACTTTGCGGAAGCAGAAGGTGTCAAAGCCGTCTTGGAAGCAAAAGCGCAAGGTTATGCTGATTTAGTCAGAATTTCTAATAACAGACCTGAAATTGCTACAAGTTTCTTAATGATTGAAAAAATCCAGGATCTTGTTGCAAAACAAGTTGAAGCAATTAAAAATATCAAATTTGATAAGATTACTGTATGGGACGGCGGAGCAGGCTCTGCTAACGGTTCAACAACCGCTAACTTTATGAGAGATTTAATCAAATCTCTTCCTGCAATGCACGATCTTGCTAATCAGGCAGGCATTGAGTTACCGTCAGTTTTGGGTAAAGTTGATAACGGAATTGATGACATTAAAGTCGCAGCAACTCCTGCTAAAGAAAAACCGCAAACTCCGGTAATTAAAAAAGAAGAAAAATAATTTTTAAATAAATTATTCAGAATTTTTAAAAAGGTGCGTCTTTATGGCGTACCTTTTTCAAATGTTAATCATCTTTAAAATCATAATTAAAATCAATATCTTTGAGCAACTCATCAATTGTTACATTCAATAAACGGGAAACTCTTAATAAAGTAGAAAATTTATAATCATTTACCCCGTTTTCCAATCTGCTCCATGTTGCTGTTGTCAAATAACCATTGGCAAAAACAAATTGATTTAAAGACTTTGATTGTTTTAATCTAAGTTCTTTAATTTTTTTAGATAATTTTTGTAAATTTTCTTTATCAATCTGTTGCATATATGTAATACTAATGTTTTAATAATAGAAATTCATTACATACATGTAATATTTAAATTATGAAAACTCATCTGATTCATATTAAATACTCTAAAACAAATTTGCCATCCGTATTTATGGCAAGGTCTTTTACAAGAAAAGAAATTCTTGAGATTGCATCTGAAATTTGCAAAAAATTTGATTATATCTATTATGACGAACTAAAAACTACATTCATTTGTAAATCTGCTTCAATAAGCCATAAGGTAATGCGCTATCTGATAAATAAGTATGTACATCTGAAATGAACACATTATTGTAACAAACCTTTTTCAAATGTTAAATTTTCAACAAATATTGTATTTATTGATTTAGTTCTTTTTTAGCCTGTTTCCACAATGCATCATATTCTTCAAACGAGTATTCTGTCAATGGTTTTGTTGCAAGTTCTTCCATTTTGCGGAAACGCTTTTCAAATTTTTTGTTTGCCTTTAATAATGCCTGTTCTGCATCAATTTTATTCCAGCGTGCAAGATTTACGGCTGCAAAAAGAATATCCCCGTATTCTTCTTCCATGTGGGCTTTATCTTGTTCATTTTCCGCCTGTTTAAATTCTTCTATTTCAGAATAAAAACAGTCATATAAAGATTGTTCATTTGGCCATTCGAAACCGACTTTCACGGCTCGTTTAGAAATTTTTTGTGCTAATACAAGAGCCGGTTGGCTTTTTGACAACCCGTCCATCGCAGATTTTCGTTCTGTTTTTTCTTCCGCTTTTAATTTATCCCATGCTTTTAAAACATCTTGGGCGTTATCAATTTTTGCATCTCCAAAAACATGCGGATGGCGGTGAATAAGTTTGTCTTTCAATTCTTTTGCAACCGCATCTATATCAAAGTCGCCATGCTCGGATGCAATTTGAGAATGTAAAAGCACCTGCAAAAGAACATCTCCAAGTTCTTCTCTGAGATGCGGCATGTTGTTTTCATCAATGGCATCAACAGCCTCATAGGCTTCTTCAAGCATATTCGGGCGCAAAGAATTGTGCGTCTGCTCTCTGTCCCAGGGGCATCCGTCAGGCGCTCTTAATTTTGCCACAACTTCAATAAGTTCTTCCAAATTTTTGTATCCCATGCCCGTATTTTAGCACAAATCATCTGAAAAGACGATTTTATATTCAGCCGATATGGTAGACTTAACAGGTGGATATATAGTTTGTAAGAAATGAGGTAGAAAAAATATGTCAACAATAGAAAGAGTTAGCCAATGGAGTCACCGTATTTTTAATACGACTGCCAATGAACAAAATGTACGCAGAAGTTCTAATCCTTTTGCACAATCTAATTTTCAGAAAAATATTTTGATGGAAGATGTTTTTGAATCTTCTGATAAGAAGCATGTTAGTTTTACAGGTGGCATCACTCAGGGAACTAAAAGAATATATTCTACTTTTGTAGGTTCAATCAATGATTTTGGTAAAAAATTCTATGACGGGATTGAATCAATAAAAGAGTTTGGTTTAAGAATGAAAGATGGTATAGTCGGAATGTGGAATAAAGCCGTTGAACTCGGCAATACAGAACTTCATCCGATTGAAGGTTTAAAAAATGGTTATAGTGCGATTAAAAATGTATTAGCAACCGATATGGGTAAATTGTTTAATACAAGAGAAAAAGAAGTTGCAAGACTTGCAAAACTTGATCCGCAAAGCGAAGTAAAACCAATGTTATCTGACGCAGTCAAAGCATTGGAAGAAGAAATAACAATGGCAGCATAGGGAGAAAAAATAATGAATATTACAATTAATAAGACAACAAAAACATATAACAGAGTAAGTGATATTATTGATTCTCTAACTATTAACCCGAATCCTGAAGCGGTTGCTGTATTAGAAGAAATCGGCACAAATTCTTCTATCGACGAAGTCAGGGAAATGACTGCAAGAGCACTTGTCAAAAGAAATGAACCCGCTTCTTTATCGGTTGTTATCACTCAAAGAGGAAAAGGTATCAATGACATGTCCACAGTCGTTGCAATGAGTACAATTAATTGCTTATTATCTTTGGAAGACAAAGAAGAAGCAATGAAAGTTCTTGAAAATACAATTTCAGGTGAAGGAATTGAAGAAGATGTCAGAGAAAATGCTCGTTCAGTAAAAGCATTGATGGCATTAAGTTAATAGAGTATTGTTGATATATATTTTGTATTATAGCAGGTTCTGAAATTTCAGAGCCTGTTTTTTTATGCTAATCTTATGTGTATGAATATAACCGGCGGAATTTACAACAGACAAAAGATAAAAGCTCCTGACGAAAATATTACAAGACCGACTCTTTCAAAGGTCAGAATGAGTGTTTTTAATACCTTAAGTGCTCTAATTGAATTTAATGGTAAAAGTTTTCTTGATATGTATTCCGGTTCGGGAATAATGAGTCTTGAAGCCATATCAAGAGGCTTTGAGAGTGCTGTTGCTATTGAGCAAAATAAAAAAGTTTATTCTGTTATAAAATCCAATTTTTTGAAGTATGAAAAAAAGCACGATTTAAAACTTATTTTTGGTGACAGTTTAAAAGTATGCAAAAAATTTGAACAAAAATTCGATGTAATTTATATAGACCCGCCGTATTTTGCCGGAATTTATGAAAAAAGTCTTGAAGCGATTAAAGAAATTTGTAATGATATTGTAATTTTAGAGCATGTAACAGAAGTTGAAATCCCGAAAAATTTTGAAATTTTAAAACAAAAAAAATACGGTGATAAAATTATTACATTTTTACATAAGTAATATATCTGTATGTTCATTTCTTTTTGTTTGTGTGGCATAAGAAAAAAATGAACAACTTATAATTCACATTATAAGAACAAAAATATCTTACTTGTGATATTTTTGTTCCACAATTTCGAGCCACTTTGCGTGGTTGTAGTTTTTATAACTGTCAGCAAAATTTATAAGAGAAGTCACAAGTTTTCTTCCGCTGTCTGATTTCCCAACTATTAAATAATCGCCGTTTTCGTTTTGGCAATACAAAATTTCACGATGAACAATTTTTTCGACATTATTTTTTGGGTTTTTATTTATCACCTGAAATAGCCATTTGTGCAAAAGTTCTAACGGCGTGGTTTTATGCGTCATCAGTTCGTTGTTGTATTTTTGTAAAAATTTTGCGTATTCTGTTAGTATCATAATATAGTGAAAAGTGAATTGTGAATAGTGAATAGACCGTTTAGGTTTATTTATTTTTTAAATATTTTGACAAGCCTATTAGCATTCGTTTTATTTCGTTACATTCTTCCATTATGTTATCATAAGATTTTATGTATCCCAAATTTTTTGAAATTATAAGTTGTGTTTGTAATTCAGCCAAAGAACCAATTGCAATACTTATAAAGTTCAATGTTTCTTTGTCTGAAAATCTCGCGCATCCTTCTGCGATGTTTGAAGGAATCGAAATTGCGCATCGTTGCATTTGATTTTTTAAACCAAAATTTTCACTTTGCGGATATAATTTTGTAATGTCATAAATTTTTGTGACTAAATCTATCGATTTTTTCCAAACCTCTAAATCTTCGTGCTTCATTATCTTCTCCAATCCTGTAACCGACAATTCACAATTCACAATTCACTATTCACCATTCACTTATAAGGGTGTTGTTGTAGCGAAGCAAACAATATCATATATTTCTGCTTTGTTCAGTTCTCTAATCATCTCCTCAAAAGTTGAACCTGTTGTGCAAATATCATCAATCAAAAGCAAGTGCTTATTTTCAATGAGTTTTGTTTTATCGACTTCAAATGCTTTATCCAGATTAACAAGCCTTTGAGATTTTTTTAGGTTATATTGCGGTTTGGTATCTTTTACTCGCTTAATCAAACTTGTATTCAACTCAAAGCCGGTTAGTTTGGAAAGTTCTTCCCCCACTAAATCCATGTGATTGTATTTGCGTTTCTTTTTACGCTTTGAGTAAATCGGAACGGGTACAATTTGAAAATCACCTTCAAGTCCTAACCTTTGCCAGTACTCATACATAAATTTTGCCATGTAATATGCAAGGTCACTTTGGCGGTGGTATTTTATTCCTCGTATCATTTTTTGTAGATTTTTTGAATATTCCCCTGCGCAATAGATATTTATGCAGTTAAAAGTTCTGTTTACTTCGGCGGGTAAATGTTCAAGTGTGTCGTAACAATTTGAACACATTTTTACACACTCTTTTGATGAACCGCAAAAATAACACTTCTTTTTATAAATCCAGTCTAAAAGATTTTCAAAAAACTTGTTCATAACAATAATTTTATCACAATTTTAAACTAAATCGTCATGCCGTACTTTACAAAGGGAACAGCCGTAACAAAGTGAGGCTTGTGACCCTGTATCCGTCGGCAAAGCCGTTAGGTGATACGGCATCAATTCGTCATGCCGTACTTGATACGGCATCTATCTGTGTTATTATAAAACAATGCAAGAAAAACAAAGTTACATCTATATTATGTCTAATTACACCCATACAACCTTTTATATTGGTGTAACTTCCAATTTATACGGAAGAATGTTTCAGCATATAAATAAATTGGCAGATGGATTCACTGCGAAATACAATATAAATCAACTTCTATATTATGAAATATATTCTGATATTGAAACCGCAATAAACAGAGAAAAGAAACTAAAAAAATGGCGAAAGCAATGGAAGTGGGATTTAATTGATAAAGTTAATCCCGAAAGAAAAAATTTATATGTTGATGGTGAAATATTGCCTATAAATCAAGATTTAATACAGATCCCGCATCAAGTGCGGGATGACGCATAGTTTGTATCAAGAGCAAGATGATAAAATTGTTTATCTCGGTCATGTAGGCGAAGTTGTTAGGTGATACGGCATCAGTTAAAACGAAAAATTAAACAACTCATTGAGTTCAACACCAAGAGCATCTGCAAGTGTAATCATCGTCTTAATTGTTACATTTGCTTCTCCTCGTTCAATTTGCCCGATATAATTAAAGTTCATATCCACGATTTCGGCAAGTTTCATTTGAGAAAGTTTTTTAGACTTTCTTACATAAGCAAGTTTTGCCCCAAAGCGTTTTTCGACTCCCGAATTTATACTCATATCAGACATTATAAATTTGTTTACGGTAAATTTCTAATGTCTATTAGAAATAATTTAATTGTTAATAACTGTTAATTTTTATAAATATTATCTTTAAAATAGTAAATTTAAAAATTTTATTACCGTTTATTAGTATATAAATAATAGTTATTAAATATTATTTGTGAACGAGTGCTATAAAGAAAGGAGTATTTAGAATGGACCAAACAGGCAAAATCAGTATTGGGAATGTTTCATTTTACAAAAGTGATGTTAAAGAATCATCTGTCATGTACAAAGATGGTCAAAAACTGAATTGTGTATTTTTAAATGACGGAACAAAAATTACATTTAAAGATCAAAAGAAAGATGCTAATGCAAGCGTAGAAATGGGCACATACCAAGGTCCGACCCAACTTGGCAATAAACGAGGTACAGGATTTTTCGGAATACAAGGGTTGACTATAGAAGGCTCTAATTATGACGATTATTATCATTTGTTCAACTGTGACGATTTCAATGTTGATACAAAAGGTGGCGGTCATGATGAAGTTAGAGTATTCAATAATAATGGTAAACATACTAACGGAGTATTAAAAACTGACGGCAATGACAGAACATCAACTGGAGATAATCCTGTTATTGTGAACGGAAGTGAAGGATTATTTTTTAGAGGAATACGAGATGTAATTAATATGAACGAAGAGCCTTTGCATTATAAAAAATTTGAAAATATAGATCCTAAGAATATAAATCATTAGTTTATATATTTAAAGACTTCAAAGTAATCATAAAAAGGGTACGAATATTCGTACCCTTTTTGTCAGTTAAAATGATTAAAAATTTTATCTTCCACATCTTGTTTTGAAAAGTGGATTGTTTTTCCGTCTATATTTAAATCAACCCCCAAACCTTTTTTAGCAACACCGATTTGAGTTCCGGCATCAAATTCTTGCGGTACGACTGCGACAAGTCCGTAATCTTCCCCGCCGAATAAAATCATATCCTGCCAAGTGTTAAATTGTTCAAGGTCTTTATCATGCGGTATCTTGTCAAAATCAATTTCTAATAATACCCCGCTTTCGTTTGCAATAGTTGATAATGCGTCCATAAGCCCGTCTGATGTGTCCATCATAGCGTAAGTAGTTTTTATGTTTAAACCAGCCTTAGAACCAAATTCAACCTGTGCTTGTGGTTCTAAGTGTGCTTTTATAAATTTTTGCGGTTCGGTTTTTCCTTCAAGCAACAATTTTAATCCTGCGCCACTTGAACCATGTAAACCTGATGCAACAACTTTGTAACCCTCTTTTGCATTTTTTCTTGATGAAATATTACGCCCTTTTGCATCTCCTATTGCACAAACAGAAACATAAATTTTATCTGCCGAAGTTATATCTCCGCCAACAATTTTAATATTTTCTCCCTCTCCTTTTGGGAGAGGGCTGGGGTGAGGGTTGCAAGCCTTTTTTGCACCTTCATAAAACTCTTTTACAAAATCAGAATTAATATCGTTTGGCAAAGATAGCGAAATCGTCAGATATTTTGGCTTTGCACCGCTTGCACAAATATCTGAAATATTTACCATGACAGATTTATAGCCTAACTGAAATGGAGATATTAAATTCTTTTTGAAATGCACATCTTCTACAAGACTGTCTTGCGAAACGACTATGCCCAAATCTTTTAGATATGCGCAGTCATCCCCGATATAATCCGACTGCAAAACATTTTTTATAATATTTATAAATTCTTTTTCTTTCATATTATTTCTTATGTTGGGCTGAAAGCCCAACTTACATATTTGTGAATTGTAAATCGTGAATTGACCTTTACAAATTTATAGATGTTTAAATATTTAATAAGCACTGATAACGACCATTCACAATTCACCATTCATTTATAAAACCCTGTGACCGACAATTCACTATTCACAATTCACGACTCACATCTATACTATATCATGCTCAAGCAGTGAAATAAACTCATTAACAAGATTTGTATTCCATTTTTTGCCTGCATCCGATTTAATTATTTCAATAGCATCACGATTAGACATCTTCGCTCTGTAAGGTCTTGCTTCAATCAGCGCAAAGTACTCATCAATAATCAAAATTATTTGGGAAGTCAAAGGAATTTCCTCCTTTGATTTTTTGTTCGGATACCCGCTTCCGTCCCAATTTTCGTGGTGTTGTTCAATAATCGGCAAAATATCCTGAACATAAGAAATCGGCTTTAAAATCTTTTGTGCTGCAATAATCGGGTGATTTTTAATAGTTTCTTTTTCTTCCTCAGTCAAAGGAGTAGCCTTTTGTAAAAGCCCCGGAGAAATCATCAGATTGCCTATATCGTATAACAAAACAGCGACTTTAAGATTGTCAACCTCCTGTTTTGGCAGGTCAAATCTTTTTGCAAGCGACACCGCCATAAGAACTTTGTTTTTAACAACTCCGTTTTCGTGCATTGGGTTGTATAGTTTGGTCAGCATATCTGCAACCATATAGAGAGAATTTTGTCTGTTTTCACCCTCATCCACGCTGTCTTTAAGTTTTTGACACAACTCTTTTGAAAGTCTTTGAGCCATAGGTACACGATTTTTAGATAAAATATCAATGAATGTATTAACGGCAATTTCCTGCCAGGAAGTTTCAGACATAGATTTTGCAAGTGTAACCTGATTTCTGCCGTTTCGTTTTGAATTATACATTGCTTGGTCTGTAAGTTCCAAAAGTTCTTCTACATTTGAGGTATGCTCTAAAAATGTCGCAACCCCCAAACTGCCTGTAATATGTCCGATAGTTTCAATCTCCTGACTTTCTATTGACTTACGGATTCTTTCTGCCGCTACCATTGCACCGTCAGATGATATGCCCGGCAAAAGAACATCAAATTCTTCCCCGCCGATTCTTGCAGGAACATCAATTGAACGGGCATTGGATTTTAAAATATCTGCAATAGTTTTTATAGCCAAATCGCCATAAGAATGTCCGTAAGTATCGTTGATTTTTTTAAGGAAATCCAAATCAATTCCAATAACAGAGAACGGAATATTTTGGCGTCTTGCACGCTGAACTTCTTTATTTAAAGATTCTTCGAAATATCTGCGGTTATAAAGTCCTGTCAAGGCATCTGTTACTGCTTCTTCTCTGACCGCCTGGAATAAGTCCGCTATAGTAATTGCCATTTCAATCTGTTTTGCAAAAAGTCCCAAAAAATCTGTTTCTGCCGGCGCAAGTTCTTCACGGGAAGAAAAAACGCAAAACCAGCCAAATTCTTTATCTCTTGGTAATAAAGGTATAGTAATAATAGATTTTACAGGCTGATTTGTTAAAATTTGACCGATAGTATCCTGATTAAGTTCAGGCATGATTGCTTTTAAAGACAAATCAAGCGACTTTGACTGCATTATTTTATTTTCTTTGAGGGTATCTGAAAAAATGCTGTTTTCACTGTAACTTAAGCGTCTTGTTTGAATAGACGGTGAGCCGATAATGTGATTTAATCTTTCGATTAAACCGTCTTTTGATTGTGCAATAATTCTGCAAAAATCACCGTCAGAATCTTTGCATTTGCGGATAATAGCACAATGCATATAACCAAGTTCGCCTTGCGTACTGTTTACAATTGCTTCTAATACATTTTCTAACGGAGTTGAAGAATTCATCATATCCCAAATGTGCTGCAAAGTTAACATTCTGCGGTTTGCATCATGCAATTCTGCCGTTCGTTCTTCAATTTCTTTTTCTAATTGCTGATTTCTTTCATATATTTCCAAATAGTCACGCTTTTCGTTGTAAATATTATTTTCAACTTCTTTTACTCTATTGGAAAATTCTTTAAATATATTAAATAAACCCATCTGTAATTCCTGTGTTTGACTACCTATTATAACATTATTTTAACTGAATATCAACCCGTTTATTGCATCAATAACATCATCTGCGCTCGGCGAAAATGTACATGCTTCAAAATTTTCTTTATTGAAACATTTTCGTTTGAAACATGGCTGACAATTTAATCCTCTTCCGCCTAAAGAAATATATTTGTCATAACTGCCCAAAGGCCCTAAAACTTCTTTAGGAGTACAAGTAAAGATTGCAATAACTTTTGGGGTGCGTGTTGCCCATGCAAGATGAGCACTTCCGCTATCAGGTGAAATTACAAGATTAGCCCTTGAAAATATTTCGGCAAGTTCCAAAAGATTTGTTTTCCCTGCAAGATTTAATCCTTTTCCCTGTGCAATATATTCGATAAGGGCATTGTCATTTGAACCACCCGTAAATATTAAATTAACTTTATCAGATAAATAATTTACAACTTCACGCCAATTATCTTTGTTCCAGTGTTTATTGCCCCAGGTTGTAGCAGGTGAGATTACTACGGTTTGTTTTGTTTTATCCAAATCTTTTAAAAGTTCGTTTACTTTTTGAATTTGAGAGTTTGTGCGTTTTGGCAGTGTCACTTTTATATCTTCAGGCGCAATTTCTATCCCCAAATGATTTGCGTATCTTAAATAATTCATAACTATCGGAGAATCGGGCTTGTAAGAAATATTATCTATCCACTCGTTACCGCCCAAAAGTGACAATTCCCTGCCTTCTTTTGATATAATACGCCTTTTTGCTCCGCAAAATGCCATAAAATAAAGGCTTTTAAACATCATTTGAGAATCTATTGCTATATCGAATTTTTCTTCTCTTAACTGTTTAATTATGTCTAAATATTCAAAGAAACTTGTCAGACACATTCCGCGCTTTTTCCACTCTTTCATAGGTGCAAGAATAACCTTGTCAACACAAGGATTGTTTTTAACAATATCAATCCCCTTTTCAGATACAAGCCAAGTAACTTCGTAACCTGCATCTTTAAGTGCATTGGCAAGCGGAACATTGAAAATTACATCACCCAAAGATGATAATTTTATAAGTAAAACTTTTTTCTTTCTGTTTCCCGACATAATTAAACTCCGCTATAAATTGTGATATAACACATGCAATTGCATTATACACCAAACAATTACTTATATAAATAATAGGTATTTATATATTAAGTTAGCCAAAATAGATTATCCTCTCCTGCTTGCAGGAGAGGGGAATATTTTATTTCTTGGCTAATTAAGTAAATATTATCTGTATGTTCATTTCTTTTTCATCGCAATCAAAAAGAAAAGTGAACAATGCTTCTTTCTTATAATTCACATAATGTGAATTATCTTTACCTATTGTAAAGAATTTGGGCAAAATACTTGTGTTTATGCTATAATTTTGACATAAGAAGACTTGGAGGATATGTAATTGACTACTCAGCAAAACATGTTTGGGGATGGAAAAATTGTTCCCGTTAATATTACAAAAGAAATGAAGACATCCTATATTGATTATGCAATGAGTGTAATCGTAGGTCGTGCATTGCCGGATGTTCGTGACGGTTTAAAACCGGTTCACAGACGTATTTTATACTCGATGAACGAACTTGGGATGTACCCTGATAAACCGTTTAGAAAATGTGCTCGTATCGTCGGTGAAGTTCTTGGTAAATATCACCCGCACGGTGACAGTTCTGTTTATGAAGCATTAGTTCGTATGGCTCAGGACTTTTCAACAAGATATTTAATGGTTGACGGTCATGGAAACTTTGGTTCTGTCGATGGTGACGGCGCTGCTGCAATGCGTTATACAGAAGCAAGAATGCACAAAATTACCCAATCAATGCTTGCTGATATTGATTGTGAAACAGTTGAATTTCAACCAAACTTTGACGGCTCTTTACAAGAACCTACCGTCTTGCCTGTAAGACTTCCAATGCTTTTACTAAACGGAGTTTCCGGTATTGCGGTCGGTATGGCTACAAATATCCCTCCGCACAACCTTTGCGAAGTTGTGGATGGTACTATTGCATTGATTGATAACCCAAATATTACTATTCCTGAACTTATGGAATATATTAAAGGCCCTGATTTTCCGACTGCTGCGACTATTGTCGGTAAAAACGATATTAAACAGGCTTATGAAACAGGCAGAGGTTCTATTACAATGTCTGCAGTTTCAGGATTTGAAGAAATAGCAGGCGGAGCAGGCAGACAGGGCAGAACTGCAATTGTTATCACAGAAATTCCTTATCAGGTTAATAAAGCAATGCTTATTGAAAAAATAGCAGATCTTGTAAAAGACGAGAAAATTAAAGGGATTTCAGATATTCGTGACGAATCCGACCGTGATGGTATGAGAATTGTTATCGAACTTAAACGAGATGCAAAACCTGATGTAGTTCGCAATAATCTGTATAAATTTACTCAACTTGAAACAACATTTGGGGTTAATATGGTTGCTTTATGCGGTCAACAACCTCGATTGATGAATTTGTACGAAGTATTGAATGAATTTGTTGAACACCGAATTGAAATTGTTACACGCAGAACAATTTTCTTCCTCAAAAAAGCAAAAATAAGAGCGCATATTTTGGCAGGTTTGATTATTGCTCTGGGTTCAATTGATGAAGTTATTGAACTTATCAAAAAATCAAAAACAACCGATATTGCAAGAGATGGTTTGATGAGCCGTTTCGGACTTGATGCCGATCAGGCAAATGCTATCCTTGAAATGCAATTACGCCGTTTGACAGGTTTGGAACAAGACAAAGTAAAAGCAGAATATGATGAGTTGCTCAAGAAAATTGAAGAATACGAATCAATTTTGGCAAGTCGTCAAAAAATTCTTAATATTATTAAAACAGAACTTCTTGAAGATAAAGAAAAATATGGTGACGAAAGAAAAACTCAAATTGTTCCGGAACGCGGTGAAGTAACAATCGAAGATTTGACTCCGAATACTCCTATGGCAGTATTTATCACTCACCAAGGGTATCTGAAGCGTATTCCGTTAGATACTTTCGAACGCCAAAACAGAGCAACAAGAGGTAAATCAGGTATCAAAACTAAAGAAGATGATGATATTCAGCATTTCTTTACCGCTATGATGCATGATAAAGTCTTGTTCTTCTCATCAAAAGGTACGATTTACAGCCTGAATGTTTATGACTTCCCTGAAGGCGGTCGTCAGTCTAAAGGTTTACCAATAATCAATGTTCTTCCGATTGAACAGGATGAAAAGATTACGGCAGTTGTTCCCGTAAGTGAATTTTCTCACGACTTGAACCTTATTATGCTTACTAAAAAAGGTAATATAAAGAGAATTGAACTTGATAATTTCTCAAATATCAGGAGAAACGGTATTATTGCAATTGGTTTAGATGAGGGCGATAGTCTTAATTGGGTAAAACTTGCAAAATCTTATGATGAAATAATTATAGGAACATCTTGCGGTATGGCAATCAGGTTCCCGATTAAAGATTTAAGACCGTTAGGCAGAAGTGCTAAAGGTGTTATTTCCATGAAATTAAGAACAGGCGATGAAATTGTCGGATGCGATATTGTTCCGCAGGATTATGATGCTGATTTGCTTGTTGTAACATCTGACGGTTTTGGCAAACGCACAAAATTATCAGAATTCAGAACTCAAAACAGAGGCGGTATAGGTCTTATTGCAACCAAATTCAAAACATCATCTTCAAGACTTGTTGCATTAACTATCGTAGAAGACAGTGACGATATTATGCTTGTTACTGCAAATGGTGTTGTTACAAGAATAAATGCAGGTTCTATTTCGCAACAAGGTCGCCCTGCAACAGGTGTCAGAGCGCAAAACTTAAATGACGGGGACAGTGTTGTTTCGGTTAATAAAATTCTGAACCCTGATGAAAGTGATGCTGTTAAGTCTGTATCCGCAGAATCTTCTGCTCCGGTTCAGGATGAGGTTCAGCAAACGAGCCTTTTGACAGATGAATCTTCTCAAACAGAAGAATAATTTAGCATATAATAAATAAAACGGCTTCAATTTTTATTGAAGCCGTTTTATTGTGTTTATTTATGTTGTCTTATGCAACTTTTTTCTTTGCTCTTTTTAATTTGCCGTACTGTTCAAATAATTTTTCATATTCATTTTGATAAACAATTTTTGCATCTTTTGAATTAAAATCTTTGCCTTTTGCGGATTTCAAGTTTGAAACTTTTGCTTCAATTAAATCTAATTTTGCGAGAATTTCTTTCATATTATATATTCTGTGTCCTTCGCTATCGGTTTGTTTTAGCATATAATTGACCAATTTTCTGTTTTTACCGTTTATTCTTGAATACAACTTAATTGCATCTTTATTTTCGACATTAGGTCTTTGTCCTGCCATTTTTTGCATTTTTCTCGTATCTTTTATTGATTCAAAGATTTCCGGTAAGAGTTTTAATCTCATAACCATTGCCCCAACATTATAATCATGCTGTTGATTTTCAAATGTTTTTTGTCCGAGTTTTTGTTTGATTATTTCATTAACATCATTTTGAACCCGAAGTTTTCTTGCCTGTGGAGATTCCTTGAATGTACGCTTGAGTTTAATAGCAGGAGTTTTTGTTTCAATTGCTGTGGTAGGATAAACAGGTGCAACGACAGGAGTGTACGATGGTTTAACCAGCTGAATTTCTGTTGTGGCTTGCGGTGCAGCACTCTCTATTCTGTTGTATCTCATTTGATTAATTTTATTTTCAACAAATCTTGCCATTTGACTTATTTTAGATTCTTTTTTAGAAAATCCGGCCTTTATTGAATCCTCAAGAATCTGCGCATAACTTTCAGTAATAAAGAACGGATTTTCAACTTCATTTTTTAGAGCATTTATTCGCTCTTCCTCATCGGTATATCTAACTATCCTTGCAATGTTTTTGTGAAAAATTTCCGCTTTTTTGGACGGTACTACATCCAAAATTCCTGCCAGATCTCTGATTGATTTCGCTTTTATATCATCTCCCAAAACTTTATATACAAAATTTGCACTGCTTTTGTCACTATCCATTTTGTCAAAAAGTTTTTTCATCGCTTTAATTTCGTTGTGAGATGCTTCTGCATCTTTGCCGGTCGTTGAATATTTGAATTTGCTCAAAATATCAAGTCTGGTTTGTATATTTTCGGCATTTGAGGTTTTATACATTTTTAAAATATCCGAAAAATCAGCAGGTGTTAAGTCTTTTTTATGAGCAAGAAAATCTCCAAATACATGCTTGATAAATTTTTCACCCTCTTTTGAATAATTTTGTTCAAGATATTTTGCTTCGCTGCCTATAGTTGTTTTTATTGCTCCAATTTTCATAAGCGATTCAACTGCTTGTTTTGCATCAAAAATTTCCGAATGAAAAGTTCCTGTTTCAACCATTTTGTCAAGTTCTTTTACTGCATTTTCATTATTAGAAGCGTATTTTAAATATGAAACATATTTTTCTGAATTTTTAATATATTCCTGTTTATTTTTAGAAGATAGCAAATCGGTAATAATTTTAATCGCTTCTTTATCTCCGCCAAGAACATCATGTTGCATTGTTTGAACAAATTCAAGACTTTTTTTATCGGTCGCAACAGTGAAAAGTTTTGGCAAAAGTTCAAGCGGAGCATCGGTATTTTTTACAATACCAAAATGTGCAATTTCAGGGTTTTCTACTGTTTTAAATGTTTCAATCAAACCATTGGGGTCTTCTTTTAAGTTCCCTGCTCTTGTAAAATTTCTTGCATTATAGTTTGTAACAAGAGATTTTAAAAATTGCATTCTTGTTTCGTTTGCATCTTTTGTTAATTCTAAAAGTTCAGAAGTTCTCACTCCGATAATATTGCCATATCTTTCGCAGGCATCATGAATAATTCCCTGCACTTTTTCGCTTCGCATGTTTTTGGGTATAAAACTTTTTATTCCGATACCCTCGAACGATACATTATTATTTTGGTTATATTTTTGTCTGACATTGTAATTATAACTATTTATAGAATTTACCTGCATTTATATTTCCTCCGCCGGTGTAAATGTATTAAAAACAAACAAAAAAAAATTTGCTACATGTTATTTTATAATAAACAAATGTAAATATAAAAATATATCTTAAAATATATACAAAAATTAATCATACAAATATTGGGTTTACTTTTAAATAAAAAACATTAAAATATCTGTATGAAAAAGTTATTATCTATAATTGTCACTTTATTAATATTAAATACAATGTGCATAGGCGGGGGTATGCTTGTCAGCCAAAAGTTTTTTCCTCCCGCCTATGCCGAAGGTGAAGATTTGTGGGGAAATTTCAATACTGATTTGTCAAGTCCGAAAGAACAAAGATTTGTCAGTGATGAGGAATTTGAGCAGGCTATTAAAAAGAAAAATAAAAAACTTGATAAGTGGAAAAAAATATTGCTTAATAACGGTTCGCCAAGAGGGGAGCAGTTTTCTGAGTCAAATGAAACGGAAGCGATAAATAATAATCAGGGAGCAGATGCATCTTTGCCTGTTTTGGCTTTACCTGTAGAAATTAAAATGGGCGAGGGCTCTATTCCCGTCGGACATTATCAGGTTGAAGGCAAAAACGAGGATGGCAGAATTGTACTGAATCTTTATCAGTCACACAATTTGGTTGCAACAATCCCTGCAACCGAAACAAACGAAGATTATGAACAGGAAGAAATCCTTTTTGCAAGTTGGGTAAGCCAAGACGATAATCACATAAAAATCATTTATGGTTCATTAGACTTTAATGCTTATGCGCTTGTGGACATTTTGCAGTAAATCATTTGTTATATGAAAGTACATTATATCATTGCAAACTTGGTGTTAAAAATTTTTAAATAAAAAGGGTGCGAAATTTCGTACCCTTTAATTCTTTATTTTATTATTGATTGTATATACCTACTTTGACACAACATACGAACCTGTCTGAAGTTCGTGAGCAATTTCTATTGCTTTTTTGAGTTGTGCATCGTCTTTATTTTTAATCTGTTCGTCTGTCAGTTCAACAACAACATCAGGAGTAATTCCTTTTTTGTGAATATCTGTTCCGTTCGGAGTTAAATATTTTTGAATAGTAATATTTATGCCTGAATTATTCGGGAGTTTATTTATTTCCTGAACAAGACCTTTCCCGAAAGATTGTGTACCTACTAAAACTGCGCGTTTATTGTCTTTCATTGCACCCGAAAAGATTTCACTTGCAGAAGCTGAACCTTTGTTAAGTAATACAACAAGCGGTTTTGTTGTCAAAAGCGCATTAGAAGCCTTTTGTGTTTCTTTGTAACCGTCTCTGTCAACTGTTGCAACTATATCTCCGCCGTTTAAAAACATATCGGATATATAAATTGCATTACTCAAAAGCCCGCCCGGATTTGAACGCAAATCCAATATAAACGATTTTTTATCAGGATTATTCAAAATAATTTCTCTGACTTCTTTTGACGCATTTCTGCTGATAAATGAACTCAATCTGATATAGCATATATCATCAGGAATTTTCATATCCGTCGGAACTTTTTGAGTTACTGATTTAATCTCAATTTCCGCTCTTGTAATTGTATAAGATTTAGGTTCTTCAACCCCTTTTCTTTTTATTAAAAGAGTTACTTGTGTTCCTTCTTCTCCTCTGATTTGGTCTGCTGCTTTGTCAACGGTTATACCTTTTGTACTTTTGCCGTTGATTGCAAGAATTTCATCATCCGCAAGCAAACCTGCTTTCTCTGCAGGAGTGTCCTCAATTGGCGCAATAACCATCAATTTGCCGTCTTTCATACCGATTTGAATACCGATACCTTTTAAAGAACCCTTGATTGAACTTGTTTCTTCCAAAAATTCTTTTGGATTTAAAAATTTTGTATAAGGGTCATTCAAACTCGCTACCATTGTATCAATTGCGACATAAGCATCTTCATCAGTCTGAATCATTTTGTCGTATTTGTGACGCCATTTTGCCCAATTTTGTTCATTATTTGTCTGGTCAACATATTTTGTATTGATTAAACGCCAAACATTATCATACATTTCAACAGGAGTGGCAGCCTGAACATTTGAACTTATTGCCCACGAAAATGTTGCAACAAACAAACCAAAAAATACTGCACTCTTTTTTATCGAATTTTTCATGCTATAAACCTCCAATAATTCCACCTTTATATATATCAGACGAAATTATTTTATAAAAGTTCCGTTTATCTTGTGTATTATAATAACACAATTAAGGGAAAATGTGAAATAGTCAATGGATAAAAGTAGTAAATTCAGACTATTATTTATCAAACTGTAAAACTTTTAAGCCTAAAAAACTTGCTTTTTTCTTCACATCAGGGAGTTCATAGCATTTAATACATCTTGCTTCATAAGTTTCATCCCCGCCTATCATAATCAAAGGCGAATTTTTATCTGCAGGCTTGCCGTCAATGAGTCTTTGAGTTCTTGTTGCTTCTTCACATCCGCATTTCATGCAAACGGCATGCAATTTATCTACTTTTGTTGCTATGCACATAAGTTGCGGCATATACCCGAACGGCTCGGCTTTAAAATCAAGTTCTAATCCTGTTCCTATTACCTTTTTACCCTGTTTAATAAGTTCGGTTATGACAGGAACAATATTTGAGTCAAAAAATTGTAATTCATCTATCGCAACAATCTGTGCATCTTTTACAAGACTCATAATCTGAATGGAATGTTTAACCTTGACAGCATCAAGCCACAAACCGTTTCTTGATTCGATATAATCCCCGCCAGTTCTTGTATCAACATCAGGCGAAATTACAACAACCTTTTTCTTTGCAATAATACATCTTCTTATCCTGCGCAAAAGTTCTTCTGTTTTTCCGCAACTCATAGGACCTGTGATTAGTTCAAAACAATATCCGTCCATTATCCCTTAAATTTTCTCCCATAAAGCATGTTCAACTGTATTAATTATAGAACTTTAAAACCAAAAATAAAAGTAAATTAATGTAAAATAATAGGTCGGCTTTACTAAGCCGACCTACTTTTTAATTTTTATTTTGATATTTATTAAAACATCAAACCTGCTTCTCTTGCAGCGTCTGCCAAAGCGGCAACTCTGCCGTGATACAAGAATCCGCCTCTGTCAAATACAACACATTCGATTCCTGCTTTTTTGGCTTTTTGAGCAATTGCTTCGCCAACAACTTTTGCTGCTTCAATATTTCCGCCGTTTGAAAGTTTTTCTTTCAAATCTTTATCGTTTGAAGATGCAGATGCCAATGTCACATGGTTTTCATCATCAATCAATTGTGCGTAAATATGTTTTGTACTTCTGTAAACAGCAAGTCTTGGGAATTCAGAAGTTCCTGAAATTTTTAATCTGATACTTCTGTGTCTTTTTTGTACTAATGGTTTTCTTTCTTTTTGTTTAATCATTTTATTTTATCCTTTCTTTTGCCCAAACCTGCTTGAAAAACCACTTCAAGAGTTTATATGGGCGTTTATGCTTGTAAATCTAACTTATATTCCTGAATATTTTTTCTTATATATTGCTTTGCGAGATTTTCTCCGCCTATAGTTTCAAAAATATTGGTGATAACATTAGGGTTATCTATTGCACTGACAAATCTTATTCTGTCATCAAAAGCAACAACATTATAAAATTTGTCATCTTTTGAGAGATTATCTCTTATTATTTTTTGAAATTGTGCAGCTTTTGCTTCGATTTTATCCTTCGGAGTGCCATTCGGCACAACCAAATCATAAATACCGTTAAAAGCAATATTTTTTACAGGACTAAGCATTTATTTCCTTTCCCTCCTGTGTAATCAAAGATTATGAATAATCTTCTTGGCAGGAGATTCTGAAACAAGTTCGGGATAATCCCGCCTGTGCAATCATAGATTGCTCCGCTCACTTCACTTTCGTTTCGTTCGCAACGGCGGAGATATAATGTTTCGCGCCCTGCTCGTCTTGCTAATCGCAAGCCGACACTGGCACTCCACACCGGCTCACGCTTACTTCTTACCGGCTTTACCGACTTTGCGTCTGATGTATTCGCCTTCGTATTTAACACCTTTTCCTTTGTATACTTCAGGCGGACGCTTAGATCTGATTAAAGCAGCAATATCGCCTACCATCTGTTTGTTTGCACCTTTAACAGTGATATTTGTGTTATTTTCAACAGTGATAGTAATTCCTTCAGGCGGAACAATATCAACAGGGTGAGAATAACCCAAAGCCATGTTCAAAGTTTTACCCTGCATTTGCGCTCTGTAACCTACACCATTGATTTCTAACTTTTTAACAAAACCGTCTTTTACACCAATAACAGCATTTGCTACCAAAGTTCTTGACAAACCGTAGAAAGCATCTGTTTCTCTTGATGTTCCGACTTTTGTTAATGTGATTGTATTGCCGTCTAATTTTACGGCGATTTCAGGACGAACTTCGACAACTTCAGTTCCCAAAGGTCCTTTTGCAGTAACTGTTTGTCCTTCTACTTTAACCTCAACACCCTGAGGTACTTCGATTGGTTTTTTACCTATTCTTGACATTTTTAATTTTCTCCTTTTGGTATATGTAATAACTTTTGCCAAACTTTTCTACCAATTACATTTGGCTAAATAAGATTAATAAACATAGCAAAGAACTTCGCCGCCGATATTTTCTTTTCTTGCTTTTCTGTCAGTCATCAAGCCTTTGCTTGTTGATATAACAGCGATACCCAAACCGCCTAAAACTTTTTCCAAGTTCTTAGCCTTTGAATATGTTTTCAAACCAGGTTTTGAAACTCTTACTAATTTTGTAATTACAGGTTTATTTTTTGAGTCGTATTTCAATGTAATTGTAATTACATTGAATTTACCAACCTGTTTTACTTCATAATCTTCGATGTAACCTTCTTCTTTCAAAACTTTTGCCAAAGCAACTTTAAGTTTTGAAGACGGAACATCAACGCTTGGATGAGATGCCTGCGCACCGTTTCTGATTCTTGTTAGCATATCTGCTATCGGATCTGTCATTGACATAATTTTGTCTCCTTTTTGTGAAACTTACCCGCAGTTCATCGGGCAGTATTTCCATCTATAACACCGCTTACTGAATTAATTTTTGTTTTCACCATATAGGAAAACTTATTTCAGCAGTTCGGAACTGTATGTTCAAATTATCATAAAGTATTTATATTTGCAAGGTCAATGTTAAATTATTTTAACTTTTCAAATAATTCCAAAAATTCTGGGAAAGAAATATTTACCCATTCAAAATCTTTTATCAGAATTTCTTTTTTACAAACAAGTCCTGCTACATACAAACTCATTGCAAGACGGTGGTCTTTGTAAGACTCAACTTCAACTCCGCCGTTTAACTTTGTTTTGCCGTTTATAATCATTCCATCCGGAGTTTGCTCTATATCTGCACCGAGTTTTGAGAGTTCTTTTACGGTTGTTTCAATTCGGTCTGATTCCTTATTTCGTAAATCCTGCGCATCTTTAATAACAGTTTGACCTTTGCATTGAGTTGCCAAAACTGCAATTACAGGAATTTCATCAATTAATTTCGGTATAATTTCACCGCAAATTTCAACTCCTTTCATATCAGGTGAATATTCGACCTTTATATCCCCGACTGCCTCCCCGCAAACTTCTCTTTGGTCAAGAATTTCAATATCCCCGCCCATCTGTTTGACAACTTCAATAACTCCTGAACGCGTTGGGTTTAAACCGATATTTTTTAATATTATTTTTGAATTTGGAACAAGCAAGCCTGCAACAATAAAATAAGCACAAGATGATATATCTCCGCAAATATTTATTTCAAACGGTTCTAACTCTGACTTTTCTATACAAATATAACCGTCTTGTTCAAAAATATTTGCCCCCATATTTTTTAACATAACTTCAGTGTGATTTCTTGACGGGTAAATTTCTTTGTATCTTGTCGTGCCCTGTGCAAAAAGTCCTGACAACAACACACAAGATTTGACCTGCGCAGATGCAATTTTTGATTCATAAGTTATGCCTGTTAATTTACTTCCGCAGATATTTAATGGCGCATGAAAATCCTGTGAAGATATTTTTGCCCCCATTAAAGAAAGCGGTTCAATAATGCGTTTCATAGGTCTTGCAGAAAGACTATCGTCCCCTGTCAAAACACAATCAAAATTTTGCCCGGACAAAACTCCGGTCATAAGGCGCATTGTAGTACCTGAATTACCGCAATACAAATATTTTGACGGCTTTTTTAAAATTCCGTCAGAATTTACTATAATCGTCTGATTATCTTTTTCTATATCAACGCCAAGTTCTTTGCAAATTTCTAATGATGAATTAGGATCCTGCCCTTTTGAAAAATTTTTAATAACGGATTTGCCTTTTGCTAATGATGAAAATATAACCGCTCTGTGTGAAAGCGATTTGTCAGACGGAATTTCTGTCTCTCCTTTAAGAAAATTAAAATTCTTTTTCACAACCAAATTCATATAATTCATTTTATCACAAATTTTGTTTGATTACCTATAACAAAGATTATGTAAAAATTTTTTATATGATACTTTTTATATAATATTTTCATGATAGGATTTTTATATAAAAAACATATAGTAACACTTTTTTTAATATTTAAAAGGAGAAAGAAAATTATGAGTGAAAAACGTGTATGGTTGTTCAGAGAGGGTAATGCACACATGCGTGCCGAATTGGGCGGTAAAGGTGCTAACCTTGCTGAAATGACAAATTTAGGACTTCCTGTTCCGCCGGGGCTTACAATCACAACAGCAACCTGTATGGAATACATCAACAACGGCAACAAAATGCCTGAAGGTTTGATGGACGAAGTTAAATATTATTTAAAAGAAGTTGAACAACAGGCAGGTAAAAAATTCGGAGATGCTACAAATCCGTTATTAGTTTCTGTTCGTTCAGGTGCTCGCGTTTCAATGCCTGGGATGATGGAAACTATCCTTAACCTCGGTTTGAATGACGAAACAGTTGAAGCAATGGTTAAATTAACAAATAACCCTCGTTTCTGCTACGATTCATACAGAAGATTTTTAACAATGTTTGGTTCTGTTGCCTGGGAAATGGACAGACAAAAATACTTTGAATCAGAAGTTGAAAAAGTTAAAGCAAGAGAAGGCGTTAAAGAAGATACTCAAATTTCAGCAGAAGGCTGGAAATCTTTAATTCCTGTTTACAAACAAACAATTAAAGAAGTTACAGGTAAAGAATTCCCGCAAGACCCTTATGTTCAACTTCAGGAAGCAATTGAAGCAGTATTCCGTTCATGGAATATTCCTCGTGCAGTCGCTTACAGAAATATGAACAAAATTGACCACAACTTCGGTACTGCGGTCAATGTTCAGACAATGGTATTCGGTAATATGGGTAATGATTGTGCAACAGGTGTTTCATTTACTCGTAACCCTGCAACCGGCGAAAACAAATTCTACGGTGAATACCTTGTAAACGCTCAAGGTGAAGATGTTGTTGCAGGTATCAGAACTCCAAAACAAATTTCTGAACTTGAAACAGATATGCCTGATATCTATGAACAATATGTAAATATTGCAAAACAACTTGAAAAAGGTTATCACGATGTTCAGGATATGGAATTTACCGTTGAAAGAGGTAAATTATGGATTCTTCAGACAAGAAACGGTAAGAGAACTGCAAAAGCAGCAATCAAAATTGCCGTTGATATGTTTAATGAAGGAATTATTACTAAAGAAGAAGCAATTATGCAAGTTGACCCATATTCAGTTTATCAGGTATTGTTACCTTGCTTCAACCCTGACAAAGTTAAACATTCACACAAAGTTTCAAAAGGTGTAAACGCATCTCCGGGTGCTGCGGTAGGTAAAATTGTATTTGATACCGAAGAAGCCGCTCGTCGTGGGGAAGCAGGTGAAAAGGTTATCTTAGTCAGAATTGAAACATGTCCTGATGATATTCACGGTATGGCAGTTTCACAAGGTGTTTTAACACTTCGCGGCGGCGCTACTTCTCACGCTGCAGTTGTTGCTAAAGGTATGGGTAAACCATGCGTTTCAGGTTGCGAAGATTTGAAAATCGATTTGGCAAATGAAACAATTACTTGTTCAGACGGAACAGTATTCCACAAAGACGATATTATTTCTCTTGACGGTGGAACAGGTGAAGTTATGGAAGGTGCTATTGAACTTGTTGAAGCAGGTATTGATGCTGATTTTGAAACATTCTTTGGCTGGGTAAACGAAATAAAAGAACTTCACGTTGAAGCAAACGCTGATACCCCAAAAGATATTGAAAATGCTATCAAATTTGGTGCCGAAGGTGTAGGTCTTTGCAGAACAGAACATATGTTCATGGATCCTGACAGACTTCCTTGGGTACAAAAAATGATTATTGCAGGTACCACAGAAGCAAGAAAAGAAGCACTTTCTCACTTACTTCCAATGCAATACTCAGATTTCTATGCAATGTTCAAAGCATTGGGCGACAAACCTCTTACAGTTCGTTTGTTAGACCCGCCATTGCATGAATTCTTACCTTCTAAGATTGAATTGGTTGAAAAAGTTGCAACTAAAAAAGCATTAGGTCAAGATTATGCAGAAGATGAAAAAATGCTTGAAATCGTTGAAAACTTGTCAGAATCTAACCCGATGATGGGATTGAGAGGCTGCCGTTTAGGTTTAACTTATCCTGAAATCAACGAAATGCAAGTCAGAGCAATCTTTGAAGCATGCTGTGATTTGACAAAAGAAGGACACAAAATTCAACCGTGGATTATGATTCCTTTGATTGGTCACATCAACGAACTTAAAACTGCAAAAGCAACATTAGTAAGCGTTGCTGAACAAGTTATGCAGGAAAAAGGAATTAAATTAGACTATAAATTCGGTACTATGATTGAAATTCCTCGTGCTGCTCTAACTGCTAAAGAAGTTGCAACAGAAGCGGAATTCTTCTCTTACGGTACAAATGACTTGACTCAAATGACATTTGGTTACTCAAGAGATGATGCAGAAGGTAAATTCCTTAAAAACTATGTAGAACAAAAGATTTTACCTTGGAACCCGTTTGTAACTTTAGACTTCAACGGTGTTGGCAGACTTATTGAAATGTCAATCAATGAAGGCAGAGAAGTTAATTCTTCACTTGTTGGCGGTATCTGTGGTGAACATGGTGGCGATCCTGATTCTGTAAAATACGCTCACAAAATCGGTTTGAACTATGTTTCATGCTCTCCATACAGAGTTCCGCAAGCAAGACTTGCTGCTGCTCAGGCGGTAATCGAATGTAAAAAAGCCGCTAAGGTATAAATATTAAATGTCGGCAAGTAATTGTCGTCCTACTTTAAAAGCGAGAATTTTAATATTCTGAATCACTCCGTTAAAATTACCATATTTTATAATCGGGGTGAGCCCCTGAAACAAGTTCAGGGTGACAGCAAAACTGTCTTTTCAGAATGACAAAATTCTCGCTTTTTATAAATTTAAAATATAATTTTGTGTTTCGGTTTTAATATTGTCACTTATTTCTTCTATCAATTCTATGAATATTTCTTTTTCAATGTTATCTGTTTTGCAATAATTCATCAGATAATTTAATCTTCGTGTAAAGAGTTTCACATTCGCTTTTATCATTTCTTTTTCGGATTTAATAAGTTCTTCTTGCATTATTTGCTCCTATAATATTGGCATGGTAATGCCGACCTACAAATAAATTTGCATGTCATTGCGAGCGAAGCGAAGCAATCCAGCCTTTATTAAGTTTTATTTTATTATAATTTCTAATAATAGAAATTTATTGCTATATTCATGAATAATATAATATTAATTGCTATATTTGTCAACATATTCATAAATTTATATAATTAATATATGAGATTAAATGTAAGAGAACAAATAAAAGCACTATTATCGCAAGAAAATGTAACTCAAAAGGAATTAGTTGCTATACTTAACAGTATGGGTAAAAAATATTCTACGACAAGTTTATCTCAGCGTTTAGGACGCGGCTCTTTCACCTACAATGAAGTCATGACTATCGCAGAAATTTTGGGCTATGATGTACAATTTGTCAAGGAAAACAAGTAGGTAAATTTTGACCTACACCGACGAAATATTTATCCTCTGCTCTTACTCTTTTTAAATAAGAACAATAAAGGAATAAGAACAAAGCATGCAACCCCAAAGATTCTGAACGAATCCATAAATGCCCATAAGGTTGATTGCTTAATAAGTGTTCCGTATTGAGAGTACATTGCCATATATTTTGCCATATCAATACTTGTATATTGTGATATAGCAGCGGCAGTCATTTGAACTTTTTGAACAAAGATAGGATTAAGTTCGCTTAATTTACCTACCATCATATATTGATGCACTTGTGCAAATCTTGTCAAAAATGTTGCAACAAGTGATGTTCCTATCGCACCGCCGATATTTTTGAACAGGTTTTGTATTCCTGAAGCATTGGTCATTTGTTCATTTGACAGAGTTTCAAGAGACAAATTGATAATAGGAACCATTGACATTCCTAAGCCAAAACCCATCAGGCAGTTTGGTATCATAATATTCATTTGGGCAATTTGCAAATTCAAAAATCCGAACATCAAACTTGCCGTACCAATACATGCCAAACCGACAATAACAAGTTTTCTTTTATCAACCCTGTCTGCAATAAAAGCACAAATAATAGTTGCACTTAAACTCCCGATTCCTCGAGGCATCATGGATAAACCGCTTAAATACGCAGTATAACCCATCATACTTTGCAAAAATTGTGGTAGAATTGCAATTGAAGCATATAAAACAGATTGCATAACAACCTGAATAAAAGTCCCGACAACAAATTCTTTATTTTTAAATACACTCAAATCAATGAGAGAGTCTTTTCTTTTTGCCTGAGAAACAAAAAAGCAAACCGCAGAAATACAAGATATAGAAAAAATCCATCTTATCCATGTTGCATTAAACCAGTCAGCATTATTCCCTTTATCAAAAAAGACCTGCAGACATAACAACCATAAAAACAGGAAGAAAAAGCCTATACCGTCTAATTTTACACCTTTAACGCGTCTTGCATAAGGCGGATTGAAAAGCAAATTCTTTGCCATAACCGCTGCAATACATCCCAACGGAACATTTATAAAGAATATCCACGGCCAAGTCCAGTTGTCAGTAATCCAACCGCCTAAGACAGGTCCGATAATAGGAGCAATAATTACCCCCATACCGAATATTGCCATCGCCGTTCCTCTTTTTTCTTTAGGGAAACTTTCCATCATAATAGCCTGTGACAGAGGAACAATTCCGCCCCCACCTGCACCTTGTAAAATTCGAAATATTACCATCTGCCCGAGAGATTTTGCCATCCCGCATAATAAAGATGCAAAGGCAAAAAGTAATATACTTATTACATAGAAATTTTTACGTCCAAACAGTTTACTAAAATATCCTACAGACGGAATCACAATACCAGAAGCAATTAAGTAACTTGTTAAAATCCAGATACTTTCATCTCTTGTGGCAGAAAAACTGCCTGCCATGTGGGGCAGAGCAACATTTGCAATTGTACCGTCCATAACATACACAAAAACCGCAAGTAATACCGGCAGACAAGCAAGCCAGGGATTCTCAGGCAGATATTTATTTTCATCTTCTTCTATTTGTGTTGATTGTGCGGACATTGTATACCTTTAATTATTTAACTTTTACTCTCGGTACAACAGACATACCCGGTACAATATTATATTTTTCTTTATCAATTTTTTCTGTGAATACGATTTTTACAGGGATTCTTTGTACGATTTTTACAAATGAACCAACTGCGTTTTCAGGAGGGAAAAGGCTTGATTTTGCACCTGACGCTCTCTGAATACTGTCAATTTTACCTTTAAATACATGGTTTGGATAAGTATCAATTTTGATATCGACAGATTGACCCGGTTTCATGTTTCTTAGTTGGTTTTCTTTAAAGTTTGCAACTACCCAGACTTCTTCAGGTACAAGAGTAAACAATGGAGAACCAACATTCACATACATACCTTTTTCAACTCTTCTTGAAGATACTGTACCTGATTGAGGTGCATAAATCTTGGTATAAGAAAGGTCAAGTTCAGCTTTTTCTTTCGCCGATTTTGCATTGGCTAAATTGGCATCTGCAACGGTTTTGTTGCTTTCCTGAGTCAAAATTGACTGCTGCGCCTGAGTTAAACCTGCTTTTGCATTATTATATTTTACTTCTGCCATATCAAGAGTTTGTTTTGATACTGCACCCTGTTCGTATAGGTTTCTGTATCTTTCCAAATCCTTTTGCGCAAGTTCTATATTAGATTCTGAAGCAACAAGATTTGCTTTGGCATTTGCCTGATCGTATTGAATTCTTTCATAATTAGCATTTGCCTGATCTAATTTTACTTGATAATCCGCGCTGTCAATAGTTGCGATAAGTTCACCGGCATGAACATATTGGTTATCTCTGATATAAACATTTTCAATTTGCCCTGAAACTCTTGGTGCTACATTAACAGAGATATTTTCAACATAAGCATCATCAGTGGATTCATATTTCATTTCGTTGATAACATAAATTCCCGCACAAATTAATAATACAGTTATCATTACTGCGGCAATTTTTCTTTTAAGTCCTTTTTTAGAAGGTTGTTCCTGCTCTGTATCAACAGCCTGTTGTTCCTGAATTTGTTCTTCCATGTTTTATACCTCTTATATTTTATATATTTAGTTCTACTTCGTTTTTTAAAATTTCTCTAAACCCCTGCATTAGCGACTTCATATCTTCAATTTTCTCGGTTGAGAAAGCTCGGGGAATATTTTGAAGATACTCTTTTATTTTTAATGTTATGTCAGATAAAACAATTTTGCCATCCTCTGTCAAAATTATTTTTCTTACAAGTCTGTTATTCTTTGTCCCTGCAACTCTTTCAATATAACCTTTTTGCTCAAGAGAATTTAGTATTCTGCCTGTAGAAGGGCGGTCTTTAAGAATAATTTTTGCCAAATCCCTCTGACACATTTCACCATTAGTAGCAATTGTATCTAAAGTAACAACTTCCTCAAGCGAAAGAATACATTCAAATTTTTTTAACAACTGAGATGCAAGATACTTGCAATATTTTGCCGTAAGTTCAAACTGATAATATATTGAATTTATATAGTGTTTTTCTTCCTGCATATTATATTTCTTGGTTGTGTTACAAAAATAATGTGTTGCATTTACAACAGTAATATGCTATCATATTGTCATAAAATTTGCAAGCAAATATTTTAAAGAAGGAATAAAACATTGAAAAAGATACTTATTACACTACTTGTAGCAGGATTTGTTATGTCCGATATTACCCCTGCTGTTTGTATGGCAAAAAGCGTTAAAAAGACCTCTGAACCTCAAAAGGTTTCAATTTCAAAAACGCAGAAAATGAGAAAGAAAAGCGAACAGTTTAAATATGATTATATAAACTACGAATGGTGGTCAAATTTTAATGACGACATTCTCAAAAGTTATATTGATAAAGCAATTAAAAAGAACTACTCTTTGAAAATGGCAACTATTGCAGTTGATGAATACTATCAGGTAGTAAGAATTAATTTCGGGAATGAACTTCCGATGGCAGGCATAGGATTTGCACCTGCACTTGTAAAACAACCGGGATTTACCAATACCAATTCAAGTTTTGCCGTTCCGGCACTTGTAAATTACGAAGCAGATATTTTCTTAAAAAATCACGACAAGACCAAAATGGCTAAAAAAGATTACGAAAAAGCACTTCAAGATGAAAGAACAGCCTATATTACAATAGCATCCGCAGTCGGAGCAACCTATCTTAATATCGTAAAACTTGATAAAATGATAGAACTTCAAGAGCAAATAGTTGCTGACAGAAAAGTTATTTATGATTTGATGCTATTAAGAAATAAAGAGGGTTTGACATCAACATCCGATACAGTAAAAGCAAACAAAGCATATATTGCAGGTCAGACATCTTTAACAGAATACAAAAAGCAAAGAAACATTTTGCTAAATAAGTTGTGTGTTTTAATTGGCGAAAGTCCTGAAAAATCAGCAGAAATTGAAAGAATTTCTTATGACAATCTGAATTTCAGCGGTGTTATTCCAAAAGAAATTTCAACAGAAGTTATTGTTCAAAGACCTGACTACATTACTGCGGAAAAAATGATTGAAAAAGCCGGAATAGATGTCAGAGTTGCGAAAAAAGAATTTTTGCCGACTATTAATTTAACAGGTGTCGCACTGTTTATGAACAGTGATTTTGGCAGTATTTTTACTACAAAAGGTGCGCTTGCCGCTCTTGCAGGGGCAATAAATTTACCGCTATTCACAGGGGGGAAAAGAATTGCCAATTTAAGACTTAAAAAAGCAACTTATCAACGACTTTTGAATAATTATTATCAGACAAATCTGACTGCAATTCAGGAAATAAATGATTCTCTGACAACCATCGCACACGACGATAAAAAATATGAAGACACAAAACTCCAGTCAGAATTAGAAAGAAAAGATTTTGGTTTGAGCAGTTCAAAATATGAACAGGGCATTATCTCTAAACTTGATTTAACACAATTAAGAGAAAATGTACTTTCAACAGATAAACTTGTTGCAGACCAAAAAATAAACTGTCTTGTAGATTACATTACTTTGTATAAGGCAGTCGGAAGTCAATTATAATATTCTTAATCATATTTTTACTTACTAAAGCCGAAAATTTATTTTCGGCTTTTTACTTTGTTTGTTTATACCAAACCCTAAAATTTTTAATCTCATCTAAAACTTTTTCAAATGAACCGTCAAAACGCAAACCTCTGTCATCAATAATCAAATATGACGGAATTTTCGTATTTGTAACATCTTCAAAATATTGCTCAATATTATTATCTGCAAGCCATTTTTTTGCAGATTGAATATTTCTTGTGGTAAATAAATACAAATTATAATCTGAAACAAGTTTTTTTAAAAAATCTTCGGCTCCCTGCTTTACATCAGGTATAAAATTTTCATCATAATTCCCTTTATATTCATTTAAAACACCGTCTAAATCAATAAGAATGGTTGGTTTATACCTCATCTTTTCACTCCTTTATAAATAAATGTTAAAATTGTTATTATTATAATATAATACTTATTCCTATATACTAATGGATTTTACTTTCAAATAAAAATTATGTCAATATACTCATGAGGCAGATATGAGTGTAAAAACAGATATTAAAACTATCCTCGCTGAAAGCGATTATACAATTAGCCGTTTGGCTAAAGATTTGAGCAAAATAATAGGAAAACATTATTCACAGTCTAATATTTCTCAAAAATTATCGAGGGGAACGCTAAAATACGAAGAAGCCAAATTAATTGGGCAAATTTTAGGGTATGAACTCAAATTTGTAAGAACAAAGTCATTTGTGTAATCTATTATTTTGCGGAGAATACCCAATTCCCTTTAGATGTTGTTGTTACGACTGTTTTTGGGGTTTGCTTTTGCGTGTTTTGTTTTTGGCTGTTTTGTCTTTGGTAATTTTGGATTTGCGGGTTGTTTTTGTATCTGATGACGAATTCTTGTTGTTGCTGATTTTGTTGTTTCTTTTCTTCTTTTCGTGCTTTTTTTTTTGCGCAAGTTTAATTTTTGTCTCCTGACTTGCTGAGTTAAATGCGCTTGCCATAAGGGTAGAGGTATAAACAGGAGTAGTGTGCGCATAATCAAAGAGAATTACACCGTTTACATTCATTTTTCTTGTTTCAAAAATCTGACGAATTAAATCCTCACTCGAACCGCCCATAAATGTAACAAACAGCCCGGCATAGAGTTCGGTTTGAGGTGCTTTTATATTCATTACATCATTCATCATTGATGCAAGCATTTTAGAATCATAGGTTAAAAACAGAGGAGTAAAACCATCAATATAGCCGTTTGATGACCAACTTCTCCAATCCTGCTGTTTTGTCGCAAGAGCAGATGCAATATCAGGGAAAATTACGGTACTGACATAGGTATTATTTTCTTTTCCAAGTTTGCCTGCTTTTCGGACAAAATCGGTTATTATATTTCGCCTGAAAGCATTCCAATCGTACCACATTGCATCGGAAATTGTTAATTCGACAGGGTCTTTGCCATAAATTGATTGAAATTTATTGCGTGCATATTCACTAAACCCCCACGCGCACATATCATTACGGGGATTAGAATTAGGGTATCTGATATAATCAAGATTTATTCCGTCAGGTTTGTAATCCTGTATAATTTCAGATAACAGTTCAAGCAAAAATTCCTGAACATTATCATTTGCAGGGTCTAAAAAGTATCCGTTATGTTCGGAAACAGACATTGTAGGTCCGTCACAATCGGCACATTTTTTTGTTTTGTTACCCCATTCGGGGTGTTGAGCAAGAATACTTGTCGGTGTGAGATTCGGATTCTTATTCCCAACATAAAAGGACTGGAACCATGTGTGAACTTTAATCCCCCTTTTATGCGCTTCATCAACCCAAACTTTCAACGGGTCAAAACCTTCAAATAATTCATTTTGTACGGTAAAACCGTATTTGTTCATTGTTTTACTCGGGAAAATTGTTTTTCCGTGGTAATAAGTTTCCAAAAATACATTGTTAAAACCATTATCTTTGAGTTTATCAAGAGTTGCAATAATTTGTTCGGCACTTGTTTCTGTCGGGCGAACCCACACACCTTTTAATTCATTCGGAACATAAGGCAGGGCAGTTTTTATTGCCATATTACCTTCTTCAATCGCATCTTGGCTGTACTGCTTTAAGGTTTGCAAATCATTTTTTGAACTTTGCGCTTTTTCAAGATAGGAGCGTGCATTTTTTATATGTTCAAGAGCATTAATAGGATTATAATTTGGGGAATTTTGCTTGTAATAATTTACGATAGATTCTGCTTCATCTATTTTTGCACGGGCATCAAAGGTAAAACTTTCTGAAGTCGTATAAATGGTTATAGTTTGACTGACGGTGTCAACATAAACCTTTGAGCCGATTGTTATATTTTGAGTAATCCAATTTTTGGCACTGCCATGACCGCTTATGACAATCCCTCCTTTTGGAATAGCACTGTCAGCACCCGATAAAGATGTAACAATATTACCATCCACAATGGCTTCGGTCCCGAATTCATTTGTCTGCGTATGTTCACCATAATTTGCGGTATAAATTACAAGTTTATTCGGACCTCTGCCTCCGGGGTAATATCCCGTATTTGATGCTGGATCTAACAAATCAAATCTGCGCGTAACCTGTTTGAAAATTACATCTCCCATATTAATTTTTATTGGTTCAAATACCTCTAAAACAGGAGTTGTATTTTCTTCTTCATCACTAAAAAATTCAATATTACCTTCAGGAGAAAAAAAGTCACTCATTTCATCTGCATATACAGGTGCAAATGTCAGACTTAAAGCAAATAAAACGGTTATAACTTTCGATTGTGTCATTTAGTTGCGTAATCTCCTCTTGTAATATCCTGAACTTTCGTATTCTTTTACTGCATTTTCATTTATTTTCCCTGAAAGTTCATTATCCTGCGGGTTTAATTCAAGACTTTTTTTGTAATATGTGTTTGCTCTTGGAATATCGCCAAATCTTTCGTAAATTTTACCGATTTTTTTCATTGTAGAGGCATCTTCTTTTCTGCCGTAATTCAAAGCATTGTGGTAATATTCAAGTGCTTTTTTGTATTGTTTTCTTGTGTAATAAAATTCGGCGAAATAAAAATTTGCATCCGTATCTTTGTAATTCAAACCCAAAACTCTATAAAAATATGCTTTGGCGTATGCATCATTTTTTTGCAAATCATAAATTCTTGCAAGTTGTATGCATGGATAAGAATCAGATTTATCAAAATTGGACAAAATATAATACTTCGATGCCGCATTTTTCAAATATTGAGCCTGTTTATCTTTATCTTCTGTTGTAAGCGCAGTTTGAAAAAGCGTATCGGCATTATTTTTTGTAATTTCTTTATTGAATTTTGAATAATCAACACTCAGATTTTTTTCTTCATCCGCTTTTGCATATACACTTTGGAACGAAAAACTCTGACAAATTATAGTTCCCAAAAGTACAAGCGCGAATAAAAACTTACAAATCCGAGAATGACGGTTCTGGTGATGTATCATGGTGGTAGAATGAATAATCGTCTTTGGCAGGGTCTAAGTATGCATGGAATCTTTTCCACCATCTGACAGGTGCTTTTGAACTTTTAAATTTAATTTCTTCACTGCTGTAGTATTCTTCACCCAATGCTCTGGCTCTGCCGACATTTACTGTATCATATATTTGTTTTGAATATCCGTTGTTACGCAAATATTCTTCTGACATTGTACGGTCAACAGAAATTGCACAATGCGCAGGTATCTGAACCGACAACGCAAATATTGCAAACAATAATAATTTCTTTTTCATAGGCACACCTCTATATCAAAATTATAATGATTTTTTTTTAGTCGTACAAGTATATTATAAATTGTTTACAATAAAATAACATGGATTATTTGTATGATTAATTTTTAATTGATTAAAATATTTTTTTAGATTAAAATTTAACTATGTTTTCAAAAATTTTGGAATATTTAAAAGATAAGTATTATCGTACAAAAGTTTTGGACAGATACATTCTTAAACAGATTATCATGATGTTTTTGATGGGGGTATTTGTTTTTACAACTATTATTTTTGCATCAGATACTTTTATTACTCTTATTAAACAGATTTCTCAATTCGGAATTCCGTTCAAAATTGCATTGATTATGATTTTGTTAAACCTTCCTGCTGTTATTGTTATGTCTATTCCGATGGGGGTATTATTATCAACCGTAATGGTTTTGAATAAACTTAGTCTTGCGTCAGAAATTACTGTTATGCGTTCATGCGGTATCAGTTTAAACAGAATTGCAAAACCAATTTTTATTTTTTCAATTATAATGGCACTTTTGACTTTTGCAATAAATGAAAGTGTTGCTCCGGTTATGAGAAAAACATCAAAAGACTTGGCGTTGTGGTCTTTGGGTCAAAAACATGTTCCGGACGGGAAAGAAAATTTTGTATTCAAGGAACTCGGTTCAGGTTCGTACTTAAAGCGGCTTTTTTATGTGGGAAAAAGTACGGGCAGAACGCTATATAATGTTACTGTGCTTGATAATTCAAAGCCTGAAACAATACAGGTATTACAGGCAAGAGAGGGAAAAACTTCTCCTGAAGGCTGGATATTTGACAAAGGTGCAATTTATACAATAGATGTCAATGGACAAGTTTTGAATACAACATTATTTGATACTTCTACAGTTCAATTCGGTCTTGATTTGTCCAAAGCAATGGATGAAGATGTCGCAGATGAAATGAATTTTACTAAATTAACAAAGTATTTGAACAAAAAAGACCTTACCGATGAAGACAAAAGGGCTTTGACTGTTCAACTATATGATAAACTTGCACTTCCGCTTGCGACAATAGTTTTTGTCCTGTTAGGTGTTCCGCTCGCTATTACTCCGCCAAGAGTTCGCTATAACAGAGGATTTTTGTTCACAATTTTGATTATATTCGCATTTTATGTTTTAAGAGCCTTGTCAATTTCTATGGGAGAAGCAGGAACAATCCCGCCTTACCTTGCGGCTTGGGTCCCTGATGCGACTCTTGCATTTTTAGGCGGTATTTTATATTACAGAAAAGTTTATACGATTTCGTAATTTTGAATTTTATTGTAAAAATGCAATAAAAAAGGAACCTTAGGAGGTTCCGTTATTGTAGTAGGGGAAAAGGAGGAAATTTATTATGTTTTAGTTACATGATATTTATCGGTTCACTTTAATAAAAACTTTAATAAATTTATTCTGATGTTTACAATTCGTTACAAAAAGCGGCAACCGTACACGGCTGCCGCTTTTTCGTATTGTATTAAAGTATTAAAAATTATAAGTTACTAAGAAATTCTTCCCGGAACTACAACTCCGCCTTTTAAGTTCTTTTTGTAAAATTCAACATGTGGTTGAAGTACGCTATCAAGAACTTCAGGGAATTCGGAATTGTTCATAATTCTGGTTACAATTTCCTGATAAACAGTTGCAAATGCTCTTAACTGAGTTAATCTGCCTGCTGCTTCAGGAGTTAAACCCATTCCAAGAGTTTCTACTCTTTCAACAAATAATGAACCTGTTACAGAATATGATTTTGTTAAAGCATCAATGTAACTTTCGGAATTTTCACGACATTCACCCTTATCAACAGGAACTGTAAGTGCAAATACGAGTTTGTTTGCAGGGTTAAAATGTGCTTCTGCGCTGTGATGCATTGCATCAGGAACTTTTGCTACCTGTTTAAGAGTATCTTTTACTGATTCATTCTGCATCTGTGCATGCCAATAAACAGTATTTTCAAAGATTGCTCCCATATATTGATGAACTGAAGCATCAATACCGTTTGACTTTGCGTCTGCCCAGAAAATACCTTCTTTTAACGCATCATTCAATTCCAAATCTGCGCTTAATGATTCTTGTGAAACAGTTTGAGCAGAATTTAACATTGTCAGCATATCTTCTTTTTTCATTCCGGCATAAGCAAGTGTGAAAAGTGCGTGGTCGTCAAATGCGCTAAATCTTCCGCCTACATCGTCATGAATAAACAAATCGCCTATCCAATTATTTTCGTTTGATGTTCTGCGCAGTTCTGATTTTTCTGAATTAGCATCAGTTACGGCGATAAAGTGTTTATTTGCCAAAACTTTTGCTTCACTTTCAGATTTGCCTTGAGATTTGTATGCTTCAATAAGTCTGTTTAAAATTCTCAAAAATCCGTCTTTTGTTTCAAAAGTTGAACCTGATTTTGATGCAATAAGGTAATTTGAACTTGTTACATCTCCGCCTAAACGGTATAAAAATCTTTCCCAACTTGAAGAATCAATATCAGAATAGAATTCGATATCTGTTCTGTTAATGTTCAATCCGTTAATTGATAACATGTGTTCAACTGTGTGTTTTGAACCGCCAATGCCCATAACGCTCAATGTTTTGGCACCTGTTGCATTTTTAAGTGCTGATACCATTGAATAGATATCATCAATTCTTTGCGCTTGTTTGGATGGCAAATCTACCCAATTCAAAAATTGTCCCTGTTTATTTGCTCTTGAAGAAAATTCATTCACAAATTCAGATACTTTTGAAGTGTACTTGCTAAAATCTATACCTGAGAAATTAGCCGTTAAACTTGAACTTTTAGTCAACATATTTTCCCTTTCTTTTTTACTGTCCCCTTTACGAAAATAATTTTAACACAAAAGCATAATTTTTATCACAAATCCTATAAATAACGGATATACTATATTCATAATTTTCTTTAAAATATGAATATGGATTACTATGCGTCATTAGAAAACGAGGATAAAGAACTGAAAGCTGTCGGATTGGAACTGATGTTTTTAACTCCGGAAAAATACTCATCAAAAGATGGTATCACAGCCGTTGAACTGTCTAAGCGTGTAAATATTCCTGTTGAAACAGTTAAGAAAAAACTAAGCATCCTCAAAGATAAAAATATTGCGATAGTAAAAGGAATAAATCCTAAATATTGGACTTTTGACCAGTATAATTTTCAAAGGCTTCCTGATGATGACGATATATTCCTTCTTTTATGCAGTTTTGATGATGTGGATTTTGATAAATTTTTCGCTTATTAAAACGCAAAAAAGCATATATTTTTAAAAATGAATATGGTAAGATAAATTAAAGAGAGGAATAAAAACACTAACCTCTCCCTGACTCCCTCTCCAGAGGGAGGGAAAGTGTAAAAATAATGACAAATTCGGCAAATCAATCACAAAAACCGCTAACAACAAAAATTAATTCGCTCGGCAATATTGAAATAGGCGGATGCGATTTGGTTGAACTTGCGGAAAAATACGGAACTCCGCTTTATGTCATTGACGAAAATACTTTAAGAACAATTTGCAAAGATTATAAAAAAGCATTTGAAAAATACCCCAAAACAAATATAATGTACGCATCAAAAGCATTATGCACAAGTGCTGTCAGCGCAATATTATCACAGGAAGGTTTGGGGTTTGACACGGTTTCGGGCGGCGAAATTTATACGATATATAAAGCCGGCGCTGATATGAATAAAGTTTTGTTTAACGGCAACAACAAATCCATTGATGAACTTAATCTTGCGATAGATTTAGGTGTTGGCAGAATTTCTGTTGATAATTTTTATGAACTTGCGCTTTTAAATACAATTGCACAAAGTAAAAATAAAACTGTAGATATTCTATTGAGAATTACTCCCGGAATAGAATGTCACACTCATCAATACATTCAGACAGGGCATCTTGATTCAAAATTCGGATTTGATTTAACCCAAATTGATGAGGCGGTTGAATTGATTCTCAATGAATATACAAATCTTAAATTGCACGGCTTACACGCTCATATAGGTTCTCAAATTTTTGAAACAAGCGTTTATTCCGATGAAATTGATATTTTATGTTCGGAACTTTCAAGGTTAGATGAAAAATTCGGACTAAAACTTAACGAAATCAATATAGGCGGTGGTTTGGGCGTAAAATACACTGAAGAAGATGTTCCGCCGTCAACTTATGAAATCGGAGAAATTATTGTCAGCGCCTTAGATAAAGCAACACAAAAATATAATATTGAACCTCCTGCGATATTTTTAGAACCCGGCAGAAGTATAATTTCAATGTGCGGGGTTACTCTTTATACCATAGGGAGTTCAAAACAAGTTCCCAAAGGCAAAAAATATGTTTCAATAGACGGCGGTATGGCTGATAATCCTCGTCCGAGTCTTTATCAGGCAAAATATCTTGCCCAAGTAGCAAATAAAAAAGAAACAGATGAAACCGAAGAAATTACAATCGGTGGCCGTTTTTGCGAATCGGGAGATATTTTAATAGAAAATATTACCTTACCAAAACTTGATGAAGGTGATATATTGTGTGTTTATAATACAGGTGCATATAATTATTCAATGGCTTCAAATTATAACAGAGTTGAAAAGCCTGCAATGGTACTTGTAAATAACGGTGAATCCGAAGTTATTGTAAAACGGGAAACTTTGGATGATTTGATAAGATGTGATGTAATTCCTGATAGGTTGAGAAAGTAATATGGATAGTATTTTAATTGGTCTGCAAAATTTAATAGTTGAATGGCAAACAAACATTAAAGATGCTTTTGGGTGGAAAAATGTTTTTGAAGTGTTGATAATTGTATCAATACTGATGCTTATATATCAAAAATTTATTAAAAATTCCCAATCCGAGAAATTTGTAAAAGGGGCTTTTGCACTTGTATTCATTTGGATATTAAGTGAAATACTCATTGCAATAAATTTACAAATTTTGGGTGTATTTTTGCGTTCGGTTGTTTTATTTGTATCTTTGAGTTTGATTGTTATATTCCAGCCTGAACTAAGAAAATTGCTTGGGTATTTAGGTCAGGTAGGATTTATTAATAGGCTGTTATCGGGTAAAAAGTCCGTAAATGCAAAATCCGTAGATGTAATAAAGGAAGTAGTTGAAGCGGTAAAATATTTATCCAAAACTCACACCGGTGCGCTAATGGTTTTTCAAAAAGATTTGAGTAATACTTTTAAAGATGTCGGAACAATTCTTAATGCAGATGTTTCAACCGAACTAATTTTGACAATTTTCCATGTTAATACCCCGTTGCATGACGGTGCAATAGTAATCAACGGCGATAAAATAATTTCAGCGGGAGTTTTGCTTCCTTTGACTGAAGATCCAAAACTCAGTTGGAAATACGGAACACGCCACAGAGCCGCAATAGGAATGACAGAAAACACAGATGCGGCTTGTCTTGTAGTTTCGGAAGAAACAGGAGATGTTTCAATTACAATGGACGGAAGTCTTAAAAAATATGATGATATTCCGTCATTAAAGGCGGATTTGGAAAATATTCTCGGAATAAAAAAATCTGAAGATGTTTCAGAGGAACGCAAATTCAGCCTTGAAAAACTGATTGCAAAAAACAAAAATACGGACAAATAAAATGACTCGTCAGAAAATAAAAGTTTTAAAGTTAATAAGAAAATTAATTTTTATAACCTTTGGTGCAATTATCACAGGTTTTGCACTCGGGTCTTTTTTGTCCCCAAATGACATCATTGACGGTGGAGTAATCGGTGTTTCAATGATTTTGAGTAATGCATTTAAACTCAATTTAGGTTTACTCATTATGATTTTAAACCTGCCGTTTATTTTGATGGCTTGGAAAAAGATGGGTACAAGGTTTGTCATACTTACCGCTTATGCAAACATAGTTCTTGCTTTGGCGACAAACTTTTTTCACGATATTCATGCAACAAACGATTTACTTTTGGCAACCGTGTTTGGCGGTATAATACTTGGGGTTGGGGTTGGAACAATTCTAAAAAGTGAAGCCTCTCTTGACGGAACAGAAATGCTTTCGCTTATTGTCTCCCGCAGATTCGGGTTTAGTGTCGGGGAATTTATATTATTTATTAATGTATTTATATATGCTGTTGCCGGTTTGGTTTTTGGCTGGGAAAGCGCTATGTATTCTGTCATGACCTATTTTATAGGTTCAAAAGTAATAGATAGTGTAATGGAAGGATTTAACAGTTCAAAATCCGTAAGAGTGATTAGCGACAAATCAGCGCAAATTGGGGAAGCACTTATTGAAAAATTAGATATCAGTGTAACATATCTGCAAGGTGTAGGCGGATATTCGGGGTTGAATAAAGAACTTATTTACTGTGTAATTTCTCGTATAGAACTGCCCAAAATGCTTGATATAGTAAAAGAAATTGATGAAAGAGCATTTGTTTCTGTTGTTGATGTTCACGAAGTCTATGGCGGAAGTTTCAAAAAACATTAAATTATAGACAAGTAAAAAAAAATATTATATACTTATTTTAGAAAACGAGGGAATAAAATGGCTAAAAATAATGATACAGTTCCAATAGAAGTTACTATTTTGACATCTGACCACGATATCAAAGGGGTGGTTCATGTTTCAAAATATACAAATACAAACAGAGAACTTACTGATCTTTTAAACGACAGAGAAAGAAGATTTTTGGCCGTGACTAATGCTGAAATTTATCCTCGTACGGGGAATCAATCTCCGAGAAGATATAACTTCCTTGAAATTCACATGGATTATGTGTTGATGGTACATCCGACAACTCAGGCTGTATTCAGAGATTCAGGCAAAACTCAGGAAGATATTGCAAGATTCAGAGATTTGAGAGCAAAATTAAATCAGACAAAACCGTTTTAAGTAGCAAAAAATATTTTTACGCTTTTTTAAATATCCATGACGAGCGGATATTATTTGATTTCAAAAGTAGAAAAACTTCCTTATTACAAGTATAAGGGGGATGCTTTGCGATTGATAAATCAGACAGCAAGAACAGTTGATGAAGTTATTGTCGGGTTAAAAAATCGCCCTGAAATAATAAGAAGAATAACCACTTTTAAAGACTCAAAAGGGAATATAATAGAGCGAGCGATTAATTTTTCTGACAAACCGTACAGAAACAGAATTTATACAACTCGTTATAATGTTATCGGCGAAGATGAATTTGTAACTTCTGTTCATACAAAAGAATATACATTGCCAAGAACATTGAAAAAGGCTCATGAGCAATCAGTTCTTGCTCATTATTCAAGAACTTTGTTTTGGACTCCTGTTAAGTTTTTTACAAATCACACAAGTGAAAATGTTGACACAGGCGACAAAATCTTAACACAGGTAAAACAGACAAACCTTTTGAAACCTCAAAAAGAAACTCACACATTCGTTGAATTTCCTCATATTATCAATGGTAAAATTGAAAATAAGAAAAAAAAGATTTTAAAATTTTCTGTCAATACGCTCAACGGGCATACAATTAATGCAAAAAATATTCTTGAAAATGGGGCAAAACTTCCTCAAAATGATTCATTTTTAGGGATAAGAGCATTAGATATAAATGATTCTAAAACAGCATTTGCGCAAAAATTTTTGATTGAAAGAGGATTAAAAAATAAAAGAATAATAATTAATCCGGAATATTTGCCAGTTGATGACAGAGAAGAACTTGCAAAAGCACTTTTTGACCCAAATGAAGGCGCTATAAATTTTGTAAAAGGGCACAAATTTACATCAAAATCAGAAGTTTGTACGACTTCACGACACGAAACAGAACATGGCTGGCAATTCTATCTTCATGCAAGAAACACACAAGGCGGAACAACATATTGGGAAGAAAAAATGTATGATCTGTTTAAGGATTTGCCAAAATCATTGAAAAAAGAAGCGCAGGAATATACCGATTCAATTTGCTCTTATGTAACAATAGCCGAGGACAGGGCAAAATACCGCAAAAACCTGATTGAAATAAAAGCCAATGAACAGGGTGAAAAAGCAAGAGTTTTATATGATTACGAAAGAGCGGAAATCCAAAAAGAATTTCCGCACATTCCAAAAGAACTTTTATAAGTTATAATTAGTCAGCATCAAGATATTCGGTAACAAGTTCTGACATACATTTGCGTTCATCAAAAATTTCGTTTTCATTAAAGTAAATTGCTATTTCTCTTTCTGCGCTTTCAACACTGTCAGAACCATGAACGACATTGTATTCCATAACTTGAGCGTAATCAGCACGAATTGTCCCGACTTCCGCTTTATCCGGATCTGTTGAGCCCATCAAATGTCTTACCCCTGCAACGGCATTGTAGCCTTCAACAACCATCGCAACTATCGGACCGCTTTGAATATATCTGATAAGTCTCGGGTAGAAAGGTTTTCCTTCGTGTTCCGCATAATGTGCTTTTGCCTGAGCATCTGTTACCTGAAGCATTTTTAATGCCGTAACCTTATATCCTTTTGTTTCAAATCTTTTTACAATATCACCGATAAGTCCTCTTTGTACTCCGTCAGGTTTTATCGCAACAAATGTTCTCTCCTCTGCCCGCATAATAAATCTCCTTAAAAATCTCAATACATTTTGAGTGTAGCATAAATTTAATATTTTTACAAATCTATGTTATAATATCACTATGAAAAAAATAGTTTTATCGTTAATTTTATCGGCATTAATTTGTTATGCGCCTGCATTTTCAAATGAAATAGAAGATGATTATTTTGATATTGCATCAAATTATTGTGTTACGGGTGATTATAATTCTGCATTAGAATATCTTGAAAAAATACTTCAGATTAATCCGTCAAATCAGCATGCACTTGATTTGAAAAAGGGATTAAATCATGTAATTTCAAACGATAAAAAATCATTTATAGATAATGTATCACCGCTTGTAAGACAAGCAATGGAGTTTAAGCGCTCCGGAGATGAAACAGGAGAATGGAACACTCTTGTTAAAGCAACTCAGGATTCCAATGCTTATATTGCTTATTATTATCTTGGCAATTTTTATCGTTCAAAAAAAGAATACAAAAGTGCGTTAAATGCTTATAGCGCATCATCTTCTGCCAGACCGGATTTTGCACCGGCATATTTAGCAACGGCGATTGTGCTTTACGAAATGGGGCAATATAACAGTGCAATAAATCCGATAGATAAATATTTGTCATTTAATCCCGAAGATGATTTGGCGTATGCAATAAAATCAAGAGCAGAATTTGAACTTGGAATGATTTCTCAGGCTCAGGAGGATAACGAGATTGCAATTCAAATAAATGATTGCCCCGAATATAGATTTGACAAAGCAAAAATTTTATTTAAACAGGGAAAAGCAAAAGAATCCAGAGAACTTTTTAAATCTCTTTTAAATGATATTCAGATTTCAAAAATATATGAATACATGGGCTTGTGTGACCTTGCGCTAAATGATTACACTCAGGCGGTAACAGATTTTGACCGTGCAATCCTCTTAACTAATGATGACGAATATCTTGAAATGAAATATAATGAAGCAAAACAAATGCTGGAAAGTAAGAATAATGGCTCATCATCACAAACAGAATTACCATACTAAATCGGGCAGTTTTTTGTCAAAAGTAACAAACACTTTTGCAACAATTGTAATGACCGTTGCTTTGATGTGGGGTTTGCAGGCATGCAGTAATGTTTCAGCCCTTCGTTTTGTGCAGTTAAGTGATATTCATTTTCTTGAAAACGGTTCAAATACAACATTCAAAATGATAGGTGAATCCCCACGCTTGCTTGATGATGCAATAGAACAAATTAACGAACAGAAAGATATTGATTTTGTCATGGTTACGGGCGATTTAATAGATAAACCGCTTGAAAAAGAATTAAAAGCAGTTTTACCTCATATGCAAAATCTAAATTATCCGTGGTATTTTGCTTTTGGGAATCATGACAGATGCGTTGGCGGATATTTAGACACAAATTTATATCTGAAAATGCTTCGCGAAGCAAATCCTGATTTCACTTATGATAATCCTTATTATTCTTTTGTCCCTAAAAAAGGTTATAGGGTAATAGTTTTAGATGACATTATAACAAAAGAAATAACCTCACAGGGGTATATAGACGAAAAACAGTTAAAATGGCTTAAACGAGAACTTGACAGAGCCAAAAATGATACGGCATTAATATTTATGCATGTACCGTTGATTGAACCTTTTGCAAGCCCAAATCACAGATTAAGAAACGCATCGCAGGTTATGGGGCTTATAGAAAGTTATAAAAACCCTATAGGAGTTTTTCAGGGACACTACCACGCAACAAGAGTCGTTCAGCATGAAAATGTTTTGTATGTAAATACTCCTGCGTTGGTGTCGTATCCTGATGCTTTTAGAATAATATCCGTTCAGAATTATAAAGACAAAACAGTTTTTGAACTCAAATGGTTCGAAACGAGAGAAAAAACTATTCAAAAAATGGCAAAACTTCTTGTAATCGCATCTTCAATCTATACGGGAGAAGAAAATGAACGCAACGGAGTTTATGAGATAAAAAAATAAACATAAAAGGTTAATAATATGAAAGATTTCAAAGTAAAATTCAGAGGTGTAAGAGGCAGTTTTCCCGTTGCTGATAAGAAATTTTTGCAATACGGTGGAAATACCTCCTGTGTGGAAATTAATGCAGGCGGGCATGTTATTATACTTGATGCAGGAACAGGTATTGTTAAAGCCGGGGATGAACTTATGGAGAAATACATTTCTTCCGCGCTTGAAGTAAAAGACAGAACCCCTGTCTGTGCATCTGTTTTACTTTCTCACATTCATCAGGATCATATTCTCGGGCTTACATTTTTTAAGCCAATGCATTTAAAATCTTCTAAAATCAGTATTTTTGGAGATGGAAATGATAGTGATATTTTAAAAGACAATCTTGAAAATCTCGTTTTTGGAAAAACTTTTCCGCTTGATTTAAACGATATTCAATGTGAACTTGATATTCACAATTTAGATGAAGATTATGCAATTTTACTAAAGTACGGTTCAAAAGCGCAACTTGTAAAAAAAGATGAACTAAAACCACAGGAAAATGATGTTGTGGTGAGTTTTTACAAATCTTATGTTCACCCGCAAAATGGCGTAATTATATACAAAATAACTTATCAGGGCAAATCTGTTGTCTATGCAACCGATAAAGAAAGTTATTTTGGCGGGGATAAAAAATTTGTACAATTTGCAAAAAATTGCAATTTGTTAATTCATGATGCCCAATACACTTCGGAGGATTATCTGAATTCTCATTCCCCAAAACAGGGGTTTGGACATTCAACTTATGATATGGCACTTGAGGCTATGCGGCAGACTGGGGCAAAAAATCTTGTATTTTTCCACTATGAACCGTCTTATGATGATTCTAAACTTGATAAAATAAAAGAACTTTATACATCACAAAATAAAAATGTTTATATGGCATACGAAGGTCTTGAATTAAATATTGAATAAACAAAATTAATTATTAAAAGGTTGGTATGAAAAAACTGCTCACGATAATTGCAATATTTATGATGACACTTCCCGTGTTTGCAAAACCGGGAACTATTGTCACCTACACAATAGATCCTGAAAAAAATGCTTGGGAGCATAACAATGTCGGTGTAAATTATATGGAAGAAAAATGCTATTATGCCGCAATTCAGGAATTTAAAATCGCAATAAGTTTAAACCCAAAAGCGCAATCAACAGCAATTTATATGAACAATTTGGGAAAAGCATATCTGACAATCGGTTACCCGGAACTTGCTTTGGGGTGTTTTGAAGATGCACTGAAACAATACAGTCTGAATTTTGAATTTTATGATAATCTTGCAAAATGTTACGGACAGTTGGGAAGAACAAGTGAACAACTTGCAAAATATAAAAGTCAAATTGACAAAAATCCTGTTGCAAGAGTGATGGTTGGACTTTTGCAGGAGCAAAGCGGAAACAAAAAACAAGCGATAACAACTCTTGACGATTTTGTAATGTCAGAACCGGATTTGATTATTACTCCTGCAGTTAAAAAACATATACAGGATTTGGTTAGCGAAATAAATCAATAATTAATATCTCAAAGATTTGGAAATCTTTGAATGAATCGCATTTGCTTTGCTTAAATATTTGGTAAGTTTATCGTAATTTTGTACCTTTTCACCGTAAGGAATATTCATATCCATTAGTTCATCAACGCTTTTGCTGATTTTGGATAACTGTTCTAACGAGTCGCTCAAAGTTACGACAGAATTAACTTTTTTTGAAATTTTTGCAAGAATTTTTCTTGATACGAAAGACTGAACTTTGTATATTACGGGCATTTTTTCTTTCAAAGTTTCGTGCAGTATTTTTTCTTTATCTCCCAAAACACGACCACCGTAAGCGCGTTGTTTTTCAAGTGTCGATAGTTCCTGCAAATATCTTTGGCGTTTTGCTTTCAGACCTAAGGCTTCGTTTTGGGTGCCGTAATTATCTGCAATTTTGATTTTTTCGTCTAAATCTTTTATAGACTGTTCTTTTTCTTTTATTCTATAATCAATGCTCAATTCTTGTTCTTCTGTTTCATCAAATTTAGAATTGTTTAGTATTGTCGAATCATATCCGTTTAATCTTTTCTGCGGATTTTGAGTGAATGAAACATGATTAATATTTTTCGCATTGAAAGGATTTACCGGAGAGAATCCGAACTCTCTGGTAAAAATATTGGTATTAATACTGTTTTTTTGAGTATTGTTATCCATACCTATATTATAAACCGTCAAAAAAAATTTTTTGCCCTTTAAAAGTAGTATCTTTACACAATATATTATTTATATTGCTTGAATGTTAGCGATGTTTATGGTTAAATTTAGAAATAGTAAAATTGGAGAAAATCTATGAAATTAAATATTAAAATGACAAGAAAAAAACTTGCAATACTTATTTTGATTATAATTATTGCACCGATAGTTTATAACAAATTATCAGGACTTGTTACGGGTCTGATTATGCAACAAATGATGAGGATGCCTAAAGAAGTTGTTGTTGATTATCCTGTTAATACAGATTCTTATATCAGTGCAGAATCAACCGGCAGAGTTGAAGCCAAGTATTCAATTGATGTTATGGCCCGAGTTGCAGGCTTTTTACAGAAAAAATACTTTAATGAAGGTGATTTTGTAAAAAAAGGTCAAACATTGTTCCAAATTGACCCTCAGGAATTTCAACTTGAAGTGCGTAATTCACAGGCAACTGTTAATCAATATAATGCGTTGCTTTTAAATTCACAACAAGAGTTAGACAGAGCAAATGCCCTTATTAAAGAAGATTTGGTCAGTCATTCTTATGTTGACCAATCTCTTGCATCAAGAAACCAAAATCAGGCATTGTTAGATGCTGCAAGACAAAAATTGCAACTTGCAAGAGTAAATTTGGGCTACACAACTATAAAATCCCCAATAGATGGCAGAATAGGTAAAGTAAAAATTACCGAAGGGAATTATGTATCACTTACTTCAGGGCCGTTAGTCAATGTGTCAAGTATGGATCCTGTTTATGTAACATTTAGCCTCAGAAGTTCAGACTTTATAAAAATGCTCAAAGCAAGTAACGAATTTAAAGATGTAAAGGTAAAAGTTCAGTTTGAAGGCGGGAAATGGTATGGCAAGACGGGTGTAGTTGATTTTGTTGATAACCAAATTGATAAAAATTCCGGCTCAATTCAGATGAGAGCAACATTTGATAACTCTGACTGGTGGCTTGTCCCCGGAGATTATATGAAAGTTTCTTTGGTTTCTCCTAAAAAATTCAAATATATGACTGTCCCGCAAGCCTGCACTAAGGGTGATGCTATGAGCGGATACTATGTTTGGGTTGTAAATAAAGACAATACTGTTAAGAGAAAAGATATAAAAGTTTCTGACCAGATTGATAATCACTGGATTGTTGAATCAGGTCTTGATAAGAATGACAAAATTGTTGTCGCAGGGGTTCAGAATATCAGTGTTGAAGGACAAAAAGTTAAAATTTTAACAAAAAAAGAATACGAAAAGAAACAAAAAAGCGAATAACCTTAATTTAGGATAAATACAATGAAAAAGATATTTGATAAAAAAAACTTATATTTCTTTATACAAAAACCCAGATTTGCACTTGTAATTTCAATCTGTATAGTTTTAATGGGTTTGATTTCACTGGCGGGGTTAAAACAGGAAAGTTATCCTGATGTTACTCCTCCGCAAATTCAGGTCAGTGCTAACTATATGGGTGCAAGTGCAGAGGTTGTCGAATCTTCTGTAGCGACAGTTCTTGAGCAAAAATTGAACGGGGTTGAAAACCTTACATATATGACATCAACCTGCTACGACGGTATGTATCAGTTAAAGATGTTCTTTAAAGTCGGGACTGATAAAAATGTGAACCTTATGAATGTTCAAAACAGAATCCAGCAGGTTCAGTCACAACTTCCTGAAGATGTCCAAAGGACAGGGGTTACGGCTCTTAGCAGGTCTGCGGGTTCAGGTGCTCTGATTTTGACACTTATTCCCGAAAGAGGTAATTGGTCGCAATTAGACCTGACAAATTATGGTTCAATTTATGTAAAAGATGAATTGAAGCGTGTCGAAGGGGTTGCAGATGTCGATGTTTACGGTTCCGGCGATTATGCAATGAGAATATGGCTTGACCCTCAAAAAATGGCAGGCTTAAATATTTCAACAAGTGAAGTAAAAGCCGCAATAGCCGCTCAAAATACTCAGGTTACGGCAGGTGCTTTGGGACAAAGACCAACTGATGATGAACAGGCTTTACAAATCACGCTAAAAACAAAGGGCAGATTACAGGATGTAAAAGAATTTGAAAATATAATTATTCGTTCAAATATTGACGGTTCAAATGTAAAAATAAAAGATATTGCAAAAGTCGAACTCGGTGCGCAATCTTATCAGAACTTGGGTTTGGTTGACGGTAAACCGTCTGCGGTTATTGTAATTTCGCAGTTGCCCGATGCCAACATTATAGAGATGTCAAAAGCCGTACACAAAAAAGTTGATGAACTTAATTCAAGGTTAAATAACGGCTTGGTTATCAGTACAACAAAAGATGATGCAGATTATATTGAAGAATCAATGTCAGAAGTTGAATTTACAATTCTTTTAACCGCTTTAATCGTTGTATTGATAATTTATTTGTTCTTGGGTGATGCGATGGCAACACTTGTTCCGTGTGCTACAATTCCTGTTTCATTAATCGGTACATTTTTTGCTTTAAAAGTTATGAATATGTCTATCAACCTTTTGTCATTATTTGCATTGGTTTTGGCAGTCGGGGTTGTTGTTGACGATGCGATTGTTGTAATTGAAAATGTTAAAAGACATATTGACGAAGGTAAATCTGCTATTGTTGCAACCCAATTAACAATGGAGGAAGTAGGTTCATCACTTGTTGCAATGGCAATGGTTTTGATGGCAGTATTTGTTCCGATTATATTTATGGGCGGTATGACAGGGGTTATGTATAAACAGTTTGCTGTTTGTATTGCTGTTTCTATTGCGATTTCTGCAATTTGTGCGTTGTCCTTATCTCCTGCAATGTGTTCTCACTTTTTAGGCAAAAAGCAAAATGATGAAATTGATATGCATGAGTCATCTTTACGTTCACATTTAAAGCATGTTTTAAGCAGAATAAACAGACGAACCTTGCGTTATGTTTCAAAATTTAATCAGGGATTTGACAAATTAGAAAATTTCTATATGGAATTTGTTGAAAAATTTGTCTATGACAAAAAGTTGACTATCATATTTTATATCGCAATACTTTTAATTACCGCAGGGACATTCAAAATAACCTCAACAGGATTTATTCCTGACGAAGACCAAAAGGTTTTGATTGCAAGTATAACCCTGCCTGACGGTGCGTCTTTACCGAGAACAGAAGAAGTTGCAAGACGATTTGTTGCTCAGGTAGGTGAACTTGATGGTGTTGATAAGAAAAAACTGACGGTATTTGGCGGAAACGGGGCTTCAAACTCTGCCTTTGCCATTGTATTGTTAAAAGATTACGATTACAGAAAAATAGGACCTTTAAGATGGATAAAAAGAAAAATTCAGGGTCGTGAAACAGACCTTTCTCATACGGCAATTTTAAACAGAATCAGACAAATTGCTGCAAATACAAAAGAGGCTTCAATTATATCATTTTCACCTCCCGCAATTCAGGGTATGAGTATGATGGGCGGTTTTGAGTTCCAGATGCTTTCACAAGGAGATTATACTCCGCAACAGATGGAGCAGTGGGCAAATAAACTCATTATGGAAGCAAATCAGAACGAGTCACTTTCAGATGTCAATACAACATTTCAGGCGAATGTTCCGCAATATATTCTTGATATAGATTACGCAAAAGCAATGGCGCAGAATGTTGATTTGCAGGAATTGTATGCAACTCTTGCTTCAATGCTCGGAACTTATTATGTAAACGACTTCAATAAATACGGGCGTGTATTCAAGGTTGAATTGCAGGCATTAAGTAAATTTAGAGATAAAGCAACAGATTTAGAAGGTATTTATGTAACAAACAGAGCAGGTGTCCAGGTTCCTGTCTTGTCACTTGTAAAATTGAGACAGACAATTGGTACGGCATCAATTACAAGATATAACTTGTATACATCTGTCCAAATTCAGGGGCAACAAACTCCGGGTAAGAGTTCCGGTGATGCGATGAATGCTATGGAAGAAGTGGCAAAAAAAGTTCTGCCGTCAGATATGACATTTGACTGGTCGGGTACATCCGCACAGGAAAGGGAAGCATCAGGGCAAACTATTATGATAGTCAGTTTTGCTTTGATATTTGTATATTTGTTCCTTGTTGCGTTGTATGAAAGTTACACAATACCTTTTGCGGTACTTTTGATTTCGCCTGTTGCGGCTCTTGGTGCTTTGATATTCCAATTGATGATAAATCAGGCTTTTGATATTTATTCTCAGGTCGGTATGATTACTTTGATTGGTCTTGCGGCAAAACAATCTATTTTGATTGTAGAATTTGCAAAAACCGAACACGAAGAAAACGGTTTGTCTGTTCGTGATGCGGCAATAAAGGCTGCAAAACTTCGTTTCAGAGCAATTATGATGACTGAACTTGCATTTATTATCGGGGTATTGCCTATGATTTTTGCTACCGGTGCGGGTGCAAATTCAAGAATTTCGGTTGGTTCAACCGTATTTGGCGGGATGGTTGCGGCGGCTACATTAGGGGCAGTTTTGACTCCAGCTTTTTATGTAATCGTTCAGGAATTTGTTGATAAATTCCCTAAACGCCCGATTACTCAAGAAGATTTGACCTACGAAGAATAAATATAATGTCGGCATAGTAATGCCGACTTACAACTTACAAAAAGGATAAAATATGAAAAAGATTTTAAATATAGCGTTGATAATTTCAATAACCGCAATGGGGCTAAATAGCGCACTTGCCAAAAAAGTTAATATAAATATGCCCGATGAAGAAATAGTGCAGCAGATTAGAGATGACAAAGCAAATGTGCTTGCATCTTCTAAAACAACTAAAACGGTTATGCCTGTTCAAATTGTCAAACCTGAAAAGCAGAAAAAGGTAAACAAAAGACAAGAAAATAAAAAGACAAAATTAAAGGCAGTAACGAAAGAAAAATCTTCAAAAGAAGCAGAAGGGATGTATGAATCAAAATTTCCTGTTATTGACAGTCAAATAAATTTTTACGATACATCAAATATTCCGCAAGAGGTCAGTCTTGAAGATTGCATAAAACTTGCCATTAATCATAACCCGACGATTATGGCTGCAATAAGTAATGCCGAAATTTATAAGACAAAAATCGGACAGGCATGGTCAAATTATTTCCCAAAAGTCAGCGTAGGTGTTAGTTATTCAAGAAATGATATGCTTATGACAATGGGTGGTGCCATGGCAGGCATAATTCCTCAAAAATATAATATGTTTTATGTGCCGACAATATCAGGCGAGATGTTGCTATTTGATTTTGGTAAAACAAAAGCACTTGCTGATAATGCAACAAGAATTTATGAATCAACTCGTTATGATGCGGAAACAAGTATTGAAAACGTGATTTATAATGTAAAAGTTACTTACTACAATATGGTTTTTGCAAAAATCCAAAAAGAGGTTTATGCTGAAACAGTGAAGGACTATGAATTGCAATTAAAACAAGCAAGAGCATATTATGAAATTGGTAAAAAACCAAAAATTGATGTTACTTATGCTGAATATAACCTTGGAAAAGCCCAACTTAATGAAATAAAAGCAAAAAATACTCTTGAACTTGCCGCAGTTCAACTTGCTAACGCTGTTGGGATTCCAGAACTTGCAGGAGTAGTATTAAAAGATAAGTTAAATACAAAAAAATATCAGGTTGATTTTCCTAATCTTATTGAAATAGCACAAAATTCAAGACCTTCACTTTTATCTGCGAAGAAAAAAATGGATGCGGCAGAATTAGCCGTAAGAGCGTCTAAAAGAGCATTTACTCCTGATATAAACGGTTTTGGATCTTTTCAACATGGCGGAAGAGAAATTAATAGCGATTATGGCTATCAATTTGGGATTAATATGCAGTATTCAAATATAAATCTGATGAAAGTCAAAAAGCAAATGGACGAAGCAACCGCAACATATAAAAAAGCCGTTGCCGACTACGAAAAAAACAAGCAAAATGTATATTTGGATGTCAAAAGTGCATACATAAGTCTGATGAACGACTTTGACAGTATAAGAGTCGCAAAACTTGCGCTACAACAAGCGAAAGAACAGCAATATCAGGCTTTTAGAAGATATCAGGTCGGATTAGGTGATGCTATTGAATTTAAAGATTCTGAAAATACTTATTTGAATGCACAATTAGATTACTATAATGTTCTTTTAAATTACAACATTCATGCGGCTGAAATTGAGCGTGTAATCGGTGCACCTATTCACGAATCCGATGTTGAATTATAATATGCATGCAAGTACCATTAAAATCAGCGTACCGATTTGAAAAGCGGTAGCCATATTTCTGCTCCACTTGTCGCTGTCATAGTGAGAAGAAGATTTTTGTGCCTGAATTGCACTTGAAAGCCTTTCTATACGCTCGCTGTCACTGTCGTTTGGGAAACTTGTACCAAAAACGCTGCTTTCAATACGACTAAGACGCTTTGAAGTCGGCTCATTGTCGAATTTTTTATGATAAATTTGTTTTTCAATTTTTGAAAGATTAAGAGGTTTTGGTTTTTGATAAGTCTGTTGCGGTGTTGAGGAATAAGTATTGCGACTGTTATAAGCGTCATAGTCAAAATCATACGGATCATAACTGTCTAAATGATAATCCTGCGCAAGTCTGTCGGCAGGCGAAGTATAAAATCCGTTTTCCTGTTGATGCATACCGTTTAAAGCGAAACTTTGCGGTCTTAATTGGGCTTTTAACCGGTCAACACGGGTTGAAAGGTCGTCTTTATCATAAGTTTTATTAAAAGTTTTTTGCTCTAAATTTGAAAGTCTTGTTTTTATGTTCTGACCTTTTGAAACTTTTTTGAACACTTGCTTTTCAAGTTCGTCTATTGCCGGATAATCCATTGTTGCCGCACTTGAGGGTTCTTTTTCATAAGTTATATAATCACTTTCTTCCATAAAAGTATCTTCTTTTGGCTCAATTTCTTTACCCATTTCATTTGCACTCAAATCTTTTGATAATTTTGCTATCCTTGAATCTGTTTTACCTGTTTGAGTTTTACCGTAAACTTTTTGCTCTATTCTGTTTAATCTTGAGGTATCATTTTCGTTTGAAAATGTAAATCCGTATAAAGATTTTTCAATTTTATCAATAGTCGAATTTGATGCAAATGCGCAGTTTGATATTAATATAAGAGTTAGAACAATGACAAATTTTTTCATAATAATTTCTCCTCTAAAGCAGAATAAAATCTTTAGAGAAGTAAATTAATTCTATGGTTATGGCATTTTTGAATTTCAAAAAATAACACTTTTGTCCTATGACAAAAGTGTTGAATTTTTACTTATTTACTAATTTTTAATTCTTTTAATGCCTTTAGTTCAGCCTGATAAGGTGAAATTTTTGTTATATCATCAATAACTTTTGGCAATTTTTCTATTACATAGTCGATTTCGTCTTCTGTCGTAAAACGGCTCAAACTCCATCTTATACTGCCATGAATAGCAGTAAAAGGAACATTCATCGCTCTTAAGACATGGCTTGGTTCAAGTGAACCTGATGTGCAGGCAGAACCTGATGAAGCACAAATGCCCAAATCGGACAAGTGAAGTAAAATAAGTTCGCCTTCAATGTATTCGAAACCGATATTTGTTGTGTTTGGTACCCGTTTTGCAAGACCGGTATTTACTCTTGCATTATAAATATTATGTAATATTCCTTTTTCTAATTTGTCACGCAGTCTTGCAACCTCTGTCATTTCATAATTCAAATTATCGGATGCAAGTTCCGCAGCCTTACCCAAACCTACAATATACGGAACATTTTCCGTTCCTGCTCGTTTGCCTTTTTCCTGATGACCGCCGATAATTAATGGTGAAATCATTGTTTTAGAATTTACATACAAAGCACCGATTCCTTTTGGAGCATGTAATTTGTGCCCTGAAATTCCGAGCATATCCACTCCGCAATCCGCTACATTTATCGGAACTTTGCCTGCTGCCTGAACCCCGTCAACAAAAAATTTTGTTTCAGAATTTTTTGATTTTATAATTTCTGAAATCTCTTTTATCGGATTCAAAACTCCTGTTTCATTATTTGCCCACATTACTGAAACAAGTGCGGTATCGTCATTTATAAGGTGCGATAATTCGTCGGTATTAAGTTCCCCGTTTGAATTTACTCCGATATAATCAACTTTGTAGCCTTGTTTTTCAAGATATTTATAGACATTCAAAACGCACGGATGTTCAATTTTAGTCGTTATAATGTGCTTTTTCTTGGTATTTGCCAGATAACCCCTGATGGCAGTATTTGCACTTTCACTCCCGCAAGAAGTGAAAATAATTTCTTTTTCGTTTTCTGCGCCTAAGAAATCTTTCAGTTTTCCCCTTGCCTCACGAATGGCATGAGAGGATTTTTTGCTGAAATCGTACATACTTGAAGGATTTGCGTATTCTTCTTTAAAATACGGCATCATTTCTTCAAGCACTCTTTCATCAACCTTTGTCGTTGCGTTGTTGTCTAAATATATAAGTTTATCCATTATTTTACCTCGATAACATTAATGTCTTCGCCAAGTGCATGTTTCAATGTTGTTTCAACAAAAGCCTTCAGGGTCATTGTTGAATTTTTGCATCCTGAACACATACCTTTAAGTTTGACATAAATATCTTTGTCTTTAATATCGACAAGTTCAATATCTCCGCCGTCTTTGTTAAGTTCCGGCGATATTTGGTTTTCAATTACAGAGTTTATTTTCAAAATCCACTGTGTTGGGGTTAATTTTTCTTCTTTAACTTCTGGTGTACTTCCGTTGTAATAGTTGTCAATAATTTTTTGAATTTCGCCTTTGCATCTCCCGCAGGCACCACCTGCTTTGGTGTAATTTGTAACTTCTTCAACGGTTTTGAGCCCGTTTGTTTTAATCGCATCAAGGATAACTTTATCGGTTACCTGAAAGCAAGTACAAACCATCTTTTCTTTTGTTTCGGTTTTGACATCGTCTAAAGAAATATAACCGTCTTTTTCGTAGTTTTTGAACGCATCTTCCAATGCTTCATAACCCATAACAGAACAGTGCATTTTTTCCGGCGGTAAACCGTCAAGTTGGTCTGCAATGTCTTTATTGGTAATCTTTTTAACTTCATCTATTGATTTACCGATAATCATTTCCGTCAAAATACTTGAACTTGCAACCGCACTTCCGCATCCAAAGGTTTGGAATTTGGCGTCTGTAACTATATTATCTTTTATTTTTAAATATATTTTCAATTGGTCTCCGCAAACAAGTGAACCTGCAGTTCCGACTGCATCTGCATCTTCAATAGTTCCGACATTTCTCGGGTTGCGGTAATGATCCATAACTTTTTCGGAATAATCCCACATTGTATTGTCCCTTTCTTCACCTTAATAACTGTCATTATTATAAAACAAAAATAATTCTAAAACCTTAGACTTAATTATTATTTAATAATTTTAATTACATAAAAAGCCGAGGGAAACTTTGTATCCGACAAGTTTAAAATACTAATTTTATTTTTTATTGAGATTATCAATTTCTGCATTAAGTTCTTTTATCTGAACTTCAAGTTTTGTGCGTTCGTCAACAACTGATGTAAATGCTTTTTCTAATGTTTTTATTTTTGCTTCTAAAACATCAACCTTTGATGCATTAGAATCCGACGATACCGCAGTTTTTTCCAACTCTCTTTTATATGCCTTAACTTTATCCTGCTGAACCCCCAAAAACAGAGAAATTACGCCTGCACCGGCAAACAATCCGGCACATAAAACAATAATTGTATATAGTGAAATCCCTAATTCCTTTGTTATGTCTGCCGTATATGTACTGCCCTTCAGAATACTTATATTTAAAGTCCCTGATGTGTTAATCAGTACAATGTATATCACTGCGCAAATTATTACTATACTTAAGAAAAAGAATAATTTTTTCATGTTTATGCTCTCCTGTTTCTGAAATATTTTAAAACCTTAGAAAGTTTTTCATCGGGTTCTATTTCTAATTCAATTATCTCTGATGAAAACGGTTTTGCAAATTTCAGATAAAACGACTGCAAAACCTGCTCTTGTGTTTTGACCTTTCCTTCTCCCGCACCGTATAGTGTGTCATTATATACAGGATGGTTTTTATAACTTGTGTGAACTCTGATTTGATGAGTTCTGCCTGTAACAAGTTCAAGTTCAACATAAGTTGCTTCGTTTCCGAAATGTTCCAATACCTTTAGTTTTGTAAGGCTCGGGCGGCCATCGGGGCGAACTGCCATTTTTTTCGGATTAACATTGTTTCTGCCTATGGGTTCGGATATTATATCGTTTTCATTTGGGTAAAACCCTTTTAATACTGCATGATATTTTTTAGTAAGATTATGTTCTTTAATTATATTTGCAAGATATTCGTGCGTTTTATTATTCTTTGCAACCATCAAAAGCCCTGATGTGTTGCGGTCTAAGCGATGAACAATTCCTCTTCGAAATTCTCCGTTGGTATCTGACAGATTATCCCCGTATTTATATAAAAGTGCATTAACCAAAGTATCCGTTGTTTCAATAAATGTCGGGTGGGTAAGCATCCCTGAAGGCTTATTTATTACCGCCATATTTTCATCTTCCCAGACAACTTCCAAAGGTATATCCTGCGCTTCAAGTTCGATAATTTTTTCAGGCGTAAGGTTTTCAAACTCCACTCTGTCATCAATTTTTAATGTGTAAGACGGCTTTTTGTTCTCTCCGTTTATAGTGACTCTGCCGTCTTTGATTGCAGACTGAATTTTTGAACGCGAAATCCCGTCATAAAGTTGGGATAAAAATATATCAAGCCTTGTATCTGCTGAATTTTCATCAATTATTAGTAACATATTAAAATAATATCATACTTGTTTCCAAAATTGCACCATTTATCTTTTGTAAATCAGCAACATTCCGATTAGGGCAATTACGCCGATAGTTATAAACACATCTGCAACATTGAATACTGGGAAATTGATAAAATTCAGATGTATATAATCTCTGACATAACCAAGAACTATTCTCTCATGGCAATTTGCCATAATTCCTGCGGTCAAAAGTCCGATAAACGAAACGGAAATCATGTGAATACTTTTGTTATGGTGAACATAACCCCATAACAAAGTCGTTGCTACGATAGCAATAATTATAAGAAATTCTCTTGCGTTTTCTAACAAACTGAATGCCGCACCGCTGTTTTTCAGATATGTCAAACTAAAAACTGCATTTGAATAGTGGTGTCCGGAGGTTACATTATCTACAATCAGTTTTGATGAAAACAGTGCCAAAAATATCCAAAATATAAAACTGCCTATTAAAAAAAGGTATTTCCCGACTGATTCTTTCATTATTTTTTATCCTCTAATTTTGCAAAATTGTTTTTCGGTACAACATTAATTCTTTTCATAAGGCAAGCAATTCCTGCCATATATACCTTTGTACCGTTAATTTTGTTTGCAACCGCTTTTGATATAGCAAGTGAAGTAACGGCATATTCATTAATGTTATTCGTATTTGCTTTGATGAATCTTTCAAGAATATGTGTTTTGGGCATAGTTCTTAACGGCCCGTTTGGGATTTCTGACGGATAAACAACAGGGTCATGCTCAATTGAACCGACTATTACAGTATTTTCATCAGCATCTGCAGTAACCGTTACGGTGTATGTTTCTCCGGAAGATACCTGCGCTGGGGCAACAAGTTCAATATTCATATACCTTGCATCTCCGTATAAAAGCGCAGATTCGTCAGAAAGCATTGTTTCTCCCGAAATCAGCCATTTACCGTTTAGTTTTACAAGATGATATATGCTTGTGGATTTTGCATGAATTTCTCCCGTAACCGAAAGTGAATCATACTTGTCATATACCGTTCCTACAGCGTTTTCTTCCATGCTGACGGACGCATTATTCCCGTTAATTTCAATTGAAAGGATTTTTGAACCGTAAGTCAAATCTTTGCATTGTTCCCATGTTTCTTCAACGGATTTGAAATATAGTTCTTTGTTAAAACCGTCACTATTAATGTAATTATCAGAATAAAGTGTTTTTAGTCCCGTGAGGTCATGCTTGTTGGCAAATTGTTCATGGATTTTAAAAAGTTGTTTAATCTGTTTTGCTTCTGCTTTATATATTTTATTTTGTTCGCTTCTGTGGCTTCCCGTGGAAACAAGTGAAGCCTGCGCCTGAATATTTGAGCAGGTCATTGTAACCAAAGCCAAAATTATAAATAATAATATTTTCTTCATACTTGTTATTATAGCATGAATGTCATTTATATTAATATTTCTTTATAAATGTTATTATTCGCAAAATATCGGGATTAAAAATTATATAAATATACATTTATTTTGAGGATGAAAATATGGAAGTTGCATTAAAAAACGGGATTGATTTAAGATTGGGCGATTTGGTAGCAAATTTTAAACTTGAGAATGTCGAAAAAGTTGTTATGCAGATGTTTGAAGATGCTGCAAAATCAAACAGAATATATTATATAGGTGAAATGAACAAGAACGATGCAATGTTCTAAATAGTTACTGTTGTTGCAGAAAATATTTCATGCTATCATAATACTGTTATAAAGATTTTTTGCTTTTTATTGTTATTTTTAAAGCGAAAAATCCGTGAATTATCATTTTAAATGACAACACAAGGAAAAGAGAAAATGAGTTTAACAGTATATTTAGGGATAGATGTAGGTTCTGTTACAACAAAGTTGGCTGTTATTGATGAAACAGGCAAATATGTTGACAGTGTAATGCTAAAAACTGCGGGAACACCTGTTGCTGCGGTTCAAAACGGCATGCGTCAGTTATATGAAAAGCGTATAACTGATTATGAAGTCATGGGTGTTGGTACGACAGGTTCGGGACGTGCTTTGGCAGGTTCTTTAGTCGGTGCCGATGTTGTAAAAAATGAAATTACCGCACATGCTGTTGCAGCAAGTGTTACTGTTCCGGGAGTTCAGACGATTTTGGAAATCGGCGGTCAGGACAGTAAAATCATTATAATACGTGACGGTATTGTAACTGATTTTGCTATGAATACCGTTTGTGCGGCGGGTACCGGTTCGTTTTTAGACCATCAGGCGCAAAGACTTGGGGTTCCGATAGAAGAATTTGGCGCTACTGCACTAAAATCATCAAATCCTGCAAGAATAGCCGGCAGATGCGGAGTTTTTGCAGAAAGTGACCTGATTCATAAACAGCAACTGGGGTATCCGGTTGAAGATTTATTATATGGGCTTTGTCAGGCACTTGTAAGAAATTATTTGAGTAATTTGGCTTTGGGTAAAGAATTGTTACCTGTATTCTCTTTCCAAGGTGGGGTTGCGAGTAATACCGGCATGGTAAAAGCATTTGAAGAAGCACTTAATGCTAAAGTCGTTGTTCCTGAACACCATCAGACAATGGGGGCAATTGGTGCGGCTATGCTTGCTATGGAAGACCATCAGTACACTCAAAATCAAACCAAATTTAAGGGCTGGAATGTTGCGGATATGCACTTCTCATCTATTACTTGTACCTGCAACGGCTGTTCAAATAACTGCGAAGTTATTACGATTGTTGAAGGGGTTGACGAAGTTCAGCATGTTGATAAAATAAAAGATGTAAAAGGTAACATCATCGCACGCTGGGGCGGAACCTGCGGGCGTTGGGACATAGGATAGTTATTTATGCAAAACTTTGGGGGCTCAAGAACTTCTATTTTAGCGGAATTGCCAAACGGTAATGCCGAGCTCGGAGAGGCTTTTGCCCAAATAATAAACGGTATGGTTACTCAGTCCGGAATAACCAACCCCAAAGGTGAAGAATTTGATATTGTTTCAAAAAAATGGCGCGAACTTGCGGCAAAACCTGATAAAACATCTGAAGATTTGAAAAAACTTGACGAAACTTTTAAAGATAATGTCAATGAACTTGCGCAGTCTTATTTATTGTATATTGCAAGGCAAGTCGGTAATACAACTGGTAAACTGACTTATGAAGATTATGAAAAATATTTGTTCAAATATCGTTTCGGACATTATGATATCGAAAATAAACCCGAATATATAAATAAAGTTAAAGTCATGATAAAAATTGCATTTGACAAACTATCTGCGCATGGCGAACTTTCAGGCGGAGATGGTTTGATTGATAAGCAAGATATGGCTTGTTTTATTTATGCAATATCAACAAGAGCGCAAAGGGATGAGAACAATAAATTTGCAGGTTTTGCAATTGACGGAATAATAAAACCTTTAAATTATTCTGTTGATGAAAGTAATCTGTTTGAAAACGGGGATAATTTACTTTCAATGAAATTAAGAATAGCATATAAGGCATTAAATAATCAGTTATAGGAGTTAAGCGTATGAAAAAGATTTTGGCATCATTATTTTTGATATTTGCATTTGCAGGTACATCATTTGGTTTTGAAGAAATTTTTGTGGAAGAAAAACCGCCGGTTGCGGAAACAGAAATGAATAATTCTCAAAAAACTGTGGTTGAAATCGCTTTCGATTGGTTTGAAATCCAATCTGACGATAAGGCAAAAAGGATTAATGAATACAGGGAAATTATTTTTGGAGAAAATTCAAAAATAAATTTATCTAAAGAAGAATTTAAAAAAGAACTTTCAAAATACAAAAAAGATACTAATTTCAAACATCATTATATGCTCGCAAATAACGGAGTAACCGAAGATGAAGATGCAAAATATAACCCGTTTTATTACAAAAACGGTACTCTCGTAATTTATGCAATTATGTATAACAACGATATTCACCATGCTCTTTATTATAATCCGTACGGAAAATTGTATTATGTTGATATAACTTCTGATAATTATCCTGATTATCCATATTATTCAATGCAGTACGACAGAAAAGGAAATCTGAAAAGTGCAATTTACTTTGTATCTCACGATATTCAATATATGTATAATACTCAAGGAGATTTTATCGGCGTTTGGTACAAAGATAAAATGTATAACGGTGACGGCAAAGAAATTTCAACCCGTGAAGGCTGGTAAATTAAGTGAATAGTGAATAGTGAGTAGTGAATAGACCTTTACAGGGTTAATGGTTGTAAAATGTGCTTTAGCACCGATAACGACTATTCACTATTCACGATTCACCATTCACTTAAAAACACTATTCACAACTCACTTAAAAACACTGTTTACTTTATCTCAACTACGCTGACACCGTCTCCGCCTTCTGAGTCTTCTCCGGGTCTGAATTTGGCAACATAAGGCGATGTTTTGAGAAAATCTCTTACGGCTTGTTTTAGTGCGCCTGTTCCGTGCCCATGGATTATGTAAACAGGAGAAAGATTTGCAAGACTTGCCTTATCAAGATAATTTTCAACTTCGTCTAAGGCTTCTTCAACTCTGTAACCTCTAAGGTCAAGTTCCTGACTCATTGCATATTTGCGAAGTTCAAACTTTTTAAATGATGTTCCGGGTATTATATTTTTCTTTGTTTCTTTGTAATTTTCGTCAAGGACTGCGAGTTCATCTGTTTTGACTTTCATTGTCATATTGCCCATATCGACGGTTAATCTTTTATTCTTGTCAGGCAGAGTAATAACTTTGACTTTTTGATGAAGATTTTTGAGCATTACAACATCACCTACAACTACCTTATCCCAGTCAATTTCAATATATTGTTCTTTATCTGAGGCATTATCAACATCATTTCTGAAATTTTGTTCAAGTTTTGCAAGACGGGAGTATGCTCTGCGTGCAATTTTTTCGGATTTTTCCTGCCGAAGTTCGTCTAAAATCCGCTTAATTTCTGCTCTTGCGCTCATAATTTCCGAATCAAATTTGATTTTGATGTTTTTTAGTGTCTTTTTCTTGTCCTTTTTTACCTGATTAAGATTTTCTTCGTATTCTTTCTTTATAGAAAGCGAATCCTCTTTTAATTCCTGTGCTTTTTCAAGATTTTGGGATAATTCCTGATGAGTTTTTTGTAACTTTTCAACAACTGCAATAGTCGGGTCTTTTTGAGTAAGAAGAGCAGTTTTTGCTTTATCTGTAATATCTTTATCAAGTCCAAGATTTGATGCGATAGAAATTGCGTTACTCAGTCCGGGAATACCGATAAGAAGTTTATAGGTCGGTTGCAGGGTTTCTGTATTAAATTCAACTGAAGCATTTTTAAAAAACGGATTTGAAAATTCAAGTGCCTTTAATTCTCCGTAATGAGTGGTAATTACGCTTGTAACATTTTTCTGTGCCAATTTCTCCAAAATCCCTTGAGCCAGAACTGCCCCTTCGACAGGGTCTGTTCCTGCGCAGATTTCATCTAACAAAACAAATGACTCCGCATCACTTTCTTTCAGTATTTCGATAATATTTGTCATGTGTGATGAAAAGGTTGAAAGACTTTCTAATATGCTTTGGTTATCTCCGATATCCGCAAAGACATTTTTAAACGGATAAAGTTTTGCATAAGTACAGGGAAGAAACATTCCCGCTTTTGCCATAAGTATAAAAAGCCCGATAGTTTTTAGTGTTACGGTTTTTCCGCCTGTATTTGAACCTGTGATTATCAGAGAATTATAATTACATTTACCTCCGATTTCAAAATTATTTGAAACAACATCTTCCCCTTTTGAAATTAAAAGCAAAGGATGTTTCATATTTTCAAAATAAATATAACCCTGCTCATTTGTAATTTCAGGTTCGACGGCTTGTAATTTTACAGCATATCTTGCTTTTGCAAAGTGAAAATCAATTTCTGCCATAATCCTTTCGCATTGTGAAAGTTCTTTTAAACGACCTTTGACTAAATCAGTCAGAGAAACAAGAATTTTTATACACTCCTGTCTTATTTTTGCTTTAACTTCTCTTATTTTGTTGTTTAACGGGACAATTTGGGCAGGTTCAATATAAAATGTTTTTGCACTTGCCGATACATCATGCACAATACCGGGAATTTTGGTTTTATTTGATGCCATCACCTGAAAAACTATTCGATCATCTCTTTGTGTATAAATATTTTCCTGTAAATATTTTGAAAAATTCGGGTTATTTAAAAGCGAATTAACTGTATCTCTGATATTTTGTTCGGTATCTCTTAATGAAGAATACAGTCCTTTGAGTTCAGGGGTTGCGTTTTGTCTTATTTTTAAATTTTCATCAAAAGTTTCAAAAATTTTGTCTTCGGTTTCTTTATCGGATATTAAATTTTGAACCTTTTCTTTTAATAAAAAATTATCTTCACTGTTTTCATTGATAAACTTTTTTAGTAACCTTGATGATTTCATGGTTTTTGCAAGGTCAATGAGTTCTTGTTCTTCAAGATACGAAAGTGAAGCATTATTTTCGATTTTACTTACATCTGCAATAAATTCTGTCGGAGTTTCTTTTGCAAGATCAAGAATTTTTTTTGCCTCTCTTGTGAGTTCAATTTGTTCTCTGATTTTATCAAAATCATTGTAAACAGGCATTGTTAGACAAAGATTTTCGCTTTGCCAAAACTTTGAAAATTTGGCAAGTTCTGTTTTAATCTTGTCAAATTCCAATGATTCGTATGTTTTAGAAATGATACTCATAAAAAAATTGTATAACAAAAACGGCTTAATTTGATTTCAGATTATCTTTTTGTTAAAATTAATCTGTTATTAAAAATTAGGGAGAACTTAACTATGGATTTAATGAAAGGTAAAAAAGGTTTAATTTTTGGTGTAAGTAACACTCACGGTATCGCTTACGGTATAGCAAAAGAAATTTATGAAGCAGGTGGCGAAATCGCTTTTACTTATGCAAATGAAGCAATGGAAAAGCGTGTAAGACCTATTGCCGAAAGTTTTGGCGCAAAAATTATTATGGAATGTGATGTTACTAAAGAAGAAGATGTTAAAAAAGTTTTTGACGAATGTGAAAAAGTTTACGGCAAATTGGATTTTGTTGTTCACGCGGTTGCATTTGCAAATAAAGAAGATTTAACAGGCAGATTTATTGATACAACAAAGGCAGGCTGGGATTTGGCACTCGGTATAAGTGCTTATTCTCTTGTGACTGTTTGTAAATATGCAGAAAATGTCATGAACGAAGGCGGTTCAATATTTGCAATGACATATTTGGGTTCAATATTGTCAGTGCCGGGCTATAATGTAATGGGTGTTGCAAAAGCGGCATTAGAATCTTCTATGAGATTTTTATCTGTTGATTTAGGTAAAAAAGGTGTGAGAGTCAACTGCTTGTCTGCAGGCCCTGTTAAAACCCTTGCAGCAATGGGTATCGGCGGATTTTCAAAAATGCTTAAAGCCGCAGTAGCAAGAGCGCCTTTAGGAAGAAATGTTGCGTTGGAAGATGTTGGTAAAGCAGGTTTATTCCTTGCTTCAGATTTATCTTCAGGCATGACAGGTGAAGTTATCTATGCGGATTGCGGTTGCCACAGTGCTTACGCTTCAGCAGAAGAAATGGATATTCTTTCAAATAATCTGGAATTATAATTACTGATTAAAAATTAATTGATATAGCGGGAATTTTAAGATTCTGAAATAAATTCAGAATGACAAAATTCCCGCTTGTTTTAAAAATATGATATAATACCCTTATGAACGAAAAATTGAAAGAAAGTTTAAAAATGCTGCCCGAACTTCCGGGGTGTTATATTTATTACAATTCGGATAACGAAATTATTTATGTCGGGAAAGCAAAAATTTTGAAACGCAGAGTGAAATCATACTTTAACCGTAAACACGATAGCGTAAAGGTTAATGTTTTGGTTTCTCAAATTGATCATCTTGAATACATTATTACAAATTCCGAAGTCGAAGCGCTGATTTTGGAAAGTCATTTAATTAAAAAACACAAGCCAAAATATAATATTTTGTTAAAAGATGATAAAAAATATCCGTATTTTCTCATAACTGATGAGGATTTTCCGCGCATACAAATTGTCCGTAAGAGAAATATGAATAAATTAAAAGGCAGATATTACGGGCCTTACACAAATATTGGCGCAATGCATTCTACACTTGATTTTTTAAAGAAAATTTTCCCTCTCAAACAATGCAAAACTCCCCGTTTCAAATCAAGACCTTGTCTGTATTATTCGATAGGTAAATGTCTTGCGCCTTGTCAGGGGCTTGTTTCAAGTGAAGAATACAAAGCGGTTGTTCATCAGGCAGAGTTATTTTTATCCGGCAAACAGTCTGAACTTATGGCGCAACTAATGGCACAAATTCAAAAATACTCGGATTCTTTGCAGTTTGAAAAGGCGGCAAGGCTTCGTGACAGTTATTTCGATTTGCAAAAAACTCTCGAAAAGCAAAAAGTTGTTTATGAAAATACGAGATTGAATGAGGATGTAATTTCTCTTGCGCATGAGGACGGAATTTTGGTCATAGTAATAATGATGATAAGAGAAGGCAGGCTTATTGATAAAAAAGATTTTACTTTTGATGTTGAATCAGAAGATAAAATTGAGTATTTTGAAACATTTTTCAAAGAATATTACAACACATTGTCTTTGGAATTCCCTGACAGAATTGTATCTGATGTACTTGAACAGGTCGGGAATAAGTCTTTGTATGAACAGTGGCTAAAAATAATATCTAATAAAAATGTAAGAATAAGTTACGGTAAATCTGCGCAAGGTAAAGAACTCCAAAAACTTGCCGATAAAAATGCACAAGTTATATTAAATAATGCAAAACTTTCTAAAATGTCAAAAATCAATGAAGACTTCAATCAAATCGGTGCATTTTTGAAAGAAAAATTGAAACTGAATAATTTTCCGTACAGAATGGAATGTTATGATATTTCACACATTCAGGGGACAAATACCGTAGCATCAATGGTAACATTTATAAACGGATTAAGTAAAAAATCCGAATACAGAAAGTTTAAAATTAAATCTACTGAAGGAAAGCCGGATGACTTTTTATCAATGAAAGAAGTTTTGACAAGACGACTTTCCCGTTTGGGCGAAAAAGGCTGGGATAAACCCGATTTAATTATAATTGACGGTGGTAAAGGGCAACTTTCAAGTGTTATGAAGGTTGTAAAAGATATGGGCGTAACCGGAATTGATTTTGTCAGTCTTGCAAAAAGACAAGAGGAAGTATTTTTACCACGAAAATCAAAATCTATACTTTTGCCTCGAGAGTCAAGCGCTTTGTTTTTAATTCAAAGAATCAGAGATGAAGCGCACAGGTTTGCAATAACTTATCACCGAAAACTCAGGGGTAAAAACAGTTTGAAAGATAAGTCTTAGGAAAGTCTGCGTCTGTTTGCCCGCAGGAAGTCTTTTACTTCGTTTTTAATTTGTTTTTTTCTTTCCATACGCTGTGCTTCCTGTATTCTTCCCACTGCGGCTCTTGCCTCATAAACTCTTTTAATTTTCCCGTTTGCATCAACTTCAATAGCGTAATCATCAGATTCTTCGTGGTCGCCCAATGATGTTAAGTTGTCTCGGAAATTTTTATATATTTCATTTAACTCTGAAACTACTGCGTAATTTCCAATCCATTTGTGAACATATTTTTCATCAGGACCAAGTCCGCCATCTACTCGTGTTCCATCTCTAAGGCTGTATGTTGCTTCCGAAATACCAATACGAATACTTATGTGCGGATATCGCACTGTTTCATCCATTGCAAGTTTGATATTGTTGTACTTTGACATGTTCAAATTTACTGCGGATGAACTGTGTGCATCTGATTGAGAATCAAGGATGAATGATTGAAGTTTGTTTGCCATTTCGTTTAATGTTGTCATAAGTTTATACCTGTTTAATTATTCAAACTGTGTATCGGAGCAGGAATCCTTCCCCCTCTTTTAACAAAATTATCTGAAGTTAAATCACTTACATTCATAATCGGGGCATCCCCGAGAAGTCCGCCAAAATGAACACTTTGCCCTGCTTTTTTGCCAATAGCGGGAATGATTCTTACTGCTGTTGTTTTTTTGTTAATCATTCCTATTGCCATTTCATCCGCAATCATTCCGGCAATAGTATTTTCCGGTGTGTTTCCCGGAATTGCTATCATATCTAATCCGACAGAGCAAACCGAAGTCATTGCTTCGAGTTTTTGAATATTTATATATTCTTTTTGTGCTGCTTCAATCATCCCCGCATCTTCAGAAACAGGAATAAAAGCACCTGACAGACCTCCGACATGAGAACTTGCCATTATACCGCCTTTTTTTACCGCATCATTTAGCATTGCAAGTGCGGCGGTTGTTCCGTGTGCGCCTGCATGTTCAAGTCCCATTGCCTGAAAAATTCCTGCTACGCTGTCACCAACCGCAGGTGTCGGAGCAAGTGATAAGTCTATAACACCAAACGGAATATCTAATCTTTTTGATAATTTTCTGCCGATAAGTTCCCCTGTTGAAGTTATTTTATAAGCAGTCTGCTTAATTTTGTTCGCAAGTTCGCTCATATCCGCTTTATTATCCATAGCAAGAATTGCCGCTCTGACAGCCCCCGGGCCTGAAACACCGACATTTAAAGCGGCTTCACTCTCTCCTATGCCGCAAAATGCCCCTGCCATAAACGGATTATCTCCGGGAACATTGCAAAATACCACAAGTTTTGCCGCCCCAATGCAGTCGTTATCTTTTGTCAATATAGCCGATTCTTTGATAATTTTTGCCATTTTTAATACGGCATCCATATTTATACCGGCTTTTGAAGATGCAACATTGACGGATGAACATACTCTTTGGGTTTGTGCAAGAGCCTGAGGAATACTTTCTATCAAAAGTTCATCCCCCTTTGTCATCCCCTTTTCAACAAGTGCGCTGAATCCTCCGACAAAATTTACCCCTACTTCTTTTGCTGCCATATCAAGTACTTTTGCTATTTTGACATAGTCAGGATTTTTACAGGATTCTCCTATTATTGATATTGGTGTAACAGAAATCCTTTTGTTGATTATTGGGATAGAATATTCGTCTGCAAGTTCATCGGCATAAGATACCAAATTTTTTGCATATTTTTTTATTTTTGTATAAATATTGTCACAAAGTCTGTCAATATCTTCTGATATACAATCCCTCAAACTCAGTGCCAAAGTGACCGTTCTGATATCAAGATTGTATAACTTAATCATATTAATTGTTTCTAATATATTATTTTCTTCAATCATTTTATTTTTTTAATCCAAAGAATGTTGCTATGCTCCAGTCGGAAACCTTTAATTTTATTTCTACACGACGGCTTTTTGCCATATCTTCTTTCCCCTGATCATCAAGAATTAAGTCATTAAAACTTCTGCCTTCTACTGTTATCATGTGCCGAAATCCTTCGTTGTATTCCGGTTTATATTTTCCCTCAAGCATATATGCCGCAACGGAATTTGCCCTTTTTGTACTCAAATCCATGTTATATACAAACTGGTCATTTATGTTCGTAAGACCTGCAAATGCTTGTGAATCCGTGTGACCTACAATAATGATACTGTCGATGTTATCAACAAGTTTTTTGCTTGAAAAAATGGTGTTTACATAGATGGGGGTTAATTTGTCAAGAAATTGCTTGCCCTCAGGTTTCAAAACATAACTGTTGACTTCAAAAAGTGCAGATGACGGAATTTTTAAGTCTCCTGTCATTCGGTCAACTTTTGCATCAATGTGTTGCTTTTGAAGTTCGCTTTCAATTTTTTTAGCAACCTCCATTTTTACACGCTGCTGCTGAACCGATTTTTGGTTAAAACCTGTCATAGCAAGTACAAACAATGTAATGAAGATGATAGCCAAGCCTAACATAAGGTCTGACATTGTTACCCAAAAAATGTTTCCGTTATCTTCTTCTGCTCCACGCTTTCTTTGCATCATTGCCATTTATCAAGTTCTCCTAAAACAGCCCGTCAACTTCATCGCCGCCTTTTGCTCCTTTTGCGACTTCTTTCATTTGTTTATTAAGTTGGTTTAATCCAAAAATCATATTTTCCAAGTAAGGTACAAGGTTTGCCGCCATTGTTTCGTTGAATGCATTTTTAAACTGTTTTGGCATTGTGCCGATAATATTTGCTGCGGAATTATTCTGGATTTTTGATTCTCTTAATATTTCATATAGGAATTTTTCAGATGAAATACTTGCAAATAATTCCCCTATCATATTTTGTATTTTTGCTAAAGGTTTTCTGCAAAGTTGTTGAAACAATGATTTTTCAACGAGCAAGTATATAAGCGAAGATGATACCGCAACAACTGATACAAATGCTGCGGCCTGCATCCCCTGCATAAACGCTGCAACAGAATTGATTGTTTTTTCAGGCGATGAAAAGTCAATCATACCAAATGCAATAGCAATTTTCATAAATGTAAACAACGGACCGAAACCTGTAAGGATTGTCGGAATTGTTTGTACCATTTTGTAATTGAATTTTGATGTAACAAGTGTTTCTTCATTAAAGAAATATAACGGATCAAATGTAGTCTGAACATTTTGCACTGTAGAAGATACATCCTGATACTGGTAATCGTCTCCTTCTTTTAATGCAACGGATTCAGAAAATACAAGTGTATTCTTAAATTCTATCCACAAAACAGACACATAAGGATTTGACAACATCCAGCCATCAAGTTCTTTGAATCTGAAATTCAAATCGTTTTTCTTAAATGTAGATATAAATTTAATAATTGTTTTTAAGTTTCTGTTTACCTTTATGTATTGAATACAGCAATATAAAATTGAAAATAAAAAAGTAAACAATACGATTAAGACAGGTATATCAGTAAAAATCTCTTTAAAATCCATACTTCCTCCAATGATTTTAAAATTATAATACCATATTTTTCAATATCTATCAAATATTAATCAGACAAGAATTTAAATAATTCGTGTATATATTTTCCGATTAGAATTCCGACAAAACTTAGTACTATATCGTATAATATTTTCAGTCCGCTTTGAGCATTAACCCATGTTTGAATAAATACTGCTCCGTCACCTTTAATTATTGCAACAAGTGCCATATACATTACCCCACCCAAGTGTATGGCAAGCACCCCGGTTATAGAAGCAAGAAACATAAACAGAAATGAATACTTTTTTCTTAAAAAACTTCCGGCAATAAAAACTCCGATAATGAAAGACAAAATGTAGCCAAATCCGTATTCACCGACATAGGTTATTCCTCCGCCGAGAGCAAAAACCGGGAATGCAAACAGTCCTATAACTATATACAAACTTGTGCATGTTATTGCCAATTTCCTGCCCAAAACAGAACAAGCAAACATTATAGCAGGAATTTGCGGGATAATTGAAAAACAGTAGATATAATCTTCCGGTGAAAATGTTTTCCCGAACGAAAAGCCCTGAGGTATAATATAGTGTTTAATGTCAATATTTATAAAGGTTGCACAAATGATAAGTAATGTGCATAAAATAACCAACACAAAATTGTTTATCGGTATTTTTATATTGCTGTGCTTACCCTCAAGCCTTTTCATTTTTGGAATAAGGACTTCTTCAGACATTTATTAAAATTTTCTCCTCAAGTTTTTTACTTTTTTCAATGAACGGAATTTTAAATTCTTCATAAAAAATGTTTTTTGTCCACATTATCATGGCATCTTCGTTGTTGTCCTGATAATATTTTTTTCTTAATCCGAATGAAGTAAAACCGTATTTTTCGTATAATTTTATTGCGGCTTTGTTGCTCACTCTGACTTCAAGTGTCAGATATTTAATCATTTCTTTATAGCAATCATCAAGGATATGTTTTAAAAGCGCTTCGCCATAGCCTTTGCGCCTATAATCTTTATCTACCGCAATATTTGTAATGTGTGCTTCTTCTAAAATATGCCATGTACCTGCATAAGCAACGAGTCTGCCTTCTTCATCAAAAAGCGAATAATACCACGCAAGGTCGTTATTAAGTTCCTGCATAAAAGAATCTCTTGACCAGTGATGAGCGCCATAGGCTTTTTTTTCAATGTCTATAACCCCGTCAATATCCTCTTTTGCCATGCGTTTTATAGTTACTTTTTCCGCACTGTTATTCATAGTTTGATTGTACCATAGTTTGTAGAATTTTCAAATTTTTGTTTAATTAATAATATGCATAATAAATCATCTTAATAAAAATTTACAAATAATTTAAAACTATTTTATAATATGGTTATTGCTGATTTCTTTAGCAGAGTAGTTGTGTGCTGTTTTTATAAAAACAATCGTATAAAATATGTCTAAAACATGCAAAAATACTTAATTAATCTGCTTGCATTGAATTTTTTAGCAGGTAAAATTGTTATACTCACAATTATTGTGATTAATTGTGTGTTTGACAGCCGAAAAATGAGGTATATATGGCAAAAGATGTAATAGAATTTGTCGGTACGATTATTGAATCCATGCCGAACGCAATGTTCAAAGTAAAACTTGAAAATGACCACGAAATTCTTGCTCATATTTCAGGAAAGATAAGAAAAAATTTTATAAGAATATTGCCGGGCGACAAAGTAAGAGTAGAAATGACTCCTTACGATTTAACAAAAGGCCGCATAACATTCAGATTAAAATAGACTCTCACGAAATATCAATATAAAGGAAAAGAAAAATGAAAGTAAGATCATCAGTAAAGAAAATTTGCGACAAATGCAAATGTATCAAAAGAAAAGGCAGAATTGCCGTAATTTGCGAAAACCCTAAGCACAAGCAAAGACAGGGTTAAAAATGTGAGTCGTGAGCCGAGACTATAATATAAATATTCTATTTATTCACGGTTCACAATGCACAAGCAAAGCGGGAACCGCGCGTACCGGCGGTTGGTGAGGAAGTATTTAAGCCTCATATCAAAAAAAATCTAACAACAGGTGTGAAATCACCTCCTCTTATCCCGATATCATTTGAGTAGTGGGAAAGGGTAGAAAATCAAAACGAAGAATGAGTTTTAGATTTTCGGGTGAGGTTTCAAATTAAAAAAGAAACTTCCCCTCGCCCACAGCATCATTAGGGTGGGCCCACAGCATCATTAGGGTGGGAGAGGGTAGAAAATCAAAACGAAGAATGAGTTTTAGATTTTCGGGTGAGGGAACACAAAGCCAAAGAAAAGGAGAAAAACATGGCAAGATTAGTAGGGGTGGATTTACCTCGTAACAAAAGAATGGAAGTAGCCTTAACATACATTTACGGTATCGGGCCTACTCGTGCTAAAAATATTTTAGCAAAGACAGGTATTTCACCTGATTTAAGAACAGACAATTTAACAGAAGAAGATATTAAAGTATTGCGTGAAGAACTTTCAAATTATCACATTGAGGGTGATTTAAGACGCGATGTTGCAATGAATATCAAGCGTTTGCAGGAAATCGGTTCATACAGAGGACTTCGTCACAAGCGCAAACTTCCTTGCAGAGGTCAGAGAACAAAAACCAATGCAAGAACTCAGCGTGGTAAAAAAGGTGCTGCAATCGCAGGTAAAAAGTAATAAGTAAATTAATATAAAGGAAAGTAAAAATGGCAAGACCAAGAACAACAAAGAAAAAGGAAAAGAAGAATGTATTACAGGGAGTTGTGCATATTCAGTCAACTTTCAATAATACAATCGTAACTTCTACTGACACTCAGGGTAATGCTATTGCTTGGGCAACAGCCGGAGCATCAGGCTTCAAAGGTGCCAGAAAGGGTACACCGTTTGCAGCACAATCTGCTGCTGAAATGGTAGCAAAAAAATCAATCGACCAAGGTATGAAAAAAGTTGAAGTTCATATCAAAGGGCCGGGTTCAGGCAGAGAAACAGCAATCAGAGCAATTCAGGCTGCAGGTTTAGAAATTACATTAATTAAAGATGTTACTCCTATACCTCACAACGGTTGCCGTCCGCCTAAAAAACGCAGAGTATAATTTGCGTGAGCCGGTGTCAATCCGCATTAGCGGAGCGAGCCGTGTACTAAACATAATATAACCGCCGCTGTTAGCGAAACGAGTATGAAGCGAACGAAGCAATTTAGATTGCACAGGTGGGTTAAGTAATTTAATAGCGGGGGCTTGAGGATTTAGTCCATCCCCAAACCATAGATGCCCCGTACAAGAAAAAAGGAGAAAATAATGGCAAGATATACAGGACCAAATGAAAAATTATTCCGTAACTACGGTGTAAAAGATTTATCTAACAGAAAGTTGACATCTTCTATGCGTCAAACTGCTTCTGGTCAGCATGGTGCAACAAGAAAGAAACTTTCTGAATATGCTCTTCACTTGAAAGAAAAACAAAAAATCAGATTAACTTATTTAGTAAGTGAAAAACAGTTTGCAAGATACTATAGCGAAGCAACAAGAAGAAAAGGCGTTACAGGTACTATTCTTTTACAATTATTAGAATCAAGACTTGATAACATTTTGTTCAGAGCAGGTTTTGGTATCACCCGTAAACAAACAAGACAAATTGTTAATCACGGACATGTTCTCGTAAACGGTAAGAAAGTTGACATTCCTTCTTATTTGGTAAAAGCAGGTGATGTTATTACCGTTAAATCAAGAAGTTCAAAATTTGTTCAGAGTGTAATGGATTCAATTGATTTGGCTTGCGCTCCAGCGTGGATGACAATTGACAAATCAGAATTCAAAATCACTTTTGACAGAATTCCTGAAAGAGAAGAGTTAGATCCTGAACTTAAGGAACAACTCGTAATCGAATACTACTCTAAATAATAAATAGCAAAGGTAAGTAAAAACTTACAAACACGTAGTAGATAATAATTAGGAGATTAAAATAATGGAATTAAATATTAAATGTGTTGATACAGCAACAAATTCAGACGGTTCACAATACGGTAAATTTGTAATTGACCCGTTGGAAAGAGGATTCGGTACTACTATCGGTAACGCATTAAGACGCGTGTTGTTATCAAGTCTTGAAGGTGCGGCTGTTACAAGTACAAGAATCGAAAACATTACTCATGAATACACTGCAATTCCGGGTGTGTTAGAAGATGTAATCGATGTAATCCTGAACCTTAAAGGATTGGTTGTAAAAACAGATTCCAAAGAGCCTCAGCGTCTTGAAATCGATGTTGACAAGCCGGGACCTGTATTGGCAAGTGATATACAGTTGCCTGCCGGAGTTAAGGTTGTTAACCCTGACTGGTTAATTTGTACGGTTGCCGATGGCGGTTCATTCCATGCTGTTGTTAATGTTGAATCAGGCAAAGGCTATGTTGCTCATGATGTCCCGAGAGATGTTAAAGGTGATTCAATTGATGTATTACCTATTGATGCAACATTTATGCCGATTAAAAGAGTTAGTTATAATGTAGAAAGCACTCGTGTTGGTGATTCTTTAGACTATGACAAATTAACTCTTGAAATTTGGTCTAACGGTTCTGTTGATGTTCAGAATGCGTTAAGCCAGGCAGCAAATCTTCTTATTGAACACTTTATGCAGATTTCATCAAAAATTTCAGGTCAGCCTGTTGCTACTTCGGCTCCTGTTATAGAAGAAATTGCAGAAGTTGTTGAAGAAGAACCAAAAATGACTATTGAAGAATTGGAACTTTCCGTAAGAGCATATAACTGCTTAAAAAGAGCAAGCATCAATTCTATGTCAGAACTTTTGAAAAAATCAGAACATGATTTATTAAATATTAAAAACTTCGGTAAAAAATCTTCAGATGAAGTAATCGAAAGATTGCATCACTTCGGCTTGGATTTGGCACCAAATCCTGTTGAAGAAGAAGATTTAATTGGATAAGGTAGGTTGGGCATACTTGCACAACAAGATATAAGGAAAGAAAACAATGAGACACCAAACTAAAAAACATACGCTTGGAAAAGCGCAGGATCAAAGAAAGGCTTTGCTCCGTTCTTTAGCAACCGAACTTTTTGTTCATGGTGAAATCACAACTACATTGGCTCGTGCAAAAGCATTGAAACCATACGCAGAAAAGATTATCACTCTTGCTAAAAAAGGCGATTTGAATTCAATTCGTAACGCTGCAAAGTACATTTATAACAAAGAAACAGGTGACTTCATGGCTTATGATGTAAAGAAAAAAGCCTATGTTGAAGTTCCTGCTGACGGTAAATTCACCGATGAAGTCAAAAAGACTCCTCAAACTGTTTTGAGAAAATTGTTTGTTGTAATCGGTAAAAAATACGCTGAACAAAAAGGCGGATATACAAGAATTTACCATCTTCCTCCACGCAGAGGTGATGCTTCTGAAATGGCACTGATTCAATTGGTGTAATGACAGAATGCGATACGCTTTAAAAGTTCAGTATATTGGCAAAAATTATGCAGGAAGCCAAATTCAGTTAGGTGGTAAATGTAAGGGAAACCCTCAAGGTGCAGAAATAGAGCCAACGATACAGGGTGAACTCGAAAGAGCGATTAGTACATTGATATTCGGAGATACCGAAAATATAAACCGACAGTTTAAAACAGTCTTTTCCGGAAGAACTGACAAAGGTGTTAATTCACTCGGGCAGATTGTTCATTTTGATACTGACAAAGATTTAGTTGCTTCAAACTTTGTATATCACTTGAACGAAATTTTGCCTGATGATATATCTGTCAGTGATTTAAAAGTTGTTGATGAAAGGTTTCATGCTCAAAAAAGCGCAAAAAGGCGTTATTACAGATTTGAATTTATAAACCGAAGATGTAAAAACGCATTTGATGGCGATTTGATGAGAGTGAAATATCAGACGGATTTGGACAGGATGCAAAAATCTTTAAATTATCTGTTAGGGGAACATGATTTTACAAGTTTTAAAAGTTCCGGGACGCTAAACCCAAGCAGAGTCTGTTTTATAGAAAAAGCGCATGTCGAAAGGCAAGGCGATAGAGTGATTATTGATATTGTAGGGAATCGTTTTTTATACAATATGGTAAGAACAATTGTCGGTACCCTTTTAGAAATAGAAGGACATAATCTAAAACCTGAGCATATGCTTGAAGTTTTAGAGGCAAAAGACCGTCGTAAGGCGGGACAAACGGTCAGTCCGTATGGATTGACTTTAATGGAAGTAACTTATTAATGTGAGTTGGCTTTCAACTTAAAAAGGTAACTTTCCCCTCTACCAATGGGAGAGGGTGCCCGTAGGGCGGGTGAGGGTTGTTATGTCAACAAGAAAATGGAGAAAATGCAATATGAAAACATATAGTGCTAAACCTCTTGAAGTAGAAAGAAAATGGTATGTAATTGATGCTGAAGGCGAAATTTTAGGTCGTCTTGCAGTTCGTGTTGCAGACATTTTGAGAGGTAAAAATAAACCTGAATACACTCCAAATGTTGATACAGGCGATTTTGTTATCGTTATTAACGCTGATAAGGTTGTAGTTTCAGGTAAAAAAGAAACTGATAAAATCTATTTACACCACACAGGTTATCCGGGTGGTTTAAAGACTGCTTCTTTTAAAGAAGTTATGGAAAAAGACCCGAGAATTGCTATTGAACATGCTGTAAGAGGTATGTTACAACACAATACTTTGGGGGCTGAACAGTTTAACAAATTAAAGGTATATGTTGGTTCTGAACATCCGCATGCTGCTCAAAAACCAATCGTACTTGATAAGGAGGCTAAATAATGGCAGATAATAAAGATATTATAATGGCTACAGGCAGAAGAAAGACCTCCATTGCAGTTGTTAAATTAGTTAAAGGTTCAGGCAGAATCTTTGTTAACGGTAAAACATTAAAAGGTTATATCGGCAACAGACCTGCTATTGAAATGTTAGTTTACAGACCGCTTGTTTTGACTGAAACTCAGGACAGATATGATGTAAGAGTTAAGGCAGTAGGCGGTGGTGTTGTTGCACAATGCGGTGCTATCAAGCACGGTATTTCAAGAGCATTGGTCAAAGCTAATGAAGAATACAGAAATGTTCTTAAGGCAGAAGGTTTATTAACAAGAGACCCTCGTGTTAAAGAACGTAAGAAATACGGCAGAAAAAGAGCGCGTAAGAGATTCCAATTCTCTAAACGTTAATCTTTATCTATATATCAGGAATATAACAAGCGAACCGACCATTTGGTCGGTTCGCTTCTTTTTCGTATAAATTTTCTTATATTGTCCAAGGAATAGGTTGACCATCTTTGCCTGTGAATTTTGCACAGACGATTAGGATTAAGTCTACAAGAGCCCAAATACTTGTAATAAAAAGCCCAAGACCAAAAATCCAACCTGTAAATAAAGTTATTAAGAGCATTGCCCAAGCCGAGCCCTTTTTACCTGTCCAAAAACGATGAGCACCGAATATTCCTAAAAACAGGCAAAATAAAAATGTTGCTAACCAATCGGTATTAAATTTTTTTTCTTCCATATTTACCTCCAATTTATATTATAAATTTATATTATTTCCTGATTTTTGTCAATTTGAAGTATCAATAAACTTGTGGTATTATTCTTTTAAGGGAGTAATATTTTGAGCATAATTGCAGATGATAATGATTTTTTGAATACTAAACCTCAGGAAAAGAAAAATCCTGTTGTTAAAACTGATGCAAATGACAATGACAGAGCATTTGAAAACAGTATTCGCCCTAAAGATTTTAATTCTTATATTGGTCAAAGCAATTTGCTCAAGCACTTAAAAATTACTATTGAAGCATCAAAAAAACGAGAAAAACCATTAGACCACATTTTGTTTTACGGACCTCCGGGGTTAGGCAAAACTACTCTTGCAGGGGTTATAGGGAACGAGATGGGTGTCCCTGTTAAAATTACTTCTGCGCCTGCGCTTGAAAGACCGCGTGATATTATCGGAATCTTGATGTCTTTAGAGGAAAATCAGATTTTATTTATAGATGAAATTCATCGTTTGAATAAGGTTGCGGAGGAAATTTTGTATCCTGCTATGGAAGATTTTTTTCTTGATATGACAACAGGTAAAGCGCAGACAGTAAAGACTTTGCGTATTCCTTTGCCAAAATTTACCCTAATCGGAGCGACAACAAAAGCGGGCGAACTCTCAGGCCCGTTGCGTGACAGATTCGGGATAGTACACAGACTTGAATTTTATACTTCTGAAGAACTCTCTCAGGTTATAACAAGAACGGCAAAACTTCTTGATATAGAAATTGATGAAAAATCTGCTTATGCTATTGCAAAGCGTTCAAGAGGTACTCCTCGTATTGCAAACAGGCTCATAAAGCGCGTAAGTGATTATGCAATAGTAAAAAATGACGGTAAAATAACCGAGGAAATCGCAAATAAATCTCTTGATATTCTTGAAATTGACGAATTTGGTTTGGATAATACCGATAGAAATTTACTAAAACTGATAATAGAAAAATATGACGGCGGTCCTGTCGGGATTGAAACAATTAGTGCCGCAATCGGAGAAGATTCACGGACATTGGAAGATGTCTGCGAACCGTACCTTTTGCAGCGCGGACTTTTGCAAAGAACCCCAAGAGGAAGAAAAGTAACTCCTGAAACATACAGGCATTTGGGCTATAAAACAGTAAATTCTAATCAACAGAGTTTATTTTAAACCTTGTATTTTAAATGTATTTTTTTTATAATTCGTGTATGAGTATAGAGAAAATTAAATTAAGGGATTTTGAAATTGGCGGGGATAAATTGACTATCCTTGCAGGTCCATGTGCTATCGAAAGTCAGGAAATATTAGATGAAACAGCGCAGGGGTTAAAAGAAATTACAAAAGATTTGGATATAAATTTTGTATTCAAATCATCTTTTGACAAGGCAAACCGTTCATCTTTGGCTTCATTCAGAGGGCCGGGGATGGAAAAAGGTCTTAAAATGCTTCAGCAGGTAAAAGAAAAATACGATTTACCAATTGTAACTGATATTCATGAGCCTTCTCAGGCAATAGAAGTTGCAAAAGTTGCAGATATTATACAGATACCTGCCTTTTTATGCCGCCAAACTGATTTGCTTGTTTCTGCCGGTAAGACTAATAAGATTATTAATATCAAAAAAGGTCAGTTCCTTGCTCCCGAGCAAATGAAATCCTTGATTAAAAAAGTTGAAGATGCCGGGAATAAAAATATCATGGTAACCGACAGAGGTACGACTTTTGGTTATAACAATTTGGTTGTGGATTTCAGAGGGATTCCTATTATGAAGGAATTTGGATATCCTGTCGTTTTTGATGCTACTCATAGCGTTCAACTTCCCGGAGCCAACGGCACAAGTTCCGGTGGTGACAGACGATTTGTTCCGACTTTGGCAAAATCTGCTATGGCATCAGGGGCGGATGTTTTGTTTTTTGAAATTCATCCTGAACCTGATAAAGCACTTTGTGACGGGGCTAATATGGTTGCACTTAAAGATGCAAAAGAGTTATTTGATATTTGCAATAAGATATTCAAACTCGTAAGGGGTCTTGATTAAATGGTTGAAATGATTACATTTGTTCAGGGACCTATTGATGCCAATAATTATCTTTTAATCGATGAAAACTCAAAGGATGCACTCTTGATTGACTGTTCAAGCCCTGATGATGATTATATCAATGAAATAAAAAAACTTGGCGTAAATCTAAAAAAGATTTTGCTCACTCACGGACATTTTGACCATATTTTAGGTTGTAACAGATTTGCTGATGAATTTGGGTGTGACATTTATGTTTCGGCAGATGATTTGGAACAAATTGCGTATGCCCCGCAAATGACTATGGTTTTAGGCGGAGTAAAGATTCCGGAAGTGACAAGTGTTCATAACGAAGTCAAAGATGGTGACAAATTTAAAATAGGTGATGTGGAACTCACTGCTATTTCAACTCCCGGACACACAAAAGGCGGAATGTGTTATTATACAAATGACGGCAGACTTTTTAGCGGGGATACCATGTTTAAAAGAAGTGTCGGCAGAACTGATTTTATGGGCGGAAGCCTTGAACAGATAAAACACAGCGTTATAGAAAAACTTTTCAAACTGCCTGATGATACAATAGTATATTGCGGTCACGGACCTGAAACAACCATAGGGTATGAAAAGAAATATAATGAAATAATATAAAAAATGAACTCTCACACGAATTTCTAACTTTCGCATAATGCTCAAGTTGAAATTCCGCCCTCAGCACAAGGCATACAGACTCACAAAACTCACTTCGTATCGTTTGTTCGCTTTGTACCTCACAGATAGAGGGAATAATAAAAGAAAAGGAAAAAATTATGAAAGAACAATTGGAAAAAATTTACTCGGATGCTTCGGCAGATATAGAAAAAGCCGTTAATACAAAAGATTTGGAAGATATCAAAAATAAATATTTGAGCCGTAAAGGTGAGTTTAACGAAATTAAAAAAGGTTTGAAAGATTTGTCTATTGAAGATAAAAAAATTGTGGGCGCACTTGCAAACGAAATTACCCAAAAACTTGAAGGTGCAATCGCTGATAAATTCAAATTGTTCTATGAAAAAGAATTGAACGAAAAATTGCAAAAAGAAAGACTTGATGTGACTATGCCGGGACAATTTATTCCAAAAGGTCATACTCACTTATTAACTTCTACAACGGAAGAAATTTGTTCAATATTCAGAAGTCTTGGCTTTAGCGTTGTAGAAGATGAGTTTGCTCCGGAAGTTGAAACAGAATATTATAATTTTGATATGTTAAATGTTCCAAAAGACCATCCTGCCCGTGATGTTCAGGATACTTTCTTTACAAATGTTGCACCAAATGTTGTTTTGAGAAGTCAGACTTCAGGCGCGCAAATTCACGCTATGGAAGCCAAAAAACCACCGATTAGAATTATTGCACCGGGACGTGTTTATCGTAACGAAAATATTAATTCAAGAAAAAATAACTTTTTTCACCAAATTGAAGGACTTTATGTTGATAAAGGGATTACTTTCGGGGATTTGAAAGGTGTTTTAAATGAATTTATAAGAATATATTTTGGCGAGAGTCGTCCTACCAGATTTCGTAACAGTTTCTTCCCGTTTACTGAGCCGTCAGCAGAGGTTGATGTTCAGTGTATAATGTGCCAAGGTAAGGGCTGCAGAACTTGTTCAGGTACAGGTTGGTTAGAAATTTTAGGCGCAGGTATGGTTGACCCGAATGTATTAAGAGGGGTCGATATTGACCCTGATGTTTATTCAGGTTTTGCGTTCGGTGTCGGAGTCGAAAGACTTGCGATGCTAAAATATGCAGTTGATGATATTCGTTTGTTCTTTAACAATGATGTAAGATTTACTGCACAATTCAAGTAGACACAATTTCTCCCGTGGAGAGAAAAAATTTCTTAATCTGCAAAGCGAATTTGGAAATTCAAGAGAGGGTATTGTAAATGTCAATTATAATAATGATTTTATTGCTAAGTTTTTTGATTCTTGTTCATGAGGCAGGACATTTTATGGCTGCCAGAATGTTGGGAATTAAGGTTGATAAATTTGGGTTTGGTCTGCCGATAGGCCCGACTTTATGGAGTAAAAAAGTCGGAGATGTAGAAGTTTTGGTTCATGCTTGTTTGCTGGGTGGATATGTTGCATTTCCTGATGACGATAAAGAATCAAATTTGCCAGCCGATTCAAAAGACAGGTTTGTAAATCGTCCTGTTTGGCAAAGAATGATTGTTATAAGTGCAGGTGTTATTGCAAATGTAATTACGGCAATTTTGCTTGTTATGTTTACTGCTGCAATTTGGGGTAAACTGCCGTCGGGAAATTATCAGGTATTTATAAATTCAATTACGGCTGAAAAAACAGAATCCGTATGGCAAAGCGGTTTGCAAAAAAATGACAGAATTATAAAAATTAATGGTTCTGATATTCATTCAACTTATGCAATTTCTCTTTATTCAAAAAATAGTGCAAGATTTGACGGGCGTGTGAATGAAAAATTTGCGACAGAAAATCTTGCCAAATTGCAAAAACTTAATCCTTCTTTAGATGCTGAAAAAATAATTAAAAAAGGTCAAATAGTAAAAATCGGTTCTGATGAAGTTATTGAACCGAAAATTGTTATAAAAGACGAAGAATTAAAAGGCTATGCTCCTTATAAAAATGATGAAATTCAGTTATCAAAAGAGCAGATAAAATTAAGAAATTCTATTAAAAACGGAACTTATGTATCTGACGGAACTTATACCCTCAAAGATTTGTCTTATGCCTTATCTGACGGTTTAAAGCCTGTTGAAATAACTGTTTTGAGAAACGGTAAAGTTGTTGAGTTGAATCCGATTTATCCTAATAAAGACGGAATAATAGGCATTTCTATGGCTGCGAAGCAGGATTTGACGGTTACAAAAACTTCCGCAAAAATATTTACGGAAAGTTGTAAATACATTTGGGAACAAACATATATGCTTGTTTACGGTTTGTGGCAGTTATTTAGCGGTAAAATCCCCGCTAAAGATTTGCACGGTATTGTTGTTATCGCAAAAATCGGCGGTGATGTAATAAAAAACAGCGGAATGTTTTCAGGATTATTATTGACTGCAATGATTTCAATGGATTTGGCATTAATAAACTTCTTGCCCATTCCGGCGTTAGATGGCGGGCATTTTATGTTTTTACTTATTGAAAAACTACGAGGAAAACCGCTAAATCAGGAAAATATCGAAAAAATAAGCAATATATTTTTCTTACTCCTTATTTTACTTATGATTCTGATAATTTTTAATGATGTCTATGCGCTTTTAAAACACAAGTTTTAATTATCTCTTAACCCGGGGTCTGAGTATGAACCTGTTACGAGTTTGTTAAAGCCGTACTGAAGTTTTGGCAAAACTATAGCAAGCAATGCACTGCTTATTGCGACATTTGATAAGATGTTTATTCCTTTTACAAATTTTGCTTTTTTAATAAATTTTGTGATGTCAGAAGATTCTTTTGCAGATTTGATAAAGTTTTCAAATTCCTTTTTAAAGTTTGCCAAATCTTTTACATCAACATATTTTCTCGGGTCTCTTATGCCGTTTTCAAGATATGAAACTTTGTCCTGCATACTTGCAAATTTTGAAAACAGGCTTTGCGGTTTTGTGTCAATAAATTCAAAAATATCTTTTGCATTGTTTGATTTAGGGAGTTCAATTTTATCTTCTTTTATTGCTTGTATAAGTTCTTTATTATCCATAATAAGCGGGTCAAGATTGACATTAAGCCCAAATGCTTTATTTGCACATTTGTCAAGGAATTTTGCTATATAAATAGGAGTAACAAAATTTAGTATCATTGAACCTATCATTCTGAAAGCATTTACGAATGCTTCGTCTTTGTTTCTTGAGGTCGAAACTCTGCCGACAGTCAATCCGCCATCTGTTATTGCCATTTTGTCAACGGTTTTCATATTTGCTATTGCCCCAACAAAATTGCCGGTAAAACTTACATTTTTACCTGACTTAAACGCGGTAATAGATTGACGAAATGTGATATTTTGAGTGCCATAATTGTTTTGTTGCTTTCTGTTTTCTTTAATTCTTTTAGTTAGTGCAAAATTAAGTTTTGGCAGTACAAAACCCATTAGTGCTGTCGGAATAATAATAGCAGATGCAAATTTTCCTGCAATAAGTTTTTCAAAAATTTTGCGGTTGTTTTTTATTTTTTCAAGTTCTTCAACTTCTTTTGACGCGATATTTTTGAATTTTTTAATATTATATTCTATTCCCTGAAATTCGTTTTCTTTGAATAGTTTGATGTCAGTATTGGGATTAAATCCTTTTGATTTGATAAATTGGTTATAAACTTTTTCTACAAAAGGGATTCCGCCTAACCACAATGCTGAAGTTGCGTATTCATCTATAAATTTTTCTCTTGTTGCGTCATTTGCCTTCGTTTTTGATTCTTTCAGATTTTCCTTGCGTGTAATATATATTTTTGACGGTACTTCTATTCCGCAATCTCTTAATATTAAAGGGTAAACGCTTCTGTTATTTCCTATTGCCGATATAATATTTGTAATCATTTATTTTTCCTCAATTCTGTGTCTTTACGCAATTTCCTCTACCTTTTTGCGAGGGTAAAAAATAACCTCTTTAGGCTTGATTTTCCCGAAGAGGTTATTAACAGAATTGATTATATTTTACAAGCACATCACAACTCTTACAGCCTCTACGGGTTGATATGATGAGTATGATGATGTTTTTGTAAATAATTTTTCATAAATTTTATCTTTCCTTTTTTATTATACATAAATAAATTCTTATGTAAAGTTTAAGGTCTTATTTTTTAAGAAGAATGTTTTGGTGGTCTGCTTTGTATTGGCTGATTTTATTTGCAATTGCATCAGCAACAAAACCTAACGCAACAACACCAATAATTCCTGCTGCAACACCTGCGCCGTATTTAACAGAAGGTTTTTTAGCAAAATCAACTGCCGGCTGGACTGCTTTTTTAATATTTGCCATATTAACTTTTTTAGCATTTGTTTTTACAAAATCAACAACTGATTTTCCCGCTTTTTTTATGTTAGTTAAATTAACTTTTTTAGCAGTGTTTTTTATAAATTCAGCGGATGCTTTTACCTGAGCCATCATTTTTGTAGGAATGGCTTTTACAAAGTTTTTAACTGCCTGCATTGTAGGAACTTTGTTTTTAAGATTTTTTGCAGACGTTTTTATTGCTTTAAAATTTGGTTTTTGGATTTTAGGAATATCCATTTTTATAGTTTTTGCTTTACCGTATAATTTTTTAGCACCCTTAAATGCGTATTCCCCGCCATAAATTGCTCCGGCTCCGACGGCACCTGCACCGGCTGCGTATTTGCCGATATTTGATTCTTTGTATTCGTTACCTCTTTCGGTGTAAGAAGTTTTTAATGCCGGTTGAACTGATAATGTCATGTTTGTTACCTTTCTCTTACTGTAATGATTACAATAAAAGTCGTAAAAATTTTTTTTGCTACTAAAGCCGGAATTTATAAAGTTTTTTTAAGTAAACCAATTTTTTCTTCATCAGAAGTCGCAAAAAGAATGGTTTTTTCTTTTGAAGTTTCCCCTTTTACTATCTGTATTGAAGTTTTTGGAATTTTAAATTTTTTCGATAAAAATTCAATTAAGCCTTTATTGGCTTTACCGTCTATTGGTTGAGCGGTAATTTTTATTTTTGTTTCGTTATCGGTTTTTATAATTTCGTTTGTTTTTGAATTAGGGGATATTTTAATAGTTGCCAACAGTCCGTTTTTAGTATCTTTAATCATACAAGTTTAATAGAACATAATTGTTTTTTTGTCAATAAAAAAGGACATTGTTTCCAATGTCCTTTTTTTATCTCTATTTCAGATTATCTTAAATCGCCTCTTTCAAATTCCATTTCGTCAAACCACAAACCAATTTCATATTCAAGTTGTTTTTTATCTCTTGCGTATGTAACAAAGTTTGGTTTTTGTTTGCCGTCATGCAATCTATAATACAAATAATCTAAAGTTTCTCTTATATCTTTGTCTGTTTGTTCGTATCTGACTACTGATGCAACAGGTTTGTTAACGATACGAGGGGCATTATCGTCAATGAATTTTTGCAAAACAGGACAAGTTTTATTTCTAAGTACCGGAGTTGCAAAAATCACAAGTTTGTATTTTCTTAAATCAATAATTTTGTTATCTAAAACGACTTTGCTTATATCCGCATTTTCAGTATCAACCCTTTTTACAAATTCCTCTTTATTTGTCGGATACGCAACTGCAGGTTTTAGTTCAATTACTTCTGCTTTAATCTTTTTAGAAATAATATCAACTATATCTTTAACTCCATCATTATTGTATGAGCAGTATATAACCCCGATTTTTTCTTTTGCAAGATTCTTTACTCCGGGTTTTACAGTTTGGTGTGAATATACCAAAAAACCAATAATAAATAGAAAAATAAATAAAATACCAATAGTGATAAATAATACTAATTTCTTTTTGCTCATATTTTCTCCTTTATTTTATGAAATTTGTGTGTATTTTTTCAATTTTTTCCGGTTCAAATCCTGCTTTTTTACCTTCTTCTATACAATGGAGCATCCATGCCATATTAAGTCCCAATACCTGCATAATCTGAACACCTTCTTCATCCTGCATAACTTCATGCGGGGAATTCATTCTACCATGAACCATTGTCCAATAATTTGACGGAACAACAGGCATGTTGTTAATTGTCAAATGCTTTATTATAGGGTCAAGAGCGGCAGTTGTTCCCGCTCGTCTTGCAGATACTACTGCTGCTGCAGGTTTATATTTTAGAGCGTATCCTCCTGCATAAAAGAGTCTGTCCATAAATGATAACAATCTTCCTGCAGGATGAGCGTAATATACAGGGGATCCGAATATAAATCCGTCAGCATTTATACACTTGTCTATACATTCATTTACAATGTCATCAAGTACGCATTTTCCGTTGCCTGTTTTTCTGCAATACTGACAACCGGTACAGTCTGCAATAGGGCTATTGCCTATTTGTACCATTTCTGTTTCAATATCTTTTGCATTTAATACTTTCTCGACTTCTGATAAAGCAGTATATGTGCATCCTTTATGGTTACTGCTTCCGTTAAATAAAAGTACTTTCATTTTAGCCCTCAATAATCTCTTTTTACCTGATAATTTTACACTATTTTTTAATTTAAGTAAATATTTTACATTATAAATTCCTATATTCATGGTAAAATCTTTATATTAAAAAGGAATTACGATAAATGGGCAGATTGATTGGAATTTTAGGTATTTTAGTTATTTTTGGAATTGCTTTTTTGATGTCAAATAACAGAAAGGCGATAAATTATAAGACTATCGGAGTTGGTTTTATATTGCAAATTGTATTTGCGATATTTATTTTCAAAGTTCCATTAGGTCAAAAAATATTTATGACTTTGGGAAATTTTATTACTAAAATTCTTGATTTTGCAAGTGATGGCGGTTCGTTTGTTTTCGGCCCGTTAATGGAAAAAGTTAAACTTGCGCTTGTTTGGGGAAGTGATGCAAATATTTTTGCACTGCAACTTGTCGCATCTTTGATATTTATGATGATTCTTGTAAACATTTTCTATTATTACGGAATTATACAAAGAATTATTCCTGTTTTGGGTAAGGCCATGAATAAGTTGATGAGCGTAAGCGGAGCAGAAGCATTATCAAATGTTGCAAGTGCTTTTGTAGGTCAAATTTCTGCTCAAATTATGATAAGACCATATCTTGAAAAACTTACACGCTCGGAACTTCTTGCTTCAATGGCAGGTTCTATGGCTTGCATTTCAGGAGCAACAATGCCGATTTATATAGGCATGGGAATTCCTGCTACTTATGCTTTGGCTTCATCAATGATGGCAGTCCCGGGGGCTTTTGTTATATCTAAAATTATTTATCCGGAAACAAAGCCGCAGGAAACAAGCGAGAACTTTTCTATTCAGTATAACAAACGCCAAAAACCATATATCAATGTTTTTGATGCAATTTCAAGCGGGGCATCGGAAGGTATGAAGGTTGCTCTTAATGTAATTGCAATGATTCTTGCACTTGTTGCGCTTGTTGCTATGATAGATTGGTTTTTAGGAATATTTGGCGGTTTTTGCGTTAAATTATTTCATCTGCATAAAGGTGTTTTAGGGTTTTATGCGTTAAGCCATCTGTCATTAAAATATATTTTGGGTAAACTTTTTGCGATATTTGCATTTATAATAGGTGTACCTTTAAAAGAATCAACTGCGGTCGGCGGTGTTATGGGTACAAAACTTGTATTAAATGAAATGGTTGCATTTTTTGATTTAGTTCATATAAAAGGTTTGTCAGACAAGGCCTTTTTAATTGCAAGTTTTGCACTGTGTAATTTTTCAAACTTTGGCTCTGTTGCTATTCAGTTGGGTGGTATAGGAGAACTTGCGCCTAACCAGAGAAAAAATTTGGCAAGACTTGGTGTCAGAGCATTGATTTGTGGTACTTTAACGGGATATATGTCTGCGGCTATTGTTGGAATATTATTTAATTAGTTCGTGATACAATTTTGATATGCAGATTATAAAAGAAATTACTTATATACCGAATTTGTCGCTTGCTTTGGGTTTTTTTGACGGAGTTCATATTGCGCATCAAAAACTTATAGAAAATGCTGTTAATTATGCAAAAAAAAATAATATAAAATCTGCCGTAATTACTCTTAAACAGCAACCGTATTGTTATTTAAATCATATTGCACCAAAGTACATTTCTTCAAGGGCGTATAGTTTCAATCTTATTGAACATTTGGGGGTGGATTATCTTTTTGAACTCGATTTTGATGTGGTTTCAGGCATGTCATCTTTTGAATATCTAAAAAATGTTTTAGTCAAAAACTTTTCTCCTGTTGGTATCTTTACGGGGTTTAATCATCATTTTGGGCATAACAGAGCAGGCAATTGTGAATTTTTGGAAAAATATCAGTCAGAATTTAACTATCATTTTGAGGCTTTGCCTTCTCAAACACTGAACGGTAATTTAATCAGCAGTTCTGCAATAAGAAAATTTCTTGAATCAGGACAGATTGAAGATGCGAATTTAATGCTTGGCAGAGAGTTTTGTGTTGATGGAACAGTTGTTGAGGGAAATAAAATAGGCAGGACAATCAGTTATCCTACTGCGAATATAAATTATCCGGATAATATCGTTGAGATTCCAAATGGTGTTTACGGAGTGAATGTTGAGTTATCTGACGGCAGGGTTTTAAAAGGGATTGCAAATTTCGGGACAAAACCGACTGTTAATGCTGCTATGCAAAAAACACTTGAAACGCACATTCTCGATGGTTTTGACGAAGATATATACGGGCAAAAAATAAAGATTAATTTTTTGAAGTTTATTCGCAGGGAGCAAAAATTCAAAAATATTGAGAAACTAAAAGAGCAAATAAAATCAGATATAAATTCTTTGTAAAATATCCTCTGTTTGGAGGATATTTGATTTTTTATTAAAGTTTTTTTGTATTATATCCGTAATTATTCATAGAAGGTTCATGACTTTATAAGGAAATATTATGAGTAAAGAAGAGAAAAAACAGTCAGGGGTTTCAATATTCGGACAATCAGATTATCTTATGGGTTCAGACCCTATAGAAGAAATGTTTGCCCTGAATTTAGGCGATTTTTTAACGGAAAGTTTAATATCAGAGGATTTGGCAAAGAAAATCAGTGTTAAGTCCAATAAAAAAGAGCGGCTTGTAAATCAGTTGAAAGAACTTATAGATTTGTATTCTTCAAAGAATACCTTGTGCGTGCTTGATTTTGATAATAAAGAAGAAGTTGCCATTTATACATCTATTGCAAAATCTATTGTTCAGATGCTTGAAGTTGTAAGTTGCAGAATTTTCTTTGAGAAAGAGGGTAAATATTGTTTAATTGGCAATAGTGAAAAAGATGATGCAGATTTCAGATTTGATTCTGTTGAACTTATACATAATGAAACAATAGAGAAAGACGGATATTTATGTATTCCGATTAGAAATTCAATTACTCCAATCGGTGCGATTGAAATTAAGACAAGTAATAAACTTGAGGATGATTTTCTCGAAGTTGTTTTAAGTATTGCTAATTTATTAGGAACAACAATCACTCTGCAAAAAGTAATAGAAGAAACGCATAAAGAAATTGATAGCGAAGAATCTTCAGAATTTGATTTGAAAAAATTAAGAGGAGATTTAACAGCGTTAATTGGTGATTTGTGTGATTATCAGCAGAATTTTGTTGAAAGTCTTGCAACAGCGGTTGACAGAAAGGGTCAATATACTGTTTCGCATTCAAGAAACAGTGCTAAACTTGCAAGAAATATTTGTTCAAAACTCGGCTTGAATGAAAAAACAACCGATTTGATTTACTATGCCGGATTGTTGCAAAATATCGGTAAAATAACTCTGCCTGAAAAACTTTTTGCAACTAATGGCAAGTTATCATCAGAAGAATTAAATAAAATTAAAAATCATACTAATATCGGTGTAAATCTGCTTATGAATATTAATTTCTTGTCAGAGGTAGTTCCGTATATTACATATCAGACAGAAAGAGTTGACGGTTCGGGTTCTCCTGAAGGGCTAAAAGGTCAGTCAATTCCTTTGGGTTCAAGAATTATTGCGGTGTCAGATGCATATTGCGCAATGACATCAGACAGACCTTACCGTAAGGCTATGGATAGTGAAAAAGCACTTTCCATAATGAAAGACGAAGCAGGCAAAAAATGGGATGCTGATGTAATTAATGCATTGGCACAAGTTGTAAAATAGCGATATAAAATTTATATTAAGACGCCAAAAAGCGTGGTATAATAGTTTTATCAAAAGGTGTAGATTATAAAGGAGATAAAACTATGATACCTATTATGGATTCAAAACGCCAGTATGCGCAAATCGGCGCTGAAGCAGAAAAAGCCGTATGTGAAGTTATGAGAAGCGGATGCTATATCTTGGGACCAAATGTTAAAGCATTAGAAAGTGAACTTGCTTCATATATCGGTTGCAAATATACAGTTGCGTTAAATTCCGGTACTGATGCTTTACATATCGCATTAAGAGCATTAAATATCGGTGCGGGAGATGAAGTTATTACAACTGCATTCACATTTGTTGCAACTGCAGAAGCAATCGGCATGGTTGGTGCCAAACCGGTATTTGTTGATATTAACCCTGATACATTTAATATTGACCCAAAAGAAATTGAAAAAGCAATTACTCCAAAAACAAAGGCTATTATACCTGTTCATTTATATGGTCAGCCTTGCGATATGGATGCTATTATGGATATTGCACACAGACACAATTTGAGAGTTGTTGAAGATTGCTGTCAGGCTATCGGTGCTTTATACAAAGGCAAGATGGTTGGTACATTCGGCGATATCGGGTGTTATAGTTTCTATCCGACTAAAAACCTTGGTACAATGGGTGATGGCGGTCTTTGTACAGTAAACTCGGAAGAATTGAGAGATCACTTAATTGCATTGAGAAATCATGGTTCAATGGTTCGTTATCACAATGATGAACTTGGTATCAATTCAAGACTTGATGAAATTCAGGCTGCAATATTAAGAGTAAAAGCAAAATATATTGATGAATGGAACTCAAAAAGACGTGAGCATGCCGCTTATTACAATGATTTATTCTCAAAATGTGCCGATATTCAGACTCCGAAAGAACTTGATGATACTTATTGTGTTTATCACCAATATACTGTTAAAATACCTAACAGAGATGAAGTTCACAAAATGCTCGGCGAAGCAGGAATCGGTGCAATGCTTTATTATCCTATACCGTTGCATTTCCAAAAAGTTAATGCATGGCTTGGAATGGGTAAGGGTTCGTTGCCGATTACCGAAAAAAATACCGAACTTGTTATTTCACTTCCGATGTTCCCTGAACTGACGAAAGAAGAACAAGATACAGTCGCAAGCACTTTGATTTCTTGTATTGAAAAATCAAAATCAACAGTAGGTGTATAAATAAAAAATTTGCAAACAAAAATCCGTAATTTTAAGATTCTGAAATGAATTCAGAATGACAAAATTACGGATTTTTATTTATTAAATCATAGTTCTGTTATATCCGTCTAATCCTTGTAAAAAGTTCATAATTTGCTTTTCAGTTTGCGGGGTAATATTATTTTTAGTGTTTATATCAGCGGCTTTCGGAGTTTGATGCCCGATATTATCTGTTTTGGTATCTTCAAAAGCGATACGATTATTTGCATACATATCCGCTTTAAGTGTCTGACCTCCGTCAACCCCGATGTCATACCCCGGTAAGTTGCCGTATAAAAGTTCTGCACTCTGCCCGATTTTTGCGCCTAATTGTATTCCGTTTATTGATTCTGTCATTTTTTACTCCGAATTATCCCATTGTGTAAAGTGAAAAACATCCGCCTGCGGGGTTCCCGTCTGAATTATACGGTCGTAAGTTCCCGATGCTTGAATGAGGGTAATATGTTCGTCCTTTCACATTTATCGCGTTATTTGGGTCTGCCATAATTTGAGCGTAGCCCTCTGATACATTCATATCAAAACCGACTCCGCCAAATACGGCTTCATGTATATTTTTCATTATTGCACCAAATGTTGCCCCGACTGTACCCTGCTCAGGATTAAGGTTGGTCTGAATATAACCTCCGCCATCTGCTGCGCTCGTTCGGTTTACTGCTTCAACTGCTCTGCTCTGTACCATAATATAAATCCTTATAATCTCTTCTCTTATATCTATAAAGTATATATTTTGTAAATAATTGCCTTTTTAAATAAAATATTCTTAACATTTTGTTACACATAAGAGTTTGTGAAAAACTTCGTTTTTCTACAAACTCTTGGGAACGGTTTCGAAACAGGCTGTATGTTATCCCTCATACAACCTGTTTCTCACACACCGTCGGTCGGATATTGAAAAATCTCAAAAATTTGTCAATTTTTGGATTTTTTAATATCCTTCATTACAAAACTATAAATTTTCTTGAAGATTAATGTTTTTTAGGTTAATTTTTTATTGTAACCGATTTGTTTAGAAAGGAAGATATGGAAACGGGGTATATTGATAACGGCTTTATTGTGGATTTAACCCATGCCGTAAAAATTTCCGAAATTATTTATGAACTGTCAAGAACTCTTGATATGCCGGAAGCAAAAGAAAAGCATATATGTTTAAAACTCGGTGCAATTGATTTAACTGCCGAAGAATTAACAAGTATAAAAACGCTTATAGAACTTATGGAATCTCAACTTGCTTGCATCAGTACGAGTTCTGCAAAAACGCTTGAATCTGCAACAAGTATTGATATTAAAGTTTCAGAGTTTACAAATGAAATCAGTGCGCCGTCTTTTAATCAGGATAAAGAGGATGCACCTCAAAAAGAGGTTGAGGAGGCATTAGATAATATTTTTGGCGAAGAAAAATCAAAAGACGAAAATGCAATTAAAGAAATTCATCGTGATGACGAGTTTGAAGAACCAGAGCCAAACGAAGATGAAGAAGAACATATAAAAGAATTGAGAGCAGAACCTGAAAAACTGCCAACATTATACATTCGCAGAACAATTCGTTCAGGACAGAGCATATCTTCTGACGGTAATATTGTTATTATCGGCGATGTAAACCCGGGGGCGGAAATTATTGCAAAAGGAGATGTTACTGTTTGGGGAATTTTGGCAGGTATAGTTCATGCAGGTTCTGACGGAAACAGTTTTGCACGAATCAGGGCACTGAAACTTAATCCTGTTCAAATCAGAATCGGAGAGGTCTTTGCACGCAGACCTGATACGGTTAATTTGCCGTTTATTCAAAAGACGAGTGAATATACGCCGGAAGAAGCATTCACTCACAAAGGAAGTATAATAATAAAAAAAATACATAATGAAAACTAAGGAGATATAAATGACCGGAAGAGTAATAGTAATAACCTCAGGTAAAGGGGGAGTCGGAAAGACTACTACTAACGCTAATATCGGTACTGCTCTTGCAAGAGCCGGTAAAAAAGTTGTTATGGTCGATACCGATTTGGGTTTAAGAAATTTGGACCTTTTATTAGGTTTGGAAAACAGAATTGTTTATACAATTGTTGATGTTGTTGAAGAAAGATGCAAATTAAAACAGGCTCTTGTTAAGGATAAGAAAAATCCTAACCTTTGTCTTTTGGCTGCAGCGCAGACAAGAGATAAATCTGCCGTAACAGAAGAACAGTTAAAAGATATTTGTGATCAGTTAAAAGAACAATTTGATTTTGTTCTTGTTGACTGTCCTGCAGGTATTGAGCAAGGTTTTCAAAATGCAGTTGCAGGTGCCTCGGAAGCCATTGTTGTTACAACCCCTGAAATGTCTGCTGTTCGTGATGCTGACAGAATTATCGGACTTTTGGAGGCAAAAGAAGAAATTAAATCTTATAAACTTTTAATTAATCGTTACAGACCAAATATGGCTGCTTCAAAAGATATGATGAGTAAAGATGATGTTGTTGAAATTCTTTCTGCCGAACTTATCGGAATTATTCCCGAAGACACGGGTATTATTACTTCTACAAACAAAGGCGAACCGATTGTAAATGATGATGATTCTCTTGCAGGCAGAGCATATCGTAATGTTGCACAAAGAATTATTGGCGAAGATGTTCCGATTATTGATTTTGAAGAGGAAGCAAAACTTTCCAACAAGATTAAAAAGTTCTTCTCAAAATTCCTGAATAAAGGAAAGGAGAACTAATATGAGTGATAATATTTTTGCAGAAATTTATAATAGAATATTGAGTTTGTTTGGTCAAAATGTTAAAGATGAATCAAAAAATACTGCAGTAAACAGATTAAGACTTGTTTTGATGCAGGACAGAACAAACTTAACACCTGAAATTATGAACAGAATGAGAACCGAACTAATTGCAGTTCTTTCAAAATATGTTGAACTCGATAAAGAAGCGTTAGACTTAAATATTGGGCAAGAAGGCGAACAGATGGCTTTGATGCTTTCAATTCCCGTAATTAGAGCGAAAGACGAAGCAGAAATTGAACAGGCTTTAAAAGAGGAAGAGGAAAACAAAAAAGCAGAGGCAGAAAAATCAGAGGTAGAAGAAGAAACTAATGCTGAAACTTCTGATGACGATAAAGAAGAAGCACAGGACAATTCAGAAGAAAATCAAGACTCCGAAAATTCTGAAGGTGCAGAAGAAGATGGTAAAACTCAGGAAGACGAAGATATATCTGATAATCAGGAAAACGCAAATTCTGAGGAAGAACCGACATCAAAACCTGCAGAAACGGAAATTGAGTCCGAGAAAAAGCCTATTCCAAAAATTGAAAAGAATAAAAAAGAGGAAACTTCGGAAAAATAAATCTAAAAAGGCGGTTTTAAAAACCGTCTTTTTTATACGCAAAAAATATTTTTACATGTTTTTAATCAGGCATGATAAGAACTATCGCAGGTACGGCACGAATTTCTACAAAGATTATTAAAGACGGCTCTGTTGCCGGTCGCGACTGCTTTTGTGAAAAATTAGAACAAAAATTTTATAATCGTATCGAAAAATATAAACATTCGCAATTTGATTATATAGGCAAAAGTTTGCACTCAATTTTGCCTACTAAACTCATTCAGGTTGAAAAAATACCACCTAAAGAAAGTATTTATAATGGGGCGGTGATTCTTGCTCAAGAGATTGAAAGAACTATTCCTGCCGATATTGTAGGCTATATTGTTTCCTTAAAACCCGGGGCAAAGAAAAATCATTTTGGTGGTGTCAGTATTGAAGTTTTGATGCATGAAATTCGTCATCTGTTCCATTATTTTACTAATCCAAAAATACCTAATCGAATTTACAGGGTTTCAAAATTGAGAGAAGGGGAAAATAATTTTGAGCAATTTTTTGTAAATAATTTTCAGTCTCCTGTGCGTCCGTCAATCAGCAAGATTGAAACTGAGAAATTACTAAAAAAAGAAAAAATGTATAAAGTAGATATATTGCAGTTTTTACGCTACAAACTAATTGAAGAAATCGGAGCATACAATTCGGGTGAGAAATTTTCTGCGCAGTATCGTACAAAAAAATCCCATAAGATTGAATATGACTCTCAAAGTCAGATACAAACATTGTTTTTGAGAGAAAAACTTGTGATGATTACTGATATGCTAAAAAACACGCTAAAAGCCGAGCGTGAGAGTTTGAAAACACGCTGCAAGGTCAACAATTAGACTAAAGACCTATATCCATCAGTGCAATGAGAGAGTATGATAGACTTAATCGGAGAGAGAGATTTATAATGGTTAATTCAATTTATTGTTTGGATGAAGATAAACTCCTAACCGAAAGAGAATTAGAGGTACTTGTTTGTCTTTATAAAGGTTTAACAAACCCCGAAATAGCAGATAAATTATGCATTACGGTATCGACCGTAAAAGCGCACATGTCAAAGATTTTGCATAAAATAGGGGCAAAAAGCAGGGTTGATGTTCTGTTAATGCTGACCGGTTTACTGATTATCCCTAAAAAAGATGTAAAAAATCAGATAAAGTCTTTCAATAACAGTCAAGCCTTCCCTATGGTAAAGTGATAAGTAACATGGCAGGGCATGACTAATTTGTAATAATATTTTTGATGCAATTTTTTATTCAAGAGTTATAGCCATTTTACCCCTCAGGGTATTGATTGTAAATTTTATTATCGGAGTTAATAAAATTATAGAAATTTAATGCTAAAATGTTTCTATAAATGGAGGTTAATGATGAAAAAGATTTTTAATTTATTATTTTTAGCATTACTGATATTGTTGATTAATACCGGAGTTGCATCTGCGGAATTGGCAAAGAATTTCTATGCATATCAGGTAAAAGATGTCAATATCAGACAACTTTCTGTTGAAATTCAAAATGCCATAGATTCGTACAAAGGTAGTGACAGGTTTCAACCGTTAGAAAATGTAAGCAATGCTTATATTTATTCTGACGATAACAGTACATATTTTGTCAGACTATATCCGGCGAATAAAGACACAAATGTCTTTGTTGTCTCAAACGAAAAATATAATGTTGAAAATAATGAGATGACTGAACTTTTAACTTATTACGGTTATAAATATGACAAAGTTGAAGATAGAGCCGCAATGAAAGAATATAAATTTGATTTCTTTACATTGGCAAGAAAACAGGAATTAGGTAATTTTTATATTTCACCTGATTTGGTAAAACCTTTAAAAACAGGTATGGCAAAATTAAATAACCATATGGCAAAGGATAACAAAAAGACATCAGTATTCCCATATACACCGGATAATGAGCCGATTAATTTGACACTTTTGGATTCAACAAATTATTATGATGACAATGCAAGAGTTTCAGTTGTGCAAAATGAATATCGTTTGAAAGAGAAAGAAAATAAATATGTTCATGCTCACGAATATCTTGTAACCAATAAAAACAATTCAACTGCAAAAGTTACTGCAACAAGTGAAAGACTTGCAGGATTGAAAGATGTTACAACAGAATCATTTGTTGATTTGGACAGACTTGATTTGCTTGATACAGTTGCAACATTCCCGCCGGTGCTTGTTCTTACGGCAGGAACTTCAGCATTATGTAGTGTTCCAAACTGGATAAGATTAGCAAAAATTACAAAAGAATCAAAAAGATATACCAACGCTTTGCCTGAGAATTATGAACTCAAACCGCAGGGACAAATGAGAGTTTTGGTTTTGAAGTATAAAGAAAATCCGAAACCAATCACTTTCAATTTCAAATTTGCCGATGGCAGAACTTATGATGTAACATTCTAAGGATATTTGTATAAATAATAAATAAAAAAGGTGCGATATTTTTCGCACCTTTTTTGTGTATTTCAATGAGTTAAGACATGTTTACTTAAACAACCAAATTAAGGATAGTGAACAGGGATTATGTAATTATTTGCACCAATAATTTGAAATTGAATTAAAACGGACTGCTCTTTTTTGCTTATCTTTTGTATATGTTTGATTTTTGTTGAATTGGGATATTTTATTAGTCCGTTTATATTCAAACAAAGTCCGTTAAAGTTCGTATTGGATTTATGATAATCAATCGACTTCCGAGTACGTTTTGTCATTCTGAATTTATTTCAGAATCTACTTAAAGTGGCATTACAAGGCGATTGTTGGTTAGATTCTGAAACGAGTTCAGGATGACATTTATTGTTTTCCTCCCGTCTCAAATTGGACATATGTAAAATAGCAGTCAGTTTGAGTGTTTTGAACAGAGAATTTGACTATTTTAAGAAAAACTGTATTGAGTTGTAATTTCCCCATTAGGCAATTCAAAAATTATCTTACCATTAATGCAATAGACATTTGGGATACCTTTTTTACGGTTGTTTTCCTGAGCTTTTTTTACTGCTCTATTACCAAGTTTTAATAATTTTTCAGATAATTTTGTCATTACTCAAAATCCTTTATAAACTCATTATACAAGTTTTCGTTAAAAACTTCAATCTCATTATTAGCAAATTGTGCAACCAAGATATATTCAGAAGTCCCATTGTAAAACAAATTCCATTCGTTAACCAAATCTTTGTATATATTCCAAAAATTTTCTTTACTACGATAAAATCTGCGTATAATATCCTCTTTAGGAATGTTGTGACCACCGTTTAATACTCTGACTTTTATACGATTTTCGCAAAAATCAGGATTATCTAAATAAGAATAAATTAAACAAACTCTATATCCTAAATCTTTGGCTTTTTGAATTGTTTTAATATGATTTTTCCCTGCCAAAGTTGTTTCTATAGCGAAAGATTTCCCACTATTTAATAAACTATCCAATTTTTCAAGTGCAATTTTACCCGCTTGGATTTTTACACTTTCAATATGCTCGGGACAAATTTCTTTTGCAACTTCGTCAGCATTCAGAAATTCTAAATTTTCAGAAGGCAAAAGTTCACTTGCTAAAGTGCTTTTACCACTACCGTTTGCCCCTGCTATTATGTATAAAATCTTATCTTGCATAAATTTATTTTATCACAAATTAAAATTTGTAATAAAAAAGGCAATTTTTGGAGCTAATAATACTTTATATAAATATGGTAGAAAGAATTAGCAGTTCAAATTTAATTGCCCAACAAAGGTACTTTAATAATAGTCAAAACGGCACTATTAATAATTGTGTTCAAGTCAATCAGTTACCTAAAACTGATACAATTGAACTGTCTGTAAAGCAGAAAATACAAAATCAGGTTTCAAATTTATCAACATTACAAAAAATTGGTATAGCATCCGTTGCTCTTTTAGGTGTTGTTTTTGCTGCATTAATTCGTAACGGGAACTATATCAGTCGATCACAAAAAATATTTCAAAATGCATTTTTAAAGGATTTTTCAAGAGAAGAAACAATAAACCTATTAAACAAGTTTAAAGAAATATCAAAAATAAAAGATAACAAACAATATATTACGGAATTATTTAATTTAGGACAGAAAGAATATGGTCTTGAAAAATTAAATATAAAATTAAAATTTGAAGAATTGCCAAAAGGGAAAATAGGATGTATGAATCCACTTTTAGAGTTAACCGTTGATAAAAAAGCTAAACGCAGAAATCTCATAAATATAATATTTCATGAATTAAAACATGCAAAACAAAATGAAATGATGTATTCAATAGATCCAGGTAGATTTATACGAACAATTTTATCAAGAAAATCTATACAAGATTCTATAAAGAAAACCTCATTATACCAACAGCTTATAAAGCAAGATATTCCGAATGGCTTATCATTTGAAAAATATGAGCAATTAGTTTTTAGAACTATCCTTAATAAATATTTTCCAAAAACTTTTTTTGAAAAATTAGGTTATGGGCAGACAAACGTAAAATCTATAAATAAACAATATGTTGAAAAGCTTTTTAAGGCTAATGAACAGTATAACGATAGTAATTGGATAAAATACTATTTTAATTTTTTAGAAAAAGATGCACGTAAAGCGGGTGAAGGTATTAGCGAAATAAATAGATATTTCCCAAATCACCTTAAGTAGAGTTGTAGCAAGTCAATATAGGATTGGTTGCCTAAAGTCAACCCTATTTTTTAGTGCAATTAATTGTACTAAAAGTGCAAATTTGCGGACATTTTTGTCACTAAAATTGGACATTTCGGACATTTATACTCAACCTACTTCCTACCCTCTTAAATCGGTAAAAGCTGGATTGCTTCGGGCTATTGCCCTCGCAGTGACAGAAAATTTTATATAAAAAGTCTGTTTGAGAAGAAAGAACAGCAAAATTGATAATTATTTTGGTGCAAAAATTGCACCCTACCAACTTTCATTTTTTATTTTTAATTTCTCAAAATTATATTATATACGCTTATTATTGGAGGGCTTTTTTAAGTATGTTAAATACGCAGTGTACCAGAACTTAGGCCGTAATAGATTGAATGGTCGGTTCTTAAAAAATTTCAGAAATGTAATTATCTTATTAATTGTAACCCATTTAAATTTTTCTCTTTCATCTATGGCCCAAGGGGTATATTCAATTGCTTCAAAGTATTTTTCTTTGAAGAATGTAACTGCTCCGAATATCCATGGCTTTTGGTTCCCAATGTAGTGAATAATTTTAGGTTTTCGTGTAAAAGATGATCTGCTCATGAACCCTGAGACCTGAACATTCCATTCGTCATCTAAAATAGCAATATTGTTTCCCAAAACAAAATTTATGATATCTTGATCGCCGGTTTTAATTTGCTCAGTATGTTTTATCGCATATTGTTCGTATTTATCTTCAATATTATTTTTGCGTATATTATTTAAATTAAAAAGTAATACCCCTGCATTTACATATTTTGTATTCTCCCATTGTTTTTTATGTTTAACTCGAACGTCTAAGACCCCGCCTGCAGATTTTGTTTCTATATTTGTATTAAATAACTCTGACAATGAGCTACACACTATTGTGTCACAATCGAGGTATATTATTTTACTGATTTGTGGCAACATTTTTGCCAACTTTAATCTGTAGTAAGTTGATATGTTAACATATGAATGTGTTTGAATATCTTTGTATATTTTAAAATCTTCTTTATTTACTTTGACAAATTCGATATGGCATGGTTTTATTGATTCAAGACTTTTTAGCTTTATTTTATTATCATTGGAAAGATCTCCGTCCAGTATATAAAAAAATAATTCATCTTTGTCGTAAGCATTTATTAATACTGATGCAATAGTTGCAGCAGCATATTTTGAGTAATTATCGTCCGGTGAAATACAAATATTAATTACCATAATTCCCTCAGATCTTTTATCCACAAATACTTTTTTGTAAAAAGTATTACATGTAATACCATAGCATAAAATTCAAAAAAGTATTACATGTTTCCAGTATTTGTATTAAGAATTATTAATAAGGTTATTTAGTTATTATTTCCAATGTATTTTTTTATAAATAAAAGGAAATAATAACTATGTTTTTATATGATGATAAAGAATTCGTAGGGAAAAAAATTAAGCAATTGCGTACAAACGTTGGGCTTTCTCAGGCGGAATTGTCTGAGAAAATAGGTATGACAGAGAAGAATTTGAGTAATATTGAAAGAGGTTTACAGTACCCTGCATTGAATAGTTTTCTAAAACTCTTGGATATTTTGAATGTTTCTGTAAGTGAATTTGGGGTAAATATTATAAATAATAGTATTACTCATGAGAAAGAACAAATTTTAAAAGAAATATTTTTGGCCAGTAACACAGAATTAGATGCTTATTCCCAAATAATAAAAATTATAAAAAATATTAACAAATAATAAATTTTTGAGTTTATATAATACGACTTTTTGTCTGATTAATACAAACAGTAAGCAAGGTCGGGTAAACTTTATACCTGTCAACCTGCATTTATTTTATTATTGTCAAAATGGACAAAAAAATACACAAAATCTGCTCCCGCATCTGCTCTCAGACCGTTCGAATATAAAAGAACAGTTTGTAGGGTAGACTTCAGTTTGTAGGGTAGACTTCAGTCTACCATTATTATTTGAAAGTAACCGACCGGTGAGAGTAAATAATGAGTAAATATGAGTAAATCGGTTTTTGGGGTAAAGTTGTACTTCCGACCGTAAAAAGCTGGATTGCTTCGGGCTTTTCGCCCTCGCAATGACATGGTACTTACAACCCAAAACGGACATAAAACTCCAAAAATCCTTCCGAGCAAATGTTCTGTTAAAAGGTACTGCCGCAGGCAAACGATTAAATATCGTTTGCCGAGAGGGTTGTGCTTGACACAACATCCGAGTGCAGGCACAAAAAACACCATCAAAGTGGTGTCTTTTTAAAAATGGTGCCGCAACTCGGAATTGAACCAAGGACACAGGGATTTTCAGTCCCTTGCTCTACCAACTGAGCTATTGCGGCATATTCGTATTCTTTTGTTTGGGATCCCGAATCTCCTTACGGCTTTACCTACGGATACAGGGTCACAAGCCTCACTTCGTTTGGCTGTTCCCTTTGTAAAGTTCGGGACAATGTGGTTCTAAGTCTTGCTCCGCTTGCCAAGAACCACTATTGGCTATTGCGGCATTTGTAAATCTATTCGGTTATCAACTCCACTATGGAGTACATTTACTATTCTATATGCTCAAACCCTTTTGTCAAGAAAACCTATGAAGATGTCTGACCAACCAGAAAGAATGTGACATTTCTTCCTTCTAACTGAGGTTTTTTCTCCAAAGTTACAGGCATGTCAGAATGTTCAAGCATGTCGGTTATAAATTTTTGAGCCAGGTCAAATGCCAAATTTGAGTGCTGCATTTCACGACCGCGAAGCATTACAACACCTTTAACCTTGTTGCCCTGAGAAATGAATTTTCTTGCCGCTTTTAGACGAACTTCATAGTCATGAGTATCAATTTTATATCTCATTTTGACTTCTTTAATTTCAACAACATGTTGTTTTTTCTTTGCTTCTTTTGCTTTTTTAGCAAGTTCATATTTATATTTACCGTAGTCTAAAATCTTTGCGACCGGCGGTTCCTGATTAGGACTAATCAATACCAAATCCAAATCGGCATCCTGTGCCATTTGTAATGCTTTTGAGGTTGGAACTACTCCGTGATTTTCTCCGTTTTCGTCTATTAATCGCACCTCTCTTGCTCTGATAAATTCGTTTAAAATTGTTCTGTCCTTTGATTTGGTATTTATTGTAGCGATTGTCCTATCTCCTATTTATCTGATAACGACACTTATAATACCACAAATATTGCTTAAATGTGAAATATTAACTTTTGTAAACCATGTAAATTCCACAATATTTGGCTTTTGTAAAAAAAAATTAAAATTTTAAATAAATTTCTAAAGTTTTTTTTTAATATTCCGATAAATATATTGTTAATCAAATAGACACAAGCCAAGATTTACATTGTGAAAAATTAAATAAGGAGTATGAACGCATGGACAAGCAAACTAAGGTCATGGACACGGTGGAGATGAATTTTACCCCAGAGGCATCATTGGAAAAGCCTATCAAAGATTTATTTGACGAGTGTCTGAGTTTTATTTCAGTGGCAAGTTTTGAAATTTAAACTCAATAACCTTATTCACAATTCAAAAAGAAAGGCTCTCATAAAGCCTTTCTTTTTTATTGTTACAATTAGCCTGCGTGTATATATACATATTTTGAAAATTGTTATAAAATGTCTGATATAAGAGGTAAAACATGAAAAAAACATCATTGATGCTTTGCGCAATATTATCGTTATATCTTGCAGGTGGAGTTGCTTTTGCGGATTTTAAAGAGCATTTTGATTTGGGGCAGAGTTATTTGTCGCAGTATCAATATTCAGGAGCAATAAGCGAATTTAAAAGTGCTTTGCGTATAAACTATCTTGATAAATCGGCAAGAATCGGTCTTGTAAATTCGTATCTTGCAAGAGGGACAGATTATGCTAACAAAAGCAAAGATTGGGCAAAAGCGGCAGATGATTACAGAAGCGCATTGTTTTATCTCAAATATTATCCTGAAGACAAAGATGCAAGAAATTCCGCTCAGGCAATTGATCAGATTATCAGTAATTTAGACAGATGTTTAACTGAAATCGGTTATGACAGAAGCCCGCAAAACAGATTTGATACAGCAAAGAAACTTCGTGCGCAGGGCAATTTCTCTGCCGCTGCTTATGAATTTAATCATGCCTTAGGTTCCCGGGAACTTCAACAGGCAAGTTTTGAGCAAATCGGAGATATAATGTCAATTTTGGGCAATAAAAAAAGAGCGACTGAATATTACAAAAAAGCCGTTGCAGTTGGTCCTGCCGATTTGAATTTACGGCTGACTTATGCAAAAGTACTTGATGACAATGATAATAAAGACGAAGCATTGAAAGAATATTCCTATGTTTTGTCAAAGGCAAAGCAAAGTGATAAAGATATTCTCTATATGTTAGAACGAATCTTTGTGAGAAAACTCAATGAAGAACCGACTAATGCCAATTTTAATGCTAATATGGGTGCGGTTTTGCAAAAAGAAAACAGGCTTGATGAGGCGCTTTCTTATTACAAAAAAGCAGAAACTTATGATCCTTCCAATATAAATACAAGAATTAATGTCGGAACTTTGTATCAGCAAAAAGAAGATTACAGAACGGCTATCAAGGCTTATGAATCTGTTTTGATTTTGTATCCTGATAATGTAATGGCAAATTTATACAGGGCACAATGTTATGAAAAACTTGGGGATGACCGAATTGCGCAGGAGGGTTACAAAAAAGTTCTTGCGGTTGATCCGGAAAACGAAATTATTAAAAAGCAGATGCTTGATAATGTGAAAAAATCATCTACACCGTTGGAATTTCTTGAGTATGTCAAGGTTAATATTCCTAAAAAATCTCAGTCTGATGTTGTTTATGATTATGCTATCGAACTTCATAAAGCAAATCAAATTGATGATGCGATTTATATGTATAACGAGGCATTGGCGTTGGTTGACGGGAAACCGAGCAGTGAAATTTTTGTAAATATCGCACTTGCTCAAGCACAGAACGGGAAGTTTGACGATGCATTAAATACTCTAACTACTGCACAGGCTAAATTCCCGAACGATAAAACTATAAAAACTAATATAAATAATATTAGTGCTATGCGTGCGGATAATCTTATGGATAATGCGGCTGCACTTTATAATAACAAGAAATATGAGGATGCGATAAGAATTTATTTATCGGTTGAACCGCCTACTGTCAATACAATGCTTGGTGCGGCTACATCTTATCAGCAACTTGGTGATAAGGATAACGCAATAGTTTATTATAAAAAAGCACTTGAACTGAAACCTGTTGATTCTGATATTGCTTATTATATAGCAGTTTTGTACGGAGAAAAAGAGGATTATGCGAATGCAAAAAATTATCTTGGTAAAGCATTGGCATTTAATAAAAATAATCAGCAGGCACTTGAATATTTGAAATCAATCGAAGATGTTGATATGGCAAATCTTTTGAACAGTGCAATCGAAAAATATGAAGCAGAAAAATATGATGAAGCCTTGCCTGATTTTAATAAATTATTATCGAAAAATGCAAATAATGATTATGCACTCTATTACAGGGGTATGATTTATGATTCTCAGGGCAAACACAATGAAGCAATAGCGGATTTGAAAAAAGCGTATGAACTGAATAAAGATTTTGTTATATGCAATTATATGATTGGTTCAAATTATGACGCTCTGAAAAAATACAAAGAAGCGATAGAATACTACGAAATTTATGCTACTTCAGATGCCCCGGATGATGATTACAAAAAATATGCAAAAGCAAGAGCGGAAGAATTGAAAGAAAATGCCGGCACTACCGCAAAAAAATAGAATTTTGGATGTATTAAAGTCAAAAGTTTCTCTTGCCCCAATGGCAGGGGTGACTGATTATGTCCTGCGAAGTATGATTCGTCAGTATTGCAAAAACTGTCTTATTACCACAGAGATGATAAGTTCCGAGTTTCTTGCGCAAAACCGTAATCAGACCGATATATTGATGCTTGATAATTCCCATCATCCTATAGCCTACCAAATTTGCGGTCATAAACCGTATATGATGAAAGATTCGGCAAAAAGACTTTCTGAGGTTGCCGATATAATTGATATAAATATGGGTTGTCCTGTCAGGAAAGTAGTATGCGGGCATGACGGTTCGGCTCTTATGAGAGAACCTGAACTTGCCTATGATATAGTTCAGGCTGTAAAAGATGGTACGGATTTGCCTGTCAGTGTAAAATTTCGCCTCGGGTTCACGGCTTCGGAAATGAACTATGTTGAATTTGGGCAAAAAATGCAGGAAGCCGGAGCAGAATTTATAACCATCCATGCGCGTACCCGTTCGCAAATGTATTCTGGTAAAGCTGATTGGGCAAAAATTAAAGATTTAAAAAATAATGTAGATGTGCCTGTTTTTGCAAACGGAGATATAAATAGTGTTGAAAATGCGATTGAATGTATAGAACAAAGCGGTGCTGACGGTGTAGCAATAGGCAGGGGAGTTTTGGGCGATCCGACATTAATTTCACGAATTGACCACTATTTTAATACAGGTAAAATTTTACCTGCACCGAGTCTTAAAGAAAAATTAGAGATAATGAAAAATCATCTTGCTCAGGAAGTCGAGATAAAAGGCGAAAGGGTTGCAGTAAAATTTTTCAGAAAATTCTATCCATATTACATTTCAGGAGTTCAAAATGCCTCTAAATACAGAGGAATTCTTGTTAAAGAGGATAATTATAAAACTTTGCAGGAATATTTTGAACAGATAGAGCGAGAACTTGTATAGAAACTTGATATATTATAAAAAATTGTTATAATTATGTTGTTATGAAAAAGTATTTATTATTGTTTTTTATGGTATTTGCATTTGCCGCAGCTGGTATTTGTGCGCAAGAGGATGTGCAAACTCCAAAAAATGCACAACCTCAACAGCAAAACAAAGATGATTTGCCTGAAGTTAAGGTTGATTTAAGAGAACAGGCATCTGTTGAAATTCCGGCAGGGATTGTTGTACCTGTTATAAATATGCAGGAAATTTCAACGCAGGACTGTCCTGTCGGTTACAAGGTCAAGTTTGTCGGCACAAATGATTTGTATATCGGAGATATAAAAGTTATTCCGGAAGATACGACATTTTATGGTTATATTGAGAAAATAAATGATCCGATTGTTGGAACAAATGCTTCAATGAAAGTAAAAATAACAAAGTTTGTTTTTCCTGACGGGTATGAACAGAATATTAAGGCATATATTTACACTACTAATAATAATTTAATCGGCGGAGAACTTACACCTCCTGCAGAATGGGTAAAAATGCCTCATTATCAGGATACTTATCAGGGAATATCATGGATTCACAGAGGTGCAACCCTTCAGATGCGCCCCGGAGGTAAACGCTCGATGGGCGAGCATACAAAATTGCCTGTCGGAGAAAGACACTTGATAATTTTTGTTGCTCCGTCTGAGTTATCCCACACTATCGGTGAATAAAAATGCTTAATCAATTGACAAAATGCTTATGTGGGTTAAAATATTTATTATACAGGAATATTCTTGAAAGGGATATATTATGAAAAGATTACTTCTTGCACTTGTTTGTATAACTTTGATATGTCAGGGCGCTTTTGCGAATGAAAATTTTAATGCAAATAATCAGACAGCAACATACAGTCTTGATACTGCGACACTTAAAAATTCAATAGTTACTGTTCCGGCAGGACAGACTTTCAGAGGAGTATTCTTATCCCCTGTCAGTTCGGAAACAGCAACAACAGGGCAGGAAGTCAGTATGGCATTGACAAATGACTTTTATTATAAAGAAAAGAAAGTTGCACCTGCTGGTTCAACAGTTACAGGTACGGTAATAGAGGTTTCAAGAGCAAAACATGGCTCAATAAACGGAAAACTTGTTTTGAGATTTTCTCATATTATAACTCCGTCAGGGCTTGATATTCCTGTTTCCGCAGTAGTAAGGACTCCGGATAAGACGGGGGTAATTTTTGGCGGAAGTGATTTGATGATTAGTGCAGGCGGAAGAACTGTTCCGGAATCTTCAAGCGCAAGATCAATATATGTACCCTCTTATACTGGTGTAAGTGCGGGTACGGCTGCGGCAATGAATACTGCTGTCGAAACAAACGGCGGAGGTTTGTTAAAATCAATTTGGGACAAAGGGATAGATGTTGATATTTCGGCAAATACTACTGTCGAACTGATTTTAACTCAGCCTATAACTGTTACTCCGACTGATAATTAAAATGAGTTAGTCGGGTGATAATTTTATTTGATATTTAAAATAAAATTATCAGTGAAAATTAAATTTTATCAGGGATAAAAATGTCTTTACTTGGGAAATACAAAATAAATGAAGAAAGAAAGTTTGACAGAACTCGCAGAGCGGGTGATGACAGTTTTGTTATGCCTGCCGTTACGAGAAAAGAAGATGACGGTTCTGTTTCCCTAAAAAAAGGTTTATTGATTTCTGCTATATTACACCCTTCGGTTGTTGGTGCTATATGGCTGACATTACTTATTTGTGCATTATTAGGTATTAATTTGTCAATTTTTGATAAGCCAAAACCAAAACAAAATACGGATATTGAATTTGTGTTAGTTGATAAAGAAGATACTCCAAGAGATTTGAATACGAAAAACAGAGCGGATAAAAATTCCCGTTCGGGCGGAATTAATAATCCAAAACTTCCTGTTTCAATGCCTGCATCTCAGTCAAGACCATCTGCAAAACCTGCAGGCGGAGGTGCGCCAAAGACTCCGGCTCCAAAGCCGCAAAATAAATCTTTAATGGACAGAGTAAAGCAAAGTATTGCTAAACCCCAACATCAGGCTTCACATACAACAACTCAAAAGAATGTTACCCCGTCGCCGACTCCGACACCGGCAGTTCCAAAACCGGAACTTGCAAAACCTCAGCCGCCGACTGCAAGACCTTCTTTGAAGCCTCCGATGACTCCGAAAACTGTTCAAAAACCGACAAATTCCCCGTTTAAAGTTCCTGTTCCGTCAGGTGGAACAAGTGCAGGGCAGTATGCAACAGGGCCGATAAGCGGCAGCGGTTCATCTGATAAAGGCGGTTCAAGAGGTTCTGGTAATTATTCTCCGAGTCCGTCACTTGCGCCTATCGGAAACGGTTCAAGTTCTTCAACTTCGAGAGGAACAGGTTCAGGTTCAGGAACAGGCAGAGGTACGGGAACAAATGGCGGTCATGGCTCAGGCGGTGGCAATCCCGGGGGCGGCGGTGGTCGTCCGGGCATTGATGCCATTAAAGAACCTGATTTCGGACCTTATATGAGAGAATTGCAACGCAGAATTAAAATGAACTGGGATCCGCCAAAGGGTAACGAAAGTAAGCGTGTAGTTCTGTTATTCAAGATTGCTAAAGACGGAAGACTTTTATCTTGCAGTGTGTTTAAGTCTTCGGGTTTGCAAAATGCAGATGCGGCTGCTTTGAATGCTGTTAAACTTGCAGCACCTTTCAGACCGCTTCCTCCTGAATTTAAAGGTTCAAGCATAGATATTCAGTTTACATTTGATTACAATGTATTCGGAGCAACAAAATATTAGAGTAATACAAAAATGAGGATAAAATTATGGAATTATTAATCGAATCAATTAAAATGGACTGGCCGGTATTGTTACCGATTTTAATCTGTTCAATACTTGTGCTTGGTGTTGTAATTAACAAATGGTCTTATTTCAAGAAAAATAAAAGAGATATCGCTGTTTATATGCGTGAACTCAACAGAGAACTTGAAACAAACGATTTGAGAGCGGCTCAGGATACTGCTATCAGATGCGGTGGAGTTGTAGGTGAAGTTATTGAAGAAGCGGTAAGAATTTTCAACGAACAGAAAAAAGGTTTTTCAAGAGCGTTTGATATTTCTGCGACACTTGCAACAAGAAAATTGGAATCTAATTTGACTATTTTAGGTACTATTGGTGGTGTTGCCCCGTTTTTAGGTTTGTTTGGTACGGTTGTTCGTATTCTTTTAACATTTAAAGATATGGCTGCGGCAGGACATGCTGCTCAGGCTGCTGATGTTATGTATGGTATCGGTTCAGCGTTGATTGCTACTGCTTTCGGTTTGGGTGTTGCTATTGTTGCGGTTATTTTCTTTAACCTATTTCAATCGGTTGTTAAACATTTTGAAAATGACTTCAATTTGATTAAATTATTGTTCCTGAATTATGTAGATTCTGAAGGGCAATCTCAAACTCAATACACATCGTCACCAAAGGTTAATTTGTAATAGGCAGGATTAAAATGGCATTTGGCAGTGAAAGACAAGGTAAAATATTTTCTGAAATCAATATAACGCCGTTGACGGATATTTTCTTGGTATTATTGATTATCATGATGGTTGTTGCGCCCGTATTACAATCTAACGATACTCCTGTTGAAGTTCCGGAAATAAATAACGGTGTAAATATTGAAGAATCAAAGGTTGCGGTATCTGTTACGGCTGACGGTTTAATTTATGTCAACGGTGCGCCGACTGAGGCTTCAAAATTGACTGATGCCCTGTTAGCGGTCAAAAATCCTGATGATGAAAAGCAGGAAGTTGTTGTAAAAGCAGATAAAAATGTCGCAAGTTCTAAAGTTCTTGATATTATGGATGCTGCTCAAAATGCCGAATATAAGAAACTTATTGTTGCCGGTGAACCGCTCAATAAAAAAGAACAAAAAATATTACAAGATAATGCGCAACAACAAGAAAATAATTCGGTTAATATTCCAACGGAGGAAGAATAATGGCAAGAAAGACTTTTAATGAAATTAATATCACTCCGTTGACAGATATATTTTTGGTACTTTTAATTATCATGATGGTAGTTGCACCGTTATTAGACCAACAGGGTATAAGCCTTACTGTCCCTGAAAATGTTGAGGAACAACAAATTGATAAAGACCCTCAGATTTTAACGGTTTATGTATCAAGTGCAGGAAAATATTTTATAAATAATGAAGAAATTGCAACAGATATGTTGGGCTCTACATTGGCAAACGAAATAAAAAATTACCCTGATGGTTTGCTTATAAAAACAGATGAGAATGCAAAACACGGTGCTGTTGTTACATTGATGGATAAAGCCCGTTATGCAGGGGTAAAAGCAATTTCTGTTGACAGAAGTTAGTATAAATCTAAAAAGGCTCAGTATTAAAACTAAGCCCTGTATTTTTTTTGTTTGTTTCTTAAATCTTTTGAATATTCTCTGACTGTTATAAAGCCTGCCATCACTTGAGATTCTTTTTTAATTTCGTTTCTTATGTCTGTAAAGAGGTTTTCTGCTTTTATACAGCCTGAATCGTATACTTCAAATTTGATTTCTTCTTCATATCTTATGAAATTTTGATTTGCAACCATTTTTTTTCCCTTTTTTGTATATTTTATAATACGGTATTTTTTAATAAAAACTTTAATTATTTCCCCTTATATATATAAAGTATTTTTCTTTGAAAAAATTGCCATGTAAATAATTTTAATATTCATAAAATATATTATTATATGTTTTATGAGTGACTGTGCATGTTTTTTAATTTTTTTTGGGTTATTATAATAAGAGAAATTTACTGAAAGGATGTATAAATGTTAAGAACAGGGATAGTCGGATTGCCAAATGTTGGTAAATCAACTTTATTTAACGCTTTGACAAGTACAAGAAATGCGCAAAGTGCAAACTACCCGTTTTGCACAATAGAACCAAATATCGGAGTTGTTGAAGTTCCTGATGAACGATTGCCGATTCTTGCTAAATTGTGCAAAACCGAAAATATTATACCGACTGCAATAGAGTTTGTTGATATTGCAGGTTTGGTTAAAGGTGCAAGTAAAGGTGAAGGTTTGGGCAATCAATTTTTACAAAATATAAGAGAAGTTGATGCGATTATTCAGGTTGTAAGATGTTTTGATGATGTAAATACAATTCACGTTGAAGGGAAAGTCGATCCTATTAGTGATATCGAAACAATAAATACAGAACTTGCCCTTGCAGATATGGCTTCTGTCGAGCGCCGTGCGCAAAGAATTTCAAAAGCCGCAAAAGGCAATGATAAAGATGCGGTTTTGGAAAATAAAGTTCTTGATAAACTTATGGAACTTTTACAGGACTGCACTTTTATAAATATTAAAGAACACTTTGATGAAGATGAAATTCCGTTTGTAAAAATGCTTAATTTGATGTCGGTTAAGCCGGTTATTTATTGCGCAAATGTATCAGAATTTGATCTTAAAGACGGAAATGATTATACAAAAAAAGTTCAGGAGTACGCAAACAATCATGGAGCAGAAATGGTTATCATCTCTGCGAAAATTGAAGAAGAACTTGCCGAACTCGGATCTGACGAAGCAAAAGAATACTTACATGATTTGGGTATAGAAGATAGCGGTATAAACAGAATGATAAAATCTGTTTATAGTCTTTTGAAATTGAGAACATTTATAACCGCAGGAGAAAAAGAAGTCAGGGCATGGACAATTCCTGCAGGAACAAAAGCCCCTCAGGCAGCTGGTGTTATTCATACAGATTTTGAAAAAGGATTTATCAGAGCAGAAATTACTCCGTGTAAAGATTTTATTGAGCTTGGCTCATATAACGCCTGCAAAGAAAAAGGTGTAACTCGTCTTGAAGGCAAAGAATATGTTATGCAAGATGGGGATTTGGCACATTTTAGATTCGCATTATAATTGTTTATAATATAAACTATTTGGCTTTACAATTGTTTGGCAAAGTAGTAGAATGAATATATAATTTACGGAGTGTTAATATATGAACAAATTAAAAGAGAAGGCATTTACTTTATCAGAAATTATTATAACTCTTGGAATAATTGGAATTGTTGCTGCATTAACGATTCCTACATTAATTCAAAATTCCAATTCAAAAAAGTTTTTGACTCAATTTAAAAAATCAATATCAACATTAAATCAAGCGGCAATCGGAGCGCAGGCTCAATATGATTTGGATTATTCTTTACTGACACAAATTAATGACGATGCGACATGCAAAAGTGATACTCTTGCGGCAGGTAAATACAGTCTTTGCGGACTGTTTAATAATACGCTTGCCGGTCATACATATATCGGGAAATACGGGAATGTAAAAGGGGCAAATGCATCAACACCTTACAGTGCCAATGTTACAAGTTTTTCAATAGAAAACTTTTTATTCTTTTCATTTGCTGACGGTGCGATAGTTGCATTTAATCCGAACGCAAAAGGTTGCGGAATCGGTGTTGGTCAAACCTTAACAACTGAAAAACTGACAAACAGTTTATCTAATTGTATCGGGTTTATAGATGTGAACGGACCTACGCCTCCGAATAAAGAAGTTCAATGTGCAGAGGTAACAACAACGATATCTGCCAATACTACTTGTAAAGTAACCAACGGCAGTATGGGGGATATTTTTCCTGTCGTATTTCATGACGGCGCAGTAGAACCTGCAACGAATGCATCACTAGCGGCATTTTTAGGTGGTAATGGAAAAGAAAATCTGTCTTTGGAAGAAGAAAGTACCGTGGCCCCTCCTAAAAAAATAACATTCAAGGGTAATGACTATGAATATTATGACGGGGCAAATGCATATATTAGAAAAGATTCAAATGGTAATTATATTTCGGCCAATGGTGATGTTTATTCAAAAAATTCAAATGGAATTTATTCGGGGCCTGACGGATATTTATATGATGAAAATTTGAATGTAATAGGCAGAAATTATAACGGATATTCGTTCAGTTATAAAGGTGATGTTTTGGTTCGTGATGTTGGGAATGGTGTTTATAAAGGCCAAGGTGGTATGACTTATACTCCAAATTCAAATGGGGGGTATAATCGTAGTGATGGCGCAGTGTTAGATTCCAATTTTAACATTCTTGGTCAAAATAAAAATGGAAATTGGTATGATTATAAAAACGGATTCTTTGTAAAAGAAAATGCTGACGGAAGTTATTCAGGCAGTGACGGAAAAGTTTATACGAAAGACTCTGAGGGTCGTTATGTGAATAATAATACATATTATGACAAGGATATGAATATAGTTGGTGAAATTTATAAAGGTAATTGGTTCGATTATAGAAGCGGGTTATTTGTTCGTGAAGTTGGAGATGGAACTTATAAAGGTCATAGTATGACATATAAAATGAATGATGATGGATATTATGAGCGAAGTGATGGCAATGTATATGATGATGAATTTATATTTATAGGTCATAAATAATTTAATGTATAGCAAAAAAAGGACGAAATAATCGTCCTTTTTTTTATTGATTTTGTATTATAAATACTATACAAAAAATAAAAAATGTGATATGATTTTATCAGATGTAGTAATAAATTTTTTTAGGAAATATATGCAATAATTTTATTTAATTAAAAACTGAATAAACTCGGGCATAGGCTATATGTATGCCTGATTGCATGTATTATAAAAAAATAGAAAAGGAAAAGGTATTAACTTTATGGAAGCAAAAACCTTGCTATTGGTTATTGCAGCTATTGCGGTAATAGTCTTAGTTGTAATGCTAATCATTCAGAAAAACAAAGTTAGTGCTGCTTTGGAGTCCGTTCAGAAGGACAGAAATGCACTTGATGAAAGAGAAAAAATTCTTCAGAAGGAAGCAAAAATTAAAGCACTTGAAGAATTACAAAATGACAGAGATGCTCTGAACGAAGAGGAAAGAGAAAGACGACAAGAACTTTCAAGACAAGAACAAAAGTTAGCAAAAAGGGAAGATGTTCTTGAAGAAAAAATTCAGGAATACACTGACAAAGAGGCTGAAGTTCAAAGAAAAAAAGATGAACTTTTAGAAAAAGAAGATTATTTAGCAGAACTTGTGCAAAAGCAAACGGAAGAACTTGAAAGAATTTCAGGTATGTCTTGTGAAGAGGCTAAAAATACGCTTCTGGAACAATTAAAAAATGATTTAGCGCAAGAACAAATGCAACTTATAAGAGAAAATGAAGCAAAGATTAAAGAAATATCATTAGAAAAAGCGCAGGAAATACTTTCTACCACTATGCAAAGATGTATGATTGAGCAGGTTGTAGAGACCACTGTTTCCGTTGTTGCTTTGCCTAATGACGAAATGAAAGGGCGTATAATCGGTCGTGAAGGTCGTAACATAAGAGCGTTAGAAACTTTAACAGGCGTTGATTTGATTATTGATGATACTCCTGAAGCTGTTGTATTATCAAGTTTTGACCCTGTAAGACGAGAAATAGCAAAACTTGCGTTGGAAAAACTTATTGTTGACGGGCGTATTCACCCGGTCAGAATTGAAGAAATGGTGGCTAAGGCGCAGGAAGAAATTGATAAAAAGATTTGGAACGAAGGTGAAAATGCCGCACTTGAAATGGGTGTTATGGGTTTAAATAAAGAACTTATCAAGACATTAGGGCGTTTGTATTACAGAACAAGTTATGGTCAGAATGTTTTGAAACACTCACTTGAAGTAGGACATATTGCAGGAATGTTGGCTGCTGAACTCGGTGCAAATGAAAAAATCGCAAAACGCGCAGGGCTGTTGCATGATATTGGTAAAGCGGTTGATCAAACTCAGGAAGGTACTCATATTCAACTTGGTGTAGAAATCGCAAACAGATACGGTGAAAAGCCCGAAGTCGTTCATGCAATAGAAGCGCATCATGATGATGTTGTTGCAAATACAATAGAAGCGGTTTTAGTAAAAGTAGCCGATGCGATTTCGGCAGGCAGACCCGGAGCAAGACGTGATACTTTGGAAATTTATATCAAGCGTCTGCAAAAAATTGAAGAAATCGTAAACAGTTACGAAGGCATCAAGCAATCATTTGCGGTTCAAGCCGGTCGTGAGGTTCGTATAATTGTTGAAGCAGAAAAATTTGACGATTTAGCCTCGGGTAAACTCGCAAGAGATGTTGCAAAACGAATTGAAGACGAACTTGATTACCCCGGACAAATCCGCGTAACTGTTGTAAGAGAATTTAGAGCAACAGAAATAGCAAAATAAATGTCCATACCCTCGCCCCTTGAGGGAGAGGGTAGTATTCCTTAATGTGTAAAAACAAATTAAGAAATTCGGGAGCGGGGTATAACCCGTAAGATAGGAGATGCCAAAAACAAGTTCAGCATGACAAAAATGGATAATAACGTAATCAAAATCATATTTTTCGGAGATATTGTCGGCAAGCCGGGGCGCAGTGCCGTAAGGGATTTTTTGGCTAATAACAAAACCCTCACCCCTACCCCCTCTCCCAAAGGGCGAGGGGAGTGCCATTATGATTTTGTTATTGCTAATATTGAAAATGCATCTCATGGTTTCGGTTTGACCGAAAAGAATTACAACGAGTTTATTGAGTATGGTATAGATGCAATGACCTGCGGAAATCATATTTGGGATAAAAAGGATATTTATTCATACATTGACAATGCTGATAGGCTTATTCGTCCGATTAATTATCCGCATGGGGTTAAAGGTGTCGGAAGTCGTATTTTTGAAAAGAACGGTATAAAAATAGGTGTCATAAATTCTATCGGCAGAGTATTCATGAACACTGTAGATTCTCAGTGGAAAATTGTTAAAGAAGAAATAGCCAAAATTAAAGAGATAACTCCGATAGTAGTTATGGATTTTCATGCAGAAGCGACCGCAGAAAAAATTTGTTTTGCAAAATATTGTTCAGAGTTTGGCATGAGTGCATTTTGGGGAACGCATACGCATGTTCAGACGGCTGATGAAAGTATAATAAACGGTATGGCATACATAACAGATGCCGGTTTTTGCGGAGCAAGTGACGGGGTTATCGGAATGGAATACCAAACATCTCTGTCACGATTTTTGACAGGTATTCCGGAAAGATATGAAGTTGCACAAGGTAAAACAACTCAGGTTAACGCCCTTGAGGTTGATATTGATGTTAACAGCGGTTGTGCTTTGGCGGTAAAAAGAGTTTTTTGTAGTAATAGTAAAGTAGAGGAAAGTGGAGATGAAAACTGATTTACACATTCACACATATTTCTCTGATGGTGTTTTTACACCGGAGAAAATTGTGGACACCGCCATTGATGTCGGACTTGGTGCAATTGCAATAACAGACCACGACAATGTTTTGGCTTATGATGTTGCAAATAAGTATATCAAAGATAATGATTTGAGTGATAAAATTCAGGTCTTGCGCGGTATAGAAGTAAATACTTTGTATAATGATTATGAAGTCCATATTTTAGGATACTTTATGGATGTGAATAATTCCGATTTTCAAAGTATGATTAAATCTCAACAACAGGCAAGGGTTAAGCAGACAAAAGAAATTTTGGGTTTGCTTGCTAAAAAAGAAGGAATCAGAATAAAGTTTGAAGACATTAAAAAACTTGTAGCCCCAAACGGTAGTATAGGCAGACCTCATATTGCAAGAGCGATTACTTCAGCAGGCGGAACCACTAATGTTATGGATGCTTATGCAAAATATATTCACATAAATTCTCCTGTATATGTTCAGAGAAAAACAGTTTCTCCTCATGATGCGGTTGAAATTATTTATGATGCGGGAGGTATTCCTGTAATTGCACATCCGCATGATTTGGAAAATATGGCAGAAGGATTAATTAAAGATCTTATGAATTACGGTTTGAGAGGTATTGAAGCGTATCACAGAAAACATTCTCCCGCTATGGTTGAATATTTTTCATCAATGGCTGAAAATTTAGGGTTGATTGTGACGGGTGGGTCTGATTTTCACGCTCCGAATATATTGAACGGTCAAATCGTTTTGGGTAAAAATTTTATACCTGAATGGGTTTATGATAAGTTAATTGAGGAAAAGAAGCGTCTTGATATGGCTGCTGTAAACTAAATTATGAATAAACGAATTTGGAGAATTGAATATTCACTTACAATATGTGCAATTTTTGCTGCAATATTGTTTTTTATTCCGACTTCTTTTTCATCAAAGGCGGCGGTTAATATTTCAATGTGGAATTCAGAGTATAACAAAATAGAGTATATGTTTAGTGCAATGGCTGCTCAGGCGGAGTCTGAAATTGTTCAAAATATGAAAAATGCAAAATCATATAACGAGCGTGAAAAATATATGATTAAACTTGTAAAACCTTATTTAAGATTGAGCGACAGGTTGACTCCTAAAAAATATGTTCAGCATTATATGAACGGTAAAGTTGTTTCAAAAAAGGATTTTTATTATTTTGATATGCTATATAATAATCAGGATGATTTGATTGTCGGAATAAAAGATATAATCGATAAAACTCCTGATAAACCTGTATTTTTGATGATGATAGATACAAACGGCTCTAAAAAACCAAATACTTGGGGCAGAGATATTTTTGGATTAAATATTTATGCTGACGGGAATGTCAATCCTATAGGTTATGGTTGGGATGTTGATGAATTGAGGAAAGATTGCTCAAAAAAAGGTACAGGTTTATCCTGCTCTCAGTTTTATCGTATAGGGGGCGAGTTTATTGAGTAGGGGCAAATGTATAGAAAATATTTGCGTATTTTGCTCGTCAAGCGATTTTTTGGATGAAATATATTATAAAGATGCAAAAGAACTCGGTAGATTGATGGGGCAAAACGGCTATAATATCGTTTACGGCGGTTCAACATTGGGTATGATGTGGGCTTGTGCTTCGGAAGTAAAAAATAACGGCGGTAAAATTTATGGTGTAATGCCCCAAAGATTGGTTGATATGGGTTGCAGAATAGATAATTGTGATGAATTTTTTTTAGCGCAAGGTATGCGTGACAGAAAACAAAAAATGGACGACATTTCGGATGCTGTAATCGTTCTTGCGGGCGGTTTTGGTACTTTGGAAGAATTTGCCGAAATGTTTGTGCAAAAACAGTTGGGCTACAATAAAAAGGCGATAGTCTTATTAAATACAAACGGATTTTACGATAAGTTGTTAGAATTTTTTAATGATGTTGTTGAACAAAAATTTGCAAATAAGTTTGCAAGAGATTTAATTTATGTTGCATCAACTCCCAAAGAAGCGATAAATTATATCAATAATTATCAGGAACCTGAAAAAAGCCCGTCAAAGTTTGAAATTTATTCAAGGTAAGTAGTGTATTTGAATTTTAGTTTAATACCACAAATTTTAAAAATCTTATATTTTCTTCCTTCAAATATTGTGTTGTAAACTGAAAACATATTGTTAAAAAATGTTTTTATAAAAATTTTCCTTTTAAATTCGCAAAATTGTGTTTTTGGCAAAAATAATTGCACTTCTTTTAAAAATATTTTTTTTTGCATTCCTGTCAAGTTCTCTAAAAGTATCATAATAACAATTAATAACCCAAGAATAAAAATCAGACTTAATTTGTTCAAATATATTATGTTGTATAAGAATATCTTTAAATATTTCGTAAAATTCAGTATAATTTTGGGGAACTAATCTGTCATTTGGGCTAATGGCATATTTATCTTTTATTCTGTAATGATAATCAGCATTATTTATATATATAATATTGTTTGCCAGTGCTCTGCTTAGTACAGTAAATATAATATCTTCTCCTCGTGAACAATGCATAAATTTTATATTATTTTGTTTTATAAATTCAGTTTTGTATAATTTATTCCAAACAGCAAGTTTTGCACTAAATATGTAATTTTCTATGCTCTGACTGTTAAAATTTTTTTTCTCGGGCAAATTTAATTTATTTTTTTGTACTTTTATATATTTTCTCGGTTCGTTATGTATTACAAAAGATTCTTCTACCATGTCACAATTATATTTTTTCGCAGTATTATAAAGTGTTTCAAACATATTTTTGTTAATCCAGTCATCAGGATCTACAAAACCAATATATTCTCCTTGCGCAGATTGTATTGCAATATTTCTTGCTATTCCCTGTCCTACATTTGACTGATTTATTATTTTTATTCTGCTGTCGCACTTTGCAAAATTTTCCAAAATTTCAAACGATTTATCAGTTGAACCGTCATTTATGCATATTATTTCTATGTTCTGCAGGGTTTGATTTATGACACTATTAAGACAATTAGCCAAATATTCCTCAACATTATATATGGGAATGATAATGCTTACTTTTACCATTTATTTGTAACCTTTCTTTAAACTATTCTCGTGAATAAGGATTATTCTCACTCATGAGAATAATCCTATATTAATAGACAAACATTGTCAAATAAAATACAATTCAATAATGGACAATAAAAGTTATATCAAGTCTTTGTTAGTATTAAACAATATGCCTATATCGAAACTTGCCTCAATAATGACTGAAAAGTCTGGAAAAATTTATACTATTGGTTCGTTATATGGAAAATTATCAAGAGATACTTTGACTTTAAAAGAGTGTCAATTAATCGCTTCTGCCATAGGGTATCATATAGAGTTTTTGCGTAATAATTAATATTTAAGTCAGAAAAAGTATTTATTCAAGGTAATTTGATTTGATGTAAAATTTTTGTTATTATACATTTGAGGTGAAATATGAGTTCAATAAATACCGAATATTTGCAAAGATGTATTGATACTTTGGAAAAGTCCTATGAGATGATAAAAACTTCAAAAGAAAACAGTATCGAATACGAAATGTATCGCAATTCTTTGGTCAAAGGTTTTGAAATGACATTAGAGCAAAGCGGTAAGTTGTTAAAAAAGAAATTAGAACCTTATTTTGCATCAAAAAAAATTGCAGACACCCTTGTTTTTAAGGATATTTTTCGTCACGCGCTAAAACATTCACTTCTTAATGAAGATGCGGTTAATCGTTGGTTTAAATACAGAGATAATCGCAATAATACGGCTCATGATTACGGTGTTGCGTTTGCACAGGAAACACTTACTTTGATTGATAATTTTTTACTTGATGCTAAAAATTTGAAAAAGGTTATTGATAATGAGTAGGCTATTTATTGAACAGGAATATTTGCAAAATCTTGTTTCGATATTTGATAATTATTGCCCAAATGCGACCATTTATGCTTACGGAAGCCGTTTAAACGGTGATGCGCATAGTGGCAGCGATTTAGATTTAGCGGTAAAAGATTTTGGAGATGATAATTGTAGTTTGGCTGAATTGAAAGAAATTTTATCGCAGAGTAATATTCCTTTTTTGGTTGATATATCTGAATTTAATTTATTGCCGGAATCTTTTCGGGAAGAAATTTTAAAAGGTAATGAAATAATTTATCCTGTTAATAAGTAAGTTGGGGTTTCTACCCCAACATTTTATTTGTTGGGCTGAAAGCCCAACTTACATATTATTCTGAACTGCTTGTCATGCTGAACTCGTTTCAGCATCTCCCTGTTAATCAAAAAGAGTGTTCAGTAGGAGATTCCGAAATAAATTCGGAATGACAAAACGGATAAAATTGTGTTAATAAGTAAGTTGGGGTTTCTACCCCAACATCGGATTGTTAGTCCGAAAGTCCAAATTACATATTATTCTGAACTGCTTGTCATGCTGAACTCGTTTCAGCATCTCCTTGTTAATCAAATTTAAGAATGTTCGGCAGGAGATTCCGAAATAAATTCGGAATGACAAAACGGATAAAATAAGTAAGTTGGGGTTTCTACCCCAACGCTATATTTGTTGGGCTGAAAGCCCAACTTACATATTGCCTGACACTAAAAAAGCGAGAATTTTGTTTATATTATATTTTAACCTTCACCCGAATTTCTAAATTCGCCTCTGCTCATTAAGAAATTCTACCCTCTGCTTCACTTCGTTACGCATACAGGCTCACACAACTCGTTCCTCGTTGGTTCGCTTTGTATCCCAAAGGTAGAGGGGTAAGGCTTTATTTACCCTCTTAGAATTGTAGGTTGGGCATACTTGCCCGACACGGGGTTTTCGTTGTTGATTATAATAACATGTTTTTTGCGTTATGTGGCGTAACTATATTTTTTACTTTCTTAAAAACTGTAAAGAACTTGTTGGGTTTGTTTTTATCATTCTTTCCTTTGTGCTAAAATTAAATCAATAGACAAGGAGAGATTAAAATGGTTGAACAAGAGTTAAGAGATAAATATGAAGTTGTTATAGGTCTTGAAGTTCACGCACAATTAAAGACTAAAACAAAGATTTTTGCGCCGGATAAAAACGAATTCGGTCAGGAACCTAACAGTTTGACAAGTCCGATTACTTTAGGTATGCCGGGGGTATTACCTGTTTTGAATAAAGAAGTTGTTAATATGGGAATTTTGGCAGGTTTGGCGTTGAATTGCGAAATCCCTGCAAGATGCAAATTTGACAGAAAACAGTATTTTTATCCGGATTTGCCAAAAGGTTATCAGATTTCTCAATATGACGAGCCGATTTGTGTAAACGGTCATATTGATATCAACGGCAAAAGAATCGGTATTACAAGGGCGCATTTGGAAGAAGATGCAGGTAAACTTGTCCACGCAGGAGCAAACGGTCTTGCAGGTTCAATTTATTCATTAGTAGATTTGAACAGAGCAGGCACTCCGCTTTTAGAAATTGTATCAGAACCTGATATGCGCAGTCCGCAGGAAGCAAGAGCATATATGGAAGAACTTCGTGACATTGTTCGCTATGCAGGGGTTTGTGACGGTAACTTAGAAGAAGGTTCAATGAGATGTGACGCTAATATCTCTATTATGCCAAAAGGTTCAAAAGAATTTGGAACAAGAGCGGAAATCAAGAACATTAACTCTTTTTCAGCATTAGAAAGAGCGTTGGAATACGAAATTGACCGCCAGATAGAACTTGTCGAAGATGGCGGTGAAGTTGTTCAGGAAACAAGACTTTGGAATGACGATACAAGAGAAACAAAATCAATGAGAAGTAAGGAAGATGCAAACGATTACCGTTATTTCCCTGAACCTGATTTGATGCCGTTAGAAATTTCCCGAGAATGGGTTGAAGAAATCAGAGCAAAAATGCCCGAACTTCCAAAACAAAAACGAGAAAGATATCAAAGTTTAGGTTTGAGTGAGTATGATGCAAATGTTGTTGTCTCGCAAATGGAACTTGCAAAATTCTTTGATAAAGTTCTTGAACTCGGTGCAAATCCAAAAACTGCAGTAAATTTCTTAACCGGTGAAATTGCAGCATATTTAAAAGAAAATCATGTTGAAATCAATGAAACAAAATTGACTCCTGAAAATTTGGCAGAACTTATCGCCTTAATTGAAAAGGGAACAATATCAAATAATATCGGTAAGCAAATACTTGTTGAAGATATGATTACTAAAGGTGAAAAAGCAGCGGATATTGTAGAAAAGAAAGGTTTGAGCCAAATTAATGATGAGGGTGCAATTAAGGATATGGTTAAAAATATTGTTGAATCTCACCCGAAAGAAGTTGAAGCATACAAAAACGGAAGAACTAATCTTTTGGGATTCTTTGTCGGTCAGGTTATGAAAGAAACAAAAGGCAGAGCAAATCCGCAAACGGTTAATAAGTTTGTAAGAGAGTTTTTGGAAGGTTAGTTTACAGTCATTCTGAGGTGTTAGGTGTGAGATTCTTCGCATTGCTCAGAATTGACAAATAAGCCGAAGAATCTCATTTAAGCAAAGAGTTATAGTATGCCATTAATCAAACGAAAAAAATCTTCAATGGAAACTGAAATATTTGCGCAAAGTAAAATTTGTGAGCAAATTATAAGTGATTACATAAAAGACGGGCAGATAAATATTGATGTTCCGCAAAATGTAAACCGTGTATTTCTTGTTGCAAGCGGTTCTTCTTATCATTGTGCAAGGTATTGCGCAAGTCTTTTAGGTTCGGTTGCTAATATTGAAGCAAGAGCAATTTATTCAAGCGAATTTTTGCTTCAGCCAAAAATTGCCGAAGGTGAAGATATTTTGTATATTTTCATTACTCAGTCAGGTGAAACAACTGATACAAATTCGGCACTTTTAAGGGCAAAAGAACATGGTGTAAAAACTCTGTGTATAACAAACAAAGAAAATTCTTCAATCTGGAATGCAACACAATATCATGTAGCCTGCCATGCAGGGGAAGAAAAAAGCATTGCTGCAACTAAATCATTTACATCACAACTGCTTTGCGGTGCAATGCTTGTATTTAAACTTGCTCAAACCAAAGGAATTGATGTTACCGATTTGGTTCGAGATTTGAACGATATTCCGGATGTAATTAATAGCGCATACAAGGTTCATTCTAAAATTAAGCAGGCAGCAAGATTTTTGGCTCGTTACAAAAGTATTGTTATGAGCGCTGATGGTGAGATGTATGCTTTTGCAAAAGAAGCATCTTTAAAGATTAAAGAAACATCTTATATCAACACTTGTTCTTATATTTTAGGCGAATTTATGCATGGTCATGTTGCGGTGTTGAATAATGCAAAAAGCGCAATGATTTATATTGCAAATGATGATTTGAATTATACTGCGGTAAAAAATCTCAATAACATAAAAGAAAATTATAAACCTCCGATTTGTATAATCGGAAACCGGACAAATCAGATTAAATCTACTTATAATCTTAATGTAGATTGTTCAAAACCGATTATAAAAACATTCGGAATTTTGGTTATAATTCAACTTCTTGCGCTTGAAATTGCCCTAAAACTTCATCGTGATGTCGATAAACCCCATGGATTAAATAAAGTTGTAAAATAACGATTTTAACCTGCGCAAAAATTTTTTTTACAGGTTTTACTGATATTATCAGTAGCGAAAAGGAGTAACCATGTTTAAAATTAATTCAGTTCCAAAAGAACCTGTAAGACGACTGTTTACCGGTGGCTTTTCTCAAATGGGTGTAGTAAAAAGAGATATTGACCGTCGAACATATAATGTATTACAAGATAATATAGATTATTATGCGGATAAAATTCCTGAAGTAAAACAGTTTGCAAAAGAATTAAAAACTCTGAATCCAAAAGATTTGGGCACAATTTGTGATACTTTGGAATTGAACAGTTATCACGCATTATTAACTAAAGTTGAAGCAAATGTAGATAAAGCATATTCCAAAACTCTCAGAGAAAAACTTATCCCACAAATGGTAAAGGCATCAAAAGAAAATCCTGAAGGTATGGATTTAATAAATGCAATTATAAATAATACGGATTCAACGACTTCAAAATACGCATTACATGTAATGTCCGGCGGAGTTTTGAATGATAAATCTCTTGCTCATCAAATGGCTGCAACTACAAAAGTTGTCCCTGATATTGCAAAAGAAACTCTAAGTGGCGGATATACAATGGACTTGTCAAAGCAAGAGTCCTTTATGAGTTTAATAAAATCAATGGTAAATAAAGATACTAAATCAGACAAAATTACATCTTTATTCAGAGATGTTGTACCTTTTACTGAAAAAAGACCTGAGACTTTTGAAATAGATGTTTTGGGTTATCTGACTTCTAAAGCAGATGTAGAAGATGTCAGAGCAAGATTGAAAATGCTTCCAAAGGTTCTTGAAGGTATCGGAGATAAATTTAAAGATTTTGATTTGGTAAAATATTTAACAAAATCGGATAAAGTATGAGGAAAGGCAAAATATGAATATACAATCAGTTTCATTGGCACAATCAAATTTTACTTCTAATAGTTCACGCAGAAATAATGCTGACCGAGTGGCGACTTTGCAGGATTTATACGAAATGGAAGACCGTATTATTGCAAATCAGTCAGAACTTATAAAAAATCAAAATGAAATGTTAGGTAAAACTCTGCAATCAATGATAAAACACATTAATGGTGTGGGTGCTTATTTGTCCGTACCGGAATATAATGAAGCAATGGATAATGCCTCATTATTGAAACTGAATGTAAATGCATAAATTAAAAACATTTAAGTTTTAGAAATAAAAAACGGACATATCATAAGATATGCCCGTTTTTTGTAAATTGGGGTTTTACCCCTACACATTATAATTTAGAAGCAACCATGTAAGTTGTTTCAGCAAGTCTTGTTGAATAACCCATTTCGTTATCGTACCAAGAAATGATTTTAACCTGATTACCACCCATTACACGAGTTAATAATCCGTCAACTGTTGAAGATTGTGAAGTACCAACATAATCTGAAGATACTAACGGTTCTTCTGTATAGCAAAGAACATGACCGTCAGCGCCTGCTTTTAATGCTGCGTTAACTTCTTCAACTGTAACATCTTTTGAAAGTTCGAATACAACATCAACTAATGAAACATCAGGAGTAGGAACTCTCATAGCGAAACCGTCCAATTTACCTTTCAATTGAGGTAAAACCAAAGCAACTGCTTTTGCAGCACCTGTTTTTGTAGGACAAATGTTAAGAGCACCTGCTCTTGCTCTACGAGGATCTTTATGACCTGCGTCTAATATTCTTTGGTCGCCTGTGTAAGAGTGAACAGTTGTCATCAAACCTTTAACGATACCAAATTTTTCATCAATAACTTTAGCAACAGGAGCCAAGCAGTTAGTTGTGCAAGATGCCATTGAAATTACATTGTGTTTAGTTGTATCGTATTCTTTGTCGTTTACACCTAAAACGATTGTAATATCTTCGTTAGTTGCAGGAGCAGAAATGATAACTTTCTTAGCACCTGCATCAATGTGAGCATGCGCTTTTGTTGCATCTGTGAAGAAACCTGTTGATTCAACAACAACTTCTACACCCAAATCTTTCCAAGGAAGTTGAGCGGGGTCTTTTTCTGCGAAGAATTTGATTTTTTTACCGTTAACGATAATACCTTCATCGTATGCTTCAACTGTTCCGTCAAATTTACCCATAACAGAGTCATATTTGAAAATTCTTGCAGCATCTTCCGGCTTCAAACCAGGGTCATTGATTGCTACATAATTGATTTTGTCAAAAATACCTTCTCTGATTGCGGCTCTTAAAGTATTTCTACCGATTCTGCCGAATCCGTTAATTGCTACGTTTACCATAATTTTTACTCCTTCTTATGTGTAACATATTCTACTACTATAACATGTTTGATATTATCATCAACATATTTTGTAATCAAGTAAAATTACGGTTTGAATAATTAAGATATTGTTAATATTTTATGTTAATATACCTATATGAAAGAATATGATTTTTATATTGTTCCGACTCCAATCGGAAATTTGGGCGATATTACTTTAAGAGCGATTGAAGTTTTGAAGTCGGTTGATTTAATTGCATGCGAAGATTCACGGGTTACTCAAAAACTCCTCAATCATTTTGATATAAGAACAAAATGCCTTTCTTATCACAAGTACAATGAAAAAGAGAGGGTTGAACAAATTATAAAAACTCTTGAATCGGGGCAAAAAATGGCTCTTGTATCAGATGCCGGAACTCCGTTGATTTGCGATCCGGGAAGTGTAATTGTAAAGGAATTAAGAAATCGTGGGTTTAGTGTTACATCTTTACCCGGCGCCAACGCAATAGCAACTTTCCTTTCACAGATTTCAAGAGAAGATGAATGTTTTAGTTTTGTTGGTTTTTTACCCAAAACAGAACAAAAAATTCAAAAACTTGTAACGGATTATGAAGACAAAGATTTTATTTTTTATGAATCCCCAAACAGAATTTTGCAAACATTGAATATTATAAAATCAGTTCGTGCAGATGCACAAATCGCAATAGGCAGAGAACTGACAAAAATGTTTGAAGAAGTTTTGGTGGGTAATATCGATAATATCATTGGACATTTTGTTAAAAATCAGCCAAAAGGTGAGTTTGTTGTGATGGTGTTCAGAAAAGATAATATTTCTGATGAAAATGAAATACAAAAGAGAGTAAAAGTCTTAAAAGACAAAGGTTTTAGCCCAAAAGATATTTCGGTAATTTTATCAGAATTATACGAATATAATAAAAATAGTGTGTATAAAATTTCTATTGGTAAATAAGTTGTAAAATATTTTACTTTTTTCGTAAATTTATGCTAAAATTTTAGTGGAGAGAAGTGATAGTTTTAAGGGAATGTATTTTTGAATTTTAGTTCGCTGAAAAAGATTTTATTAGCAATATTGCTGGTTTCACTCACGCAGACCTGTGCATATTCAATTGATGATGTATGGGGCTCAAGCATGGGTATAACTGAAGATGCTATAAAACAGAATACGACTACAAATACTATCTTTGATGCTTCAGATGTTCCGAGTTTAAGAACAGAAACTTCTGCTCCCGAAGTTAACCCCGATGTTTTACCAACCCCTGTTATTTCTCAAGAAAAAACTATCAAAAGCATTGAATTTATGGGCTTGAACTCTCTTAGTCAGGAAGAAATTTTATCCCAAATGAAAATGAAGGTTGGTGAACCGTATAATCGTTCAGATATGCAGGATGATTTAAAAACTATCTATGAAACGGGTTATTTTTCGGAAAGGATGAAGGCTATTCCGACAAATAATGATGACGGTACGATTACTATTAAAATTATTGTAGAAGAAAATATTTCTGTTAAAGATTTTACAATAGACGGCAATACAGTAATTTCTACCGAAGATATTCTTTCAAAACTTGAAGAAATGAAGGGAAAACCCCAGAATATTGCGAAAATAAATGAGGCCATTACAAAGATTCAGGATTTATACATGCAGAAAGGTTACATTCTCTCCCGAATTGCCTCAGTAACTGATGACCCCGATGGTACAATTAATATTGTTATCAAAGAAGGTGTCATTGATAAAATCATGATTGAAGGCAACGAAAAGACAAAAGATTATGTCGTTGCCAGAAACATTTTAACAGAGCCGGGCATGGTTTATAACGAAAACATGATTAAAGAAGATCTTGTCCGTTTGTATGCTACTCAGGCATTTAAAGATGTAACAAGAGAGATTGAACCCAGTGCAGATGTTGAAGATGCTTATGATATAACAATAAAAATTAAAGAACAAAGAACGGCAAGTGTGTCTGTAGGTGGTGGTCTTGATACGGCAACCGGTCTTTTCGGTTCTTTGGGGATAAGTGAAAATAATTTCCGCGGCAGAGCCGAAAGAATTTCTTTGACAGGCTTGGCTGGTACCGGTGTTATTATGAACGATAATTCTGTCGTAAATCACATGAATATTCAGGCAGAATTGAGTTATTTCAAACCTTATTTCTTTAACTCTGATACTTCGCTTAATACCAGATTGTTCTTTAGAGATTTTGGTTCTTATCAGGTCCCGATGGCTATTGAACAGAGATTTGGCGGAGAATTTACAGTTGCGCATAAATTCAAAAGAAATCGTCATACAACGGCAACTTTTGGCTTGGGTGTGGAAAATATCAATGTTAAAGAGGGTGACAGAAAGAAAATCACAAGTTTGTATGAAAAATATAATGTTCCTTTATCGGAACGTGCAAAACAACTTGAAGGTGGTTTGTTCCTGTCTTTGAGTCCTGCATTATTGTATGATACAAGGGATTCTGCAACAATTACCCGTCATGGTACGATGGCAAGTTTAAGATTTGATGAAAATATTGGGCTGAACGGTTTGAATAAAACAAACGGCAAATTGACCGGTATGATAAAACAATATATTCCGATTGCAAAGAAATCTTCTTTCTCTTTGACTGTAAAAGGTGGCGGTGCAATTCATGGAAATATTCCTGAAGTTATGGCGTATCGTTTAGGTGGTCCGTATTCTATCAGAGGTTTCAAAATGAGCGGTGTTGGTACGGGTAATGCATTCATAATGGGTTCTGCCGAATTTGCAACTCCAATTCCGTTTATGGACAGAACAAGAATTGCATTCCTGAACAACCTGAGATTTACAATGTGGGTTGATGCAGGTAAAGTGTTTAATTCTACTGTTTCGGATAAAATTTATGACAGACCTATGTACGCTATATCAGCAGGTGTTGGTTTGAAGGTATTTATTCCGGGCATGGGGCCGTTATCAATTGACTATGGTATTCCGCTCACAAATCCGGGGCGTAACGGTTCTAAAAGCGGTTACTTTACCTTTGGTGTAGGCGATTTGATGTACTAATACTTGAAAATTTTGAACAAATTATTATAATAAATGAATATAAAATAGTGGAGGTTGTATGAAAAATTTAAAATTAATGGCTTTATTAGCGGTTGCAGGTGTTGCATTGACCTGCTCAAATGCTGCAAATGCGGAAGTAGGTTACATTGATTATCAAAGAGTTTTGGAAAGTTATCCTGCTGCGCAGTCTGCAGTAAAAGAAATTGATGCAAAAACTCTTGAACTTCAGCAATATATGCTTGAACAGGAAAAACAGTATAAGAATTTGTCAACTCCTTTGCAGAAACAAAATTTTGAAAATCAGGCTGCTAATACTTTAAAATCAAAACAAGAAGCATTGATGAAACTGCAAAGAGATAAAGAAAACCAAATTATGACTCAGATTCAGGGCGCAGCAAAACAGGTTATGGTTGCACAAAGGCTTGATGCAATTCTGTCTGATCAGGTTGTATTTGTCGGCGGAGTTGATGTAACTGATCAGGTTATTTCAAAATTAAAAGGACAATAAATGAATTATACCGAAGACGGCAGACAGTATCATATAGGGTTAAAGGAAGGGGAAGTAGGAAAGTATGTTATACTCCCCGGAGACCCAAAAAGATGCGAGAAAATAGCGCAATTTTTTGAAAACCCTGTAAAAGTTGCGGACAGTCGTGAATATGTCACTTATACCGGTTATGTTGACGGGGAAAAAGTCAGTGTAACTTCAACGGGTATTGGTGGTCCGTCTGCAGCGATTGCACTTGAAGAACTTGTGAAATGCGGAGCACAAACTTTTATCCGTGTCGGTACTTGTGGTGGAATTGATACAAATGTAAAAGGCGGAGATATCGTCATTGCAACAGGTGCAATTCGTGCCGAAGGTACAAGCAGAGAATATGCACCGATTGAATTTCCTGCCGTTGCTAATCTTGATGTTGTAAATTCGCTTGTAGAAAGTGCAAAGAAATTAGGCTTTGATTATCATACGGGAGTCGTTCAGTGCAAAGATTCTTTTTATGGGCAGCATTGTCCTGACAGAATGCCTGTTTCAAACGAATTGATAAATCGTTGGGAAGCATGGAAGCGTATGGGGTGCCTTGCTTCGGAAATGGAATCTGCGGCATTATTTATTGTTGCGAGTTATTTAAGAGTAAAAATCGGTTCGGTTTTTCTTGTTGTTGCTAATCAGGAGCGTGAGAAAGAGGGGTTGGAAAATCCTGTTGTTCATGACACTGAAAAGGCTATTAAAACAGCGATAGAGGCTATAAAAATTTTAAAAGGGTAAAAATTATGTTTGGTAAAAGCAGAATGGAATATGTTATCAAAACATGTTCGGCGCAAAATGCACAAGAATTACAAAATCTTTTAAATGAAATGTCTATGAAAGGCTGGGAATTATACAGCATGACAGAAGTTGGTTCTGATGATGATGAAAGTGCGCAATTAAACTGTATTTTTATGCGTGAAGCAAAATCTGCCGAATCTTCAGGCGATATAATAAGCATTTCTGATTTTAAAAGCCAAATGGAAAAAATGCTTTCCCCTAAAATGACCGAATACGAAAAGTGTATTGAAATTCAGAGTAAAATTAAACAAAAGAGAGATGAAATAAATCAGGTTAAAGCGCAACTTGACGGTGAAGCACCTGTTTCAAGAAAAAAATTGAACGATAAAATTTCAACAGGTTTAAAGGCGCTTGATGATTTGAAAGGGGAGTTAAACAAGGCAACCTCTCCTGATTTGATGTATTCAAAACTCCATGAAGAAAAACTTGCAATATATTTAAGTGAAGAACTTTTGGGTTTTGTAGATTTTGAACGCTCTGATTTCGGGGAAGAACAACTTGTTGCCCAAACCGTAAAAGCAAGGCTTGAATTGACTGAAAAAAGCGGATACATTATTCCAAAAGTGGTGTTTAAAGATGACGAAAATCTAAATTCCGGAGAATTTAGTATAAGAATAAGAGGAATGGAAGTTTTCAGAGCCGTTGTTTATCCGGGATATAAAATGTTTTACGCAGATGATTTGCATCTTGAACATAAGATTAAAAATTCCGTTACAACTGAAGATGAACTTTCAGGTAAAAAGGTTATCTGGGTTGAAAAAGAAAAGGCTAAAGATTTTTGGCAGAGCGGTTTGACTTCATCAGAATATATAGCTAAAGCACTTGAACATATTGCGGTAAAACATGTTGAAGATTTGCTTGATTATGAAGATATTGAAAAATATCTTGATGTAGTTGAAAAAGAAAATCCGTATCTTATTGAAAATATTGTTCCCGATATTATGACTTATGCCGATATAAAATATGTTATGGTAAGTCTTATCAAAGAGCATGTATCTATCAAAAACATCACTTATATTTTTGAAAAGATAAATGATTTTGCTGATGATGGTTCAAAGGTTGATATTATAAATAAGATACGAATTGCACTTTCCCGTCAGATTTGTTCAAAATATACAAATGACGACGGAGAAACAATAAGTTTGTTTGATTTGTCTGACAAAACCTATTCAGAATTGATGCTTGGCTGTGATGATTCTGATGCATCTATTATAAAAATAGATGCCGATTTTGCAGAAAAAATTGCAGGAAAAATCAAGCGAAAGGCAAAGAAATTGGGTATTTATGAACCAAAAGTTATGGTACCTATTGAATACCGTCAAATTTTATTCACATTGCTCAGTTTGTATATAAATAATATCGTTGTTCTTGCTCAGGAAGAAATCGGAGCATCTTTCAAAACAGATATTATAGGTGAAATTTAACAGTTTTAAGCAAATAAGGAGGTTGAATATGCTAAAACGCAGTGATATCAATACTTTTAAGGGGGGGGCAATCGCTAAAACCTCCTTATAGAGCGGCTTTTACTCTTACAGAACTTTTAATGGCGCTGACAATAGTTGGTGTACTTGCGGTTTTGACCGTACCGATTTTGATAAACAACTTTCAAAACAGATTGTTTGCGACACAGATAAAGAATTTTTCCGCCGAAATTGAACAGTTTGCACAAGACCAACTGATTACTCACAAAACCCGTGATTTGTTCGATACAGATTTTGGCGAGCCGTCAAAACTTTTAACCGACGGTCATTTCAGTATTGTAAAAATTTGTACCAAAGAAGATTCTCTCAAAGATTGTTGGAAAACCGAGGCAGATGAGAAATATAAGGTGAAATATAAGTATCTTTATAACAGAGTTGCAGGTGTTGGTTCAGGGTTGACGATTATATTAAAAAATGGTTTGATGTTTCGATATTCGACAAGTACTATTGATGGGAAAAAATATGCCCGTATTTTAGTTGATGTAAATGGAAATGATAAACCAAATATTGCCGGTCGAGATTTATTTGGTTTTTATATGGATTCAAAAGGGCATATTGTTGAGATTCCGATAGGTGCACCTTATGAATATTCTGTATTGCTCAAAAGTTGCAAAACATCCGCTAATATGGTTTCTAATTATAACGGAGCATATTATTGCTACAGCGCATTAGTAAATAATAATTGGAAGATGGATTATTAATAACTATATGTAGATAGGATTTCTACCTCTCCTTTGGAGAGGATGTCAACGAAGTTGACAGGAGAGGGTAAAATAATAAACCCTCTCTTGAATTTCTAATGCTCAACTTCGTTTCGCATTGAAATTCTTTTCTCCCCGTTGGGGAGATAGTGCGCAAAATTCCCTCTCCGTAGGGGAGATAGGATTTCTACCTCTCCTATGGAGAGGATGTCAACGAAGTTGACAGGAGAGGGTAAAATAATAAACCCTCTCTTGAATTTCAAATGCTCAACTTCGTCTCGCATTGAAATTCTTTTCTCCCCCCAAGGGAGATAGGGTGTAAAATTCCCTCTCCGTAGGAGAGATAGGTGTAGGTCAGGTAATCGCCTGACGATATAAGGGTAAAAAATTTTATTTCCCAAAAATCTTCATAATCTTATCAAGCAATCCTTCGGAATTTTCTTCTGCTCCGCCGTTTTGGAGTTTTTCAATTTTGTCTTTGATAATTTTATAATCCGCAGGATTTTTTACTATTTCAATGTAGTGTTGATAAAGTTCCAAAGCCTTTGCGTTTGCTCTTGTTTTTTCATAGGCTCTGCCCAAACTTTTGAGGGCATCAAGGTCATTTTTATCTGTTTCAATAATTTTTTCAAGATAATTAACCTGCCCCTGATAGTCGCCAATGCTTTCTCTGTATGATGCAAGTCTTTTCAGTGCCTCTTTGTTTGTCGGGTCTTTTTTTACGATTTTTACATAATATTCGCTTGCGTGGTCAACTTCTTTGTTGCTTTCTAATAATGCCGCAAGTTCAAAGAGTAATTCGATATCGTTGTCATTAAGTTGAACGGCATTAAGGTATTCGTTGATTGCAATATCGTAATTCCCTCTTACAATATTATATCTGCCCCAATTTACATGAGCATTGTATTCATCACCTTTTTCGTCATATACAAGCGCACGCATTTGATATGTAAGCGGTGAATTTGGTGCCAATTTATTATATTCGTCAATACATTCAAGCGCCTGGTCAAATTTTTTGGCAGAATAAAAATATTGCGCTTTTAATGTGAAATATCTCGGAACCTGTTTAAGTTCATCGCTTAAACCATTCAATTTAGCGTATGCTTCTTCAACCTGACCGATTTCAAGCATACATTGAATCTTTAGGAGTTCATCATTTGTAAACTCAATTGCTTTTTGTGCATCTCCGCTTTTTAAATATACAGCGGCAAGTCCTTCGTTAATTTTGGGGGTATCAAACCCTCTTTGTTTTGCTCTCATTAGCGTATCTATTGCAGACGAATATGCTTCATCTTTCATATACATATCGGCAAGTTGCAAAAACATTTCTTCGTGAACATCACTTCCTTCAAGCAAAATATTAAATTGATCAATTGCTTTCATATCCTGTCCTGCTTGTTTGTATAGATTTGCAAGAGTAAAGCGTGTCATTGCAGCCTGTGCGCCGTCAGAACATAACCCCAGTGCTTTTTTGAAATCGTTTATCGCAAAATCCAATTTGCCTTCAATAGAGTTTTTGTTTCCTCTGTAAACATAGTATTTATAGGCATCAGTGTCTTCATAAATGGACATCAGCTGTTCATAAGCAAGCGGATTTGTAACATCACGCTTTAATATTTCGTGGTAATAACCTGCTGCTTCTTCTGTTTTATCAAGAATTAAAGATAAATGACCAAGACGCTCTAATATTCCCATATTATCGGGGTTTGATTCATATTCTTTTTTATATTCACGATATGCTTCTTCGTATTGCTCATTTGCTTCAAATTGTTCAGCGAGTTGCAAACTCATTTATTCCGACTCCTTATTTAAAATATATCCGCTATCTAATTATAACATCAAAAGGGAATTTGTAAAATAGTTAATATGTTCCTAATTATAGAAGTTTTGTGTTTTTTCCATTCCTTCATCGAGGTAAAATTCGATTCCTTCTACTGCAGTTTTTAATACAGGTTTCAATTTGTCAAGTTGATATTTATAAAAGTTCTGCAAAACAAATTCCTCCGCAGGTATCGGAGGTTGAGGTCCTATGCCTATTTTTAGTCTTGCAAAATCCTGTGTTCCTAAACTCTTTATTATTGATTTAATCCCGTTATGTCCTCCGTCAGAACCATTCGGACGAAATCTTATTTTATCAAGTTCAATAGAAATATCATCATAAATTACAAGCAAATCTTCTATATCAATTTTGTAGTAATTCATAACTGCAGATATAGCGTTGCCTGACAAGTTCATATAAGTTGTCGGCTTAATAAGAATAATATCGTGAAGTCCTTTGTGGAATTTTGCTATATAGCATTGAAGTTTTTTGTTTTCTTTAAACTGAACATTATTTTGTATTGCCCATTTATCAGCCACCATAAAACCGGTATTATGTCTTGTCCAGGTATATTTTTCGCCTATATTCCCAAGTCCTGCAACTAATTTCATTTTATCCTCGTTTTTGTAATCTTAATCTAAATAAATATTACCACAATGATATAGAAAGTTTAAGGTTAAAAAAATAATAATTTGAAAATAAATTGAAAGAAATTAAAATTTAAGGAGATTTATATGAAAAATAAAATTACAAAAGAAAAAAGTTCACAAAAAGTGATTGATTTTTTGGAGAAAAATTCTCTGCACAAAAAAGATTTTGCCGAAATGATAGGGGTTACATTGTCTTATGTTTATAATCTTATTGATGAAACAATTCCGTTTTCAACCCGTTCAACTACATTAGAGCGTATTGCAACCGTCATGGATATTGAGCCCGAAGAATTTGAAGAATATAAAATCCCCCAAGAACCGATTTTGAAAGATGATTCTGTTGAATTTATAAAAAGTGTTCTAAAGCAAAAGAAAATGAGTATGGTTAATTTTCTCAAATCATTCCCTCGTAAGAAACGTGTTCATATAGTTGATATGCTTCGCGGGGCATATCCTTTGCCAATCGATTTTAAAGAACTTTTAATGATAGGTGAAACGCTTGATTTAGACAGAACGGATATTTATAATCTTTGGGAAGAACGAATCAAGCAGGTATTGGAAATAAACGGAATGAATCTGAGTTCTAATTCGGCATTAGTCAATTCTATGCTTGAATGTGCAAGAAAATATGTTGAAATATAAATAAAAAAGATGTGATTTTTCACATCTTTTTTTTGATAATTAGTTCCAAATTCTTGTAATTGTGTTTGGTCTGACAGGGTTTGGCTGATTATGTTTTACCGGATTTTTTGCTTTTGGTGTACTGCCAACCTGAAACATTGGCGGATTGTATTTTATCCCTTCCTGTTTACACATATTTTTAATCTCACCCTCTGAATATCCGATTGTCCTCAGTCCGTCACAATAATCTAAATGACTTTTGCCATAATTCATCTGAACTTTCGCAGTAAAAACAGAACCTTCATTGTATTCTTCGGTGTGCATTCCTTGAGGAACCGGTTTTCCTTCCTGATGTGCTCTTGTAATTTTATCAAATTCTCCTGATGACTTAAAATCAAAATAATTGTCAAAGCCATACATTTGAGCAAGCCTGTTTCGGCATTTTGCAAGTTCCATTGATGCTTTTGCTGCATCTGCCGGGGCTCCGTATTCACTCTCAAGTTCTAAATCTTCAATTTTGTCTAATAATTGTTGAACATCCATCGCGCGCACTCCTTATTTTATATTTTATATATATATAAAGTATATATGTATCTAAAAATTGCTTTTTTGTAAATGTATGTAAACAAAAATAGAAGCAAAAATATTAAATCTACCGAGTGCGAATTGCGTTCAAATCTTTGCTAAACATATAAAATAAAAGATAGGATAAAACCTATCTTTTATTTTATGCGCTTGGCGCGATTCGAACGCGCGACCTATCCCTTAAAAGGGGAGTGCTCTACCTGCTGAGCTACAAGCGCTTATGTGCTATTCAATAACCTCGGCTAAACCGTGTATAATTATCCTAACAAGAACAAATTTTAATGTCAAGAATATTTTTTAAATACTTGCTCCGCCATCTTGAGAAATTTTTTCGCTAACCTTTTTTGATACCTCATTTTCTTTTTCATAATTTAGTACAAAATCAGTCGCCTCACTATCCCTTGCGATTGCTTCCTGCAACCCTGCAATATCTTCAAGCGGCAAATTATCCACATTTGCCTTGTTTATGTTTTTCATAAGTTTATTATATTTTTTTTGTATCTCATACTCAAATCCGCCCAATCCTGCTTTCATTGAATACCATTTGTAAAAATTATATAAAATGAGATATCTTTCGGGATTTTTTTTGCCAAATACAAACATCGGTTCTGTTTTTAATTTTAGTCCGCTCATTGTTATAAATGATAAATACAATGCATCAAACCCTTTTTGTTCAGATATAAATCCTTCTTCTGCTGAAATGTTTTTTAGGAGTTTTTCTGCATTGATAACGGTGTAAATCTTTGTTCCGGATGCTTTTACATACCCCAAAAGTTTTTCTCCGTCACAATTTGTCTGTTTTACTATGTCATTTACATTGTTGTATACTTCCTGCGATATACTTTTGGATTTTGAATTGAGAGTTACATTCGCACCCTCAGAAATTATTGTTTTTGAAATATCGTTCCCCGCACTTGTTTTATGGTAATGTTTTAATATCCGTTTTAAGCGCCTTTTTTTTGCAAACAATGCACAAATTCTGATAATTCTTTTAAATATTTTCATAAAAAAATTATAGCGAATTTAACAGGCTTTTTCTTCATATATATAAATGAAAATTACATTAAATCTTCATTTTCTCCGATATCTTCAATCGGCAGAGTAAATCCGAATGTCGAACCATGATCGGGGACTGAATTTACAAATACATGTCCGTGGTGGTGTTTTTCAATAGTGGTTTTTACAAGATGCAGACCTAAACCTGTGCCTTTGACACTGTGAGTTTTATTTTCAACTCTGTAGAATCTTTCAAATACTTTTTTCTGAAATTCCGGTGCTATTCCGATGCCTTCATCTCTGACAGTCAGAACAATATCATTATTATCTCGGTATAATCTTACTTTGATTGACGAATCGTTTGGTGCATATTTAATTGCATTAGAAAGATAATTTGTCAATGCTCTTGCAATAGAATCGTAATTGCAGTTTACCAACGGCAGATTATCTTCTTTCTCAACTTCTATTTTTAAATTATGTTCTTTTAATAATGTCTGAACTTCATTGACGCAATAATCAACTAATTGAGACAAATCATTTTCGCTTTTCTCAATTTTGGCATTGGAATCAAGTCTTGAGAAATCAAGAATATCGTTTACCATGTTTTGAAGTCTGACAATCTCTGTGTGAAGTGTTGTGATAAATTCTTTCTGTTCTTCGTAACTGAAATCACTCCCCATATCGTACAAAGTATCTATATAACTTCTCAAAACTGTAACAGGTGTACGAAGTTCATGAGAAACATTTGAAATAAAATGAGATTTCATCAAATCTGTTTCCGCTTCTTTTGTTACATCAATCATGACTATTATGTATCCGACATAATCATGATTTTGGGTAAACATTGGCGAAATAATTGATTTTAATGTTTTATCATCGAGTTTAACATTGAATATAACGGGTTTTGATGCTCTTTCTTCAAGTGATAATTGTTTGTATTCGTCAATTTTTTCGCTGAAACAGAAATTGCCGTCAGAATCTACATAATTTTTTATATTTGTATTCAGTAATTGGTCTCCCTGCAATTCCAACAATTCTTTTGCGTGGTCGTTAAGCAGGGTTACTTTGTCGTTGTTATCACAAACTATAACTCCGTTTGCAATACTCATCAATACTGCCTGCAATTTATTTCTTTCAAGCGTTAATTGTTCAACATTTGATTCTTCGTATAGATGTAGTTTGTTTGACATATCGTTAAAAGCATTAAAAAGTTCTCGAACTTCCTGACTGACTTCCTCGCTTTCGATTTTTACTCCAAATTCTTTTGATGATATGCGTTTTACCCCATCTCGAAATATTTTTAATTCTCTTGTGATAAGAAAATTATTTATTAATATAACAAATGCAAAAACTAACCATACAATAATAAAAACAAATAATATTGAGGCTTTGGTGGTTGAGGATAAATTCCCTATAGCATTCCCCGATAATCCGATTGATACAGAACCAATATTTTCTCCGGTTTTAAAATCTTTGATTTGTGAGGATACCGAAATATCGGATTTTTCTTTGTCAACTTCTTTATTTACTGTTTTGTAGATATTCTTTCCGCTTTGGTCGTTAAATTCGACAAAAATAATGTCTTTGTTTGATTTTAGCAGTAATTCCGAATGATTTTTCAGTTTTTCTGTTTTTCCTGTAAGTATTGTTTCTTTTATCAAATCAGCACTTTCAATCGCTATGGTTTTAGAAATGATTTGCCCGAATGCGTGATGACTCATATTCAGTTTTTTCTGAATATTTGCGTTTGTCAGCACTGCTATAACCATTACAAGAATGGTGCTGAATACAAGCCCGAAAATTATTAAACGATTTTGGGTTGTCGAATTTTGTTTTTCTTCATTAACCATAACGCAATTATACCATAATAAATAAAAATGAGTTGATTAATTTGTATTTAAAAGGTAATATTTAATTGTCAATGAGGGAGAAAATATAATGGAAGATAACAAAAAACATTTTTGGAAAACTTTAATAATTGCCGTTCTTGTGTTGATAGGAATAGGTGTTACTATTGATTTGGCATACATTTACTATCAGGCAAATTTCAATGAACATGCATTGCCGAGTTTTTGTTCGGTAAACGATTTTATCGACTGTGACGGGGTTGCAAGAACAGTAGAATCACAGTTTTTGGGTGTGCCTTTGGCATATTGGGGTTTGTTCCTGTATGTATTTATGGGCATAATGTTAATGGTTGACGGACTTAAAAAAATACCGTTTTTAAAATTTCTTGAGGTGTTTAAAAACAAATTCCACTATATTGCGGCATTGGGGTTAATTTCGTTTTTAATTTCAATGACATTATTTGGTATAAGTTATTTTGAAATTAAAAAATTGTGTGTAATGTGTCTTGTTACATATTTACTCAATTTTTTAATCGGTCTTGTTGCTGCTGCGGGTTTGCAGGGACATTTTATCGGGGCAGTCAGACAAAGTTGGGTTGATTTTGTAGATGCGCTGAAACCGTTACCATACAGAATAGCATTTATTCTTGTTATGGCTTTCGCATGCGGATTTTTCTCTTGGACTTTCTCAAGTGCAAAATTTTCTCCTGCATTAAAAGGTTACAGAGCGTTTGGTGAATTTTTGAAACTTAAATCAAATATTTATGCAGTAAAAGGTAATGTTTTGGGCTCTCCTGATAAGGATGCGGTAGTTTTGGAAGTTTATTCCGATTATATGTGTCCGATTTGTTATACATGCAACATTATGGTGCATAAAGTTGTAACGGAATTTAAAAATGTTCGTGTTGAGCATCATAATATGCCTTTGGATAAGGCTTGTAATAAATATATGAGAGAAGATTTCCATATCGGTTCATGTGTTAGTGCAAAATACGGTTTGGCGGCAGAAAAACAGGGGAAATTCTGGGAAGTTGAATCCTTATTGTTTGATAAACCTGCAACAACTGAAGAAGAAGTTATTAAAAATTTGAAAGAATCAGGTATAAAACTTGACTTTGATAAACTTAAAAAAGATGCAAATTCTAAAGAAATTGCAGATGCTATTAATAAAGATATAGATTATGCCTTTTCAAAAGGTATGGTCGGTACTCCGTCAATGAAAGTCGGTGATAAGTTTGATATGGGCGTAAAACCGTATCCTGAATTAAAAAAATGGTTAATTGAAAATGGTGCAAAACCAAAATATAAATTCTTCTAAAAAGGTTTTACTGCACGCATGTTGTGGTATATGTTCGGGTTATCCTATATCTTTATTGCAAGATATGGGATATTCTGTTGTTGTATATTTTTATAACCCTAATATTTCCCCGGATGAAGAATATCAAAGAAGGCTTGAGGCGGAAAAAACTTTGTGTGCTCACTATGGATGCGAAATTATTGTCGGGGATTATGAAACGGATGTTTATTATGACTTTGTAAAAGGTCTTGAAAATGAACCGGAAAAAGGTGCAAGATGTGATAAATGTTTTGAACTACGCTTAAATAAATCCGCACAAAAAGCAAATGAACTCGGGATAGAAGAATTTACAACATCTATGGTAATCAGTCCGCATAAAAATTATGAAAAATTATCTCAAATCGGGACACAAATTGCGCAAAAATATAATTTAAAATACTTGCCAATAAACTTTAGAAAAAACGATGGTTTTTTAAAGACAAATAAAATTTCAAAGGAATTAAATTTATACCGCCAAAATTATTGCGGATGTAAATTTGCGATGCGATAGGGCGCAAAAAAAATCTTTAGGTGTTTTATTTATACCATGTTTAAAATAAATTCTTTTGATAAATCATTAAAATATAATGGAAATATTTTGTTAAAGAGCGCTAAAAGGTATTCCGGTACATTTTTTACAAAGACAGAAAGCGGAAGTCAGTTGTGTTTGAGTTATAAAAACGGTTTGCTTCGTTCTGCATCAAAGACGAAAGATAATATCTTAAATCAGCACATATATGAGTATGATTCAGGAGAGAATCTTATAAATGTTAAAAAGAATGGAAAAGATGTATTTGTAAAAGACATTAAGCATAATATCGGGTTAGATTATACTCGTCAGGAAACAATTAATGGTGTTATAGGCAGAACATTTAATCAGGCAGGAAAACTTATACGATATGCCATATCGCCAAAACTTCTTTTTGGCTTTATAAAATATACAGATGATATGAGTATTGAAACGAGATATTTTTTGAATCAGGCAGAATATTTGGGTAAAGGTCGTATTCAACTAAAAAATTTGCAGGGTGATTTTATTTTGAATAACGGGGTTGTTGATAAAACTATTGTTCGTAATTCAAAAAACGGTGCAATTTCCGTTATAAGTACTGACGGCAATAATTATACCGGTACATTTAAAGGTGCAAACGGAAATTTTTGTGCAAGCATGAATTATATTGTTGATAAAAAAGGTCATCCGATTTGGGTGCAGGCAAGTGACAGTGCAAATAAATGGAGTTACGATAAAAAAGTTTTTTATGATGATTTTGAGCATAAGTTAAGAGAAATATCAAGCGAATGCAACGGTAAATGGTTTGTAGAAAATACTTTTGACGGACATGGGAATGTAATACTTTCAAGAAAGTTGAATAAGTCAGGGAAGGTAATTCAGACAACAAAAAGTAAATTTAATGACGATAATCTGTTGGTTAAAGAATCTGTTTATAACCAAAATAATAAACTTATTGAAAAAACAATTAATAAATATTATCAGGATAAATCAATTAAATCGTGTGAAATAACCTATTATGATTCTCTCGGCTCATATAAAAATCTGTTTGAATATGATGAAAATAATCATCTGTTCAAGTTTACGGAAATTTATGATGATTTTAAAACTGAGACTTTTTATGATGAGAATGACTGCATAATTAAATTTGTAGAAAAAGATGCAAGTAATAATATAAAGTCCTCAAAACAGCATATAAATAAAGATGGGGAATGTATAAAAACAATTGTAAAAGACGGTTTGGGGCATGAACGCTATCACATTGAGCATTTGAGAAAAAATAAGGGGGATGTATTTAAGAATATCAACATCTTTCTCGCCCCTGATAACAAGTTAATAGGTAAAGAAACCATTATTCACAATAACGAAAGTGGTTTTACCAAGTTTATTTATACAAATCAAAACGGTAAAAGAATAAAATATGAGGTTCTTTCAGATTTGATTGGAGATGATGTTTAGTCTTTTGGCATGACCCAGCCGTTAGCAACGACTTTTGTGAAACATCCTGCTGCATAATTAATCACAGAATCCCCTGTTGTTCTGTCAGCATTGCAGTTTTTTTCATCATCATCCAAATCCTTAAGGTTCCCATCATTTGTTATATACATTACAAATGTGTCAGAACCGCTGATATTAGGCTTTTCTGCCCCGTTTACATCTACTATAACTTTTGTAACTTTATCGGTTTCGTCATATTTCATGCATATTGTAGCAGAATTAACAGTTTTAATGCAGTAAAAATCAGATGGTATTTTCCCGAGGTCTTTTTTTTCTGGAGTCCTGTATTTTGCTCCTACGCAATCGTCTGTGCCGCCTGAACCGCAATTAACTTTTGAATGCCGAAAATATTTATTGAGAAAATATTGTGCCCCTTGAGTTGCGTTTGAGGTTTTTACTCCCGCAGTTGTGTAATAAAATCCCCGTTCAGTGTCGCTGTCAAGTTCTTCGGTGTCCAGTGTCATCGTGTCATCGGCTCTTTCATCGGTCATAACTTCTTTTGTCGCAAGTGTTATCTGGGCACAGACCTTCTTGAGTTGGGTTCCCATAACTTTGTGCCCGTATGTATTATAAAATATAGGGATAACCATTGCACTGATCAGACCGACAATCATGAGTCCAAACATAACTTCGAGAAATGTAAATGCTTTTTTCATACTTTTGAACCTTAATTAGGAATTTTCCAATCATTTTCAACAACATTTTTAAATGCGGTAGCGGCATCAGATGCCCCTTCGCCAATATTGCTGTCGTATGCACAGTTTTGGTCAAGTCTGAATTCAAATTCATCACGACCAACAGTATTGGGGCGCGTTTCTGTTCCGTTTACATCCGTATAGAAGGTAAAGCCGTTATCTGTTGCGTTAAGATACAAAATTCCGCCGTCAGGAAGCAGTATAGAAAAACCTTTACCAGCTACCTGTTCTCCGTCTTTCATTAGTTTAAAATATGTTCTCAAATTATCGTTTGTAACTTCTCCGTATACTGCGGTTTCGTTTACTCTTGATACATTTTCTTCAATAAGCATACGCTCGCAGGCATTTGTTGCTATTGAATATATTTTCTTTAATTTTGATTCCCATACTTGTTTTTGGTAGTTCATCATCAATGTAGGAATTGTCATAGCGGCAACTGTACCGATAATACCCAATGTAATTAGGACTTCCGCTAATGTAAAACCTGATTTTTTATAACCTGTATAACCAAACATATTTTTTATACCTCCAATTTATATTTAAAATTATACAATATTTTAAAGTCTTATGCAATAAGGCATATTGTTGTTGTATTAAATTTTTGTTTAATATAAAATCAATGTGCATGTATCAGATAAGAAAAGGAGATTTTATTATGTCAAGAAAACCAATTATTGCAGGAAACTGGAAAATGAATTTACTTCAGAGTGACGCAAGAGCATTATATGAAGGTATAAGTTCATTTGTTTCAAATTATAGTGCAGTTCAATTACCTTCAGTTGTAATTGCACCTGTATTTACTTGTTTAAATCAGGTTAAAGAAATTCCTTGTGATTGTGGTTGTAACGGTACAAAATTAGCCGTTGCCGCTCAAAATTGTCACTGGGAATCATCAGGGGCATATACAGGCGAAATTTCTGTTGAAATGGCAAAAGATGCAGGTTGTTCATATATCATTATCGGGCACTCTGAAAGAAGACAATATTTTTCAGAAACAGATGAAATGATTAACAAAAAAGCAAAAGCAATTTTGGCAGGCGGTTTAATTCCTATTATTTGCTGTGGTGAATCTTTGGAACAAAGAGAATCAGGCATTACTGACAGTTGGATTGCTTCTCAAATCAGAGCCGCTTTAGACGGAATTTCATCAGAAGATGTTGCAAAGTCAGTTATTGCATACGAACCTATTTGGGCAATTGGCACAGGCAAATCTTGTGATGCAACTGAAGCAAACAGAGTTATCAAAATGATTCGTGGAGTTGTGGCAGAAGTTGCAGGTCAAAGTGCGGCTGATTCAATCAGAATTCTTTACGGTGGTTCTGTCAAACCTTCTACGATTGAAGAACAAATGGCTCAATCTGATATTGACGGTGCTTTAATCGGTGGTGCTTCATTAAAAGCGGACAGTTTCAACGAAATCATTGAAAAAACAATGAAAGTTGCTGTATAATTCTGACTTAATAAAAATTATGAAAATGGCATACTGCTGTAAAGTAGTATGCTATTTTCGTAATTTAAGCAATAATTTACTTTTTTTTATTTGAACTTGAAAAAAATTTTTTTACACATTAAGATAGTTTCAGTAAGGTATTTTTATTTTGGTTCAGAGATGAACAGTTATTATCGGAATTAAGTAGAATTGACTTAATTTCCCTTACAGGAAGGATTTTTGTGGATAGTGTAATAGCGGAAGAAAGGCAGGTGCCTTCTGTTAATCCGTGGCTTGTCACAATTCCTCTTGTCACGGCGGCATTTCTGTTTGCGCTTAATGAAACTATTGCAAATGTTGCTCTCCCCTATATTGCCGGGACAATTTCTATAAGCAGAAACGAATCAACATGGATTGTTACAAGTTATCTTGTCGCAAGTTCGGTTATTATTCCTGCAATCGGGTATTTTTGCAAAGTATTCGGAAGAAAAAAATATTTTATATTCAGTATAATTTTATTTACGGTTGCATCAATGTTGTGCGGGCTTTCCCGTTCTATGCCTATGATTATTGTTTCAAGGTTTTTGCAGGGAATAGGCGGAGGTGCAATATTACCGCTGGTTCAGGCGATTATGATGGAAATTTTCCCTCAAAAAGAGTGGGGTAAAGCAATGTCATTGTACGGCTTTGCTTTTGTAATTGCCCCGATAATCGGGCCTGTAATCGGTGGGTGGCTGACTGAAAATTGGTCATGGCCGTGGATATTTTTGATAAATTGTCCGATTGGTCTTGTTTGCGCAATATCATTGGTGAAATTAATTAAAGACCCGCCTTATGCAAAAAAACAAAAAGATGCAAAAATGGACTTTTTGGCATTTGGATTGCTTGTTGTTTGGATATTATTATTGCAGGTAGTATTAGACAAAGGCAACGATGCAGGATGGTTTGATGCTGCTTGGGTTTGTTGGTTAATGGGCATTTCAACAACCTCCGGTATTTTGTTTTTCTACATACAATTTAAGAATAAAAAAGACCCGCTGCTCAATTTAAGATTGCTAAAAGACCTGAACTTTTTGTTCGGAACATTGATTCAAATGGTGTTGCTGTTTGTTTTAATTGCTTCTGCAATGCTTTTACCGTCAATGTTGCAAGGATTGCTCGGATACAGCGCATTTTTAGGCGGAGTATCAATGTTACCAAGAGGTTTGGGTAGTTTAGCGGGACTTTTTATACTTGTAATAACAACAGGCAGGGTGCCTGAGAAAGTTTCATGCTTTATCGGCTTAGTTCTTATCGGTGTTGGCGGTCTGTTGTTTGGATTATTAAATATGCAAATATCACTTGCGAATGTATTTTTACCAAACTTTTTATACGGAACAGGTATGGTTATGTCAATGACTCCTGTTATAAATCTTTCCTGTGCAACTTTGAGAAAAGAAGATTTGACGATGGGAAGTTCTTTGCAAAATCTGATGAAAAATTTGGGGGCATCATTTGGAACATCTATTGCTACAACCTGTTTATCAAGATTTTCGCAAATGCACCAAAATATGATGGTGGGGTACTTAAATGACCTAAACCCTGTTTTTGTGCAGAGAGTTCATGAGGCGACTATGAACATGGCTCAATATGTTGATATCGGAACAGCAAATTATATGGCATTAAAACAGATGCACTTTGCTCTTTTAGAACAATCTACCCTTTGGGCTTTTATTGATACATTCAGAATTTTTGCCCTTGCAAGTTTTGTTATAATACCATTACTATTACTGATGAAGGAAAAATTCTGTACTAAATAACAGTATTCTCAAAACCTGTCCAATCAAAATTTATCTGCGAAATTTTATCTCTAATTAATCCCAAATCCTGTGATTTTAACAGTTCAAAGTTGTTGCCAAAATCGTTTTTTAAATCAATAAGCGGAAGATTAAACTCTTTTGCGAGTTTTTCAACTTTAATATCATAGTTTATTCCAAGTGTTTTAACTCCTGCAAGCAGTCCTATTATTATCGCATGAAATCTCATTGATATAAGATATTCTGATTTTGAAAGACTTTCTATAATTTCATTGTTACTCATTTCTGACAAAACTGTTGTTTTGATTTCGGGGTTTAGCATATTAATATTTTGTTCAAAAGTTTTGCATATATCAAGGTCGATAGAATCCTGAAAAGAATATATTTCTATATTAAAATCGCTGAAATTTCTGCTAACGGAATCTGCAAGTCTGTCTAAAAAATCATTACTCATCCCTTTGCAATTTCTCAGTTGTATTGCAACGGTTTTGTTTTTTGAATTATCAGGAACATTAAGCGAAAAAATCGGGTCGCAAAGCAAATCGGAGTTTATTCCCCATTGTTGCATAAGTTCGTGACTTTTTTTATCTCTTACGCTGATATATGTGCAGTTTTTTAATAGTACTTTTGTGAAAAACTCTCCGAAGCGGGAATTTATCGGCCCAATCCCCTGCGCAAAAATTATTACTTTTTTTCTGAAAAATAGAGCAATAAATATAATTAGAAGATAATATATTAAACTTTTAAGACTCGTAACATCCTGCAAAAGACTTCCCCCTCCGGAAATAAGAATATCAGATTTATAAATTGCAGGAATAATATTGTTAAAATCAAATGTTTTTATTGCTCTTATGTGTTTGTATAAAGATTTTGTATAATCAGGATTAGATGAAATAACTGTCACTGAGTCTTTATTTTGCTGTAATTTATTGACCAAAACAGACAAAATCGCTTCGTCGCCGAAGTTCTTAAAACCGTAATATCCTGATAAAACAAATCTTTTTTTCATTATTTAAGACTGCCCAAAAGTTGTTTAGTTCGCTGAGTTATTTCTTCACAACTAAAACCTGCTGTCAGATTTCTGCCGATACCGACAGCAACTGCACCTGCATTGATGTATGCTTTAACTTCATTTAATTTTACATCACCCTGCGCAATAATATTCAAAAACGGCATAGGTCTTAAAATGTTTTCTATGTATTCAACACCGCCTAATGCGGTTGCAGGGAAGATTTTCACAACCGGTATTCTTGCCTGCCAAGCCCTGTATGCTTCATTTGCAGTAGAGGTTCCTGCAATAAACGGGATATGTCTGTCTTTTGAAATTTTTACCAAACTTGTTGAAAATACGGGAGAAGAAATTATTTTTGCTCCGCAATCTATCGCAACTTGCGCCTGAAGTGAGGTTATTATTCCGCCGGCGCAAATTATGGCATCTTTTGATAACTCTTCTATTGCATTATAAACTTTTGAATCTCCTACATTAATTTCAATGATATCAAGTCCGCCTTCAATTATTGCCCTTGATGTTTTTATAATTTGCTCCGGATTTTTGCTTCGTATAATCGGGAAAACTTTATTCTCTTTCAATTTATCAAGTAAATTTATGTTCATAATCTATCCTTTTTTCGCAATTTATTATATCATAAAATTATTAAGAGGTGCTTTTAAGTATGGAAAAGTTAAAAAATAAGTTATTTTATCTGTATTCATTTTTATTTTATCTGCTTTTAATACTGATTTTTATATTAATTTCAGATAAATTTATCAAGCCTCACGCAAACAGTTTGTTACTGTCTAAAATCACTTCAAACGGTATTTTTGCAAACAATGACATTATAGAAGTTGTTTTTGATGATAATACACACCAAAAATATAATTGGCGAAACGATTCGGAAAAACTCATAATAACTGATTTGCTTGATTATTTTTATACCTACGCTAAGCCAAAAATTGTAGGTTTGGATATTACATATATCTCTGTTCGTGATGACGAAAAAAATAGCGCACCTAAATTTGTAAAACAGGTGTCTAAAATGGATAAACTTGTATCGGGATTTGTGCCTGAAGAAGACTTTGACAGGTTGGATACAAGATTTATAGAATCCTTTAAAAAAAATCATGCTTTGTCTGTAACAAGTGATGCCCGTAAAAACTCAAAAACCAAACTAAACGGGGTTCTTGATTATTCGGATAATCTGATAAAAAGCACAAAACATTTCGGCTCAGTTAAAATTCAAAAAGACAAAACATCTGATTTTGTCTTTGACACCATAAATATTGTAAAAATAAAAGATGCATATTACCCGTCACTGTCTTTCAAAATGTATCTTATGTCAAATGACACAAATGAAGTCGTTATAGAAAACGATTATATCTATGTCCCGAAAACAGGGCTAAAAATTCCTTACTCATACGAAAACGGTATATTTTCAAGCCCGATAAGATACTATAAATTTATGTGGTACGGTGACACAAAATTGGATTATTCTCACAATTCCGTTTCTGCTTTCAGGCTGTTAGATACATATAAGGCTCTAAAAAAAGGACTTACTCCGACAACTGCTCCTGAATTGTATAGTTCAGAAAGGGCAGATGCACTTATAGATCCTGCATTATTTGAAAATAAAATAATATTTATCGGAGAAAATATATCAGGTCCGGGAGCGGATGTTTTGCGTTCTCCAATGTATACAAGACACCCGGGAGTAGATATTCAGGCTACTGTTTATGATAATCTTGAATCTCAGTTTATGCTGAAAGATGCAAGTCTGTTTGTGAATATTTTACTGTTTTTTCTGTTGTGTATTCCTGCATTTGTTATAATCCTTCGGGCAAGATTTATAAAAGGTCTTATTCTGCTCGTTTTAATGGATTTTGTATATATTATTGCGATTGCAATTTTAGGGCTTAACGGCTACATAACCGCATACGCAACTCCGCTTGTATGTCAGTTTGTAACCTCCGTTTTTGCTTACACATTCAAGTTCCTCAATGAAAGCAGAAACAAAGAACAAATTAAAAATGCAATGGGTAAATATCTTTCTCAGGATGTTATGCAAAATGTTGTAAAGGATATTGAGAATCTTGGTTTAGGCGGTAAAAGAGCGGTTGTAACAGTTCTTTTTTCTGATATCAGAGGATTTACAAGCATGAGTGAAAAAATGCCTGCCGATGAAGTATCAAAAATTCTAAACGAATATTTTGCCGAAATGGAACCTATTATTCGTAAATATAACGGCGTTATCAATAAATTTATCGGTGATGCTATTATGGTAATTTTTGGCGAACCGATACAAGATATAAATCATCCGAAAAATGCCGTAAAATGCGCTTATGAAATGCTCAAAAAAGTAAATTATTTGCGAGAAAAATGGCTTGAGCAGGGCAGACCGCGTTTTGAAATAGGTGTCGGAATTAACACAGGAGAAGTGTTTATAGGTAATATCGGAACAGAAAACAGAATGGAGTACACAGCAATCGGTGACAGCGTAAACCTTGCAAGCAGAATTGAAGGCTATAACAAAGTTTATAAAACAAATCTTTTGGTAAGTTCTACAACATATAATTATATTGCAGACTGCGCAGATGTTATAAAAATAAAAGAAGTGCAAATCAGAGGGAAGTCTAAAAAAATGGATATATATGAAGTTTTGAGAATAGATTTGGAAAAATAAAAACGGGGCTAAAACCCCGTTTTATTTTAATTAAGTCCTGTGATTTCACGATACATATCCAGATATTGTTTTGCGCTTCGTTTCCAGGAAAAATCTGCTTCCATTGCGGATTTTCGCATTGCATTAAATACATATTTATCTTTATAAACCCAAAGCGCACATTTAATTGCATTAAGCATATCCCACCCGTTATATGCCCAGAACTTGAATCCGTTTGAGTTGTCTAAAGGATAACCTGTTATTGTATCTTCAAGTCCTCCTGTCGCCCTTACTATCGGCAAAGAGCCGTAGCGCATTGCAATAAGTTGGCTCAAGCCGCAAGGTTCAAATTTTGACGGCATTAAGAAAAAGTCGCTTCCTGCATAAATAAGATTTGCAAGTTTTCCGTCGTATCCGACATAAGTTCGTATGTTTGCAGTGTTATTTGAAAGCCAAATGAATAAGTTTTCATAAGCATTATCACCGCTACCCAAAAATACAAAATCAGCATCTAAATTTTGCAGTTCATACTGCATATCTCTGATTAAATCAATACCCTTTTGCCCGACAAGACGAGAAATCAAAGCAATAAGCGGGCGGTTAGGATTATATTTCAAACCGAAATATTCACAAACTGCTTTTTTATTTTCTTCTTTTAATTCCATTGATTTTACATCATAATTTTTAACTAATGCCTTATCAGTTTTCGGATTAAACGCACTATAATCAATGCCGTTTAAAATTCCTCTCAATTTACCCTGCGACATTCTCAGGGTGTAATCAAGTCCTTCTCCGTATTCTTCTCCTAAAATTTCTCTTGAATATGTCGGAGAAACCGCAACAACTCTTTCGGAATAATTTATTGCACCTTTCATCCAATTGACCATTCCATAGTGCTCACACCCCCATTGGTTATAAACAATATCTTTTCTCATATTTGCATAATCAATTACATCTTCAAACCAAACTCCCTGATAAGCAAGGTTGTGAATTTCAAACACGCATTTTGTATTTGACCAAAACGGATCAAATTTGTAATTTGAGTGTAAATACATTGGCATCATAGCGGTATGCCAATCATTTGCATGAATTACATCTGCTCTGAAATTAAGTTGTTTTGCATATTCCATAACCGCAAGGCAAAATGAAATATATCTTTCGTGTTCATAACGAGGGTCTAAGTATTTTGGATAAACTTCCTTAAACGGTGAAAAATACCAATCGTTTTTGACAAAAAATACATTAATATCTGTTCCCGGAAGTTTTGTCATATAGAGATTAAATTTTTGAGGTTGAGAACCCATTGTGAGCCACATTTGCGAATTTTCAAGTTCTTTAATTCCCCATTTTTCTTTATCTATAAGCCCATGCAAAGGTGTAAAAATCGCAATCTGCGCATCTTTTTCAAGTTCTTTCGGTAAACTGCCGACAACATCTGCCAAACCGCCCGCTTTTGAAAACGGAGCAACCTCGGCTGCTGCAAATAAAATTTTCATTTTTCCTCTCTTTCCTTTGAACACTTTATTATAAACGGATATAATCTTATTATTGGTCGATGTCTTGTACATCGGATTGCACTGCATCAGAGTCTTTTGTTTCAGGCAAATCCGATAAATCTATATTATTATCTGCAAGAAATTTATCAATATCAACATCTGTACTGAAATTTAACCCGTATTTTTTAACAATATATTTTGCCTGTGCAAGGCATATATCGGCTTTATCTGTAATCTTCAGGCATTTCATAAGTTTAAACATATTAAATTTGATAAGAAGCATCAGATAATCACTGACTCCGCCAAGTTTTTCCATTTGAATTGAGGAGTTATTCAACATTCCGTAAGCAATATCAAATCTTCCCTGCTTCATATTCATAATACTTAAAATATACCACGCCATAAATGTTATAGCATTAAGACCTTTATCTTTTGAGGTTTTAACGACCTCATAAAGAATTGATGATGCTTTATAATATGATTTTAATTCAGCATAAGAATATCCGATAACCAAATCCGCAAAGAGTTCAAACGGATAAACAAAACTTTCCTTTGCTACAAGTTTTGTCTTATAAATTTCTTTTGCCATTTCGGTAGGGTTATCTCTATGCTGAGTAAAGGTTTTTATTATATGGTAAACAATTTCGGTAAACGGATTTTTACCTTTATCGCTATCTGATACCGAAACTTCATTGCCTTTTATTAAATCCTGCAATTTGACAAATATAGCGTATTCTTTCGGAACAAAGTCATAGAGTTTATTTACAATCGTGAGGAGTTCATTTACATCTTCTCTCAAAGTCAATATATCAGATAGTGCGACATAGGCAATCGCTTCTGATATAAGGTATTTTAAATCCTCTTTTGAAATAAGTGTGTACTCAATAGAATCGAGTTTTGACGATTCCAAAGCATTGAAAACATTATAACCGATATCAATACAATCATTAAAAGCACCAATGCCAAACAATATCTTGATATGCACAATAGACATCAGTAAAAATTTTAAATCAAAATTCTTTGCTGACGGGTCAATTGAAGCATCATTCATAGCCGTCAAAATCTTATGAGTCAAGCCCAAAGCATAAAGATATTCGCCGTGGTTTAATGCTCCTTGAATCATTTTTGTACACAAATCGGTAAAATTGTCTTTGTCTTGTGATTTTTGCAAATCTTCAAGTGTTTTATCCGCAATTTCTCTTGTCTGTTCAGGGTCATATTCAAACATATTGTTTGCAATATTTTCATAGATTGTAGATTTATAAGACGCAAGTTCTTCTTTAGACCAATCTTGTGCATTTTTATCAAGCGCCTTGATAAGTTGCCCCGAGCAATTCAGATACGCAGAAAAATCCCCCATGGATAAATCAAGATTTGCAAGATTTTCCCACTCGGATATAACTTTTTGATTTTCATCTAAAACGGAATACATAGAAGCCTTTTCAGGAGCAGGCATTTGTTCTGTAAAGACTTTTTCAAAAAGTTCTGAAGCCAATTCTTTAATTTTATCGTCATCATAAATTTCAAGTATATTTTCACGTAAAATATTGTAATTCGGAAAATATATACTGTCATTGTAAAAATATAAGAAACCTCTCTTTGAAAGTTCGTCTGCCAAAGTTTTCCAATCTTCAATCCCCAAAGATTCCGCAGTTTTTGAATCAACTCTTGCCCCCAACAAAGCGCACATTGAAAGAAGTTTGAGAGAATTTTCTTCATCTTTCATAAGATTTAATCTTCTCTGCATCATAAGTTTCAGACTTGACGGAATCATTGTTGTTTTAGCATTCAGAAGTTCTATTTTTTCATTTTCAAAAGCATAAACTTCAGACTCGATAAGATATTGAATTGCATAATCTATAAACAATGTACTTCCTGCAGCATATTTTGAAATACGCTTGAAGAAGAAATCGTTTTTAATATTTGAGTAATAATCCCCGCCTGCTTCGACAATGTTTTCAAAAGTAGTCGGAATAAGGGTAATTTCCGTATAATAAGGTCTTGATAATAAGAAATGATTGTATTTGTGAAGTGAAAACTCTTTGTCATAAGACAAAATACAACTGATTTTCATTTCTTCAAAATGGTCAAACAACAAGCCCAAAACAAACATTGAACTTGAATCAATTTTCTCAAAATTTTCAACATATATTAATGTTTCAGGAATAGATTGCAATAACGACAAAAATACCTCAAAATACTTTTGTCTTGTATCCTCAAGGTTATCCATCCCCCTCTGTTTGAGATTAATCAAATCTTTAAGCAAATTATCGGAATCAAATGCAGAGAACGATGAAAAATCATTTGTATTAAACAATTTTTGAGAAACAGTAAAATCAAATATTGCTGAAACCAATTCCCTAAAGAATGAATATGGTGAATATTTCATATTATCGTGGCAGGTAATCGGAATAATATTTTGGTATAAACCTAACTGACTGACATTTGCAAGAACACTGATTGTATAAGGCTGGTACATGCTTGAACCTTTTATGCCAATAATGCCTTTAGGAACCTCCTGCAATACTTCGGTAATATTATCCAAAACTTTTACATTCTCTGTTGTATAAAACGCACAGTTTATTTCGTCAAAATTGATTAATTCAACGCTGTATAAATCTTCTCCTGCAATTTCATTAACTTCTTCTATTGTTCTTTCAACAATTTTATCCTGAGCAAGCATACCTTCATTTACAAAATTCGGGACTTCAGGATTTGCTTCTTCTTCCTCCGCCATTGCTTCTTTTACATAATCGTCAATTGGAATAAATTCTTTAATATCAATTTCAAAGAATCGTTTCATTTTACCGTTTACTAATGCAGAATCTAAAGACTCCATCTTGTAAGTTTTAGAATAAAATTCTTCAAAATCATCATCAGTTGTAACTTGGCAGGATTCTAACGCTTTGGCAGACTTGTCATTGCTTTGATTAAGCATATTTGCCTGAAACCCTGTTTCTATATCATAAGGGTCTTTATCCGCATCACGCTTCATTATTGTAAAATTAGCCTTTAAAAATATATTTTTCTTATTAATGAGTTTTACATTAAGGCGTGTAATCTGTTTAGCAAGTTCTATAACCCCTTCTATTGCGGAATTTGCAGAAGATGACATTGTATATGCTTTATTAAAACGCAAAAGATAAATTCCGTTTTTGACGATTTGTCTTCTAATACTATGGCTTAATGCAAAGCCGTTAATCATTTTGTCAATGTTTGCTTTAAATTTTGTAAACAGTTGGTTTGAACCCAATGCGGTTTTAATGACATCATAATTTGGGAAATCAATTTTAACCACAGCAAAAGTATCCGCATTAGACTCAGCCTGTACGGCACTAATCTCTGTTGAGTGACCGCACTTTATACACTTTTGGTTCTTCATCATGTTGATTTTGCCGCAGTTTGAGCATTTAACAACAAGAATTTCTCCGCACTTCTTACATATATTTTTTTCATTAACGGTTCTGCAGACAGGGCAAACGATTTTTAGCACCTTTTTACAGTTAGGGCAAACCATTGCGCTTTTATCAATTTCCGCACCGCATTTTGGACATTCCATAACGAAATTATAGCATATTATAAAAAATTAGTAAATGATTATTCCCTTATTTTGACTATTTTTTCTTAACCCCCTTAACCTATTTGCATTATTTTAAAAAAAACATTATAATATTTCTATAATTAGGGATTCGTGTATATATGCTAAAAAAAATTGTAGGACAACTGAATTTAAAAAGTTTGCACAAATATGATGGTTTTGCGACTTCGCCATTGGAAGAAGGCAAACAAACAGAACGCAAAAATCTGTTAAAAACTCTGTCTGAACGCGCACTGAATTTGTATCAAAAAAGAACCGATATTAAAAATTTTACAAAACTTACCCTGTCAAATCCGGAAGATTTAAGTCATAACGAACTTGTAAAAGAAAAAGAACTTGACGAATATGATTTACTTTTTGATTTAACAAATAACGAAGAATTTTTAAAAGATTTGGGACTATAAACAAAAATCATATTAAGTATCTAAATTATATAATTTTTATTGAAACTTTTATTCTTTTCGTGTATAATTTTTTCATAAGAAGAGATAGGAGTGCAAAATGTTTGAACGTTTTACGGAAAAAGCAATAAAAGTCATAATGCTTGCACAGGAAGAAGCCCGCAGATTGGGTCACAACTTCGTTGGTACAGAACAGGTTTTGTTAGGCTTAATCGGTGAAGGAACGGGTGTAGCCGCAAAAACTCTTAAATCAATGGGGGTAAACCTTAAAGATGCAAGAACCGAAGTAGAAAAAATAATTGGCAGAGGCTCAGGCTTTGTAGCGGTTGAAATTCCCTTCACTCCAAGGGCAAAAAGAGTTTTGGAATTATCCTGGGATGAAGCAAGACAATTAGGACACAATTATATAGGTACAGAACACCTTTTACTCGGGCTTGTCAGAGAGGGTGAAGGAGTTGCGGCAAGAGTTCTTGAAGAACTCGGAGTTGATCTTAACAAGGTAAGAAGTAATGTCATAAAGATGCTTGGCGAATCTAAACCGACAGCATCTTCAGGGGCATCATCTTCATCGTCATCATCTTCATCAAGTTCATCAAGCAAAGCAAAAACCCCAAGTCTTGACGAATTTGGCAGAGATTTGACGCTTGCGGCGCAGGAACTCCGTTTGGATCCTGTTGTAGGCAGAGAAAAAGAAATTGAAAGAGTTATTCAAATTCTTGCAAGAAGAACAAAAAACAATCCCGTTTTACTTGGTGAACCGGGGGTTGGTAAAACTGCGGTAGCAGAAGGTCTTGCAATTAGAATAGTTAATTCTGAAGTCCCTGATATTTTAGACGGCAAAAAAATCATTCAGTTAGATATGGGTTTACTTGTTGCCGGTACAAAATACCGTGGTGAATTTGAAGAACGATTAAAGAAAATTATGGACGAAATCCGTCAGGCTGGAAATGTTATTCTTGTAATTGACGAAATGCACACCTTGATTGGCGCAGGTGCTGCAGAAGGTGCAATTGATGCCGCAAATATTTTAAAACCTGCACTTTCAAGAGGCGAAATTCAGGTTATTGGTGCAACAACATCAGATGAGTACAGAAAATATATCGAAAAAGATTCTGCACTTGAAAGAAGATTCCAACCTGTTCAGATTGACGAACCGTCTATTGAAGAATCAATTGAAATTATCAGAGGTTTGAAACCGAAATACGAAGAACACCATCAGTTGAATATTTCTGATGATGCAATTATTGCGGCCGTAAAACTTTCAAGCAAATATGTTAATGACAGATTTTTGCCTGATAAAGCAATTGATGTTATAGATGAAGCAAGTTCTAAAGTCAGATTGAAGGCATCAAAAATGTGTCCGGAAGCAAAAGAACTTGAAAAACAATTAAAAGACCTGATTAAGCAAAAAGAAGAAGCCATAAGAAATCAGGAATTTGAAGAAGCATCTCAACTTCGTGAAGATGAGGCGAATTTAAAAGACCATATCAGAGAAGTAACCGATAAATGGAAATCTGAAAATGAAGTTAATAAAGCAACAGTTTATGCTGAGGATGTTGCTCAGGTTATTGCAATGATGACCGGTGTACCTGTTACCAAATTAACAGAAGGCGAAAGTGAAAGACTAATGCACCTTGAAGATACATTGCACGAAAGAGTAATCGGTCAGCATGATGCAATTGTTGCAATTTCAAAAGCAATAAGACGCGCAAGAGTCGGTTTGAAAGCACCCAACAGACCAATAGGAAGTTTCATCTTTTGCGGTCCGACAGGTGTAGGTAAAACAGAACTTGCAAAAGCACTTGCAGAAGCAATGTTTGGCTCTGAAGACAACATGATAAGAGTTGATATGTCAGAATTTATGGAAAAACATTCAACTGCAAAACTTATCGGTTCTCCTCCGGGGTATGTCGGATATGATGACGGCGGTAATATGGCAGAACTTGTCAGAAAGAAACCTTATTCTGTTGTCTTGTTTGACGAAATAGAAAAAGCACATCCGGATGTATTCAATGTCATGTTACAAATTCTTGATGACGGTCGTCTGACAGATTCAAAAGGTCGCCATATCAGTTTCAAAAATACTGTAATTATCATGACATCAAATGTCGGGGCAAGTATGATTGCAAACAAATCAAAACTCGGATTCTCAACGGCAGAAGATGATTCAAAAGATAAGTACGAACATTTGAAAGATACGGTATCAGAAGAAATGAAAAAGGCATTTAGACCGGAATTTCTCAACCGTATTGATGAAACAATCGTATTTGCACATCTTTCTAAACCTGAAATCAGACAAATTGTTGATTTGATGATGAAAGATTTGAGAAAGCGTCTTGCTGAAAAAGAACTCAATATTGATGTAACAGATGAAGTAAAAGACCATTTGGCTGATAACGGATATTCTGAGGCTTATGGTGCAAGACCATTAAGACGATTAATTCAGCGTAAAGTTGAAGATAGCCTTGCGGAAGAAATTCTTTCGGGTAAATATGCCCCTGGAGATACCATAAGACTTACTTTGACTGACGGCAAAATAACTTTTGAAAAAGCACCTAAAAGACGCGCTGCAAAGAAAGAAAAAGCCGCAGAAGAAAAACCGATTGAAATTGTTGAAGAAACGATGGATGATTATATCACTAAGGGCGAGTAATTCGCCCTTTTTATATTAATATTTCTTAATGTTTTCTGCTTTAAGTAGCAAATTTTTGTTTTAAGTTTTTTGTAATAATAACGGTTCCGAAACAAGGGGTGCATATATGCAAATTTATTCGATTAACGGGTACAATTCAGAGCTCAAAGGCACTGCATTTACTTCAAGTGCAAAAAGTGCGAAACCAATTCAAACAAAGAGTAATGTTTATCAGATTAGTTTTGGACACCGCAATATTCATCAGATAGCGGAATTTACTCCTGAATGTACCGGAACCGGACTACCTGAAATGGCTCAGGGTGGAGAAGGTGTAGTAGGTTTTGAACTTGGAGAGAGTCTTAACAAATATGAAAAAGTAGGCGGGAAACCTGTTGATGACCGTAAATTTTTCCCTATATGGAACCACTCAAACCCAAAAGGCGGGCATAAATTCCTTATTCATAAAGGAATAAAAACTGAAGATTTACCTGACACTATGCCTGCTAAATCATTTGTATCAGGAGAAATCGGACAGACAAAAGAAGATATCGCCCGTATTTTAAAGATAGACCCCGAATATATAGACTATGTTGTTCAAAGTAAGCCAAACGGAAACTCCCCCGAAGCATTATCAAAATATAATATTATAGAACCGACAGGTGCAAAGGGTATTATTGAATTTCCGTCATCAGTTACGCTTGGGAAAATGGAACAAGTGCCTTATCAGATTATGAAAGTTTCCGAGCATAATCCGTCCTATGTAAAATTTGGCAAAAAAGAACATAATTACTTTATTTATACCCCTGAATGGGCAAAAACCGCAAAGCCGTATTCTTATGACTGCTGGGGAAATTCCTCTTTTGATGCGGAAATTGTTAATTCAAACGGAATGAGAGCGCTTGCAAAAACTCTTGCAACCCAAATGGATACAGATGAATTCGGATATTATAAGCCTGCAAGTTTTGTTGCACACGACAGACCGGCAACAACTTTTATGGTACATCTTGCCAATATGTCAGCAAACGGCAATAAAGAAGTTAACGGAATGAAAGCGCACAAAGTCGAACATAACCCGAGTTTTGACTATCAGGGCAGGACATATAATCCGTTCCAAATGATTTCTGTTGTCGGAAACGAAAAGGATATTGAGGCATTAAAAAAACATCCGCAATATTCTGTCGTTGCCAAGGCATACTACAATGGCGGACTTGACTCTCCTGCCCTTTCCGATATTGAAAAACAAATTGCAAAATCTGTTATTGAACCCTATGTAGAGCCGTTCAGAGATTATTTCGGCGGATACAATATTACGAAAGTCGGCATTGTAGGTGCAAAAAGAAATCCTAAAAACTTCTCTTTAGGTTCTGTTTCGTGGCATTTTGATGCTGAAATGAAAAGTATGGAAACTCCGGATGCTGCAAAAGGCTTGACAGGTGATTACGCAAGTGTCCCGACTAAACCTGTTGCGAACGGTGTAACCATTGCAAATTTACGCTTTGATGAACGCGATGCTCAATTTGGGCGTGGAGATAACGGATTATCAAAACCTGAAAGCACAAAAGGGTTCACTCCGTTTAAATATGACGGAACAAATGTTGAAGAAGTTTTAAAAGCAAAAGAGAAAAATGCTCGCTGGCTTACAAAACTTATGTGGAAAGCAGGACAAAAGGGACAGGATTCATTAAACAAACTGTTTTTTAATAAAGCCCAAATTGAATCGGGGCAAAAAGTTATGGGATATTTATCACCTTTAAAGGATGGTGAAATAATAATCTTTGGTCTTGGACGACCGGATACACAAAAAGGCTTCCCTATTTCAACGGGTTCAGCATTACACTTTTTTAAACGCACAGATATTCCTCAGGAAATGAAACTGAAGGTAAAATTCCTTTTCGGCGCAGGGAAATGGGGTGAAGGACATCCGCACTATCAGGCAATTGAAAGAGATTGGAAAGAAATCTGTGAACTTGATGGTGGTATTTATAAACACAATTTTGCATATATAGACGGCTTTACACCTAACAGACTCAATGCCTGCACGCATTTTGGCAGTTACACTTCCGAATATGAAATGTTCGGGATAACACCTATTGAAGCAAAAGCAGCAGGTTCACCATCAAGTGTAACGGCAACAGGCGGTTTCTTAGACTATACAAAAGACGGAATAAACGGGTTCACAACAAAAGATGTTGTAATGGGCAAACCTGAAAAATACGGATTATCCTATGCAGATTCGCCTGAAAAACTTGAGAAAGCAAGAATTGAGCATCAGATTCCGCAGGTCAGCGATAATTATAAACGAATGATTGAACTCTATACAAATGACTACGAAGGCTATGTTGAAATGTGCCGTAAAAACCTTGAAGAAAAGGTAGATTGGCATAACAATAGTGCTTATAACAATGGTAAGAGCGCAAACAGACGCTACCTTGATGCAATTTTTGAATCTGACAAAGGTTGGAAAGGCAGATTCAAGGGTAAAATGCACAAACTTGTTGGTTCATGGGGCGAAATGAAAGATAATCTTGAATCCGCTGTCAAAAATACCAAATCAAGACCTGCAAGAGTTGTACTTGGTTTTGCACTTGCAATGTTTGCCATCGGTTCGGGAATTTATATGTATATACTTAATGACGAATATAAAGCCAAAAAAGCCGATAATATCAACAAAGTTGCTTAAATCCACTCATTGATATCTTTTTTAGTGGGTTCCCAGGTGCATGGTTTAAATTCTCTTGTCTTACAATATCTGCAAAATGGTACAGGTTTTACCATAGTTTTAAGAACCGCCTCATGATTTCTTGCTCTGTATATATCAAGATAATCAAATTCGCTGACTTCAAGATTTGTTCCGAAATACTTATTAAAATGTTCAATATGGGCAATTGTAGGGCAGGTATATAATTTCCCTTTTTTTAGTGTTACACAGTTTTTTATCTGGCAGTAAGAAAATGAATCAGCCCAAAACTGTTTACCTTCCAAATCGAGTTTCCAATTGCCCCAATCCTTTTTATTTTCTTCATTTGTCTTTGTTCCTGTATAACCGCAGAAAACTCCAAATTGTTTTGCTCTCGCATCAATTGTTGCATAGTCAATTTTTAATCTGTAAAGCGAGACCCAAATTCTTATATCACTTTTTTTACACGCTTCCCAAAAACTATCAGGCTGGTCAGGTAAGAGTATTCCATTGGTTATAATGATTATTTGAGTATTTGGGAAAAGTTCTCTTGCAATTGGGAAAAATTCTGTCAAATGCGGATGTAAAAGCGGTTCACCGCCTAATAAGAACATCTGTCCCAACTGCGCACCTGTTAATGCCGCAAGTCTTGCCAAATCTGCTCGAAAATTGACGGGATTCAGATAAAATTCTTCCGCTAAAGGGGAGAAATGCGTACATCCCTTACAATTCAGATTACAATGATCCGTAATATGTATATCAATTTTTTCAAGCATATTTGCCATAATGTATTAATCCTTTACTACTTCTAAAAGTCTTTTCCACACTTCATCAATTGTTCCCTGCGCATCAATACTTCTTAAAGCATTTTTGTTTTTATAATATTCAATTAATGGAGCAGTTTCACTGAAGTAAGTTTCAAATCTTGCTTTTGCGGTTTGCTCATTGTCATCTTTTCTTTGAGTTAACTCGCATCCGCAATTATCACAAATATTTTCATTTTTAGGCGGTTTGAACATTAAATTATAAATTTCACCACATTTTGGACAAGAACGGCGATTAACAATTCTTGAAATCAAAATATCCGTATCCGTATCAAAATATATCGCTCTGAAATCAGAAGGATTTGCTCCGTCAATTTCTTCATTAATTTTAGTCAAAAGGTCTGCCTGTTCGACACTTCTCGGGTACCCGTCAAGAATATAACCGTTTTTACAGTCATCCTGTGATAGTCTGTTTTTAATTATTGACCCCACAAGTTCAACAGGAACAAGATGCCCTTTATCTATAAATGACTTTGCTATTTTACCGTTTTCGGTTTCAGCAGCAATTTCTGCTCTCAATAATGACCCCGTATCAATATGCGGAAAACCAAAGTGCTTTGCAAGTCTTGATGTCTGAGTGCCTTTACCGCACGCAGGTGGTCCTAAAAATATCAGTTCTTTTTTCATTTATATAATCCTCTTACTATAAACTCATTTTAGTACAATTCAATCTTATTTTAAATACTTTAAATGAATGTAATTTTAAGATTGAATACATTTTGTTAATTTATGTAACAATATATAAATTATATAAAATTTATATATTTTATAATTTTTTAAATATATATATAAGAGTGCTTAAAGTAAAACAAGAAAGGAGACAAATCAATGGTTCATATAACTAATGTTATGTTTCCTCATGTTTCAAACGCACTGCAAAAATTTGGAGCAAGGGTTAAGGGTATAGTACCAAAGAAACCAATTGATAACGGCAATAATAAAAACAAAAATTCATCAAACCCGAATGAAGTTGAACATTCTGATATACAGCCTCAAACACCACAAGAAAAGACAGATGGAGCGGTGAAAAAATTTAATGCTTCTAATGAACAAAGAATAATTGCTGCAACAAATTCATTTGCGGAAATAGATAACGATTGCATGCTGTTGCAGGAATATTGTGCATACAGAAATGCGGATTTTAAAAATACAACTTTTACTCCTGTTTCTGAGTATACAATATCAGGGAAATATCGTGGTAAAGATGTTGAAATAAAATTAACAGACAATAATAACGGAACACAAACTCAGGAAATAAATTTTGAAGATGGCTCAAAAATCAGTTACCTTATATATTCAGAAAACGGAAAAATGGATATTAACGGCGAAGAATTTGAAATGCCTGCGGGAACTATTGTAGAAACAAAAACTGCACAAGGTAAAGTTTTTAGCAAACTTATTCAAACTCCTGATATGGCAAGAACTGTTGTTGAATTACCAATAATGCCTGACAGTGTTCAAGAAATTCTTGACTCATACAATTCTGCCAAAGGAAAACCTCCTGTTATGCCGACTCCTGAATATATGCAGAATTTACTCGGAAGCATGAAAGGCGGATTTAAACCGTTGTCATATTTGTCAGGTGAAACAATCACCCAACCTCAAAGAACACCTGAAAATGAAGTTGCATATCTTGAAAAAAGCATTGCAGAAGGCACACTCCCTAAAGGTACAACTATTACAGGAGTAAAAGAAGACGGAGGTAAAATCCTTTCTATCCCCGGAGAAAATTGCACATACGAAGTTTGCGGCTCGGAAATGCGTGTACTTGATAATAACGGCGAAGTAAAAATGCTCGCAAAATATGACAGTTCAAGAACTTCATTAGGTTTATGGATTGTATCTTATGATAAAGGGAAGCCTGTTAGCGGTGTACGATATAGCGCAGGTAATCCTGAACCTACATATAAAGTTAATTATACTTATCATGACAATGGCACAATCAGTGCAGTTTCAAGTGAGGGAACAAAAACTTTAAAAATCCCGTCTGACGGTGTATATCTTAATATTGACGGCGGTTTGAAATTTGTTTCCAAAGAGCAAACTCATCTTGGCGCAAGATTTGAGAATCAGACACCTTTTAATTCATAATAAAGAATTTATCTGCTAATCATCATCTTCGTGCGTAAATAATTGCATTGTCGGGCATTTGCCGAAACTTTTAAGTATTGCTTTATCAAGTTCTTCTGTAACAACTACCTTGCCGTTTACCAAATTAACGCTTTCTGTTGTCACTGTCCCTTTTTCTTTATCTTTTTTGGTTTCTTTTGTTTTTGAGTCAGTTTTTATGTGTTCGGCAGTTTTATTTTTTTCTTCGTTTAGAAAAGTTTTCAGTTGTTTGCGATATTCCTCGTTGCCATACATTGTGCGCATAATATCGTTCATAACTATTGCAACGTATTGTTGTTGCGCACTGTTTTCATTGAGCGCAGAAACAAGAGTTGCCGCTTTTTCTATTTCTTCATAAGATTCTTCAAAGTATCTAAGTCGCCTTAAAAGCACTGCAAGATTGTAGTGCGCTTCATAACTCATAGGCTGAACTTCTATTGCTTTACAATATTGTATTCCCGCATCATCATATCTTCCGGCTATATGATACGCAATACCCAAATTGTATAGCGTATCGTAACTTTTCGGTGCAATTTTTAAGGACTTTTTATAATTTTCAATGGCTTTTGCAAGATATTTTCTTTGTTTTTCCCAATCTTCATTTTCATAAAGTGATTTTAATCTGTATGTAACACCAATATTATAATATGCAATAGCCCTGTTTGCTTTTGTACTGACCCTGTTATTAAATATATAAGGAATAGACAATAATTTGCGTTTAGTTTTTACGATTTTGTTAAACTGATCAATTGCAATATCAAAATTCCCGAGTTTTTGGGTAGCAACAATACCATAATTCATTCTTGCGACCATCATTTTGGGATTATGTTTAAAGGCCTGAGAGTACGAATAAAGTGCAGAATAATAATCCTCATAGGAAACATAAATATTCCCAAGATTATACCAGGCTGTATAGTGCCCCGGGAAAAGTTTCAAACCTTTGTTGTAAAACTTTATCGCCTTATTTGTTTTCATTTTGCGATATGCTTCATCTCCTTTGTGAACATAATACATACCTTTTGCACGGTTTATAATATGAGTTTTTATAAATCCCTGATTAAAATATATTGCTGCCGCTATCCCTGCAATTACAAGCAGAGAAAATATTGCGGAAATAAATCTTCTGAAACAGCCTTTTTTCATTAATATAGTCCTATACATTTTTATATTAACTGATATGGCTTAATTTCACATCAACCAAATAATGTAACAAAAATGTTACAAAAAAAACTAAAAAAGCAATTATTACAAAACAAAATTTTTTATATAGGTAAGGTAGGTAAAAAAGGTTAATTTATTTTGGAGGTAGTTATGGACAATGTCAGTTCAATACAACCGCTGAACCTTGGCACATTTCAATATATGCCTATGAGTTCTCCGTTTTCTTGCGACTTAGACAAAATAGATATGACATCTATGGGCTCTTATACAGGCGCAATGGGAATGAGCGGAAGTATATTTAATCCTATGGGAATGGGGTTTGGCGCACCGGCATTTGGTATGGGAATGGGTGCAATGGATAGTTCTTATTTTGATAATATGAAAAATTATCAGCAAAATTGGAACAATTATTATGTTGATTCTCAAAAGATGCAAAGAAACAACGATATAAAACTTAACGGCGCAATGGAAGCCGTACAGGAAACTGCGGCAAATCTAAAAGACAAGATTTTGCAAAATGAGCAAGACCAAGTTCCCGAAGCATATCAAAAATACTTAAATGCAGTAAAAAATGCATACGGAGAAGCAAGCGCAGAAGAAATAAACAGCCGTGCATTATCCTTATATACTCAGATGAACGGCAAAACTTTAGTTCAAGATTTGCGTGAAAACGGTCACAGTTCATTCCTTCAGGGCTTGATACAGTCTGTTACACTGAATACATACAGCAGGCGCTCGGCAGAAGATAACATTGCAGATATCACGCATCAATCAGTACCGACAGGTGAAAAAACAGAGCAAAATATCGGCAGAATAGCAGGTATTGGTGTTGTTGGCGCAGCAACTTGCGCTGCAGTAAAAATGCTTGCAGGTCACGGCGGAAGCATCTTGAAAGGCGCAGCAAAATTCCTGTCAACAAAAGCCGGATTTATCGGTGCGGCAGTTGCCGGACTCGTTGCCTTAGGTTCTGTCTTAACAAGCAAAATTTCAACCTAAACAAAAATTAAAGTGTGAAGTAAAATATAATTAGTGTGTAGTGTGTAAAAAGACCGAAAATTTAAATATTTTCGGTCTTTTATTTATCTTCATACAATTCCAGAGTTTCATTTATAAGATTAACCATATCATTTCTTATAAATTTCGGGGTAATAATTTCGCATAAATTTGTATATCTCATTAGCCGTGAAAACAACTTATCCAACGGTTCCCCCGAGTTACTTATAATTATTTCGCCGTCTTTTTTATCCTGAAGTTTCTCCCCGTCTTTGAGTTTGTATGTTTTAGCAAGTCTGCCTTTTAATTTATAAACAACAGTTGTAGTGCTTTCGTAACCTGAACTTCTGTTTGGAAGAATCTTAATTGATAAAATATTTGGCAGCGCAATTTCAATATTTTCTTTTTTTACGGTGTCATAAGCATTTAAGTAAGCCGTTTTTACATCATAAGTAACTTCTTTGGGTTTGCATTTTGAATGTATATCTTTATTTCTTTTTAAGTAGGTAATATCTAAAATCACATTATCATTGCAATAATTTTTGCATTGCTCTATTTGGTCTTTTAAATCCGTATAGAAAAATGAAAAATCTTTTTTGGTACTTAAAAAATTAAATGTATTTTTATTGGAATTACACATCCTCAAAAACAGATTTGCCTTCAGTTTTTCAATATTTCCCGCAATATTTGCATCGGGGAGATTTTTACTTGCTCCGACAATAAGGCTCAATGCTTTTATATCACTTGCGCTATATTCAACAGAATAAAGGCTGCTTTCAAGTTTATATTTGTGCTTTTCTTTTCTGATTTTTACTCCAAAAACCTTCAAGGCATTAATGTATTTGTTTATTACTACCTGAATCAGATTATTCAGTTTCTTTTCATCATAAACTTTACCGTCTTCAATAATGTCTGTTTTGAAAATATTATAAACGGCATTATAATCTGCTTCATCATTATACAAAAGCATAAGGAATCTGAAGATATTAATACATCCGTTATTAATTTTTAAATTATTATTCTTCAATGTATCCTTCTTTCATATTCTTTAGAATTGCGATAATTTCCTGCCTGTAATTTTCGGGAGAGAGTACTCTGCATTTGTTTGAATGAGATAAAATTCTTTGCATAATTGCAAATTTGTTGCGTGATTTTATTTCAACAATTACATGATTTTCTGTTTCTTCTGTAATTGTTTCTTCGTCATTTGGCTCAAACACAGTATTATCGTCTTTTAAATACTCATATTGTATAATGTATTCGGGAGATTCCAATTTTGGCGACTGCATATTTACGCTGACAATCTTAATAATATTAGAGACTAAAAATTCTCCATAGTTTTTGTATTCCGAATTATATCCGGTCAAATAAAGTTTCCCGTTTATAATACTCACTTTGTCTGTAATGATATCTATTTCTTTTCTTTTGCCTGAATTTTTTGCATTATATAAAATTGTAATTTCTGTATTACTCTTTGCATATTTCATCAAATCCGATATTAAATCGTAATCAATGTTATTTATCGGAGATAATTTTTTTAATTTTAACTTTAAATCTTCATTTGAAATATATGGAGAAATTTTATCAAAAAATGCATTAAGTTCGAGAAAATCAGATATTTCAATTGATTTTGAAATGGCTTTATATACTTTTATGATACTTTTCACTTGAGAATCGGATATTTTCAGGGTGAAGGGATGTGAATCAATGTAATATTTAACGATTCTGCCTTCATTGATTCTTTTTATTTGGCAGCCTGCTTGTTTTAGAGAATTCATATAAATTCTTATTGTGTCTGTCGATACGGTTTCTTTTAAATACTCATTATTTTCAATTTCTTTTTTTATTTCAGCATAAGTTTTTGGACTATTTACAAGCAGGGAAAAAATGAGCATGGCTTTAAACCCGCTAAATGACATGAGGTTATGAGTGATTGTATTTGTTTCCATGAATCGTTTCATAAAATACCTAAAATTCAATATATTTATGGAAAAAGCATGCTAATCCCTTCACACTAATTTTATATTGTCAAATAAAATTTCGCAAAATATTTACAAGATTTCATTAAATTTTCTTCATTAAGATTTTATAACACGAATTTTGTTTTACTCTATCAAAGGGCATGGTCTATTGTAAAAAAATAATAATTTTTTTTTACTTGTAATCATGGAAAATTAGGTCTAAATTTAAAGACATAGAAAGCAAGCCAATAAGAAAAAGGCTGCCGGATAGTTTAGGGGGGTGACCTTTGGGATAGGTCATTTTATAAGGTAAGTAACAAAAATAGTGAGTATGAAGAAAGAACAGAGGTGATGGCTAAGTAGTTTGGAAAGGGAAAGAGATAATTGAACGAGATTTTGGAAGATAAGAGATTTAGGGATAAGTTTTAACAAAATAAATAATTATAAAAGATAAATAAAGTTTCATTTTATATATCTGGTTTATTAGGGAGTAAAGTAAAAAACTTTAAGAAGAGAGTAAATAGGATAGTTGTAAACTTCAATATAGTCTGTACCGAAAGTACAGACTTTTTATTTAATAAAAATATGTATTTTCATGCTATAATGTATTTGTCTAAGGAGAAAAATTATGACATTGAGAAACGAAAGAGTCAGAAAAGAACTAATGCGTGATATCTCTGATATTTTGAGAAAAGAAATCAGAGGTTTAAAAGGAGTTGTATCTATTGTTGATGTTGAAGTTTCTCATGATAATTCATTTGCAAGAGTAATATACAGTGTTTTGGGTTCAACAGAAGATATTGAAACGACAAAAGAAGTTATAGAAAAATCCACTCCAAAAATTCGTTATAATGTCGGGAAACAACTTCGCCTGCGCCTTACTCCGGAACTCAAATTTGTTTATACGGACGGTCTTGAACAATCATCAAGAGTTGTTGATTTGTTAAACAAAATTTCAAAAGGGGAAATTAAGTAATTGTTTGGCTTTATCAACATATATAAGCCTGAAAAGATGACATCTTTTGATGTTATTGCGATTTTGCGCAAAATTACTCACATAAAACAAATCGGACACAGTGGTACATTAGACCCTTTCGCAACCGGAGTATTGCCTGTTTGTATAGGTAAATCCACAAGACTAATAGAATATCTTGATGATGACAAAGAATATATTGCAACAGTCAAATTCGGTGCAGATACTGATACTTACGATTTAGAAGGACAAATTCTAAAAACTTATGAAACAAAAATTTCAAAATCTCAACTTGAAATGGTTTTAGATGATTTTAAAGGTGAAATTGAGCAGTATCCGCCAAAATATTCCGCAATAAAAGTAAACGGGAAAAAACTATATGAATACGCACGAAAAGGACAAGAGGTTGAAATAAAACCGAGAAAAGTTTATATTTCAAAAATTGAACTTCTTGAGTTTGATGAACAAAACCAAATTGCAAAAATCATTGTCGGATGTTCAAAAGGAACATATATCCGTTCTATTGCCTATGATGTTGGACAAAAACTCAATTGCGGCGGGCATTTGATTGCACTTGAACGGACTAAGGCAGGAAAATTTACGATTGAAAACGCAATAAAACTTGATGATATAAAAAATGAGAATGATATAAATGCACATCTTATCAATCCTATTGATGTGCTTTCAGGCAAAAAATACATTCTTAATGAAAATGAAAAAATAAAAGTAATGCACGGAATAGCGTTAAATCTCAAAGAACAAAAGCAAATTACAGAGTTTTGCGATTCTATTGTATTTCTTGTTTATGGTGGTAAAATAATTGCAGTCGGACAAATTAATGATAAAGAGATAAAAATTAAGAAAGTTTTTGAGGTGTTATGAAAAAGTTAATTATAGTTTTGGGATTATTAATTGGGTGTTCATTAAACGCATTTGGGGCAGAGTGTAAATATACATGCGTCGAACCGTATAATATGAACAACAAATTTTCATCATTTTTCAGTAGTATTTTCGGTCTGAATTATACAAAATCGAAAATATCGGAAGCCGTACTTGAAAAATCTATTAACAAAAATGTAAAAGGTAACAAGTTGAATGTTACTATTAACTCATATAGTGCAAAAGATTTATCAAACGGAATATTCAAATCTGCCAATGTTTCAGGAAAAAATTTAAGTATTGACGGCATTTATTTATCCTCTGTTGAATTGCAGACTTTGTGCGAATTTAACTATATTGAATACGATAAAAAGGGAAATTTAAAATTTAAAGAAGATTTCCCGATGTCATTTAATATCCAGATGTCTAATGATGACTTAAATAAAACTATGCAGTCAGAAAAATATAAAAATCTTATCAATAACTTTAACAAAAAGTCATTTGCAGGAATCAGGGTTTCATCAACAGAAGCATCAATAAGAGGGAACAAATTTTATTATACAATCGGTATAAGCATACCTTTTATGAAAGTTCAAAAACTTGCTTTGAGTGCTGATTTAAGTGTTAAAGACGGACAAATTAATTTTGAAAATACAAGACTAACATCAAATTCTTTCAACTTTGATTTGAGAAAAGTTAATTCTATCATGCAATATCTAAATCCTCTTGATTTTTCCGTAAATATTCTTGATAATAAGAATGCAAGAATTTTTATAAGAAATGTCGCAATTAAAAATAATGTAATCAATGCAGAAGGTGTAGTCATTATTCCTAAAGATTAAAGGGTGTTTAAAATGGATAAAAATCAAAAAATTCTTTTAATATTTATCGGGCTTTGCATGATTTTGGTTTTGGGTGTAGTTGCCTTTAATGTATTTATGCCAAAACCGGAAATTAAACCTGATGATGTCGAAGTTTCAAAACGCAGTACTGTTGAACAGGAACTACCTTCAGATAAACCCGAACTCAAAACAAAAGAATATGTAAATATCTATTTTATAGGCAAAAACGAGCATAATGAAGAAGTTTATAAAGCAGTAAAACGACAGTACAGTGCAGATGTTGACGGCTCAAAACTGAAGTTTTCTGTATATGCTTTAGTAAACGGTCCAAAACCTGAAGAAAAACAAAAAGGGGTTTACAGTGAAATTCCTAATTCTGCACAGGTTATAAATATTTCGGAACAACATGACAGAGTTATCGTAAACCTTAATTCTTCATTTGTAAATGGAGGCGGCGCAGACAGTTTATATAAGAGATTATATCAATTAATCAAAACCGTAAAATTAAACTCAGATTTGCCTGTTTATTTGTATATTGACGGCCAAAAAGCAGATGTTGTAGGCGGAGAGGGAATAATTATCAATCAGCCTTTGAGTAATTCATCTTTGGAAAATTAAACAAAATGGAAGAACAAAAAAAAGATTTAGAATACTATTTGAACTTGAATTGGACATTAATAGAGGGACAGGATTTGGATTTTGAGGGAAATCCTTATTGGTATATTGAAATAAAAGAGATTCCAAGTTTTACATTTTGCGCAAAAACACTTGCAAGGGCAAGAGAAAATTATAAAAGACAATTGAAATTATCATTAATGGTCATGTTAGAGAATAATGAACACATTGTTGAACCGGGTGAACAAGACGAAGAACCTGATTGGGAAAGTTTGTGTCCTTAATACAAAAAATGAGGTACAAAAATAAAATCTATGAATAATAAAATGATAGATTTGGATAATTTTTGCCGTATGCTTTCCGTATCAGTTGCAACTGGAAAAAATTGGCTTAAACTTGGCAAAATCATTCCTTCAAAAATTGAGGGACGAAAGGTTTATTTTAATGAAGAATATTGTCAAAAACTCCTAAATAGCCTTAATGACAATGAAAATAGCAACCTCAAAAGCCGCCGCAATAAGAAATTTAAATCAGGCTTTAATTTGTATAAATCATATATTTCAAAAGATTCAAAGAATTTATCAGGAATTGAAAACCTCATACAATATTTTGAAAAAAATAATATTGTATTGAAACCAAACGAAATATCCGAACTTGTTGCATATTATTCCAAAATTCTGGTAAAATCAGCATTCGGCAAAGAATATAACAAATACAAATATCTCTGTGAAGAAATTTCAAACACGGACAAAACAATATTAAAATACCCTGCCATAAAAGGTTTTAAACCTGTTTATGAACAGAATGAGGATATATTGGGGCTTTTATATATGTCTTTGAATAATATATTAAGCCGAAAGTCGCACGGTGCATACTTTACGCCGACTGATATAGTAGAAAAACTTATTAAAAATACATTCGAAAATTATAGCGGCGGTACAATATCTGACCCCTGCTGCGGAAGCGGAAATTTTATTCTGCATTTGCCGCAAAATATTTGTGTTGAAGATATTTTTGGCGCTGATATTGACGAATTGAGCGTAAAAATAGCACGAATAAATTTTGCACTAAAATACAAAATTTACGATGAAAATTTTATTTATGAACATATAAAAATCCAAAATTTTCTGACCTGTTCAAACAAACAAAAATTTGATTATATAATCGGAAATCCCCCTTGGGCGTATGAGTTTAATGAAGAAGAAAGAAAAATTCTCAAAAACAATTTTAAAACAGCACAAACTTCAGCCATTGAATCTTATGATGTAATAATTGAAAAAGCACTTCAAAAATTGAATAATAACGCAACATTATCTTTTGTATTGCCGGAAGCGGTTCTTAATGTAAAAAGCCATAAAACTTTGCGTGAAATAGTTGCCCAAAAAACTTCGGTTAAATATATCGAATATTTAGGAGAAACCTTTGACGGAGTACAATGTCCAAGCGTAATTTTGCGGATTTTATATAACAATAAAACATTTAATTCAAAAGGATTGCAGGTTAAAACAAAGAATAAAACATTTACCATAAATACAAATAGAAAAATTACACCTGAAATTTTTGATTTTAACTGTGATGATGCAGAATATGAACTTCTGCAAAAAATAGAAAATATACCAAATAAAGTAACATTGAAAGACAATGCTGTTTTTGCGCTTGGAATTGTTACAGGAAACAATGAAAAATATCTTTCAAAGACAAAAAATTTAAATAATGAAGCCATAATAAAAGGAACCGATATTGAAAAATTTGGGATAAAAACACCTGAAAATTATATAGTATTTAAACCTGACAGTTTTCAACAATGCGCTCCGCAAAGTGTGTTTCGTGCAAAAGAAAAACTTATTTATAAATTTATTTCAAAAAAACTTGTCTTTGCTTATGACGATAAACAAACGCTAACCCTGAACAGTTGCAATATTCTCATTCCTAATATTAAAGGACTTGATATAAAATACATTTTGGCAATTTTAAATTCTGATATTGCACAATTCTATTTTGAAAAGAAATTTAATTCCGTAAAAGTTTTGCGCTCACACCTTGAGCAAATTCCGATACCGTATGTTGATAATCAATTACAAAAACCGATTATTGACTTGGTAAACAAGATTATGTCACAAAACAACAACAATTTTATTACAGAATTAAATTTAAAAATAAGGGATTTGTATTAATTTTTTTTGTGTTATTATGTTTATGAACCCAAATACATGCGGGTGTAGTTCAGTGGTAGAATGTCTGCTTCCCAAGCAGAAGATCGCCGGTTCGAGCCCGGTCACCCGCTCCACTGAATTGAAAATTAAATAATCCCGGATCGTCTAGTGGCAGGACGAAAGATTCTGGCTCTTTTAACGGTGGTTCGAATCCATCTCCGGGAGAATAAAAAACAGATACCATCAAGGCATCTGTTTTTTATTTATGGAAAGTCTTCTCACCATGCAAGAATCTTGCAGTGATTCTTACGCCCTCGCATTAAACGGCAACGCCTCCAATTAGCAAGAATATTCATTCTTGCATAATTGTTGGTCTGATACTGCGTATCTGCCTCTGCTCGGGCTTATCCATCTCCGGGAGAATAAAAAACAGATACCATAATGGCATCTGTTTTTATTAGTTTTAGCAAAAAAATATATTTTTATGATTTAATTTTCTTATGAAAATTTTACCTGTAAATTTGTATAAATTACCACATTTTAAAGGAAACAATGATGAGGACATCATTGCCTATGATGATGCGGAGTCAAAAGCCAGACGAGAATATATCCGTAATCATATAGAAGATGAAAAAATGCCCTATTACAGTATTTATGTAAAAGAACCCCGTCTTGAAGAATATGAACTTAACAAAATGCTCACTTTTTTTGTGAACAGACCAAAGAAGATTGACGGGGATATTATGTCAGAACTTCCGCTTTCAAATTTGCACAATATCTCAAATTCCTCAAGATATAAACCAAACATCTGGCGAGGGTCAACTCTGTACGAAGCACCCGATTGGGTACTTGAGAAACTGAAAGAAGCAGGTATAAAAACTATTATAGACCTTGAAGGTTTTGGAAAACATTATAAAAAAAGAATTCAAGATGCAGGTTTTGAGTATGTCGGATTCAGTATAAGTTCAATGAAATATGGAAATGTGCCCGAATTTAAAAAAGAAGAACTTTTGAAATTTATCAAAACAATGCAAAAAGAATATATCTATATGGGTTGTGAGTGTGGTACATACAAAACAGATGCGGCAATAAGACTTAACAATCTGTTTAACCCGAAAGTAAAAGGATATTGCAAGATATATTCACCTGAAATGATTGAATATATTCCACAGGTTGCCGATGAAATATATTTAACAATGACACCCGACGATAAAAAATCTATCGGTTGGACACCGGAATTTGAAGAGCAATTCAATGAAAAAATTGCAAGTATGCTTGGATGGGATAAAAATTATTAACTATTTTCTGTTATCTTTAAAGGGATTAGAAACTCTCTGAACTCGAATCATTTCGTCTAAATCACGCTCAATCTTTTCTTCCTGTTCTTCTATTGCAGGTTTACGCTTATTTGAATTTATGATATTTGCAACATTCATCATTGCAAGAGAGTTTAGAGATGCTCTCAAAACAGCACTTTGATCCATATAACGAGGTTCTTGAGCGTTAGCATTTTCATCTTCTTCTGCTTTTTGTTGCGCAAAATACTCTCCGCCCTGCCCCATCTTATCATCTGATAATTTTGCGGCAGTTCCTGATATATCTCCGCTTTTAAAATTAAATGCCCCGCCTATACCGAAAAATCCGGCAGACCTGTTATCGACCATAGATTTACCTTTTGTTTAGTCATTCATGAACTCCGCAACCGATTTGCATCAGCAACTTATTCAGAATATCCGTGTTTATACTTTCTCTTCATGTATTTTAAAATACATGACAAGATATTAACTCATATAAATATATTATTTTGCTACTTTGTTAATAAAAGTTTACATATCTTATCAGATGTATTTTCCAAACGATATTATATCATTTTGTATTGAAAAAAACAATGTCACATTGTATAATGGCAAAGGATATAGAGAAAGGAATATAAATATGAAAATAAAAGCGTTTACATTGACCGAATTACTTATTGCTTTGGCAGTAATAGGTATACTTATTGCAATATTAATGCCCGTAATATTTAATATTATGCCGGATCAAAACGCATTGATGGCAAAGCGTGCATATTATGCGGTGCAAACAGTGACAGGGCAACTTATAAATGATGAGGCTTGTTATCCTAACAAAACACAGGCTGTGGCTGCAGATGTAAGAGAAGGTTTTGATGATGGTTACGGATACGCAGATTGTATAATGTGGGGCGGAAAATTTAATGAAAATTACATTGACAATGAAGATGCAAACTCAAAATTCCTTACGCTTTTTGTAAATAAACTTGACTTAAAAAACAATAAAACCGACAATTCTGTTAATTTAGACGGAGATTCTACTTACGAATTTCAAACAAAAGACAGTATGGTTTGGACTGCACAAAATATGAATCTTGAACATTCCAACTCAAATCCGTCAATAGAATTCATGATAGATGTAAACGGGCCGGACAAACCGAATTGCAAAAGCCCTACGGATACAGACGGTACAAACTGCGACAAGAAAAAAGATTTTGACAGATTTACCACAAAAATATATGCTGACGGAAAAATTGATATTCTTGAAGAATGGGCTCAAAAAGCAGTCGGTATAGATTATGATATCACAGGCTCCGAAAAAGACAGTGAATAATTTGATAATTTTGACAATTGAATAAAGCAGTCGGATAATCGCGCTTGGTCTTACCAAGTGAGGAAAGTCCGTGCATCCAAGAACAGGCATCCGGAGAAACTCCGGGCGGTGAGAACCGGCGGATAGTGCCACAGAAATGATGACTGCCGATGGATTTTATATCACAGGCGATGGTGCAACGGTGAGGTAAGAGCGTCACCAACAAAGCCGGAAGGCTTTGGTTAGGTAAACCCATGTCGGATGCAAGGTTGAGTTCGGGGCTATAAAGGTTGTTCGCCAACCCGAGAAAGAACCGCTTGAGCCTGAGAGCAATCTCAGGACCAGACAGATGATTATCTAAAACAGAACACGGCTTACGGACTGCTTTATTTTTTTTATTTCAATTTTGTAAACAATTTGTCTGAAACTGCTTAATAATATATGATATTGTTATGAGTTTAGGGAAAATATTATATGTCGATGATGACAAGTTGTTAACTTCGACCTTTTCAACCTTAATGAAGGTTGAAGGGTTTAGCGATGTTGTCATATATAATAATCCTGTGGAAGCATTGGAATATCTGAAACTTGAATCACCCGATTTGATTATTTCAGATTTTTTGATGCCGGAGATGAATGGGCTTGAATTTTTAAGAGAAGCAAAAAAACTATACCCGGAAACAAGTATGATTTTGCTCACGGCTTATGCCGATAAAGAAAACGCAATTGCCACTATAAACGAAATCGGGGTGTATAAATATATTGAAAAGCCGTGGGATAATGATGATTTGATAATGAATATCAAAAACGGTATTGAAAGAAGTCATTTGCTTGCAGATTTGCGAGATAAAATTGAAAAACTTGAAATTGCACAAAAAGAACTTCAAAAATATTCCCAAAAACTTGAAGAACTCGTTGAAGAACGAACAAAAGAACTTGTAGTTGCCAATGACAAATTGTCAGGCATTATAAACTACTGCGCTGACGGAATTATTATTATTGATAAGCAGGGTAATATTGAACAGGTTAATCCTGCTTGCGAAAATCTTACAGGTTTATCCAAAGATACTCTATGCTCAATGACAATTCAACAAATTGCTTATACAGATAACCCTGCATTAAATAAAGTTCCGAAATCGGAAGTGCAAACATCTATTCTTGGTTTGGCAGAAGAACAGGCAGAGTTTTTGCTCAGGGATTTGTACATAAGAAATTCCTTGAGCGGAGAGTATATTCCTGCAGAAATCAATTTTGCATCTTTATCTGACGGAGAAAGATTTGTCGGAGTTATAAGGAACTTTACGGCACAAAAAGAAACCGAACGATTAAGAGATGATTTTATTGCAACCTTAACTCACGATTTGAGAACACCTTTGACTGCATCAATTAAAACACTCAACTTCTTTCTTGACGGGTCATTGGGCGAAATTAACGAACAGCAGAAAGTTATGCTTACTACAATGATGAAAAGCAATGAGGATTTGCTCGGACTTGTTAATGCATTGCTTGAAGTTTACAGATTTGAAAGCGGTAAACTTAATTTGTATAAAACGGTTTTTGATATAAATTCACTTTTAAGACAGTGTTATGAAGAACTTTCACCTATTGCAAAGAGTAAAAATATTGCGTTGAATGTCCATAGCGATTTTAATGAAGAAATGCTCATTGACGCCGACAGAGCGGAAATTAAGCGTGTAATAATGAATTTATGCGGTAATGCCCTGAATTATACAAATAAAAACGGACAGATAGATGTATATATAAAACTTCAAAACGGGGATTTGATATTCTCTGTTGCGGATAATGGTAATGGTATTCCAAAAGAGGACATTCCTAATTTGTTTAAAAGATTTTCGCAAGGAACAAGTAAAAAGCGTTCAACAGGAACAGGTTTGGGATTATATTTATCAAGGCAGATTATTGAAGCACATGGCGGAAAAATCTGGGTGGAAAGCAAAGTTAATAAAGGCAGTGAGTTTTCGTTCTTATTAACAAATGTCGCTGCGGTATCAAGGGTGGTTTAGTTATGGAAAAAAACATAAAAGTTACAATAGTTGAAGACCATGATATGACAAGGATGGGTTTATCCTTCGCACTGTCAAACAGCGGAATAATAGATGTTGTCGGTACAAGCGCAGACGGTCAGGAAGGCGTTGAGCAGGCACTTAAATTAAGACCTGATTTGGTTGTAATGGACATCGGAGTTCCGACAATCGACGGAATTGAGGCAACAAGAAAAATTAAAAACGCCGTACCTGAAATAAAAGTTTTGATGAATACTTCGAGAGATGATGAAAACGATATTCTTGATTCTTTCGCCGCAGGTGCTGACGGTTACATTACAAAAGGTGCGACATCAGAACAAACAATTACGGCAATACAGGCGGTAAGTGAAGGTGTTGGCTGGCTTGACCCTGCAATTGCAAGAGTTGTTCTGTCTAATATTCGTAAATCAACGGAAACAGAAGAAGCAAACGGTTCTATTAATTATAAAAAAGGTAAAAACCTATACGGACTAACAGAAAGAGAAATGCAGGTACTTGCGCTTTTGGTTGAGGGGTTAAATAATCCGCAAATTTCCCAAAAACTTGTTATTACGATTGCAACCACAAAAACGCACGTTCACAATATTTTACAAAAACTTTATGTAAAAACAAGAGCAAAAGCCGTTGCAACGGCGATGAAAGACGGTTTGGTGTGATATTAGTGAGTAGTAAATAGTGAACAGTGAATAGACTTTTACAAATTTATAATTAATAATATGTGCAAAGCACCGTAAACAACAATTCACAATTCACTATTCACTATTTACTTCGCAAAGGTAAATATTATGAAAAAAATTTTAACCACATTACTAATATTATCATTCGGACTTGGGGTATTTGCTTACACTCCAAAAACCAAAGTGTCAAAATTTCGTAATCCGTTTGGTAAAAAAGATTACAGAACGAAAGAAATACAATACATTTACGAAGTTCAAAAAGACGACTTGAAATATAAAAGAGATAAAAGACTTTTAGGCAGAGAAGATTCAGGTTATATGACGGTTGAAGAATACGAAAAGCGTTCCGAATACAAAGACCCGTCAACCTTTGAAGTCCAGACTCCAAAAATTGAAAAACCGTCAGATTTCAAGTATGTTCCTCAACCGTTATTCAAAATCGTAAAATATAATGATCCTCCCGGAGGTGTAGAATTACAATTAGGAAGAAAACTGTTTTTCAACAGACAGGTAAACGGCCAAGGGGTTACATCTCCTGATTTGACCAAATTGGTTTATCCTGCAATATATTACTACAATGATTCAGGATCAGTCGGAGCGGATTTGTTTGTTATTCCGTTAGATCAAAAAGAGAATAATATGAATAAAATTCTCAAAGCAAATACCTCTCACAGAGAAGAAAATCCGATTCTTTCGACAGACAAAGCGATAGATAATTATGCAATTTACCGTACCTTAACCCCTGTAGATTTCAATGCTGACGGTACAAAATTGTTAGCAAAAGAAAAAATCGGAAGCGGAGAAGACGGGATTTGGGAAACAAGAATTTATATCTATGATTTTAAAACAAAAAAGAGTTACGATTTGTCTGCGGTAAGAGATGCAATAAGTTACTATTGGAAAGAGTATGCAAATCTGAATTTAATAGAAAAAAGATGGGATATAAGACCGTTGGGGTTTGATGCGGGATACCCTGACAGAGTTGTAGTCCAAGGATATGCTTATACAGGTGAAAAACCTGTATTTTTGGGAACATGGAGTGTGGATTGTTACGGAGAAAATTCTAAACTTGTTTCTTTTGACAAAGATTTTAACCCCAAAATCAGTATGAACGGGCTTAAACTCCAAAAAGACGGAGTCCAGCAATATCAGGTTGTTGTTACGGAAGAAAAATTTCTTAAAAAACAGGACAAAGTTGTTGCAAAGCAAAAAAAATCTGCAGATAAAAAAGAAATAAAACAAATAAATGAAGACTACAAATACGAATTGAAAGAACTAACTGCTGATTATAAAGACAAATACAGAGATAATAAGGCTTTGCAAAAGTTTGCAGGTTCAACGGAAGGTACAGAGTTAGAAGAAATGTATCATAATTATCAGGTTGAACAAACAGAAAAAGACATTAAAAAATTAGAAAAGAAAATTGAAAGAACTCAAAAAAGCATTGATAAAAAAGAGCAAAAAATTCAAAAATATGAAGATAAAACACAGGCTATAATTGATTTGATGCTTGAAGATGAGCAAAACAGTGATGACGGAGCAGAACCGCAAATTGATTTCCCGCAGGATTAGGCTTTACATTAACTTGAAATGACATTTTCGTTGTGATACGATTTTGATGTAATATTTGCCCTCTTTTAGGGGGAAATGTGCATGGCACAAAGGAGGTAAACCCTCACCCGAATTTCTAACTTTCGCCAAAGGCTCAAGTTGAAATTCTACCCTCTCCCACCAATGATTGTTGTGGGCGAGGGGTAAGTAAGAAAAAGGAAAGAAGGAAAAAATGTCAGAAGTAAGAGTTAGAATTGCGCCGTCACCAAGCGGTAATTTGCATATAGGAACTGCAAGAACGGCTTTATTTAATTATTTATTTGCGAAGAAAAATAACGGCAAATTTATTTTAAGAATTGAAGATACTGATGCCCTCAGAACAGAGCAGGAGTATGTTGATAATATTTTTGACAGTTTAAAAGCATTAGGTTTAAATTGGGATGAAGGTCCTGATGTCGGCGGAGATTACGGTCCATATACGCAATCACAGAGATTTGATATTTATCCAAAATATATTCAGGAACTTTTGGACAAAGGTTTTGCTTACGAATGTTTCTGCACTCCTGAAGAACTTGAGGCAGAAAAAGAAGAAGCAACTGCCCAAAAACGTGCTTATGTTTATTCAAAAAAATGTGAAAATTTGACAGAAGAAGAAAAAGCAAAATTGAGAGCAGAAGGCAGAAAGCCTGCAATCAGATTTAATGTTTCAAAGGCACAAAAGGCTTTTCATGAATCATCAATTCTTGAATTTGACGATTTGGTCAAAGGCAAACTTCATGTTGATACGAATTTAATCGGCGATTTTGTTATTATGAAATCAAACGGTGCGCCGACATACAATTATGCGGTTGTAATTGATGATGCGTTAATGAAGATTAGTCATGTTATCAGAGGGGAAGACCATATTTCAAATACATATAAGCAAATCTTAATCTTTGAAGCATTAGGTTTTGAAGTTCCGAGATTTGGTCATTTGGGTATGATTTTGGCTCCTGACAGAAGTAAACTTTCAAAAAGACACGGTGCAACCGCAGTTTCAGACTTTGTAAAAGAAGGTTATTTGACAGATGCACTGATTAATTTTGTTGCACTTTTGGGCTGGTCACCATCTGATGGTGAAGAAATCAAAACAGTTGATGAAATTGCAAAAGATTTCAGAATCAATGAAGTTTCTTCTTCTAATTCAATTTTTGAATACGATAAATTAAAATGGATGAACAGCCACTATATCAAAATGCTGCCAATGGATGAATTAAAAGAAAAATTAAAACCTTATTTGGCTAAGTATCCGCTTGATGAACTTACTGATGCACAGTTTACAAAAATGGTAGAAATTACAAGAGAACCTTTGACATTGTTATCTGACATCACAGATGCCGTACCTTATTTCTTTGGTAAAGATGTTACAATAGAGCCTGAAGCGTGGGATAAGGCATTAGCAAGCGATGAATGTCAAAATGTTTTGAAAGATTTTATTGAAAAAGCACAAGGCTGGGATTGGACTGAAGAAAATCTTCACGAAAAACTTGCCGATTTCAGAGCATATTGGAAAGAAACAACGGGTATGAAACCAAAGGTTACAATGTGGGCAATCAGAGCTGCAATAACAGGAAGAACCTGCGGTGCTGATATGGTTGGAATACTTGATATATTAGGTAAAGAAACAAGTTTGTATCGTGCTCAAAAAGCAGTAAAACAAACAGTTGCATAAATAATATTTCATATAGTGAAAAAGACAGACATTATGTCTGTCTTTTTTTTGTAAATATTTGTAACTAAAAATACATATTTGCTAAAGTTTTATATCAGTTATGCCGACAAGAAATATACAGCAAGTTATGAGGTAACCTAATGGAACTACAATTTACACAAAACGGATTATTTAATGATGAATTAACGGAATGTGGCGAAGTAATGTTTGTATCAAAGGCTTCGGATGTAGAACAAAGTGCATTTGATAATGTTATTCAAATTATTGATGAATCAGGCAATGAAGTAAACTGCACGATAGATAAATTTATTGAAATCTTTGATACCCACGGCTTGGAAGGGTTTATTCTGTAAGAGAAAATATTATGAAAAAGATTGAGGGCGGTCTGAAATTTCAGACCGCTTTTTGTGTGTAAAAATATTAAATAAAAGTTAATTTTATATGATTTTTCAAAAAATAGCATTAAACTAATAATGTAAATCAGATATAATTTTATACTCTGATTATAAATGGAGTTTAGTAATATGTTAGATTTCGACAAGTTTACGAATTATTCGCAGGAAATTTTATCTTCGGCAAGCAACCTGATGAGTGCGCATAAAAACTCTCAAATTGAACCGGAGCACATTATGCTTGCAATGATTAAAGATAACGGAATAATAAAAGATTATCTTACGGAATTAAAATTACTGAATCAGAATTTTATAAATAAAGTTGTCGAAAAGGTTGAGAGTCTGCCCAAACTTTCAGGACCTGTCAATCCGCAGGGAATTTATATGTCAACACAAACCGGCAGACTGTTAGAACTTGCAATTACCGAAAGCGAAAAGATTAAGGACAAATATGTCGGAATTGAAGCAATTTTGCTTGCTATGGCTAATTTAGAAAATTCTGATATCAAGACTTTACTTGAAAATTTTGGAGTAAACTCCTCAAAAATATTGAACGCAATGAAAAAAATAAGAGGGAATAAAAAAGTGGATAATAAAAACGCAGAAGAAAATATGAAAGCACTTGAAAAATATTCAACCGACCTGACAGAAAGAGCCCGCAAAGGCAAATTAGACCCCGTTATAGGTCGAGATGAAGAAGTGCGCAGAATTATGCAGGTTTTAAACCGAAGAACAAAAAATAACCCTGTATTAATAGGCGAACCCGGTGTTGGTAAAACCGCTATAATTGAAGGTTTAGCACAAAGAATTGTTCGAGGAGATGTACCTGAAAGCCTTAAAGATGTCAAACTGATTTCTTTAGATTTAGGTGCATTAGTTGCCGGAGCAAAATACAGAGGAGAATTTGAAGAACGATTAAAAGCCGTATTGAAAGAGGTTGAAGATTCAAACGGTGAAATTGTAATGTTTATAGACGAACTTCACACCGTAGTCGGCGCAGGTGCAACAGAGGGCTCAATGGATGCAGGCAATCTGCTTAAACCTATGCTTGCAAGAGGTGTTTTAAGAACAATAGGCGCAACAACCATCAACGAATACAGAAAATATATTGAAAAAGATCCGGCGTTAGAAAGACGCTTTCAGCCGGTTATGGTTGATGAACCGTCAGTAGAAGATACAATCAGTATTTTAAGAGGACTTAAAGAAAAATATGAAGTTCATCATGGTATAAGAATTTTGGATTCGGCAATAGTTGAGGCTGCAAAACTTTCTGACAGATACATTACAGACAGATTCTTACCTGATAAAGCAATTGATTTGATAGACGAAGCCGCAAGTTCTTTGCGTATTCAAATTGATTCTATGCCGGAAGAAATTGATGCTATGACCCGTCAAAAAATGCAACTTGAAATTGAACGGGAAGCATTGAAAAAAGAAGATAGTGAAGAATCGAGAACAAAAATTGAAGAAATAAACAAAAAAGTAGCAGATTTGCAAGGTAAAATTGATGTTTTACAAACACAGTGGGAAAAAGAAAAATCTTCAATTACATCAGAAGCGGACATTAAAGACCAAATAAATCAGGTAAATTTACAAATCGAAGAAGCAGAACGCAACACAGATTTACAGCGTGCAGCAGAACTTAAGTACGGCAAATTACTTGAACTTCAAAAACAACTAAAAGCGTGTGAAAATAAAGAACACTCTGAAAATAAACTTCTCAAAGAAGAAGTTGAAGCATCTGATATAGACGAAGTTGTTTCAAAATGGACAGGTATTCCTGTTACAAAACTTGTGGAATCTGAAATGGAAAAACTTTTACACATGGAAGATGTATTACACAAAAGACTTGTAGGACAAGAAGAAGCCGTAGATACGGTATCTGATGCCATCCGTCGTGCTCGATCCGGACTGAAAGACCCAAAACGTCCGATAGGAACTTTCTTATTCCTTGGTCCGACAGGGGTTGGAAAAACCGAACTTGCAAAATCTTTGGCAGAGTTTATGTTTAATGATGAAGATGCATTGATTCGTATTGATATGTCCGAATATATGGAAAAACATAATGTTGCGCGTCTGGTTGGTGCGCCTCCTGGGTATGTCGGATATGAAGAAGGCGGACAACTAACAGAAGCCGTAAGGCGTAAACCATATTCAGTTGTTCTGTTTGATGAAATTGAAAAAGCACATCCGGATGTATTCAACATCATGCTCCAAATCTTTGATGACGGACGTTTGACCGATTCAAAAGGCAGAACCATTGATTTTAAAAATACTCTGATTATTATGACAAGTAATATCGGAAGCGATATAATCTTAGAAAATACGCTTAATTCAATGGTTTCCCCGGAAAAATTTAATGATACCAAAGAACAGGTGTTGGAAGTTTTGCGTCAAAAATTTAAACCTGAATTTTTGAACAGAATTGATGAAACAATATTCTTTAAGGCATTGAATTTGCAGCAATTAAGTAAAATTGTTGATATTCAGATGGATTATTTGCGCAATCTTTTAAAAGATCAGGAATTAACTTTTGAAATCAGTGATGATGCAAAAGAATTTTTGGCAACTCAAGGGTTTAACCCTGTTTACGGGGCAAGACCGTTAAAAAGAGTTATTCGTCAATTAGTTGAAAATCCGTTGTCTAAAAAGATTTTGGCTCAGGAATTTACAAAAGGTGACAACATTAAAATCGGGCTTGATAACGATGAAATAACATTTGGCAAATAATTTAATATTTTGTTAAAAGTTTAGAATTATGTTAAAATCTTCTTATCAGAATTGGTAAGGAGATTTTAAATATGACACAGACTGCAACAAAAAGCGTAAAATTTGACCCCGGATTTGCTCAACACACAACAATTTTATCTATAAATCTTGAATATATTTATGCAAAAATAAATTCCTTCAAAAACTTTGGGCAGAAAAAAACAAGTTTTAAATTTAATTATAAACAGATAACAAGAATGGTTGAAAATAATGTCGGATTTTGTTTGGGTAGTCTTTTATGGGCAGTTTATATAAAATCATCAGGCGATTTGAATATTGAAGGAAATCCCTGCTTTGGGGACACTTTTGACAAAGAGGAAACCTGCGGCGAAATTGATTTTTCCATTGAATATTTTGAACAACTCAAAAAAGACGCAAAATATTATTTGGGGCAAAATTATGAAATTAACCCTTTGTATATAACAATTTTAAATTTATACAAAGAATTTTTGCTTGAAAATAAGAATTTTGTTTCAACAAAAACAACAAATGATATAATTTTGCCCAAAGATATTACTATTCCGTCAGAAGCGGATTTAAAAACAATTCACTCAAAGATAGAAGAAGTAATTCAAACAGGCAACCTGCTTGACCTGACAGAAGTATTTAATTTGGTTTATGCAAAATAAAAACTCTCTATTATAGGGAGAGGAAAACAAAAGTAGCGGGAAATGGTCAATTTAAAAACAAAACTTTATCAGATGTTTATACTCGGTTGTGAAGGCGGAGAGTATAAAACCGCCCTAAAGCAAGGGTTAGGCGGAGTTATATTTTTCTCAAAAGATATTCATTCTAAAGAACAATTTAAAGAATTGATAAATGATATAAAGTCACAAAGTCTTATTTCTCCGTTTTTATCAATAGATCAGGAAGGCGGAAGGGTTGAACGCACCGAAAATATCCATGGCGGTAAAAAATATTTATCGGCAAGGTTTGCTTTTGAAAAAGGTGAAAACTTTTTGTCGGAACAAACCAGACAAATTGCGCAGGAATTAAAATCATACGGTATTAATCTTAATTTTGCCCCATGTATTGATGTTAATACAAATCCTGATAATCCGATTATAGGTGAAAGGGCGTTTTCTACTGAACCTGATGATGTTATAAAGGCAGAAAAGGTTGTATCGGAGATTTACAAAAATAACGGTATTATCCCGTGTGTAAAACATTACCCCGGACACGGAGATGCGAATGCAGACAGTCATTTGACTTTGCCAAAGATAGATTTAACTCTTGAACAGATGGAGCAGACTCATATAAAACCGTTTAAATATGCAATAAAAAACGGAGCGCAAATGGTTATGGCTGCGCATTTGCACTGTACATGCTTTGAAAAAGAGCCGATTCCGACATCGCTTAGCAAAAATGCGCTGAATTATCTGCGTCACGCTTTGGGTTTTGACGGAGTGATAATATCTGATGATATGGTAATGAAAGGGGTTGCCGATTTTGGTCAGGTCGAAGCCTGCGTGATGGGAATTAAGGCAGGTTTAAATATGTTTATCTACCGCAACTCGGACAAGGACACAATAAATATTATTGAAAATATTTATAAACTCGCACAAAAAGACAACGAATTACGAAAAAATATTGAATTTTCGTATGATAAAATAATTAAATTAAAACACCTTAAAATAATATTTAAAGTCTAACTCTTTTGGACATGTTGATTTTTGAAAAAACATCATTAAATAGTTTGTATGGTGTTTAATAGTGTAAAAAATTATTATGAAATTTTAGAGGTTAGCACTGATGCAGATATTGCTCAAATAAAATCTGCATATCGCAAACTTGCACGCAAATACCACCCCGATGTCAATAAATCGCCGGAAGCGATAGAGATATTCAAAGAAATTACAAATGTTTATGAAACACTTTGCAACGACGAAGAACGCAAAAAATACGACATAGTGAACGGTATTTTTAAAAAATCCCCCAAAAATGAAAACAACACTAAAGCCGAAAATACACAAGAGCAAGCAAAACAGACAACTCAATCAGAACAAAAAGAAGAAAATAACAAGACGGAAGAAGTAAAACAGGATACTCCAAAACAAGACACCCCAAAAAGCGAACAAAAGACACACTCCAAAGCACAAAAACAAAATTCAATTTTTAAAACCATAAAATATTGGAGTGCCAAATTCAGAAAAAACCAAAAAGAAAAAGAATCTAAAAAGCCTAAAAAAGGCGAAAACTTAACAACAGAAGTCGTAATTACTCCTGATGAAGTTATGACTGGTTCAAAACGGATAATAAATATTCGAACGACAAAAACATGTCCAAAATGTTTCGGACACAAATTTGCAAACGGCGACAAATGTACTAATTGCGGCGGTAAGGGGACTGTTACCGAAACAAAAAAAATTACACTCACAATCCCGAAAGGAGTAAAGGACGGTGCAAAACTGCGCCTTAAAGGCGAGGGCGCATCAGGCAAAAACGGCGGAGCAAACGGTGATGTTTATGTCAAAATCAGAATTGAGACAAAAACTCAGGTGCATTTTGATAAACTGAATATTTATTATAATGTGCCTATAACACCGTTTGAAGCCGCCTTGGGAGAAGAAATTTCCATTCCTGCATTTGACGGAACGATAAAATTAAAACTCCCCAAAAATACCTGTTCGGGGCAAAAATTCCGTATTGCAAAACAGGGATTAAAGAAAAACGGCAAAGTCGGAGATTTAATTATTACTGTAAGTATTGAATTTTCTCATAATTTGTCGGATGATGAAATCAAACTGTATGAACAGTTGAAAAATTTATCATCTGATAATGTGAGGAAAAATTTTGGCTACGGAAGTTAAAATCAAAGAAATATTTGAGTCTATACAGGGCGAAGGTCCTTTTGTCGGAACAAAGCAGTTATTCATTCGTTTTTGCGGTTGTAATCTCAATTGTGACTATTGTGATACGAATTTTGATGCAAAAGATGCAGTTTCTTATACTGCAGAGAGTTTGGCGCAAAAAATTCAAAATGATTATGACCTTAAAAGAATTCATTCCGTTTCGTTAACAGGCGGAGAACCGCTTTTGCACTCACAGTTTATAAATGAATTTGTTCATTTTTTGCATGATATAAAAATTTATCTTGAAACCAATGCGACATTAACTGATGAATTGTTGAAGGTCAAAGGTAAAATTGATATAATTTCAGCGGATATTAAACTTCCAAGTTCGGCAGGCAAAGACACATTTGACCTGCACGATAAGTTTTTAGCAAATTGCAATGGAATTTATACTTTTGCAAAAATAGTTTTTGATAAAAATATAACTGAAGAAGAAATAAAAACCTGCGCAAATTTGGGCAAAAAACACAATATTGAACTTGTACTCCAGCCAAAAATGTACGGGGATAAAATGACTGTGAATAACGATTTTTGCCAAAATACTTTAAATAAATTTTTAAATATTTATACAAATGTCAGACTTATACCTCAGGTGCATAAATTTTTGAATGTAAGGTAGCAAAAAAAAATTTTTCTTATTTTTTATATACACATAAATAAAAAAAGGACATAAGCATGCGTATAGAATTACCTAATTATTCGGCAATAAGAATACAAGATGCCCAGGATTGGAACAAGGGCGTTTTAAAATCTTTTATTAATAACAAAGAAGTTCAGCAAATTGTAAAATCTTTAAATGATGTTGGTATTGATGTATCTGCAAGAAGCGGCGATAAGCAATTTCCTGTTACCGCCGACAATATATTTTTGTGGGATGAAAGCAATCGCAGAATTATTTCAAACATAATTGTCGGAAAAGATAACAAATCATTTGGCTATGGAACAGTCAGCGGTAATATTAAAGGGGTCGATGCTCCAAAACCGCTAAATGCAAAAGATTTTTTTGAATATTTGCTTAAAAAGCATGAATATAATTTAGAGAATTTACCAATTAAGGCAAAAATGTTTGACCTTGCACATAAAATTTTAGCAAAATTTTCAAAAAATGCTTAAATTTACCCTAAATATTTTTGCAGACTGTCTTTATCAAAAACTTCAATGCTGTTTTTTGAGTGAATAAATATCATTGATGTTGTTATGGATTTTAAGGTGTCAAAGTCTGAAAATGCCATTTTAGAGCGTAAATCATCCATATTATTTGATAAAAATTCCATAATAATGGTTTTTCCGTCATACACAAGACTTGAAAAATAATCAAAAGATGCTTTAGATTTAATACCTTCAAGATAAATTATATCTGGGTTTTGGAAAGTTATAAATCTTGCAGCCTTATCCATATTAAACCCGACATTTTCATTAAATTCGCACTGATTAACCCCTTTGAGTTCGTATTTTGCAATACTTTCAAGTGTCATAATATTTTTTGAGGTTGCTTTTGCCGCTTCCTGCAACAACGAGTAAATGACATGAGTTTTACCGCTTAATGATGAACCGCAAACTAAAATTATTCCCGGCTTTTCAAGTGACTGACGAATTTCTGACAATTCAAATTTTGAACCGATAATTTCTGATAACTGTTTTGGCGGTTTATAAATTTTCAGGAAAATTCTTTCGCCCATAATTGTCGGGAATGTTGATACGCTTGACATCACAACAATATCATCTACTTTAAAACAAAGTTTACCAAGTTGCGGGACTTCTGATACCGACGGATCAAGTTCGGATAAACTTTTTAATTTCGCAACAAAAGACGATATTAAAACGGCAGGAATAAAGCCTTTATTAATTATTTCACTCTGTTTTTTAAAGTTTACCCCCAAACCTTCATCTTCACCCTGAAAAACTACTTCGTGAATATCTTCCACAATTGCCTGTTTTAAAATTGCACGAATAATTTTTTGAATATGATCATCGCTCAAATCTTCTTTATGAAGTTCTTCTCTCCAATCATATCCTGCATCGTAACCTGTTGAAATATTTCCGACTGTCACATCTGTCTTGTAATATTCATCAATTTTTTTCAAAATAGTTTCTTCGTTGGCAAGCACAGGGTCAATTTCGCACTCCGCACTTTCCATGATTTTATCTATGGCAAAAAGATTACGGGGATCTGACATTGCAACAGTGAGGGTGTTTTCGATTTTAAAAAGCGGAATGATTTTATATCTTCTCGCATCAGAATAATTTATGTACTTTAAGCATTTTTTATCCGGCTCGTAATCGTCAAGATTTACAAACGGAGTATGCAGTTTTGTCTCAAGAAATTTTATAAGTTGTTCTTCAGTTATAAACCCTGAATCAATTAGCGCCTGACCGATATTGATATTTCTGGCATCAGCAATTTCCTGTGCCTGTTCAACTATTTCATACTGAACAAGCCCGTCCCTGACTAAATCATACTTTAATGTTTCAAGAGTTTTGTTTGTAATTGCCGTCATTAACCTTCTACTTCCGTTGTTTCTAAATATTTTTGTACGATTTGTAAGACTTCATCCAAATCAAAAGGTTTTGTGATATATTCGTTTGCCCCTGTTTCTTCACCTATAAGTTTATCTTCTTCCTGAGAGCGAGCAGTTATCATCAATATAGGAATATTTTGATATTTTTTATCAAATTTTAAAAGACGACTGATTTTGTACCCATTAATTCTTGGCATCATAACATCAAGAATAATCAAATCAGGGATGATTTCTCTTGCCAAATTCAAACCGTCCTCTCCGTTATAAGCGCAATAACAAGTATAATTGCTGCCTTCAAGAACAAATTTTAAACTTTCAACTATATCCTGTTCATCATCAACAATAAGAATTTTTTTCATACTTTCACCCTAAAAACAATGCTAATTTACTACAATATAACATATTTTTTACTTTAGGGAAATTTGTAACAAATGTATAAAATAAAGGCAATAGGGCAATAAGTTTTATTGCCTTAGTGCCTTATCTGTTTGAATTAATAATTTTCACGATAAAAAATATCTTTATATGTAGTTAACAATAAAATAATCCCCGAAATACCGACTATTGAATATACAATTCTTGACATAAGTGTCATTTCGCCAAATATCAAAGCAACCAAATCAAGATTCATAAATCCGATAAGCCCCCAGTTTATTGCACCGATAAGTACGAGTATATAGGCAATAGTTCTCAAAATATTCATAATAACACTCCTTTCTTTTTCATAATATTTTTTGCTGAACTAAATATTTCATCAGTCTGTTTACTTAGGTAAAATTTGCAAAAAAACTTTGTCCTTTGTAAAATATGAGAAAAGTTTTTGGGATAAATTATTATGACGGTTATTAACGAAAATTTTACGGTTCACACCAAAGGAAACACTGATATTATTGATTTGACACCGCAAATCAGAAATGTTGTTTATAATCATGGCTTGCAAAATGCTGTAATTTATGTTTATGCACAGGGCAGTACGGTTTCAATTACCAATATAGAATTTGAACCCGGATTATTGGTTGATTTTCCAGAAGTAATGGAAAAACTTATTCCGACCAACAAGGATTATCACCACGATGCTATGTGGCATGACGGCAACGGCTATTCTCATATAAGAGCATCTATTGTAGGAAATTCGACTTATGTGCCTTTAATTGACGGAGTATTACAACTTGGGCAATGGCAGCAGGTTGTATTAATAGATTTTGATAATAAAGCAAGAGCAAGAAAAGTCAATGTGCAGATAGTTTATTAGCGACTTTTACCACTTGCATTTTTATCATGCGGATACTATAATTAAGTCTTAGAGGATTAAAGAGAAGTAATGGATGGTTCAGGCATAAATACCATAGTTTTTAATTGGGTTATAGTATTTTTGTTATTGCTTGTAAATGCGTTCTTTGTCGGTGCCGAGTTTGCTATTGTTCGTGCAAGAAAAAACCGCATTGAACAAATGGAAAAGGATGGCAATATTGATGCAAAACTTGCACTAAAAGCATTGGAAGATGTCAATTTCTTTATCGCGGCAGTTCAGGTCGGTGTTACTATTGCAAGTATTGGTATCGGTTGGTTTGGTTCTCCGACAATCGAAAAAATGCTGGCTCCTTTGTTGGAATCAATACCTGAAGTTCATGGTTATATCGCACATATTATTGTTGCCGTAGTAGCATTTATTTTAATAACATTTTTGCATGTTTTAATCGGCGAACAGGTACCAAAATGTATTGCGCTTCAATATCCCGAAAAAATTTCACTTTTGGTTGCAAAACCGATGGATGTTTTTATGACATTGTCAAAACCGTTTGTCTGGTTACTCAATAAAACCTGCAACGGTATTTTAAAAACATTGAGAATACCTGTTAATCCGTCATTAAAAACAGTTCATACAATTGATGATTTGGATATGTATGTCGAAAACAGTTATGACGAAGGAGTGTTAAACGAAACGGAAAAAGACATGTTCCATAATGTCCTTCAGTTTTCGGATTTGACAGCGCACGAAGTTATGACCCCACGAACCGATATGGTTTGTGTTTCTATTGACACCCCGATTGATGAATTAAACATTATCGCAACGGAAAATCAATATACAAGATACCCTGTATATAGCGAAGATATTGACCATATTACAGGATTTGTTCATGTAAAAGATTTGTTTATGCTTGCATTAAAAGACGAAACACAACCCATTGAAAAAATCCAAAGAAAAATTCCGCTTGTACCGGAAACTATTACACTTGATAAACTTGTCATGTTATTTAAAAAACAACGCGCGCAAATGGCAATTGTAGTTGATGAATTTGGCGGGACTTCAGGACTTATAACCCTTGAAGATGTTTTGGAAGAAATTTTCGGTGATGTTCAGGACGAGTTTGATATTGATGAAGAAAAAGATATAAAAGAAATCAGACCGAAAGTTTTTGAAGTTGCAGGCACTATGCGTCTTGACGAACTTGCAAAATTCTTTGACATTCCTGAAGAAGATTTAGAAGTTGAAGATGTTGATACTGTCGCAGGACTTGTTGTAAAAGAACTTGAAAGAATTGCAAAGGTCGGCGATAGAGTAAATTATGGTGATTTTACATTTACCGTTTCTGAAATTGACGGTGCAAGAATAATTAAAATACTGCTTGTTAAAAATGAACAAAAGCAACCGATAGAACAATAAAGTTACATGATTTGTACATAAAAAATATTATCTGAATATCTTGCTAAGATATTCTTGTTATGTTCACTTTTCTTTTTGATTGCGACGCAAAAAGAAAAGTGAACCGACAAGCGGATTGTGAGCCAAAGCCGAAGCCATTTTGCTTGTGGCAAAAGCCACAAAAAGCAAAATGCGTAGTGCTGTCGATGGCGAGCAACCAAGCAAACCACGACCTGCAC
>CACYKF010000002.1 GCA_902774905.1 uncultured bacterium
TGTAATATTGTTATCAATATTAGTTTTCATTTGTGCAACCTGAGTATCAAGTTGCTTCATTTTTGTATCAAATTGTGGTCTTAAATATTCTACTGCCTGACCGTTGCCATTATTTATTGCTTGATACATTTGTAATGCGATTGGTGCAAGTTCTAACCCAACTGCAGCAACTGTTCCCAAAACACCACTGACATCAGAAAGAATATTTCCTAAACCTGCACCTGCTCCCACATCTCCGGCTCCGCTACCCGTCGGGAAACCGACATCAACAGATACTCCACCCTGTAATACAGGCGCAGATTCCATATTCATAGTGGGATTAAGAATATTTGATAAGAAATTTTTTACCAAATTGTAATTTTTCTCATCCATTATCGGATAATTTGGATATTCTGAAAAAATAGGAGGTGTTCCATAGTTATCCGTATCAATTGTTCTGAAATGTTCTTTTACTTGTGTGCCATCTCTTTTTACATAAGAGTTCACATGTATTTGTTTTTGCATAAGTCTGTCCTTTCGTTTTTAATTACTAATAATAAAATCCAACCCGCCCGCCCTTCATTTGTGTGAAGAAAGGGTTATAAAAGATTTATATTTTGTTGTGAATTTTCATCTTTTAAAAAATTATTTGAATTTTCAACTCCGTACTGTTCCAATGCAAATTTGAAACATTCAAGCCAATTTATACGCTGGGCAACTTCATCAACTTTGACAAAATCAGTCAATACATCAAACATTTCTTTGAATCTCGATTTGCGTTCAAATGATGCTTTTCTGTCACCATAACGGTAAACATAATTTGAATTTCTGATTTCATCATCAATATCTACAAAATCTGTCCTGCCATGGTCATTTATCATTATGCTTTCCGAGCCGATTTTGAAATACGAAATCAATTGCGCTGTTTTTTCCACCATAGGAACAATTACTTTACGATTGATTGAATCTAAAATCATATTGAGTCGTGCTTCCTGACCGTTTGCAGAATAATTGATTTCTGTTGCACTTCTTTCAGCGCTCGATAGGTTCCCTGCCATATTTTTAAAAATTCCGGTTGCGCTTTCAATGGTATTTTTAAAGTAATTCAAAAAATCCCAGCCGGTCATAGCCTTATCAAACGACAAAGGTACAGGACTTGTGGTCATAAGAGTTGAATCATATTCAATGATTTTACCCGGTTTGACCTCCTGTGTGCCCATAAAGCAGCCTTTTGGGGCAAGATATGGCGGATTCATCATCAATGCAAGAGCATCAAGTTGCTTGTTCAAAATTGTTGAAGATATATTATTTAAAATCAATGCAACCCTCAAGGGTGAAATTCCTCTGCCTGTTGACGGATTTTCAATGATATTTGCATGAATAAACGGATTAATAACGAAAGGATTATCTTCAAATCTTATAATCACACTTCTGCCTGCAACACATATCAGTTGGTTTTTAAGTATTTCGCCTGTCGGAAGTTCAATATCTCCCCAATATTCCAATACTTCAACTTTCGGTATCGAATATTTTGAATCCCTTTGACTATTCTTGTTTGCCACCACTCCTTTCAGTATTTCTAATTTTTCGGCATTGAGCATATTATTTGCCCTGTTTGATTTAATATCGTCTATTGTCTGGTATGTACGATAAATTTTTGGACAAGAATCCCAATTATTAACATTTGTTCTGTCAAAAACAAAATCTTCATAGTGAATAAATTTAACTTTTGCATTGTCATAAATTACTTTGTCCTCAATAACAAAAGACTTATCCGTATTTAGTTCAAGTTGTTCATTTAAAGACAATGCTCTGCGAACTTTTCTTGTTTTTGTTTCCCAGCCGACAAACAGGGTTACTTCTCCTGTTTCGACAACGGAATCAACAATTTTTTCCATTTCATCAGATATTTTCATATCTTCAAAAGTATTGACAAGCATTGCTTTTTGACGATTTGCATATTTTTGAGACTTTAAATCACTGCCGGAAACATCAAACATTCCGTCAGGATGAGAGTATAAATTTTGCACAATATGAGATTTTAGAGTTTGTGCAAGTTCATAGATTTCAGGAAGTTGTATTCTGCAATTCCAGTCATTTATCTGCGGAATATCGGCATTATAAATCGCATAGGAAATAAGCCTGTTATCTGCCCGTTGAGAATTTCTTGCATCATTGTAATAATCATATTTAGAAATAATATTTCTTAAAATATTCTGCTCATTATAATAATCCTGAGCAGTAAGCATAGTAACATCATTAGTATTAATCATAGTTCACCTCATCTTTGTAGTAGTAATTTCGTTTTATTGAATAAACATCAATATCCTGCACTTTATTCAGCCGTAATGTTTCGTCAGGTAAAGTTGTTTCGTATTCAAAACCAACTTGCTTCAAGAGTTTTTTAACCCTGAAGTTGTCAGGAAAAATAAGTGCTTTAATTTTGTAAAATCCGAATGTATCAAAACAGTATTTCAAAAAAAATTTTGCACTATACCGGACAAAACTGCCCCAAGCCTTTTTATCAAAACAGACGGTTATTTCCGCACTGAAATTTGCACTTCCGTTACCCGTAAAATTGTCAAGAAATACAAATCCCATAAATTTGTCAAGATTATCGGTTATTACCCAAAAATTCGGAAATGAAAGGAAAATATGAAAGACACCAAAATTTTTGGCATAATCATCCTGCAAATATTTTGCATATTTTCCGTAGCAGTTAATGATATCAGGAATATAGTGCAAATTAGAACACGAGGGGGATAGAATAACTTGTTTAAATTTACACATCAAATTCAACCTTTGTATTTGAAAAATTTGATATAATTATCCTGATAAATAAACGCATCAGTTTTCCCGGATATAAATTTTTCTCGTTCATAAGCAGACACAAGAAAAGATTCTGCCTGCATACCGTTGATATAAGAAGTTGTTTTACTCATTTTGTTTATTACAAAATATGTCGTATTTTTTGAAAACAGGTTTTCCGGCTTCATTTGTTTAAAATCGGTAATCTCGCCAACCTCTTTTTTTGAGGCTTGCTCAAGAACTTTATTAAAATCTTTTTCGGTTTTATCCTTAATAAATTGTTCATATTTTTCATCATCAAGCAAAATCTGCTCAATTTCTTTATCTTGTTTCATAGGGTAGTCCTTTCGTTATATTTTTTCATCATCTAAATTTGAGATGGTAATAATTTTAGCCTCTTTGTAATCGGTGTTATCATCTTTTGAAACAGAAAATCCAAGATATTTGCAAAGACTTTCAAGTGCCTTCAATCCGGCAGAAGCATCACGGAGTTTCTTTTTGCCTGTCGGATTACCATCTTTATCACATATTTCTTCTTCTTCAAGTGAAAACTCCGCTATCTGAAGAAGTTTTTGTATTACATAACCTTTTGGCACATTGAGAACATCTATCTGATGCTTGAGTTCGTTTTTTATTTCCTTAATAACTTTTGGATTGGAAAGCAAGCGTGACAGGATTTTTTCTTTGCACTCCGATTTATACCCTGCAATTTTAAGGGATTTTTCGGCATCTAAAGATTTTATATACTCATTTACAAAAAGTTTTTGCTGATTGGTTAATTCATTCATCTTGTTACATTTCTTATTAAAATTTGTATTTTTTGTAAAAAACTTGTATAATAGACATGCTATTTATATTTCGGCTAGTGTAAATCTTAACAGGGGGGAATGAAAACGACTTCCTGTTTTTTTTGTCTTTACTGCCTAAAAAGCCTTACAAACGGGGCATCTTGCGAATTAATAGAAGAAGTAGATTTCAGATTTGCAAGGGCTTCTCTATACATGCTCATCCAATAACTGAACCTTATATAAGACGGATTTGCCTTTAAACGCAAACAAGTTCCATAAATTAAAAGTTGCTGGTCAAAAGGCATCGGGATTATTGAACAATCCGTTGCTTCGGTCATTTCTGCCTTTTCATTTCCGTCTTTATCTACCGCACAATTTTTTGTATAATAGATAATTTCTGCAGTTCTTGGAATGTCGGATTTACCGAAAAGCAATTTATCGGCATAAAAAGAATACACACAATCTTTTGCTTCTCCTGTCAGGAATGATTCAACATCACTTTCATAACGGTATTTTTTACCATCTACAAGAAAATACAAAATTCTGCCATATATCGGATTATCCATTTCTGTTGTATTTTCGGGAATTTCTACCGTTGTCTTTCGTAATAAAAAGTTCCAGTTTACGGAAGAACAAATATCCTGATTTACAATATTTATAATAGTTTTAATTCTTTTATGGTCATTTTTAACAAGTTCGGATAAAGAATTAACCTGCCTGTAATTGAGTTCTAAAAGACATTTGTTTATTATTTCCAAAAAGTTCATTTTTTCTCCTTTTTTCAGGATAAGCCTGAGGCAAGACAAAGCCCTGCCCCAAACTCTCCCGTTTTATTTGTCACAAACTATTTGATAAGACCTTGTCTTACCTGCTCCATAATGAGTTTTTCGTTTTTGACAAATTCGTCACCACTCATTTTGCCGATTTCCTCACGAGTAAAGACCTTGTTATTATTACTGTCAAGAGAAGCATTTTGAGCATAAGAAGTCAATTTGCTTTTTGCAGCGAGGTTTTCGTCATTTATTGTCTTATCGTGTGCGGATTGTTTCAAATAACCTTCAATGGCTGAATTTTCAAGTGCTTCAATCATTTTGGCTATTTTGGAAATTTCATCTTTGTCCATATCTAAATCCTTGATATAGTTCAGAACATCTCCTCTGGCACTTTTTTCAAAAAATCCGGGGTTTTCCTGATTAAACAGGTCAAACGGATTTACTGCCGGTGTATTGGCATCAGAAACAGCATTATTGTTTTGTTTATTCGTTTCGTTAAAAGCACTTATAAGTTGCTGAATTTGCTCATTATTACCTAATTGTTTTACTAACTGTTCTTTCTGCGCATTAACCGCAAGTGCCGTCAATAGTTGCCCGATTATATTTTGGTAATTTATCTGCGGAGTCACGGCAGATGATGAAATACCATTAAATTGTTGATTTTGCATTATTATTCTCCTTGAATTTCTTTTTGGCGGTGAAGCCATTCAACTGCGGTTTCCACAAGTTCATCTATCAATTTTGAAAACAAAAATGATATAATGCGCTTAATCGGTTCGGAAAACGGCAAATTCTTAACTATATATTCGATAGCAGTCTGTTTTTTTGCCTGACCGTTACCCGAACCGAATTCTTCTTCCGCAATCATTACGGCATTTTGAGCCAAATCTTTAATAATAGATTTTAAGGTTCTGACCATAATAAATCTTCTCCTTTGTTATTTTGGGGTAATGATGGTGATTGTTATGATGCACTGACAATCATTTTTGCAAGTGCATTAGGCTGAACCGTTTTTGCACCGTATAAATATAAGCCTCTTACCAAATCAGAGAACGAATCTTTATCTCTTAAACTTTCTATTTTTGCAAGTTGAGATGCAAAAGTAATAGCATCATTTGTACCTGCAAGAACGTAGTATTTACCGTCCACTGCTGTCAGATTTGTGCTTACAAGTACATCCATGCCTGCAATTCTGCCAATTGAACCTTCTCTTAATGTTGTATCAGCAACATTGTGAGCAGAAATAAATTCAGGGCTTTGCAATAAATATGATTCAATATTAGGGTTAATAACCACCCATGGACGAACTCCGGCATAAACCGCATCTGAATTTTTTAATGCCAATGACAACTGAACAAATTTTTCATAAATTGTTGATTTGTTCAATGCAACAGGAGATGCAGTTGTACCAACGGTATTAGATGCCGGAACATCAGTATGCAAGGCAAGGAGATAAGAGTCCTGAACTTCTTCAATTGCTTTCCTTGCGTTATTCAAATGTGCTTCCATAATATCGGTATTTGCCTGTGCTTTTGCAATATCATCTATTTTGAAAGCAAAGAATTTTTTCTGATCAATTTCGAGTTCTTTTGCAGTCGGAGTAAGTGCAGAATAGGTTATATTGCTTGTTGTTAAAGTTGAAACCGTAACATCTGCAGGAGTAATAATTTTTACTTTATCGCCCTGTTTTGAGATTTCACCTTCCCAATTTTTGTTTACGCACTGCATCATTACGCAGTTTTTTTCTAACATTGTGTTTAATTTTTGGCTCCATACTTCCGGAATGAAAGCAGAATAAGTTGTTGAAAAATCTGTCATTTTCCTTTGTCCTTTCGTTTGTTTGGTTTGTGTGTAACTGTATATTTATAAATGAGTGGTGGGTTTAATCATCATTGTAAATTTCTCTGAATTGCAGACCGATAATTGCGCAGTTATCATCAAGTTCGCTACCTTCAACACAAAGTTGAACACTAAAACTGCTTCCGCAAATTTCGGCTTTTTCAATAATATCCGCATTTATTGTCCAAACAGGTGCATCATTTGAATCAAGGCACCATTTTGAGATATCCAAGTCTTCATCATCTTTTGCCCAAATTAATTGAGATAAATTTCTTGAATAAATTTTTTCTATGTCATCAGGACAATTTCCGTCATAGTCCTTATATACGCAAAAATTGAATTTGTTATCCTGCTGATCATCAAGCACAAAATAGAATTCGTCTATCATTTTGCGGTGGTGAACATTACTCAAAGAAAGAAAAGGGGATTTCCACATAAAATCAATATTCTGACCGTCAAAAGTCGTGCCTGAATCTTCTATATATACTTTCCCCAAGGAGTCTGAAGATAAAATAGAATTATGAAAATTACACATACATGTAATATTTTGTGGTAAAACTCTTTTATACCAAATCCTGTTCACATAATCATTTATCCAGATTGTATTGTAATATGTGCTTGTTTTATAAGGGAACAAAAACCATATCTGATGCTTATTTTGATAGTGAACACCAATAGTTTTGCCCATTTTTGATTTGTCAAAATTTTCAAATTCCGGAGTTATATTTTCAGAAATTGATGAACCTAAACGAATCTGATTAAGTTCACCGACCTGTTCAAGCGCATAAATACCATTGCTTAAAAAATATTGTTTGTTATCAACATTTAATATAGAATTTTGGCTTAATGTCCCTTTATCGGCAAACGGTATTATTCTAAAATCCGCAGGACTTGTACCCTGCAAAAGATAAACTCTTTCTCGTTTGTAAATTGAAAGACAATCCTTGTAATTGTGCATGCCTGTAATATTAGATGTATCAGTATGAAAATCATTTATATAACCGGCATCATCGGGTTCTGTAAAATTATCATAAGTACCCAAAGCGGAATAATAGATTGTAGAATCGTCAGCAACCCAAACTCTGCCGGAATAAACCGCTATACAATCGGGATAAACAGGATTTTCATCCAACCCGACAAGGTTACACTCATTAATTGTATATTCTTCGTCATCATTGATATAAAACATTTCGTCTGCTTCAGAACCAACAAGTATGCCATGAAGAAAGCAGGCAAATTTCACATTTGTACCATTAAGAGTTTTATTTAAAAGTATTAATTGTTCACTTTTTTCGGAATAAATATAAATCTTACCGCTTTGAGTCGTAACAACGAGTTTATAAGCATCATTATATTCAAATTCGTGCATACCAGTAATTGGTTCGGACACAGGCAATTCAAAAAGTAAAGTGTTGCCTTTTTGTTTGATAATACCTTTGTTCAGATAAATTTCAATATTTTTTGAATCTGCCCAAGGCATCTGTCCTCTGTGAGTACCAAGTTCGGTTTTTGTCGAATTCAGGTTTATTCCTCCCGACAAATCAAAGTAATTAATATCCATATTTAACCTCCGAAATATTTTTGTTTGTACCAGCGAATTTTTGAACGAATAAAACTTCCCACATCATTTTTGGGAATCCATGAATAAGGGGGAAGATATATTATGTCGATTTTGCCAAAACTGGTTGTTTTGGGATTTTTTTGACCAAATTCATAATGAGTCATAACATTTGACGGATTAATTTCTATTGAATACTTGTGGCAGAGTTGTGCGCACAATTTCATGCAGGCTTCAAATTGTACCGGAGTTATTGGATATTCTCCGCAAAATTTCGGACTTACAAAGCCTGCCATCGCACACATTGCAACACCTATTGAGCCTGTATTTCCTCCGCCTGTGTGCATGGCATATAAACCGTCATTACAGTTCAGGTTATCCTCCGGCTTATAATTTCCTTCACAGACTTTACCGTTTTTATCTACAAGATAGTGGTAACATTGTTTTTCGTGCCAAGTAGGATAATATGTTCCTGCGCTCCAGTGGATTATTATTCTCTTCATTCGTATCTTAATTTCCTTTTTCTTTTTATTTCCCATACAGGATATTGTCTGTAATAAATTGCTACGGCATTTGCTCTTGTTGAAGCACCCATTTTGTTTTTCAGAGAACCGATATATGAATGGACAGTTCCCTGCTTTATACCGAGTTTTTTGGCTATTTCTTTTTCAACTAAACCATCTGCGATGCACAATAGTACATCGTGTTCGCGCTGTGATAATTTCATAAACTTCCTTTTTGAACTACTTTTTAATATTACATTAAGCATTTTTTAGTTCGCTTAATAATATTTCCGCTCTAAAAAAAATAAAAGGGAATATTAATAGGGAGGCAATATCCCCTTTTTTTTGATAGAGTATTGGAATGTTAGGGTTAATATTAAAATTGGTATTTGAAGATTACAAATATTAGTATAACTATTTCTAAAAAAAAGAAAATTCCTCTTTTCCGTCACTACTATTTAGTAGGGGAAACAGAGGGAAGAATGGCAGTTGGCAAGAGATTTCAGATTTTAATTTTTTATTTTTTTTATAAATTAAACCCGACAAATTTTTTCAATTCTTTTAATTTTTTAGTATTTTATATATTTTTGAATTTAACAATTAACGAACAATAAAAATGAAATTAAACTAATGCTTGATTTTAAAAAATGTTTGTGATAATTTTAATATTGCCGAAATTGTTATAATAATATAGCATTTGGCACACGATATAAGGGCTGCTAGCTCAGGTGGTTAGAGCACTCTGCCGAGCAAAATAATTAAATATTATTTTGCGAGAGGCCTGATAAGGGTCTCAAATGCTCAAATTGACAACTGAATTCATTAGTGAGATAATGCTAAAGCATTTGACACACGATATAAGGGCTGCTAGCTCAGGTGGTTAGAGCGCACCCCTGATAAGGGTGAGGTCGGTGGTTCGAGTCCACTGCGGCCCATATAAAAAAGACGATGACTTTTGTTATCGTCTTTTTTATTGTTGTAGTAGGGCGAGAAGCACTGCTATGTGGTTCGAGCGAGTTGCGAGCAGAGGGTATAACCTTTCAGGACAGTTGTGATGGGAGTTTTTAGGCAAAGTAACCTAATTTTAGGGCAATAGAGGCAGATTTATAGTGTAGAGATTTGCCGGACTATTCTTGCACTTTTGTCCTATTTTTTGCACTATTTTGCACCAAAACTTGTCACCCTGAACTTGTTTCAGGGTCTATTTAGCATGGAATTTAACTTTAAGCGAAGTGCAATGAAGTGCAACAAAGTGCAAAAACAAATTATCTTGCATTTTGATATGTATCAAAATGTCTCTGAGATTGAGATTTAGGACTTGATGTTTCTGCGAAACAGAGTGATTAATGTGTGTGGCGGATTTTGGCAAGGCTGAAGTGAAGCGCAAGCGAAACGGAACGCTGTCCCTGTGAAACCGTTGTAATGAGCAACTATTTTGCAATAGCAAAATAAAGCGAATGTAAACGGGTGAACCGCCAATAATCCAAGACAAAAGGAGCATACGCATGGCAGAATTTACTCCCGAAAAATGTAAACAAATCGCACTCGCAAGACTTGATGTAGTCAACAAGTGGATCGAATATAGAAAGAAATCTCAATACAAACTTCAAGCAGATTATGATTTTGTAAAGTTACATAATACTTCAAATTCTCACTTATTTGAGATTTTAGGTAAAATCTCCCGTGGTAGTTTACACCGCTGGTATACGATGTTGAACGGAACTGAAGATTATACAAAGCTTTTGCCACAGTATAAATATAGTAGCGTTAATGATTACAGAACTGTTTTAAATGATGAAGAAATAAAAATATTCATGGGTTTGCTTTTACACCCAAATAGACTGTCTATTGGTAAAGTCATTGCATTAACGAAATACAGATTAAAGGAGCAGGGACAAAGTTTTATTCCGGCTGATATTACATTCCGTCGTTATGCCAAGTGGTTTAAAGATAACAATTATGATAAATGGATTCTTGCTCGTGACGGAGAAAAAGCACTATCGGATAAAGTTGAATTATACATAAAACGTGATGCAAGTTTACTTGAAGTTGGGGATATTCTTGTCGCGGACGGACATAAACTCGCATTTCAAGTAATAAATCCGTTTACAGGAAAAACCTGCAGAGCAACATTAGTCGGATTTTTGGATTGGAAATCAACGGCATTAGTAGGTTATGAAATTATGCTTGAAGAAAATACGCAGTGTATCGCATCAGCTCTCAGAAACTCCATAATCAATCTTGATATGATACCGAAAGTTGTTTATCAGGATAACGGCAGGGCTTTCAGGGCAAAATATTTTACTGATGATAAAGGATTTACTGAATTAGGTTTTCAAGGTTTGTATTCAAAACTCGGAATTGAAACAGTATTTGCTCGACCGTATAACGCAAGAGCAAAAGTAATAGAACGCTTCTTTAAAGAATTTCAAGAAGGATTTGAAAAATTGTTACCGAGCTATATAGGTTCATCAATAAATAACAAACCTGCATATGTGATGCGAAATGAAAAGTTTCATAAAAATTGGCATTGTAATTACGTTCCCACTATTGAAGAAACAATAAAAATGATTGATATGTGGTTGAGTTTCAAGAATTCTCAGCCTTGTCCGAATGCACCAAATAAAACGATTGCTGAAGTTTTAGAAGAACGAAAAAGACAAAATGTTGATATTAATACTCTTGATGATTTGATGCTTGCGACTGAAGTTAAAACAATTCAGCGAAACGGAATCAGGTTTTTAAATTGCGATTATTTTAATGAAAGTTTATATGGATTTAAGAGCAAAGTTCTTATTAAATATAATCTTTTTGATCTGACAAGTATTAAGGTTTACACTCCGAAAGGTGAATACTTGTGTACCGCAGAACGAGTAACAGAAACGCATCCGATGGCAAAGCTTTTAGGCGATGTTAAAGATTATGAGGATTACAAGCAAAAAATCGTAAAACAACGCCAACTAAAAAAGAAAACAGTAGAATCTGTTAAAAAATATCTTGAAACGGAAGACATAAAACTGCTTGAAACAAAAGTAGAAACACAAAATGATTTACCCCCGTTCAAAACGGCTTCAAAAAGGGTTCAAACGTTGTTCAAAAATAATTCAGAAAAATATGAGTATTTAATAATCCATAATCCACAAGATGAATGGATTGCAGAGTTTAAAAAGACAAAGGAGTACAGACTTTTATATGAATAAGATTTTTGTAAAAACGCAGAATGTGAAAAACTTTATAGGATTAGTTGAAAATCTAATTAATAAGCCGAAAAATATTCCTAAAATGGGACTTGTTTATGGAGAACCCGGATTAGGCAAATCACAAACAGCATTGTGGCTTGCTTGCAAATATGACGGAATTTATCTACGTGCATCAAACCTTATGACAGGTAGATGGTTACTTGAAGAGATTGTTAAAGAACTCGATGAGATTCCAAGATTTTTGACCTCGGATAACTTTAACATCGTGGTTAAAAAGCTGAAACAAAATCCGCAAGTGATTTTTATTGATGAAATTGATTACCTGATGAATAATTACAAAACAATCGAAACTTTGCGAGATATTCATGATGAAACCGGCTGCCCGATAATTGTTATCGGAATGGGATTGGCTCACAGAAAACTTGAACGATACAAGCACCTTTATGACAGATTTTCGGAAATCCTGAAGTTTGAAACTTTTGGAATAAATGATTTATCTCAAATAATCGGACAACTTTCTGAGATTACATTTACTCCGGATGCTATTGAATATATCCATTCAAAATACAACAGGTTCAGACAAATTGTTCAATTAATAAACCAAATGGAAACTTTTTCAAAAGACAATAATTTAGCAGAAATTACAAAAGATATAGCGGAGCAGATATTATGAACATTGAAAAATTGGCACGACATTTAAAAGAATTTACTCTTGATGAAATTGAAATGATTACAGAAAGTGATGTTAAAACGGAACTTGAACAGCTTTTGAACGAGGGTAAATTGGTTTTTGAAAAAGGAACATACAAAATTCCTGAAGAAAAACCTGACAGTAATTTTGAATTATTTGTAATTCCAAAAAATAAAATCACTCCTATAAAAATTGAAGAGGCTGTTGCATATTTTATGAAAGAATATGTCAAGAAGTATTGTAAATTCGAAACTTACAGGAATTATAATTCAATCTTTAATTTTAATATTCTGCCATATTTTAAAGGTTATTTTCTCAATAATATTGGGACTGATGAAATTAAAACCATTTACAAGGCTTGTATATTAAAAGGTTTGAAACCTCGCAGAATAAAAAACACAATGGCACTTTTAAATCAGCTTATAAAATACTTTCAAAATCTTGGAATTATTGAAAGAACTTGCAATTTTCAAGTAAAAAGACTTACAGATAAAAACAAATTTAGTATTAATAGAATAATTTTTGAGGTATAGCCATGACAAAATTTGATAAATTAAAACAGGCAGAGCATTTGTATGTTTATGAAAACCAAACGCTTGATGTTATTGGAGCGAAACTTGATCTTTCGCGCAGGACTTTATTCTATTGGAAGAAGGAATATGAATGGGATAAAAAGAAGTTTGAAAACTGCAGAGAACAAGAATTATTTAATCGTGAATTGTTAAACTTTGCTCAAAAAATTATGTATAAAATTTCAAATGACATTGACTATAATCAACAAACCCCGCAGGCTGAAATGTATTCACTGATGAATATTTTGAAAAATCTTCAACATATGAAACAGCAAATTACCGAGCCAAAACAAAATCAAAAACCAAAAACTTTATCTCCGGAACATTTCAAACAAATTGAAAAAGAATTGTTTGGAATAGAATAAAATACCGATTAAAATTTCTATGTTTAAATTAAGTCAATATTATCTTTTTAATCAGCTTTTTCTACTTTTGCTTTTATATGTACTACTCCTTTTGGAGTCGTATCCTCAATTTCTGTAATTGTAACTTTTAAGCCTCTGTTTAATAAGAGTTCACCTTCACTGGCAAGTCCTAAAATATCCAAATAAGTTGCGCCAACTCCTTCACCAACTTCAAAGTCCCAATTTACATCACAATTACCAAATGCCCCGCGGCCAACAGTTGTACTCATAAATTTATCATTTATGAAACTTTGTCCTTCTAATGATTTTATTTGAGATAATCTATCATAATATTGTGGATTTGTAATCGCATCTTTTAATGTTACGCCATCAGCAAATTTTAAATTACTAAGGATAGCATACGAATCTTCTCTTTTAACCTTTATAGATTTTTTTAATGGATTACTTGATAAATATTCTTCAATATAATTACCTTCTTTTATCATACGTCCATTTTGTATGCTATCACTCATATCTCCTTTGTAGCACCCAAGAGCATATCGTTGAATAGGTGTCGGTTGACTTGATAAGGAACTAGCTATAAGAGAGGCTATTTCATCCTCTTTCTCATGAATAATTGTATAACGTACATGATATCCATCAGTTACAGATCTGCATCCGTAGGCAACATCAAAATCTTTCATTATGTTTCCGGAATTGAATGAATCTATATATTTCCCTTTACCAAATAAGTAAAAATTCATCAAATCATCTACTCTATAACATCTGTGTTGTAAATTTTCACGCATATTAGGAATATCATCTCCGTATTTCTCTATGAATTGTTTGCCATCCATATCTGGGGATTCACCTATTTTGAGACCTTTGAAACCTATAGCACCATTGGTGATTTCAAAATCTAATTTATCCAATTCCGGTTTGATTCTAGCCATTAATTCATTAACTTTTTTATAATTGCCATTGCATTGTTCAAGCAAAAATTCAATATCATCATTGTTGCAGCCGGATAATTCTTTATATTTCATAGCAACATCAAGTGCATCTTTATTTACACTACCATCTTTTCTTGTTGCTAATGCAATTAAATTATCATCATGACATTGTAATTTTGCCTGTTGTACAGTTATTATATTCTTCATTTTGGGTTGGTGAATTATAGGCAAGTTATGCTTTTGCGCATATTCAAAAATATAAGAAGGTACATCAGCAATTTCAACATCTCTTAAATATATTGCTTTTATAGAAGGATTAAATAATTCTATTTCATTATATCCTTCGTGTCCTGTAAATAATTTTTTCTGACTTTCTTTTAAAGCTTTTTGAATATCTGTTCCTGAAAGTTTTCTATCACCTATTTTAATATCAGTTATTTGTCCCAATGATCTTTTATTCCTCAAATAAGTAGTTAACTCTAAATATTCAGAATCATTGAGTCCAAGTTTATTTTTTAATTCGTTTTTAACAAGTGAATATTCCTGCCCTTTTGTTCTACCCGAAGTGTCAGACCAAATTTTATGAGCCCATTGTGCTTGATAGTGGCCTTTATCCCTTCCACTAACTAAATCTTCATTAAAAGCATCTAATACTGAATTTTGGTTATAATCAACAACTACACCAATATTCCCATGATCATAAAGTCTATTATAGCCATTTGTTAAAGATGTTGATAAAACCACACTTTCTTTATTTTTTGTTGCATTATATAATCTGGTTAAGTTATCTTCTTCTTTACCATGTCCGAACATATGAACAACAAATTCTAAATCATCAGGTGTTGTTCCCGGTAAAAAGCCATAGTCTTCAAGGTTATTCAATACTTTTGAGTCTCCTAAATCAACAAATTTTACATTATAGTTTCTTCCATGGTTTGTTACTGTTTGAGTTGGAATAGCAGAAGTTGCAGGAGTATTTGAAAATATAAAGTTTTGATTATTTACATCATTTATTCGGGCAATATTTGATTTTATTTCTTCAATATTAACCCCTTTATATGAGGTGTCAATGTTTCTTTTTACCTTATCTATAATTGAAAACATTTCTAAATCCCCACTATGCATCATTGCTGCAGCTAGTGCTTGCGAATCTTGTATTGTGCTATATATTATTCGATCTTGAACAACAGATGGCATATTGTATTCTCGTAATACTGCTGCAGTTTCCCTAAATCTCATGTCTTGAGTTATAATGCTCCATTTTGCTATAGTTTTATGTAAATCGTCTAATTTATTAAATTCAGGATTATTTTCCAATTCTTTTAATTCTTTTGCAATAACTTCTATTTTTGGATTATCTTTTAAAATAGGTATAGCTTTTTCTAATTCTGATTTTATTTCAGCAGTAGTAGCTGAAATAGGTTTTTTATTACTTAAAACATTATGAACTAATTTAGTTTTTTCTTCTTTTGGAATTTGTATAGTTAAAGAATTGGAATATTCATTATCAAGCCAATCAACTAAACTACTTCTATATGAATCTAAATCCAATCCATATATGTTTTTTATTTCATCTTTAATTCTTTGATTATAAATTGGTCTATCTAAATTTTTTAAAACATCGACAACCTCATAAGGATTAATATGCTCTCCACTTTTTATTCTTTTTGAGAACTCAATTGTGTGACACATTCCTTTCCACTCATAAGGGGTAGTTGAGGAAAGAGTTTTACTTGCTAGAAATGGATATGCAATGCTGCCATCATCAATATATCCAGTTTTGCTTGCATCTAATAATTCCTCTGCATAAAATGTTGCTCTACTATTTTTATTATATCCGAGAAGCTCATCTAGTTCACGTTTTACTTTATCAGAACTTGTCCAATAAGAAAATCCATCCGGTTTTGTACTATAATATGAACCGTCATCATGTGCTTTACGGTATGCTGCATCATCTGCAGCATACGCTTTTTGATATTCTTCTAATTTTTCTTTTATTGCTCTTTGTCGTGTTAAATTGTCATCAAAACTTGCTAACTTAGTATCTAATATTTGTTTATATTTATTTCTTAAAGATGTATCTGTTAAGGCATCTATTTGCTGTTTTAAAGTATAAATATCTAAAGAACCAGCTTTTGATATACTAATATTCTCAATAGAAGATTCTATTCCCTGAATTTGTTCCTTTATAAAACTTTCTTCAAAAACTCTTGCACTTTCACTTGCTGATTTGTGAGTTGCGTTGTAGGTTCTGTCAATGTATGCTTGTTCTTGTTGGGCTGCAGCTTGTTCAGCTTTTTCAAGTTCAAGTTCTTTTTTAGCTCTTTGTCCAACTGCTTCTCTATTTCTTAAATCTGCTGCTAAATCTTCGTAGTCACCTGTTCTTTGGTTTAGTCTTGTATCAATATCGTCTGCACTTACTGATACTTTTTCACGCATTTTTTGTTTTAATTTTTCAACTTTTGCTCTTAATTTTTCTTGTTGTGCTTCCAAACTTCTGTAACGTGTGTTCATTATGTCTAATTCAGGATTTGAACGGTTAAATTTTGCATCAATCTCTGCAGCAGAAGTTTGAGCTTTTCTTCTGATTTGTTCTTTTAATCTTTCAACTTGTTGTTGCAATTCTTCTTGTTGAGCTTCTAATTTTTTGTATTGTGCTCCGAGTTTTTGCAATTCAGGGTTATCAGAATGAGTAATTCTTTCAAATAATTCATCTCCGTCTAATAAAGTTCTTTTATGTAATTGCTCATCTGTAGCTTTAACTTTATCTCTTACTACCAATTCTTTTTCAAAAACTTCCGCACTTTCAACAGCAGATTTACCGCTTGGATTTTGGTGGGTTCTTTTAATATAATCATCTTCTTTTGCGGCATTTACCTGTTCCAAATGGTCTGAGAAAATTTCTGCACTTTCCTGAGCTGATTTATGTGTACCGTAAGTTCTGTCTATGTATTCTTTTTCTCTTATTAAACTTGCTCTTTCTGTGCTTGCATCGTGAGCGGCTAAATCTAAAAGTTCATTATAAGATTTTTCCATTTCAGGATTACCAACAGAAATTTCTTTAATTTTTTCTCTTATGCTTTCAACATATTCAGGTGAATAGTTTTGATAACTCAAATTTTCGATTGCATTTTCAACTGTAGCTTGTTTTTGCAGCATAGAATTTCCTGATGCAAATTCTTCATTAAGTTTTTTCAATTCAGGATTTTCAAATTGTTCGTCAATAGTTTTTGCACTAACTTCACGTTTTTCATAGTGCGGTTCAAATTCTCTTGTTTCTAAGTCTCTGTAATATTCACCCATATCTTTTAATTCATGATTATCTGCCCCAAGTCTTTGGTCGATTATTTCAGAAGATACAGGAGTATCATTATGAGCAGGTTCAAATTCTTTTGTGTATTTTGGTTGAGGGGTAACAGGAGTTTCTACTTCAGGTGTCGGGACTTTGTCATCAACTTTGACTGGAGATGGTGGAACTTCATCGCTTGTTTTGACTGGTGTTTGAGCAACTTCATCTATTGCAACTTCTTTTTTCGGAGTTGGAGTAACAGGTGTTTCATCAACCGTTTTAACCGGAATTGGAATTACTTCATCTGAAATAACTTCTTTCGAAGTCGCAACGACAGGTTCAGGTTTTACTTCAGGATTTGGTTTTACAACAACTTCAGGTGTCTCGTTTGGTTTAACCTCTGCTTTTACTGTTTCAGGTTTAGCTTTCGGTGCAGGGGTTATTGGAGTTTCAACTTTTGGTGCTGTCGGCACATCAGGAGTTCTTGCTCCTTGAGGTTTTATTGTTGGTTTGCTACCACCGACATGTGAAATTCTTGAAATAATTAATCCCGATGCGAAATCAACGAATGCATCTGTTGAACCGTACTCTCCGCCTTCAAGTTTGGTTACTCCATAAGAACCCGCTGCATTAATAATTTCCTCTGCAATTTCTGTTGCAAGAGCTTTATCAGCTATTCCGAATGCTTGCATTAATTTTGGCGCAAGAATACTTGAAGATGCACCGACTCCTGCAAATGACATATTCATCAATGCTTTTTTAGTTGTTTCCTTAACTGATTTGCCGTTAGATAAATCGACAGTTGCGGTTGCAACACCGGTATTCAACATTTGTGAACCTATCTGAACACCTTTATTTACAACTCTTGCAGTTCTTGATGTTGCATTTGCGATAGCTTCGCCTTTTTGGAATTTATTAACAGTTGAGAATACTTTTTCTGCTTTTTTAGCATAATTTACGACTTTAACTGCTTTAGTTCCCCAACGTGCAGCACTGACTGCTAATCTTGCAGCAGCCATTTGGCCTAATCCCGGAACGAATTGCAATGCTATAGTTCCTGCAATTTCAAATCCTGCCTCTGTTACCATTTCTGTAATTTGTTGGTTTTCGTTGAATTGAATAACATCTTTTACGATATCATTTGTTCCAAACGCACTTCTTGTTATAAGTTCAATATCTTTACCCATCTGATCTAAAGATTTACCTTGAGCAATATTTGTAAATTCACGTCTTGCATTGGTTTTAGTGTCATTTAAGAATTGAACAAGAATTGTTTTTTTATCAGCATCAGTCGGGTTTTGAATACCTTTTGATTGAGCATAATTTTCTATAATTTGATCAATTGTAGCATTATCGTATTTGAAGTTATTTCTTATAGCGGTTTTTATATCGCTATAACCCCAACTGTCAGAATGTTTCAAAACTTTGTCTGCGGCTTTTACAGTGTTATCACAATTTAGGGCAAAGCTGTATTTTTCAATTGCATTTTGTCTTGCAGAAATTTTATTTGCATCAAATTCAACTCCGAATATTTCTTTATAGTTTGTTTTAAACTCGGCTTCTGTCTTTGAATTAATTAATTTTTTGACAGCAGCTCCGTTTGCTCCGAGTTTTTTATTTAAATCTTCTATTGTATTACAACCAAACCAACCGCAAACAGTATCCCCGACTTTTGCGGTCCAACCTTCTTCTTCACGAGCTTTGTTGAAATCTTTAACGGCACTGTTGTGTTCATTTCTCGCTAAATCTTTAAATTGTTTAATTGCTTCCGCACTATCAACATCACCTGTTCCGTTTTGTTTTGCTAAAATATTTCCACGCAATGAATCCATTGCCTTTTCCATATCTTTTGGATTTGTTCTGCGAAATGCTCCACTCGTTGATTTATATTCAACATTATAAGCTTTTAAAAAGTCTGCATTAGCTTTTTTGATTTCAGCTTCTGACACACCTGCCTGTCGTGCCGCTTGAGATAGTTTGTCCATCAAAGTTGTTAAAACTTTTTTCTGTTGTATTGTTCCACTTGCACCAACTTCACTTGTTATGGTATCAATGATTGACGAATCACCTTGTTTAAATTTGTCATATTCATCTAAAAATTGAGTAATGTTTTTTGCAGAAACTTTTGTATCCAAAAGTTTTTGCATTCTGTTAATACTGTTTAGTCCTGAATAATTATCTGCTATTTGATAAAATTCTTTTGCAATGCCTTTAGCTGTATTTCTTGTTTTAACTTCTTCGTTTAGTTTACGTGCTTGTTCATATTTTTCTGGATTTTTAACAAAATCTGTTTTTAAAATTGTACCATTTTGTGCTACAACCACATAATTCCCGTTTTTGTCTACGCAAATTGAACGACCATTTTTAGCATTGGCAACTTTTTTTAATGTAATTGGTTTGTTAGGAGTTTTGGAATAATGAGCTTTGACTTCACCTTTTGCACGTTCTGTCATTCCTAATTCTTTTAATTCGGCTTCTTCCTGTGCTCTGAGTTGTCTTGCTTCTGCTGCCCTTTGTTCTCGAACTGCTGCTTGCTGTGCATAGTCACCTGTTGTTTCTTCGGCTGATTTTCTGCCGGCATTCAAGGTTGCAAGTTCTTCATCATCAATTTTTCTTGGGATAACAATTTCTTGACCGACAAGAAAATATTTTTTATCGCCTTTGCCTTTTAGTGCATCTTTGTTTGCGTCAAGTAAATCTTGCAGTGGAACACCGAATTTTTTAGCAATAGCAGCAGGGCTTTCCCCGTTTTGAACAATTATACCTTTGGTAACTTGTTCATCTTCGCCAACTTCACTTTCTTGAGGCTGTTCTACGGCATCAGAAACTTCCTCTTTTACTTTGGCATCTTCTTTTGAGAACATTGACTGAATAAATCCAAAAAATTTATTTGTATCAATGTCTTTTAATCCCATAGACTCAAGCAAAGACTTTGCTTCTTCACTTGATAAATCCCCATCTTTTCCTGCGGCATCTATAATTTTTTGTTGAAAATCTTTTATTTCTTTTTCATCTAAAACATCGTCAATATTACCGTTGGCATCAGCTTTATTGAGTTTCTCAAAAATAGAATTTAATTGGGCATCTTGGGCATACAAATCCCTAGAGGCAGACTTCTTTTCATTTGATAACTCTACCTGCTTTCCATTAATTTTAAATTGTCTGATGCCGTCAGTCATTATCTTTCCTAAAATTTGTTTGAAATGTAACAAAATGATAATTTTGTTACATGGTATAACGGCATTTAAAGGATCAAAATTGAATATTTGTAAATAAATATTAAGGTTTAAAGTGCAAAAGTCTTCAAATTTTCATCAATTATATCTTGATTGATTCCAATATATCTAAGCGTAACTGACGGTGCAGAATGATTGAATATGCACTGCAAAAGTGCAACGTCTTTAGTCTTATTATAAAAATGATACCCAAAGGTTTTTCTTAAAGTATGAGTACTGATTCTAAAAGTAATACCCGCTTTTGAACAGGCATTGCATATTATTCTGTACGCTTGAATTCGGGTTATAGGTTTTCTGCCTCGTTGACTTGAAAATAACCATTCATCTGAATTTTTCCCAATAATATAATCTTCAAGAGCACTTTTATATGAATTTGTTATTGGAAAACGTTTATATTTACCTGTTTTCTGCTCATGTAATTCAATATATTTTTTATCTTTAACATCCGATATTTTTAATTTAAGAATATCAGAAATTCGTAAACCACTGTTTATACCTAATAAAAATAGCAGATAATCTCTGCTACCGTTTTCTTTTAAAATTCTTTTTACTGTTTCAATTTTGTTTTTATCTCTAATAGGTTCAACGCATACCATAGCCTAATTCTCCTTTATTGTTGTGTATCTTAACTCGCAATATCTAAAACATATCCAAAAATGTAACAAAATTATCATTTTGTTACTAAAAATGTATCTTTTTGGATATTTATACAATTGAGATTATTAAAGTAGGCTTATTAAATTAACGTAAAATTTTAAGAAAGAATAGAACCTATAATTTTAGCTCATTTTCAATTTGGGTTTCTGCTTCAATATCCAGTTTAACAGCATTTGAAATTTCACTATAAATTGGAATATCATTATTTATGGCTTCTATTGTTACAGCTAATGAATAATTTGCTACTGAATAAGGATCATTATCCCATCCTTTATGACTTCTTATAGCAATAGCAAAATATTTTTCCAATTCATATGATTTTAAATAGGTCCAATCTTTTTGGGTTGCACTATCACTTCGTTTGAGACCTTTTATTTGTCCCCATTGAGGATTATTATCAATCATCCATTTAAAGTTTTTATTATCATTTTTATCTCTATCAAAAATCCTATCTTCAAAATCTTCAGGGAGTTCATCTTTTTTGATTGAAATCCAATCTAACCAAGTTGATAAATAGCCTCTCTTATATAAACGTGTTCTTCTAGGTTTTGATGTATAGCAGAGAGTAACTGTAATTTTAATATCCTTTGAATATTCTGGACTCCGAATACTTTCAGGAATAGGTATATAATGTATTCTAGCATCTTGAGAATTTAGTTTCATTGAACCATTTGTTATGAACGTAATTTTGTAAGGGTTATTTTGTAGGGCATTATTTTTATTTGGAATTCCATAGCCATAACTTCTTATCACATTTAACATTTGTTCATTATCAAGATTATCCGGATTTATAAAATCCGGCCATTGGGCAGAATGAACAATTAATGTTTTATATAATAAAGGAGAACACTTTGGAAATTCTTTTTGTATCATTGCAGCCAAATTTGAAACAATTGGAGTACTATAAGAAGTTCCAACTTCATCTTTTGCATGAGAAGGACCCTCCGGAGATTTTCTTATTAAATCAATAGAGGTTTCTTCTATTGAACGTACATTATTACTTTCATCAATAGCTAAACCACCACCTATTTCTACAACTTCTGGTTTAACAGATCCCCATAGCCCCCAACCGCTTCTTGAAAATGATGATATTGAATTGAAATTTTTCTCAATGGAACTAATTCCAAGCTCTTTATTATTGTATACTTCTCCGGAGACAGCTCCTACAGTTAAAGCAAAAAAGCTCTGAGCTGGATTTGCAATTCTTGATCCATCCGAATTATATAGATAATTCGGATAATAATTTTTATCATCTATATATTTTTGAATACCAGTACATGGAAATCCATCACTATAAGATATATTAATATTTCCTGCAGATTGAATAAATAAAACATCCTTTTTATTCATTTCAGAATCAATTTGAGCTGCCCATGAGGACATATGCTTTGTTCTGAAAGGTACTACAGAATTAATTGAGCTATTATATATACGAGAAATATGGGCATTAGATCCTACAATATGCTCATATAATGAAGCAGGAATTTTATTTTCTGGAATTTTACAATCTTTTCCTAATACCTTGGAATTTATAAGCCAACATGGTAATTTATAATCTCCTGTTTCTGGAATAATATCAGGATATAATACCCTTCCAGCAACTCTTGTGCCATGTCCGCCATCATTTACTTCATCATATGGGGTTGCATCATTTGTGTAATTATTAGTACTCCCACTTAATATAGCCTTTTCTAAGTATCTATGACCTTCCTGTATTCCACTATCAATAATACATACAACGGAATCTGTCTCATTTGGCTCTATCAAATTTAAATTATCATTGGTAATATTTTTATCCAATAATGCTGAAGTACATTCAATATCATCTGGTTCTGAAATTTCAAATACATATGGATAGTTTAGTGTAATGTCATTCAATATTTTTCCAGTAACATTTATTCTAAAATCAATACTTTCTGGTATTTCGTCAGTAACAGTGTAATCAGTTGTTGTTTGGTCTAAAATATTATAATCATCATTCGTGTAATCAGACAAAAATTCCATAAAAGAGTCTGCACGCTTATCAAGAAAAATATCCCATTCAGCATATTTGTTTTGTATTTCTTCTTGTGCTCTTAATATATGTTGTTCTAAAGTTTCTCGTTTACCTTGTTTTGTAATATGCAATGGCTCATAGCCTTTACAGTCTACACTTATATCTACAATATATTTTTGTTCACTATTAAAAGGATATAATGATAATAAGTATGGTGAAAGTCTTTTATTAGGTAATTTTTTGTTATCAATAGAATGAATTTCGGCAATTCTTCCAGACCCACGGTTTTCTTTCTCATTATAACTTTTAAATTTTGCTAATTTTTCTTTAAAAGCATTTAAGCCTTCTAAATTAGTTGCAACCAAAACAAAACCATCTTCATCTTCACATATAAATTCTAAACCATATTTATGTAAATCATCAAAAATATTTGCAGCCGGATCTATCTGTAATAATAAAGGAATTTCTTTGAATATATTTTCTTCCAATTTATTTTTCTTGTTTGCAAAATATGCATTATAATACTTTTCCAGATGAGATATACTGGTACTTAGTTTTGAAAAATGCTCTTCTCTATGCTGTTTATTATATGTTGTTAATGAACTAGCTTCCCCAAAATTTGAATTATATTTTGCTTTTTTCTTTATTGTTTTATAAAAATTTAAATGAGCATACTCCAAAGCCATATAATACTCCTACATCCTAATTCAAGTCTTTTATATATGAATAAACAGTATTGTCATCTAAAAGATGTTTCCCTGTTAATATAATACTTTTTGCACTGTTTTGAGCAATTTTTACGACTTCTGCATAAGACATACCTTGCATTTTATCAGATAGCCCTATCCAATCAAAATTATTACAAGTCTGTATAGAAGATAATGTCATTTTTAATACTTTTTCAATTTCTCTTAATGAAGGTTTTTCCATTTCAAAGGACTCGTCAAATCTTCTAAATAAAGCTTTATCCAGTTTGTCTTTAAGATTTGTTGTTGCAACAATCAAGCCAATTGGTTCATATTCATCTAAAAGCTGCAAAAACATATTTACTATTCTTGATGCCTCTCCAACATCTCTATTTGAATTCCTTGCTGTTGCAATAAAATCACATTCATCAATTAATACTACGCAAGGTATATTTACAGAAGTATCAAATATAGTCCTTAAATTTGAAGCCGATTCACCAAAATAAGAAGATAATAATGAATCAAATCTAACCTTAAGTAAAGGTAGACCTATATTCCAAGCTAGTCGTTCTGCACTCATTGTTTTACCACAACCAGATTCTCCATATAAAAGAATCTTCTTAATTGGTTTTAAATTGTATTTCATTAAACGTTCTTGAGCTGTATATTCTGCTTCAATTTTAGTAAATTTATCCTCAATATAACTTGGAAGAATCATATGATGACGTAATTTATCTCGTTCAATAAACGAAAATAGCGGACTATTATCACGTTTAGCAGTTGGTAATTCAATTAATGTAGAATTATGATTTTTAACAAGAGATAGAATATTATTATTGGTTGCTTCTTTAATAGTATTAACTCGCTTAGTTTTTGATTTTAATAAACTCTGTAATTGTTCAGCAAGTTTATGATGTCCTTTTTCTTTTTCTTCTTTAATAATAATTTGCGCAAGCTTATTAATAGCCTCAACATTGTCTTGGTTTATTGCTCTAAATAATCTTTTTAATAAATCTGAGTTCATAAATCACCGTTAAAATTGTATTATAAAAAACTTTTTATATTAAGAATTTGTAAATTTATTTTAATTATAATATTTTATAGTATTTTTACATCCATATAATGTACTATCTCCATTCAAGGATCGTTGAACTATTACTTTATAAAATGTTATAATGATGATAATTCTTTTATTAATTCTTGTTTAGTATATATATAATGATTATAATGTTCTTTTTGTAATATCATAAAATCATTAATTAAACTTTCGTTATCTTCATAAACATAGTTATAAAATCTTTTTTTTAAATTATTAGATATTTTTAAAGAATATTTATTTTTGTAGATTATTGCTCTCAATAAATTCAATTTTTCATAAGGAGTTTCTTCTAAAATTATATCTAATTGTTTTATTTTCTTATATGTTTCATCACAATTATTTATATATCTATTTTCATTTAAATAATACAATAAAGCATCAATATTAAGATAAACCGAATCAAGTAAATTTTCTACAGAACCATTTAACAAGTTTGATTTAAAAGCCCATGTGTTTTCAATATCCCAAATATCAATGATTAAATTATCAAAAAATATTTTATAACCATTAAATCTATTCTTTTTGAAATTAATATTATCTGGAATATAACTTTCTAGATTTATCATTTCATTATTTTTGGACTTCATAACAAAATCCAAATCTCTGATGTTGTCTAAATTATTATTTAATAAATCTCTTACTCCTCCACCAAATAAATATAAATCACAACAATTCATTAAATTCATTATAAAATTATAAGAATCTTTATCTGTTTTTAGTTTTGAATATAAACTTTTGATTAACATATTTTTCATGGCAACTTTGTTCCTAATAAAGTTTTGTGTAAATTAAGGGCATAAGAATCTGTCATGCCTGAAATATAATCAATAACCGTTTGGATTTGTTCATATGTACCTATTTTTTTATTTTTTATATATCTGCCATTTTTATTAAATTTTTGAATTAAAAGAAAGTTTTGAGAAATTTTTGAATATATTTTACCACTTTCTGTTCTTTTATCTTTATAATTTTCGTCCATTGCCGCATGTATAAACTTTTCAAGTAATGTTTCTAAAACATTTTTTGCAATTATCTCTAAAGACAAAACTTCACTATTTTGGTACGCATACATTACACACTTATCTCTGATTTTACTTATAACCGGAATAGCATCACATAGTGATTTCCTTTTAGTTTGTTCATAGTATTGTCCATTTATAATAAATTCATAATTATCTACAAATTCATTACAAACAAGCTCTATACATTTTCCTTGACACAGCACTCTAAAGTATGAAGCTTCTATTGCTACACAATCATTTTCAGGAAGCCTTTGATTATTTGTTTTTACCATTTTTTTAATTTTTTCATGTACAAAATTAAAATCGTCCGTTTTATCTAATACTTTAAATAAATCTTTTTTTAATTTTCCCCATATAGCATAATCCTTTTTTACAGCATCTTCTAAATCCGCAAAAAGATATGCTATATCATCTGCAGCTTCTAAAAGATATGTTGCGGGGTGTCGCATAATTTTATTTCCAGATAAGTCTTTCATCCCTGTTTCTGAGATTATATCTTCAAATAAAAATTTTTCAGATTCAAAAAAACCTATTTTTCTTTTACTTAAAATTTTTTCTTTTATTACTTCATGGGAAGATTGTGGATATTTCAATAATGTAGCTAGTGTTCCATAACAGAAATTTATGCCGTATGCATCTTTCATATATTGTAATTTCGATAATATCCTTATCGTTTGAGCATTTCCATCAAAACAACAAAAATCATCTATCTTGTTCCCTATTGATGAAAATTTCTTTTTATTACTTTCAAACCAATTTTTTATAATATCTTCTCCATAATGACCAAATGGAGGATTGCCAAGATCATGCACCAAACCACAAACAGATAATAACGATGTAAGTTTTTCTCCTTGTAATTCATCCATATAACCATTAGCTATTAAATTGTAAGCAACCCTTTTTCCCAAAGATTTTGCTATTGAAGATACTTCTATCGAATGGGTTAAACGAGTCCTGGTAAAATCATTTTCTTGCAATGGAAACACTTGAGCCTTATCTTGTAATCTTCTCAAAGAAGATGAAGAAACTACTCTTTCGTAATCTTTCTCAAAATCATTCCTAAATGGCTCTAATGGTGTTTCTGTTTTTCGTACTCTTTTAGTACTCAGCAACTTTTTCCATTCCATTTTAACCATGCGTGACTCCTTATTACTAAGGATACTATATAAAAATTATTAAAACAATTATTTTAGATTAGTTTACAATTTTATTATATATTTATAATATTTTCTGTATTTTAACAGGTTTAGAAATTAATACAAAATGAAAAAATATTTTAAAAATAAATTTCAGTAATGATGTAAAAGTATAAATAATTAAATCAGGGTGATAACACCCTGATTTTTTAATATTAGTTGTTATATTTATTAACTTATATTTTATTTGCTAAATACATCGTGCTCACACCAGATTGTATCTTGTTCGCTCATTATTGCTTTTGCGATGTCTTTTAATAGTTCTTCATGCCCAATTCCTGCTTTGTTAGCAATAATATCGTGGACTAGATCCCAAGTATCCCATGTTGTACAGGGATATTTATTTGTTTCTTCGTCAGGCTTTATCCCCCAATCCTCCCAAACTCTATCATAATTTGCGTTTATAAATTCAATGCAGTGTGATATAAATTTGTCTAAAGGAATCGTTGCAAGCCTGTTGTCACCATAACTACACTTTTGTCTGCTTTGGTTTGTAGCCATTTGCCTAATCTGTTCTTTCCATTCAGTATTGTTAACACAATCTTGACATACATACTTGTTTGGAACCTCTCCGAAACCTCTTCTTCTATATTCTTCTAATTTATTTTTTGAAAAACCCATGGCTTTTCTCCTTATTGAGCATTTCTATACCTTACAAGGGTTAATGCTCTTAACACCCTTATACTATAATATAAAATTACAAAAAATTTTTTTTACTCTTTATATAATTATTTTGCAAAAAGCTATAATTAAATAATAATTTATTCTTTATCTACAATGTGTTATTAGATTTTCAATACAAAATAGAATTCCATATTTGGCAATTGTATATTAGAAAACTTAATTAATATCTAACTATGCTCTGTCTCGAAACATCTCCATCTCACAGTTAATTTAATCTTGTTCCGAGTGTTAAATTACAATTGTTGTAGTAGGGCGAGAAGCACTGCTATGTGGTTCGAGCGAGTTGCGAGCAGAGAGCGAAGCAGATTTTGCGTGTGGCTGAAAGCCACTAAAAGCAAAATGCGTAGTCCCGTTTATTGCGAGCAACTCAAGACAGTCCACTGCGGCCCATATAAGCGAGCAACTCAAGACAGTCCACTGCGGCCCATATAAAAAAGACGATGACTTTTGTTATCGTCTTTTTTATTGTTACAGTAAAGTGATATTCAAATCAAATTATTTTATGCTTAATTTCATTACTGATTTTTGCAGCATATATCTGTATAATATTCTATTTGCAACATCAAACGGAACATCAATAAATTCTATGCCTGCTTTTTCTCCTTCAATACTGATAACTTTTGATTTCAAAGTTACATCCATATCTTCAAAAACAATTCTGACATTTGTATTATCACCAACTTTTAAGTTGTTTTCGTTTTTAATTAATGCTCCAGTCGTTGATATATCATAGATTTTATAATTGGATTTTAATTCCGCATCATTTACTGTATTAAATCGCATAGAATTGCGTTTCAATTCCTCATGGTAATTTTGTTTATCTAATTTGCTATATCTGTCGACATTTTCGTTCAAATTAGTTGTATCTTTTCTGCTGCGGTTTACAAAGTTTCCTTCACTTTGATAATCATTAGCCAACTTGTCAAAATCATTCCCTACTATCGGAGCAGTTGTTTTCATATCAATTGATTTATCTAAATCTATAGAGAATGAACCGGTTTTTTCAGTATATAACTGCGCATCTGCATCTCTTAATCTGCGTCTGTAATCGTTATCAACCGTTACTTTCTTATTAGTATTTGAAAATTCTGCATAATCTTTAATATAAGCGTCTTTTACTTCCAATTTGGAATTTTTCGTATCAATATATGCATCATCAGCATAGATATTGTTTAATATAACACCTCTGTCTTGTGAATTATTGTTATTAATTGATATGACAGCGTTATTTACTCTGTAATCATAATCTGTTATTTGGTTTTGCGAATTAGCAAATTTTTCGTCCTGTTTTACCGGTTTTTGAATATTATAATTTGTTCTTGTTGCAGAGGTAGTATTTTCGTCCACAAATTCTTTGTTTACCCCTTTGACATCAAGAACAATCGGCTTGCCTGTACCATAAGAATTTATTCCCTGCGCTTCATATACGCTATCGCCTTTTAGCCCGAGTTGTTTATCTGTATATGCAACATTTTCAGGTTTATATCCTTCAGGATTTTTCTTTGTTGATACAGAAGAAGTTTTTGCATTGGCAGAATTTACATAAATATTATCAGCCATCAAACTTATATCTGCAATTTGTCTGCCGTTTTCATCAAATTCACCTTCACCCTTATTTCTGCCTTTAACATTCATAGAATATATTTTTAATGTTGATTCAGAGTTATCTCCGCCATTAGCATCAAGAACTTCTATCGCAACAGATTGAGGTACCGCGGCATTATTTTCGGTTGTTCCGATAGCAATATTATCATGAGGATATAAGATATCATCAAAACCTACGGCATCACCGCCTATATTATATATAGTCAATTCTTTACCTGTTTCAAGTATATGTAAATCCCCACCTGAAGTTATTTGATTTATTGTAGAATTTGTTGAATTTGTAAATTCTATATCACCGCGTTTTGATATTAATGCATCAATATATGTCGGATTATCTGAATTTGATTTTATATCAAAATACATATTATTTTCTGCTTCCATACTTAATCTTGCGCCGTTATTTGATAAAGTATCCTGATTGATAACCATTTTCTTATTCGATGAACCGATTGTATCACTTGCAATTAATGATATATTTTGACCATTAATCAGCTTATCATTTGAAGAAGCATTAAGAATTGAATGTCCTTTAAAATATGAATTGTCATCAGGCGTTGGGTTTTTATCTTCAATATCCCAATCCGCTGCTGTTAAAATAATATCACCGTTTGCAGTAACATCCTTAATATTCAAATCAGAACTTTTTGCTCTTAAATTGATTAAACGCGTATCTGTATTTGCATTATTAATAGCCGTTGCAACAACAGTACCACCGACATTGACATTTATAGAATCGGTGTAATCTCTTGTTGTTGCATCAATTCCGACTTTTGCATTCGGATTAGAATTAACACCGATATCACCATCAACAACATTTATAACTAAATCCTGCGAAGTAACGAAATTAGGAACATATATACCTTTAATTGTTAATTCATTGTCATCAGCAAGATTTGCGCTGTAATGATTTGATATTGTGTCATCTACAACTCCGTTTATTATGTCCCCATTGGTTTGAGAAACATTTATATCTCCTGAAATTGCATTTATAACTTTAAATATTGTCATATCTCCATTTTCATTTGTTATATTTATATCTCCTAAATTAACAATGCTGGAATTGAAATTTATACCTCCGTTTGATTCAATATTAGCAGTATTACTATTAATTCCTTCATTCCAAGGACGATATTCAATACTTGTATAATCCGCAGCGCCGCCTTTATATAATTCCCCGGTGCTTGAAATATTTACAATATTTGAAACATTCATAACTTTATCAGTTTTATTAATTATATTAATAGCACTTGCTCCTTCTTTTGATGAAACATTCGCAGCAATTTTACCACTCTGGAAATCCATAATTACAGAACCATTAGAATCCTTTATCTCGAATAGATAAATTTGGCCGTCTTTGTATATAGCTTTAATATTATTACCTTTTGCATCTCCAAGATATGGTGCGGCACCAAGATCAATCATATTAGTTTCACCGGTTGTCGGATCAAGAACAAGATTTTGTAACATATCATCTGTTATTTCAAGTTTTCTTTCTTCATAACCTGCAGATATACGCCCTTTAATATCAGCTTCATTTCCTTTTAAAATTACAGAGTTGCCTGCAAATAAAATATCATTATCCTTCATAGAGAATTTTATATCCGGCATAAGATTGATATTACCATTAGTAGATACCATATGTTTACTGCCTGAATTCAAATCAGATAATGCGATTATATCTCCACTTTCATTATAAACATGCAATTTCCCGCTGGTTGATATTAAATCTTGCAATGTAATATCTGATTTTTGCATATTGTTTGGAACATCAAGAGTATTTGCAAAAGGATTGGTTATATCGTAGTAATTAGTGATTTTTATATCACCATTTCCGCCAATTCCGTTACTTACATATTTTACACCGGTTTCAGAACCAATTAACTTGTTAGCATTGTTTAAGTAATCAGAATAGCCCTTTCCATTGATAACCAGACCGTTTACTTCGTCTTCATTACCAAAATTAATTTTATTAAACATAAGACTTCTTGTTGAATAATTATCAACCGTAAGAGCAGAGCTTTCTACATTGAATTCCCCACTTCCTTTTATATTGTTTTCAGACATTCCGCTTATATTAATGCCTGATGTTTCAGAATTAATATCCGCAAACAAAACAGAATATTCAGAGCCATAATCTTTTACATCTATCATATCTAAACTTTCATTTAAAGCATCTTTTTGTCTTGCCAGTGAATCTTTTACACGAATATTGTCTTCTTTTTCTTGTTTATACTTATTTTCATATTCCTGAAGCACATAAATAATTAAATTCACAATTTTCTTTTCATCAAGTGTAATTTCACCTGCGGTTTCATCTTTTATTGTTATATTTTCCGTCAGCATATATTTTTCATTAAATATAGGGTATTTTCCTTTTGGAGTATAGGTTATTTTGTTTGCAACTGCATTAAAATTATTTTGAAATATTGATTTTTGTGCTTCTGATAAATTCTTGTATGTATCATGACCATTCAAAAATTCAGTTATTGTAGGTATCGCCACCGGAGTATCTGCTTTTGGCTGAATATCCAAGCCGGCTATATATGTTATATATCCATCAATAATAGTATTATAATCTAAATTATAACCATTAGCTGTCAATTCTTGCTTCACTGTGTTTTTATAGTAGTCCAGAATTAATGTATTGAATTCGTCTTCTGCTTTAAGTTCATGTGAATTTATCTCATCTAATATTGCATTCGCATCAGCAATTGATGACGATATCTGACTAATTATAATATTGTCATTATTTATATTGTTTTCAAGTTCATTAATTCTTTTATTTAATTCGTTAATTTTGTTTTCCAAAATTTTTACTGTATTATTTTGGAGCCATTCTCCATCAGCGGAGTCACCTTCAGAAAGTATATATTCTTTAGAATCAAATCCTTTTTGAAAATCGATTTTTCCGTCGGAAGAAATTTTCATATATTTGTTATTTCCCTGACCTGCTATGATATCACCATCTAATTTCAGACTTGGATTGTGGCTTGAATGTTTATTTTCCGCTTTTTTATTAGTAGTATATCCAAATGCAAGATAATATTGGTGAATATCTTCTAAAGTAGAACTTAGATTTTCTGTTGAACCGGAAGATTTATAACTTATATCAACATCTTTTTTCGATGCAATTTTTGCACCGGAAAGAACATTTAAACTATTATTAACAGTTTTTATTAAAGTCCCCGCAATTGTAGTGGTTGGAATAACAGCATGCGCTGCTGTATATGCATATTGAGTCAAATTGTTTTCTGAGTTGTTCATAAAGTTTATATCAACAAGATTGTCAGACTCAATTGAACCACTGTTATTAATTTTATTGTTAACTGTTGCATATAAATTAGAATGTGCTTCCGCATCTCTAAAACCAAAAGAGTATGAATCAGATTCTGCATTTGTTGACAATGTATTATTTGAATCTAAATCAATTTTCGTTTTATAGACAGATGAGACAGTCGAATTCGCATCGATGTTTAGTGCATTTGTATTATTTAGCGTTAATGTACTCAAATTATGCGCACTTCCGGCAAAACCTCGTGCTTCCCCGCCAACTTTTTGACTAAAGTTTGAATTTCCTTTCATTGCAAATGTAACTGAATCTTCTGCTTTAACTGACGAATTTTGAAGATTTATAGAATTATTTTCATTAAGAGTATTACTTACAGAAACTAACTCTTTTGCATCAAAAGCACCGGATTTACCTGCATAATGCACATATCCGTCACGTGCAGCATCGCTTCCGCTCACAACACCGGAATTTGCCGCAAAATTAATATTTTTTGATGAACTAACATTTGAGTTATTTAAATTTATCTCAGAATTAGAAGAATAAGTGTGTGATACTTTATTTGATGTTATCGCAATAATACCATAAGTTTTAGCCGTAGCAGAATCTTTTACAACATTTGTATTATTAACGTTAATATTTATATCATTCGCAGTTTTAATATCGGAATCCTTTATATTGGTTGAAGTTGTAGAATTTAAGGTTCCGGAAACACTGGTAGAATCCGCCGCCACTGCACCACCTGAGATACTGCTTGAAACAGTATCTTGTGTATTGGTTGACGAATTATTTATTGTGATTATATTGTCATAATCAGTTGATGTAGTATAATTTGTCAAATTAACTTCGGATTTACCTGAGACATCATTCTTAACTGTCGCTGCCCCTATAGATACAGCACCACCTTGCGAAGAAGAGTAGTCAACTTTTGATGTCCTGTTAGTATTAGAATCTATTTCAACTTCTTTAGCATTTAATTCTCCGCCTACATTAAGAACTGTATTTGATTTAAGATTAGAAGTTAAATTTGTACCTGAACCCGTTGCAAAACCATATTTTGCTGAAGCTACACTCGCATCACTTGTAACTTTGCTATCAACATCAATTTTTGCTTTATTTTTAATAGTATTTTTACCTGCAACACTGACTCCGACATTGCCTTGTGCATCAGCAGTAAGTTTTGTAACGCTAATATCAACTAATCCGACAGATGTATTTGAAACATCTGCTTTTGCAGTTTCATTTACTTTAGCAATCATTTCAAGAGAATCTGCATTGTGTTCATCCAAATTCAATACAGAATTTACCTTAACATTATTTACGGCTTTAGCTTCTACGCCGCCACCGCCCAAAAGACTGAAACCTGTGTTTTCAATATACGCATTTGCAGATACATCTGCACTTTTAGTGTTCTTGCTTGCACTTACACCTGATATAATTGATGTTTTACCGCTATTATTTATTACAAGTCCACTTCCAGCACTATCAATACCTGCCTGCATAGTTGCCGTCAAACTGGAGCCGGTACTATTTACATCAATACTAAAACCTGATACAGATGTAGCGTTTGATGTCGCAGTTGAACTTAATCCGTTTGAATCAGATACAAAATTTAATCCTGCAACATTAATGTTACCATTTACATCTTTAATAACTGCATTCGTTTTAGAGTTCGCCTTAGCCTCAGCATCCATATATGCAATCTTAACTAAAGAAACGGTTCCTGATTGAAGATTCATTTTTATATCAGAATCACCTGTAGCATGAAGATTTAACATGCCGGAATTAATATCTCCTTCAACTGCATTTGTAGTAATATTTGTATTTCCTGTAACAATTGCATTTGTCGTACTGTCATCCTTTACTTTTGCCACAGCTGCAGAAGCACTTAGTCCGCCCATTGTATAAGATTTACTTAATACATCTGCTTTATTGGATGATTTTGCATTAAGGTTAATATTTCCTGCAGTTATTTCAGTATCTGCAATTTTAGAATTTGTATATGATTTATTATCATAAATACCAACTGCACCACCTATTGATATTCCTGCAATTGTATAGGCATCATTTGTCATTTTTACATTATTTGTTAATTCAGAATTGATATTTATATTACCTTTAGCATTAACATGACCGCCTGTAATTTCAGCATTTGTTTGATTTGAAAAATCTACCAATTTAACACCAACACCGGCTGCAGCCCCTCCCCCAAGTATATTTGTATTTTCGAAAGTTATAGTATCTGTTAAATTGCCATCTTTATCAACACCTTTTAATTCCGTTTTGGCATTTAATGCAATATCGCCTTTTGTTTCAACATTACCGTTTATTCTTGAAATAGCACCTGTTCCTTGTTTTGTTGAATTTGTAGGATTAAATTTATCTTGTTGTTTTTTTGCATTTGCTCTATCTTCATCTGTTGGTAATAAGGAAGCATCTTTGTTATATGCTTCTGATTCTTTCTCTTTATTAGCAACTTCATAATTAGCAGCTTTATCATAACCATCTTTTACTGTTTTAAGTGCGTCGTTTACACCGCCTTTTGTATCTCTATCACCTGAAGATATAGCTTTTCTGTTACCCAGCTGGATTATTGAAATATCACCGGCTAAAGCACCTAAACCTAATGCAGCACCTGATATAGTATTTCTGAGAGCATAAGTTGCACTGGAATTTAAGTTTACGCTTCCTGCCGCAATTTTACTATCACCTTCAGTTAAAATTTCAGCAAGCACTGTTTCATTGTAATTACTTACATTGATGTTAGCACCAAAACCTGCTCCAGCTGCTGTTCCTACAGCAAAACCCATATCCGTAGTTGATACAACCTTATCATCGGCAAGAACATTAAGTACGCCATCTACATTAATATTTTTATTGTTATTTGCTTTAACATACGCCCGAGTTGTGGATTCAATTTGATCCGCTACAACATCCGCAACAACAGCAGCGCCAAAAGCAGCAGCGCTGATACCATAGTTATTTTCGCTAAATCTTTTATCTCCGTATGCTTCAACTGCTAAACTGTTTGCATGTTCAACATTTGTATTCTGCACATAACTTTGAGTAGTATTACTGTATAAGTTAAATATCATGTTGGATGCAACACTTGCACCTATACCTGCTAAACCTGCGCTACCGGTTAAATTATGTATTTTATCATGATAAAGAGTCCCGTCTTTCTTCTTATTTGCGGTTAATTTAATATCACCGGCATTTTCTATTACACTATTATCAATGTATGAATTTACTTTTGATTCTATACTGTTTACAATAATATTTGCTGTTACATTACCACCTACACCCGCAACGCCGGCAGCTAAAAGAGCATTTTCGCTATCTATAACAGATGCGGATGAAATATCTATTTTATTAATTGTATTTATATTTAATCCGGAAATACCTGCATTAACTTTATTATCGTAAACGTTTGTAATTAAATATCCTGAAACATTAGCTCCTACACCTGCTCCGCCAATACCTGCAACAGCAGAAAAATTATCTACATTATCAAAAGCATTGATTGAAATAGCTCCGTCATTTATTATAGAATTTCCTCTAACTTCTGCAAAAGTTTCACCTGTATATTTATTTACCACAGGAACAACAGATACTGCAGCACCAGTTGCGGCAATACTTGCAGCTATTAATACATTGTTTATTTCAACTGCGTGTTCAGCATTAACTGTTGTAGCGCCGTGGATTTCAGAACCGTTTTGAATATAAGAATGTACTTTATCATTAAGCTTATTTACATCAACAGCTACACCAACTGCCGCATTCCCGGAGAATTGGCCCGATACTACAAGTTGATTTATTTTCATTTGTGATGTGGCATCAACTTCAGCACCGCCTTTTGTGACTTTAGTATTGTCTATTTGCGAAGTTACTTCATCTTCTAATACATTGATTACACCTGTTGCATTAACAGCCGCAACACCTGAAGCGGAAACTGCCGCAATTGCATCATAATTTGCAAAAGTTTGATTTGCATCAACTTTTAAACCCTCTTTCGTTGATATTTCAGAGTTTACAACTTCTGAATTTATATGCCCTTCCATATTATTAACAATAACATTTGCAGTTACAGCTACAGTACCGGATGCTGCCGCACTCACCATACCTACTTGCGGTTTAAAAGTCTCACTATTTAATATATCTTTATCTGCATTTATAGCTTCTGCTTCATTATCCTTTGAATTTTTATCTTTATTGGCATTATATTTTTTACTGTATGCATTAGTTCCTTTAAACCAACTTCTTATTGCATTTTCATTATTAATTAGATCTCTGTTGTAACCTCTGTCTGCTATAACTTCGACTTTGCCTTCTTCACTTACAATATTTGAATTATAAATACGGGAATTAACAGTGGAATCTATAACATTAACCAATGCCGTACCTGCAACTGATGCTGTACCTGATACTGCAACATTTACAAGAAGTGCCGAAAATTCATCATCTGCCTTAGCATTGACTTTAATATCCTTAATGGCTTTTATTACTGCGGATTCTTTACCCAATTCACCTATTTGAGCGGTATTTGTTGTATTTTGTTTATTAACATAAACAACTGCACCGACTGCCACAGTTCCTGCTGCTCCGACATTTACAACTAAACCTTTTAAATTGTTATCACTATTAGCACCAATACTTAAGGAATCTGTATTTACATTTACTCCGTCACCTATTTTAGAAGTTACTGTATCATTTATAACATTAGCCACAGCCGCACCGTTTACTGAAGCAGTACCTGCTGCCGCGCCACCAACAGTAATAAGAGTGGATTTCTTTTCTGAATTTGCCAAAACATTCATATCCTTGGCAATATTTATACTGTTTTTACCGTTTGATTTGTAATCGTCCGTGATTTGCGCTTCGACAGTTGAATTGCCTGCCATTACAAAGATATTAGCACCTACCGCTGCAGTACCGCCTACATTGATTCTGCCCATAATAGCATTTGCGACCGTACCTGAAATTGAGTTCACATTCAAATAATCCGCATTGATATTAGAATCGGTAATATAAGCCTTAACCGTATCTTCAATAACTTTAACAACTATTACACCTGAAACTGCGACTTTTGAACCTGCTCCCAAATCATAGAACATATTCCAATTACCGAATTTATCATCATTTTCATATTTAGATTTACCATCAGCGTCTTTACCTGATTCTTTTGTAAATTCTTTTGCTTCATCAAGAGTTCCGACACTAAAGGTATAATTTTCTCTTTTTATATCTTTATCTTTTTCGTTTTCATCCTGATGTACTGTTCCGCCCATAGCATTGATACTTTTTGCAAGAACATCAACCGAACCTGTAGAATTGACTGTCGTATCTTTAATTTCAGCAGTCACATTTTTATTAATTACATCAACATTGACATCTCCGCCAATTGCAGCATTGCCAAATGATAATGCAATTGTACCGCCCCTTGTCAAAATGTTTGAAGTATCTTGTGCTTTGACAAGAACACTGCCACTATTGATTATTTCGCCATACACTTGCGCTTTAATTGTATCTACAATAACATTTGCATTAATATTTGCCGCTACTGCCGCACTATCACCTGAGACCGAAACCCCGACAGGGAATATGGTCATTTCTTCAACAGCGATTGATTTTACGGTAACATCACCTTTTGCATCAATTGTTGAACCTTTTTCAAGTAATGAAGTTACATGGTTATTATATACATCCGCAATCAAATTTGCAGACGCCGCAGCACCGCCTTTTGAAGCCGCAACTGCTGCAGTAATTCCCCAAAGATTATTAAAGTACAGAGATTGAATTGCAACATCTCCGTCTGATTTCAATACAGAATTATTAATTGCCTGAGAAACTACATCAGATAAAAATACATTTGCTATTCCGTTTACATTTATTGCATGTCCGTCACCTGTCTGCAAGCCAAAATTGACAGCCAAGAAAGATAAATCTTCATCTTCTTTTGCATTAATTTTAATAGAGTTTGATTTTTCGACAGTTAATTTATCTGCTTCAGCAGTTACATCGGAATTATTAACATTTACAATAGCACCGATACCAACACCAACACCTGAATCTGCATTGGAGAAGTTTACACCGCCTGCAATGCTTAAATTTTGAACTGTTTCAACCGCACTTACTTCAACATCACCTGTTGATTTTATTGTTGTACCGACTCCTGTTTTTACAATATTGCCGTTTTTATCTTTTACAACATTTCCTTTATCATCATAAGTATAGCCCTGACCTATTCTTGCAGTTACCGTATTTGTATTTACTTCCGTATTAACAGAACCATCAAAGGTATAAGAAGAAGAATTCTTATTTGCTATAGCCGCTGCTACTGCGACCGTATGGAAATTTTGTTTTAAATCAGCATCAACTTTTACATCTTTTACATCGGTTAATGTACTATCTGTTATTTCGGCATTGACATTCTTTGAACTGTAATCAACCGATGCTGCAATACCTGCACCAATACCGGTTGCATTACTCCTTTCACTTTCGGATGCGTTTTTATCGTCTTTACTTCCTGAATATGCAACACCGCCTGTTATATTCCAAATATATGAATCGTCAGTCGCACTTACATTCACATCAGGATTTGCAGCATTTTCATCTTTTTTAACAACAGATTTATTTATAACTGAAGATACTTTATTTTTTAAAGTATTCCAGGCAAATGAACCTCCTACAGCAATTTTTACATTCTTGTCACTATTTGTTGCTGCACCTATACCTGCTGTAACATCAACTAAATCAGCATCAAAGTTTGATTTAACATCAAGACCTTTAGCATCTTTATCAGTAAAATTGACCGTTGAATTTTCTACAAGAGATTTTGTTTCGGATAAATTACGATAAATATTTACACCTGCTCCGACTGCTACATTACCCGCTTTGGCAAAACCACCGTTAACATCCACAACTAATGTATCATTATTAGAACTTACTTCTGCTTGTTTGCCTGTATTTATCGTTGAATTTGTAACTTTTGCATTTGTTTTTGTTTTATCTGAGGTTATATCTATTGAACCTGCGGCAGCAAGAGAGAAATTACTTGAAGCTGTTGTAGTATCTGCTTTTTGACTCTTATCGCCTTCAAGTTTCTTTTCATTGTTGTCAGCAAGTTTCTCTGTATTAGCCTTATCGTCTTTTTTTGCATTTTCATTTTTGGCATCTTGTTGTTTGCCGTCTTTATCGACAGTTTTATCCGCATTTTTTATTGCATTTTTAGTTGAGTCTTTTTTAACTGATGTTTGAGCCTGTTCGGATGCATCATTTTCTTTGAATAAATCATTCAAATTCATAACATCTTCTTCATCATCTCCTGCTTCATCAAGCATATCCATCCAGTTGCCGACATTTTTTTGCTTTTTGGTATTTTTATTTGAAGAATCTGTTGAAGGTGTTTTTTCACTGTCAGATGGTTTTGATTCAGTACCAGTTTTATCAGAACTTTGAGATTCTTTATTTTTATCTTTGTCTTGATCTTGGCTTTGCTCTTTATCCTGACCCTGTTCTTTATCTTTATCTTTGTCTTTTTGTTCTTCTTTATCGTCTTTGTCTTCTTTTGCCTGTTCCTTAGCCTCTTTGTCTTCTTTTGCCTGCTCTTTAGCTTCTTTCATATCAACGCCGCCTGCGCTTGCAGCCGCTAAAAGTACATCAACTTTTCTTGATTGAGTATCTGCACTGACATTTACCTCTTCTTCGGCATTAATAGTGGAATTATCAATATAAGCATTTACTTCTTTTGTTGTATTGGTAACATTTACGCTTACACCAACAGATGCACCTGAAGATGACTGTTGATTGCTATTTTCAGATGTTCCTTTTTGTGTAGCATTTACACCTAACATATTAATACTAATGAGTCTGTCTTTAATATCTCTTTCGTCATTAGTGCTCAATTCATTTGTATCTTCATCAATTTCTATCGGGTCATCTTCACCTGATTTTTTTGTTTGGATAGTTGCTTTACCGGCATTTACATTAACATTTGTGGCACTTATTTTATCACTGTTTATAATGTAACTTTGTGTTTTACCGTCAACATTTTGAACATTAACACTGCCTTCAAGCACAAATGTACCTGCGCTGCCGCCTGTTACAAGCGCATTTACATAGGCTTCTTCCTGTGCGGATTGAACATTTAAGTCCCCATCTTCTATATTAATTATTGCATTATCAATTTTTGCGGTTGCATTACTCGTAAAATGATTAACCATAACACTACCGCCCAGACCTACTTTTGCGGCTTCTTCCGCTTCATCTTCAGTTTTATCTTTTTTATCTTTTAATTTTGCAATATAACTGTTAATTTCTTCAATCAAGAAATCCACTTTACCTGCACCGTTATAATTTATAACAGAATTTGAAGCGTTAACATTCAATTCTCTGGTTATATCGTTGCCGTCTAAATCATGCCCTTTACCATCTAAACCTTTAATATCGCCGCTCATAGTAACTTGGGCATTTTTATCAATTACGGCCGTAGTGTTATTTACAATAGAATTAACTACAACACTTCCTGCAATTGCGGCAGTAGTTCCTGCACCTTGTGCTTTTGCAAGGTTATTAAATAATCCTTTCAAACTTAATTCTGTTCCGCCAAAAAATTCTTTTGGTTTTTTAAGTGATGCACCGACATTTTTGATTGTATCCGGATTCAATAAATCTGAAAGTTTTGTATGTAAAAACTCCGCATCCCACAAATTATCACCGGCATCAAAGTTTACACCAAGAGAAAGTTCATTTGCAGTTGAGCCTTCCCCTACTTCCCTTCCGATTTTTAATTCCATAGGATTCATCGGTAATTGAGTTGTAGAATTTACCTTCACAGAATCTGTTGCAGTTATTTTTGCTCTATCTTTAATTTCTGCCGTTGAAGTATTTTTTTGATCATTTACAATAACCGCAGCACCCGCACTAAATTTATTGCTTGCACCGGCTTCTGCATTTACTTCATTAACGGTATAATCAACAATATTTGATGATAAATCCAATGTTGTCGTATTTACAGTCGAATTAGAAATTACAGAAGATGCTGTATTATTTTCATTATTCCATACGGCACTGCCTGACATTTCAAGATTTAATTTATCAAGCGCCGCGGACATTTTATCCTGGGCTTTTGATAAAAGTTTTTTGTTTAACCAACTGTATATAGCAGCACCCGTACTTTTATCATAATCTGTTGTACTTTTTTCGGAATATTTTGAAGTTTGGTCTTTTGCTACCACTTCTGTTTCAACAGAATTTGATATTTGATTGATATTTTGAGCAACAAAGCGGGCATCTCCGTATGTTGATTTAACCTCTTTTATCTCATTGCCGTTTTTATCTTTAACAACATTACCCTTTTCATCTTTTTTGGTTTCAATATCTGCGTTAGCGTAGTTTGTTGTTATTTTAGAACCTTCAACATTTACATCTGCATTTGTTTTTGTATGATTGATTGTCATACCGGCTGCAATACCAGTATGCTCGGAATCCTTACCGACATAAGAAATATTTTTAACTTCTGTTTCGCTCTTGTTAAACGAAACAGCTCTTACATTTACATTACTTGAATCAATTTCTGAATTTTCAATATTAACACCGGTATCAGAAATAATTGAATTATTTAAAAGTGCAATGTTATAAGCAGATACAGTATTTTGTGTACCGCCTTCATCTTTGTCTTTGTCTTTATCTTTATCCTTATCTTGGTCTTGACTTTGTTCTTTATCTTTATCTTTATCTTGGTCTTGAACTTGGCTTTGTTCTTTATCTTTATTGTCTTTATCATCCTGAGTTACCGAACTTTCTTTGTTATCGGCACTTTCAGATTGTTTGTTATCCTCGGTGGCTTTATTTTTATCATCAGATTTTTCTTTATCTTTATCGTTTGAATATATACCGCCGCTATTACTGTAACCTTGTTCCTGTTCTTTTGCTTTCTTTTCGTCCTCTTTATTAGCATCATCAGTTTTTTTGTTAAGGTCATCTGCTATTTGTTTTTTAATATTATCTGAAGCAGTTTCAGGGGCTTTTTCATCTTTTGATTTTTCTGTTATAGCAAGAAAATTTGAACTGTCATAATTTAATTCATTTTCGATAGTTGATAAAGCATTAATATCAACCGTGCTCTTTTCATCTGTTGCTAATATTTTTGAGCCCGAAACATTTACTTTTGAATCTGTTTTTGCCCCAAATCCATACAGAAACATCGGTAATGAATCAAGTTTTCCTGTTGATATTTTTGTTACCGCCTTTGCATCAGAAGTAATATTAACAGAATTTTGTCCGGTAATTTCAGAATTAATTATTTCTATCTTAGATGCCGCTCTTGCACCATCAAAAAATGTATAAACATCTTCACTGAAAAATTCGCCTGCCGGATTTTGGTTGTAAATTGCCTCAACTGCTTCCTTTGGCATTGCTTGCATATTATCAAGCATTGTTTTTAAAGGAATACCTGCAACTTCTTCACCTTTTTCCATTGCATCGGTTAACCATGAAGGTAAAGTAAAAATTTCACCTCTTAAAAATTTTATAAATAACTTTTGAAGTTCTATTTTAACCCATTTATCATAAACTGTATCCAAAAGTTGAATATAAGTTTCGGTTTCTGATGAAGCATTTGCTTTTATATTAACATCGTCACCTATTATTTTTGAATTTGATATCTTAACACTCGCTTTTGCTTCCGGAGATACACCGTTAAAACTTTTATGAATAATCAAATTTGTTGTTTCATCTTTTTTGGTTTCATCTTTTTTAGAATCATCTTTAAGATTATTACTGTTGGCATTACTGTTACTGTCATTTTTAGATGCGGCTAATGCATCATTATATGCCTTTATTGTATCTTCATTTACTTCTTTTTCAGATGTTGCATTTGCTTCAAGTTCTATATCATTAGATATAATTGCTGCATTATTAATAATTATTGATGAATCATTATCTGATAATGATGATTTATTATATGTTTTATCTATTGAATATGCTGTTTTAACTTTGTCCTTATCATTAGTTTTAGATTCACCTGTTTTTGAGCCGGTGTCAGCAGAATTTGTTTCTGTTTTAACTGTCTTAAGCCCTGTTACGGTATTTATAGTAGTGGTTGTCGTAGTTGTAGTCTTGGCTGAAGTTGTCGGATTATTTTGAGTAGTACTGTCAGGATTAGATTCTGTTCCTGTTTTGTTCTCAGTACCGCCATTTGATTCAGATGTTAATACGGTTGTTAAAATCTCTTCGTTTGCCTTATTTGTAATAAGTACTATTTTCCCGTCTTTCAGTCCTAATTCTGTTGCATCTTTTGTATCATTTGATACAAGAGAATTAAATAATGCTTCTGCCTGATTGGCTTTATTGATTACGATATCCTTATTCTGAATACCGGCAACTATTCTCGGATTTGCATTTGCTGATTTAGTAACATCATCAGGATTTACATTAGTTAAAATTCTTCTTCCGTAAGCATTTACATCATTGCGGGCATATATTTGACCGTTGATTATAATATCGCCTGAAGAATTTGTTATAAGACTTTTATAATTATCTTTAGTTAAATCAAATTCAAAATTTGAAAGATGTTCACCGTAATTTTTTTTGAATAAATCATAAGCATTTTGAGAAGGAGCCATCAAAGTAAGCGAACCGACATTCAAAATCCCTGATGAACCTATAACCACACCGTTAGGAGATACAAATATTGCATGTCCGTTGTAGAAGTTGTTATTTTTCATTGTGTTTAAAATACCGTCAATAACAACTTGTTTATCAACAAGGTTGACAAACTTTGAATAATTATCTTTGTAGATAAGATTTGCTATATCACCTTTTGATAGGTTAAATTTATCGTATTCTCTAAATCCTGTACTGCCTGACACTTTTGATGCTTCAATATTATAAGTGTTGCCTGTTGCTGTTACACCTGAAATTTCAGATGCAATAACACTTGAAGGTAAACCAAACAGAAACATTCCAAAAACTATCATTGACGCAGTGAATTTTTGCAAAAATTTTTCCAGCATATACATCCCTTAACAATTACTTCTTGATATTATATTATTTTATGTAATTAATATTCATATAAAAAGGGAACAAAAACTTTTTTTACAAATTTTTATTTTTTTTTACAAAAATTTACACAAAATAAAAAATATTTAGGTTTTTAGTAAAAACAAAAATATAATATTATTTATAAATGGAATAAAATGAAAAAGATTTTTATAACAATATGTATATTATTGGCTTTGCCGTTACCTGCTATGTCTGATTATGTTCCGGAGATTATACCTCAGGCAGGGACTCTTAACAATCAGAATTTAGATTCGTTAAGACAGCAACAAATGGAAAGACAGATTCGCGATGATTACAAAAGATTTGAAGAACGCAAAGAAAGCGGAGAAGCCAAAAAAGACGAAATCGAAAAGAAATCTGCACCTGTAATCAGGGCAAAACTGGAAGATTATGCAACCAAAGGCGTTTATATTGAAAAGGTCGAAGTTTCACCATCTTATATTCTGACTAAACAAGAAATAGAAGATATTTTAAAAGATTATAACAATCAGAATTTAAAAATAGAACAATTAAAAGAAATTGTTGACCGAATAAATAAACTTTATTTAAGTTACGGTTTCGTTACTGCCAGAGCATTTTTACCCGAACAGGTCATAGAAGGCGGAGTTGTAAAAATTAAACTTGTAGAAGGCAGAGTTGAAGATATTGTAGTATTAGATAATAAATGGACAACTTCAAAATATATAAAAGACCGATTGAATGTATCTAAAGGAGATATTTTTAATATCCGAAGTTTAGAAAGTTCAATGGTTGTATTTAACAGATACAATAACGGAGTCCAATTAACAGGGACTTTAAATCCCGGCAAGAATGAAATGGGTACAACTAATATTACGGTTCAGGCTCACGAAAAATTCCCGTTTCATTTGACCGCAATGATGGATAATTCTGGGCGAAAATCTATCGGAGAATATCGTGGCGGATTGATGCTCAGAGATGACAGCCTGACAAAACATCGTGACCCGTTAACATTGGGATTTTACGCAAACAAACACGCAATAACTCCGTTTGCGGATTACAATTTCCCCGTAAACAAAAAAGACGGAAGAATAGGATTTAGTTTTTCTTCAAGTAATTCAAAAATAGGCAACGGTTCATACAGACATTTTAATATTAAAAGCCGTTCTCAAAATTACTCTTTATACTTTACTCAGCCTATCATAAGAAAGCCTTGGACAGAATTAACAAGTGTAACATCATTGGCTTATAAACATTCTGCAACAAGTTTTGACGGAAAAGATATTTTTGAAGACAAAGTCACAACAGTAACAACAGGTTTGACATACAGGTATGATACCCAAAGAGGTATTTGGTATTTAAACCAAAATGTCGGATATTCAATTCCTATATTTGATAAAAATTCAAATTACTTAAAATTGGATGGCGGAGTATTAAGACTTCACGATTTGGGTCACGGATTTGTCGGAACAATAAGGGGTAACTATCAATTTATTCCGAAAGATAATGTTCCGTATCTTGACCAAATGATAGCAGGCGGCGGAACGACCGTAAGAGGTTATTCGGAAGGTCTGTTAATCGGCAGAAGCGGATACATTATGAGTGCAGAACTTATGTTCCCAATAGGTCCGAGAGAAATTTGCACAAAGAAAAATCCAAATAACCCAAGACCCTTTATCGGAAATTATCTGAAAGGTTTTATATTTGCTGACCATGCAGGAATATTCCCTTATAAAGGTTCCGGTACGGGAAGCAAACATTATGATAAGAACGACTTTTTGGCAAGTTTGGGTTTTGGTATAAAAATAACCTTACCTGCCGGGCTTAATTTGAGATTAGCATGGGGTTTCCCGCTGATAAAAAATTCACATGAAGAAACAAGCAGAACTGGACGATTTCATATAGATTTGAGTATGACACTTGATTCTGATACTCTTGTAAGTTTAAGAAGACCGAAAAAGAAACAGGAAACCAAAGAGCCTGAAACCAAAATTGAACCGTTGGTAGAAAAAAATGTTAATGCTCAACTCTATGAAACAAAAACAAAAGAAGAAATAAAAGCAGAAAAAGAAGAAGAAAAACTAAAGGCAAAAGAGGCAAAAGCCAAAGCAAAACAAGAAAAAATAAGAGCAAAAAAAGAAAAGAAATTATTTGAATTATTGTATGGAAAAGATAAGCCGTCAAAATTTGATTTATTCATACAAAAAATAAAAAATCTTTTCAAAAGAAAACCAAAATCTAAAACAACATAGATTTAATTTTTTATAAAGAAACGACCGCCAATGAAAGCGGTCGTTTTCTCTCTTCTTCCAACCTTATATACAACTTAGATATTAGATTTTCTTTCAAAATTCTTGCGAATAGTATTTTTTGCTTTATCAAGATTTTTGATTTTCTTTTCTGCCTGTCTGACCTGTTTTCTCATAGCGGCTCTTTCTGCCTTTGTTGTTTGATATTTTGAGTCAATTTCAGCATATTTTGCTTTGTAATTAAGCAAATTATTTCTCACTTCCATTTGTGCTTTATCAATTTCTGTTATTGCGGTCTGCATTTTTGTTCCGCCTGTAACCTGTGCAGGATCTAAAAGATCAGTACCTTTTGCCTGAACACCTGATACAGTTCTTGATGTAGTAGTTGCAGGCGCTTTTACTGCATTACTTTCATCAAAATTCAAAGGTGTAAAAGATGTTTCTGCCATAGCAGAACCAACACTCAAAACTGATACACATAATAAAGATGCAAATATTTTTGATAATTTCATTGTTGTAACCTCCACTCTGATATAGTGATATTCTATACCATTTTTGAAATTTGCAAAAATAATTTACATATTTTAACAAGAAGAACTATATCCGATCCTGAACTCTGTTTTCTTCGTGTTTATAATAGTCATAAATTCTCAAACAATCTCTGAATGAAAATTCATATTCACCCTTATGAAACAATTTATTAAACCAAACTTTTAAAAATCCTTTTTCATCCATAATTTCCTGCGCATAATCAATAATACTCATAAAAGTTTCAGGCGGATATTTTGTATCCTCATTATCCCAGCAGGCTTTTAAAACAGCACTTCCGTCAGGGTTGAAATCATACCATGCAATCGCATCATAGGTATCTTCCAAATCTGTTATCATTTTCAAAACACCCTCTTTTGTGTATCTGCAAAAAATTACAAATTTTTGTTTACTTTGACTCAGGGAATAATTTATCCATAACTCAGGTTTCAAAATATCAAGAATTTCTTTGAATGTAGAATTGTCAAGAATTTTTTTCATTTTTTTGAATTTCTTTTCACCAAGAATTATTTTTGCACAATATAAAAGTTCATCAGGCGGGGTCATAATATCCAAATCATAACTTCTTACCCCCTCTAAAATTTGCCCGTCTTTAGTCATAGGAAAAGCAAACATCTGATTATTATTACTCGGATAAGCAATTATTCTGTTTTGACGGTCAAATCCGTCAACTTCAAAACCGCTGTACTCAAAAATATATTTAAACATTTGTTCTATATGTTGTGGTGAAAACTGTCTTGCCATAATTTATCCCTTTTTTGCTTTATTATACTACACACAAAAATTGTTATATATAAAAATTGAATACAAGAATTTACATATTATAAGCAAATTACAGCCAATTCATCACTGCCAAACAGTAGCGACTGAAAAGAGGAATTTTCAAAAAAAACATAATTTTTTATAATACACAATAGTTTTTAGGTTTAGCATAAGGAGAAATATAAATGACAAATTTAAAAGATTTTTTCAACAAAGTTTCAAATAACAATAGAATATTTACTGCTGAAGACATTGGAGCAATGTCTGGTAATGAGTATGAACAAAATGAAAAAGCGATTTTTCATCAACTGCAAAATTTAGGAATTCCAAGACAGAACCAACTTAATGGAAACCCGGATGTAGTATATGTGAATTCATATACAAAAGCAGATGGCACAAAAGTAAAAGCACATTATCGTTCAAGAAATGGTATTTCAACAACTGGAGGTGCGGCACATTTAACGGGTACAGATAAAGAATTTGACAGACTGCTAAATGTTCAAATTAAAAATTTTAATACAGGAATACCAAATTTATCTAATTACTCTTACTACAATGATTTAAATAGTAAATTAGAACAAGAAGTCGGGAATTTTTTGAGAGCAAATACAAATTCTCCTCAATTGTATTCTAATGATATACGACATCAATATGTAAGTGCCCTATATGCAAGAAATTTAGGACAAAATCAAGCTAAATGGTTAGGCAATCTAAATGAAAAACTTCACTTTAGTAATACCGGAAGCGGTGCTTATGATACTAATTTAGACCAACTAAATAATGAAATTGGCAGACAATATGCACAAAAATACCCAAATATAACGAGAGAACAACTTTTACAAATATTATTAAGAGATTGGCAAAAGAATTCAGATTATACAAATAGGATTCTGAAGAAAAGAAGATAGAATAAAAAAGAATTAATTTATAATTAATAAATTAATTCTTTTCCTTGAATAATATAACTGCTAATAAAATACATATAACAAAAAATCGATATGCATTATAAAATACACCTGATATAATACTGCCATATCCATAAATGTTAATTATTCTAAAATATATTGAACCACATATAAAATTAAGCAGATAGTATAAAATTATAAATACAAAAAATTTAATTGTATAATGAATTAATTTTTTATTTTTCGTTTTATAAATAATATAAAGTAGTATTGTTGTAAAAATAATAAATAAAATATCTGAAAAACCAAACAAAATTCGAGTGAAATCAGTTATGCTATTATAATCAATTTTATCCACTATTTTATAATAAAAACTCATAATGGTATTTTCAAATAAAACAGCCATAACGAAAAGAAAAATATAAAATGCTATGGACAATAAAAATCTATATAAATGTTTTACTTTCAGTATCAGATAAAATAAAATTGTAGGAATAATTGTCAAAAGCATTATCATAAAAACAAAATACAATAATTTTATAAAAAATACAAATATGCTACAATAAAAATAAGAAAGAAAAAAGATTATTAAAATTGCCATATTATTATTTAGCTTAGTTATAATTATTCTTGTAATCTTAGTTATTATCGGGATTAAAAGTATCTATAACTCTTATATAGACTTTTGTCTTGATAAAGGCTGTTGCTGTGGTTATATCCGTATGTGATGCGAAGAAAAAGATCAAGGGTTTTGTGTCAAAGATGAGCAAGACTGTAAGGATAGACATGGTAAATTAAAATATATGTCCTATTCTGACGCATGCTCATTGTATATTGATAATGTAAATAATCTCTTTCTACTTACATAAATACATTTACCTCAACCCCCTTTTTTGTTGCATAAGAAGACAACCCTTACACAAGGGTTGTTTTTAATTTAATTATTTACAATATTTTTTTGTTTGAATATAATAAAATTATGGAGTTTGAAGAAAAAACATTAAATTCGGAAGTAAAATTTGAGGGGAAAGTCGTCAAAGTTTTGAAAGATGACATTGAAACTGCTGACGGACACAAATCGTTCAGAGAAGTTGTCGTTCATAATGGCGGAGTTGTTATTGTTGCATTGACTAACGATAATAAAATTCTTTTGACAAAGCAATATCGTTATCCGCTTAAAAATGTTAATATAGAACTTCCGGCAGGCAAACTTGAAATTGGAGAAAATCCTGATTATGCCTGTAAAAGAGAACTTGAAGAAGAAACCGGTTACAGAGCAAAAAATTGGAAATCGTTAGGTTTTATTTACACAAGTCCGGGGATTTGCACCGAAAAATTGTATCTCTATTTCGCATCCGATTTGGAATTTGTCGGGGAACATCCTGATGAAGGTGAAATAATCAAATCAAAAGAATTTTCGCTTGATGAAGTTTTTGAAATGATTAATAATGGTGAAATTAACGACTCTAAAACTATTTGTGCTTTAACAAGAGCGTTTTGCAAGGGTTTTTAACTATGATAAAAATGGTTGCAACAGATATTGACGGAACAATTTTACCTTATGGAGGAGAATTTCGCCCTGCAGTTTTGGATTGCATAAATGAATTAAATAAAAAAGGAATAAAAGTTGTGCTTGTGACAGGCAGAATGCACTCATCAGCCGTACCGTTAGCACAAAAATTAGGATTAAATACTCCGGTAATTTCTTATCAGGGCGGACTTATTAAAGAAATGAACGGAAAAACGCTTTATCAAAGCAATCTGCCCCCACAAACCGCAAAAGAAATTATCAAATGGGCAAGAGAAAATGATGTTCACATAAACCTCTATCTTGACGATAAACTTTATGTCGAACAAGACAATAAAATTATACAGTATTACATCAAAGGCAAATTTGTTGATTACAAAGTTTGTTCATTTGACGATTTGGAAATAAAAGATGTAAACAAACTGCTTGCCATTGATATTGATGATGCAGAAAGAGTTTCTGTGTGGGTTGAGGTTTTAAAAGAGAAATATCCGCATTTATATATAGTAAAATCTACCCCGTATTTTTGTGAAATCGGACCTGCTGATGCAAAAAAATCTTTGAGTGTTGAGTTTTTGCGCAATTATTGGGGAATTAAAAAAGAAGAAGTTTTGACTATCGGTGACCAAAATAATGACATTGATTTGGTTGAATGTGGCGGAATCGGTGTTGCAATGGGGAACGGTACCGAAGAATTAAAAAAATGCGCTGATTATATTACGGACACTTGCGATAATGACGGTTTTGTCAAAGCGATTGAAAAATTTTGCTAATATTACTTTTCAAAACTATCTCTGCAAAGACCTTTTTGCCACCACGCACAATCAGAGCAAAGTTCTTGATGTTTTTCTTTTGTAAAATTTTTCTTTATTTTTTCTAAAATTTCAGAATATTTGTAAATTTCACCTTTTGCAATATCCAATATACCCGCAACTTTTTCATCTAACAGATTAACGGAATTTTCTATACATCTTGATTTTCTGCTTTGCACAATTGCAGGGCATTTTTTGCATAAATCGTCACTGCCACCGATTATTAAAATATCCGCATCAGGATTTTGAGTAAGTTCTTTTGAAATCTTGCTCCACGAATTTGCCTGTAATTTTGAATAATTTAATCCTTTATATCCCTGTAAACACAAAAAATGATGGGGTCTTAATGATATTTTCATAATTTTGTTTTTTATACATCTGCAACTTCAGGCAGATCGATACTTTTTAATCTTTGTTCAATTCGTCTGTACCATTTGAGGTGTTGTTTGAACAAAATCTGATAATCTTCAACTTTTCCTGTTGAAATGTTATGGAATTGTTCATCACAAACTTCTGTCAGTGCTTTTTCCAAAAATTTTGTATATTCGTGTCTGTCAATATTTTTGTCTGTCAGTTCAATACATTTACCAAAATCCATAACGACTTCCGGCCTGTTATCTCTAAAGAAACAGTATTCTATTGCACAAGGAATTAAATTGATTTTGTCATATTTTTTTACTGCACTTTTTGCAATATATGCAAGCCCCGTCTGAAATTCAATAGGTCTGTAATGAGGCGGTCTGATTATACCCTGCGGAAAAATACACAATAAATTTCTTAAATCACTTAATAAATCGACAGAATATTTTAATGCTTTCATAGCGGATTGCGGGGATTTTTTGTTGACAGAATACGCTCCACCGCGTCTTAAAAGCGGAAATCTGTTGAGTTCTTCAACCATCAGACGAATTTCTTTTTTACAAATTCTGTGGGCTATATTATATAAAACAATTCCATCCCACCAGTTTGAATGAGGGAAAAACAATATTGTCGGAACTTTGCTGTCACGATTTGCATAATTTTCATATCCGTTGTATCTGAACGCATAGAACCTGTTTTGAAGCATATTAAAAAAGAACAAACTCGCAACAGTGAGCCAAAACTTATTTGTTTTAGCGGGTTTAAACTTTTCCTCCTTACCCCTCAACTGTGTTGGCGGGACATCTGAATATAATTTTTCCTTCACTATCATAGAACTATCATACCCCAATTCATAATAAAATAAAAGACTTTATAAAGAAATTTAACCTTTATTTTCTAAAAGAACAACTGCATTTGCTTCAATAGCCAATTTTTGACCTACGGCATCAAGATTTTCTTTTGTTTTTGCCTTTATAGAAATATCATTTGGTTTAATTCCCAAAATTTGTGCCAAGGCTGATTTCATTTTCGGAATATAAGGCATCATTTTGGGCTCTTGAGCAATAATATTACTGTCAATATTTACTATAGAAAAACCCTTGTCCCTTATAATTTTAAAAACTTTTTTCAATAATATTGTGCTATCTGCATCTTTATAACTCGCATCAGTATCAGGGAAAAGTGTACCAATATCATCTAATGCCAAAGCACCAAGCATTGCATCAATGATTGCATGAATTAACACATCAGCATCAGAATGACCAAGCAGACCTTTTTCGTGCGTAATTTTTACTCCGCCGATTATTAAATCCCTGCCCTGTATTAATTTGTGAATATCATAACCTATACCGATTCTTTGCATAAGAAAACTCCAATAAAATTATAATATCATATTTAGTATATGGATAGCAAATTTAATTTTTATGGATTTTATAATATTTATATACTGAATTAGAGGAAATATTTTATATGAAAGTAAATTTAATCAGCAAAGTTTTAATCGGTTCAATAGCATTAAGCGCAGGACAAAAAGCATCTGCACAAATTACCCCGCATTTAACACCGATTACCCGTAATATAGACAAATTCATTCCATCTAATATTAATCCTCCAAAAACATTTGATATATTGCAAAGCCTGACAGAATTATTATCAGGGAACATTAAATCAGTCAGCGCAAAAATCTCAAAAAACAAAAATAAAAAAGGAATTAAAGTAAAACCAAAACACACAAAAAAAGTACCGAAACAAAGAGTTTCAAAAAAAACTTCACAAGTTAAAGCATCAAAAAAATCCGCACCGGTACAAAAAACATCTTCTGTAATACCGATAAAAAGGGAAATTACATCAACTCTTGACGGTGGGAATTATTGGGTTGTTGGTAAAAATATTTCATACGGTCGTCCTGTTAATTACACAGTCCCAAAAGGCACAACACAAAAAGGCGTTAAAATTGCCAATGCCAACGGAGTTTCTCTATACAGATTAAGAATTGCCAATCCCAATGTAAATTTTGATTACCCTGTCAAAGGCGGAACTACAATAAAAATTCCCGGAAGATATATTATTACCCCCGGCACAGTCAAAAGTTTTGATGATGTTGTAAAAACAACAAGAATCGACAAACACTATATAAAAGATATTTTAATCGGTATTGAAGGAAGAAAGCAAAAACCGGATTTGGTCTGCAAATCGGACAATGTCCGCAGTAAAATGTACCCCCATGGTTGTCCGACAATAGGTTTTGGGCATATAGGCAGGGTTAACGGAAAAATTATTGTAAACGGTAAAACTAAAATCTCTCAGGCTCAGGCTTATGAACTTTTGGCACAAGATATTCTTGATGCAAAAGTTGATGCACTTGTTTATATGAGTAAATCTTTGTTTAATAATGCGCCCGCATCAGTACAAACAGGCATAATAGATGTCGTATTTAATAAAGGGGTTGAAGCATTTGACCGTGCAGGTTCACCGACAAGATTTATTAAAAAAGATCTTGAAAAAAAAGATTATGCTTCGGCAGCAGCGCATACTGTTTTAAAAACAGCAAGCAGAGGGTTAAAAAAGCGTAATGTTTACAGAGTAATAATGTCAACCGAAGATTTATCGCAAGCACAGAGAAATAAAGCACTAAAAATAGCAAAACCGCATTACATTAATACTTTAAGCCAATTCCCCGGACAAAAATTTAAAGGTGAAAGAGCATACATGCAAAGAGCATGGAATAATGCGCAGAAAAACGGCAAAACCTACGACTTTTTCGGCAAATAATTATATAAGATTTTTATAATGTTCATTATAGAATTCTTCAAATCTATCATCTAAAATTGCTTCACGGCAAAGATGCACGAAGTTTAGCAAAAATCTTATATTATGAATAGACAAAAGTGTTGAAGCAGTTGCTTCCTGACATTTCCACAAGTGTCTTATATATGCTCTTGAATGGTTTTTGCAGGCATAACAATCGCAGCCCTCAACCAAAGGTAAACTGTCATCTTCATATTTTTTATTTTTGATATTGGATTTTCCGTTCCATGTGAAAAATGAGCCATGTCTTGCGTTTCTTGTAGGCAATACACAGTCAAACATATCAATTCCTGCTTTTATGCCGTCTAATAAATCTTCCGGTGTTCCCACACCCATCAGATATCTGGGTTTATTTTGCGGTAATAATGGAGCGGTAAATTCGGTAAAGTGTTTTTGAACATCTTTCGGCTCTCCTACACTAACACCGCCTATTGCATAACCAACCGCATCAAAAGTTGAAATAACTTTTGCACTTTCGGTTCTCAAGTCTTCAAAAAATGCACCCTGAACAATAGGAAAAAGTGCCTGTTTTGGATTAGTTTTAGCCCTAAAACACCTTTCCAGCCATCTGTGAGTGCGTTCCATTGCACTTTTTGCAAAATCATAATCACAAGGGTACGGTGCGCACTGGTCAAATGCCATTATTATATCCGCTCCGATATTTTGTTGAATTTCCATTGAAATTTCAGGCGAAATATAGTGTCTTTCACCATTTTTGGGGTCCTGAAATTCAACCCCGTCCTCTGTAATTTTATTCAGATGCCCGAGTGAAAAAACCTGAAATCCGCCTGAATCAGTTAATACAGGCTTATCCCAATTCATCCAGCCATGTATTCCGCCAAAATCTCTTATTCTTTTATCCCCCGCCCTCAAATAAAGGTGGTAAGAATTACCCAAAATAATTTGTGCACCTGTATCTTTAATCTGGTCGCCCGTTAAGGATTTTACTGCAGAATTTGTTCCGACCGGCATGAAAATAGGTGTTTCAATTTTGCCGTGCGGAGTAGTCAAAACTCCTGCCCTTGCACCTGTTTTTGAATCAATATGTTGTAATTCGTAATTAAAATAATCTTTTTCGTTCATAGTTTTTTAAGTGAATCGTGAATTGTGAAATGTGAATGTATCTTTACGGATTTGAAAATTGTCAAATGTGCTTCAATGCCAATAAATACAACTCACAAAACACATTTCACTCATATTTCGACATTTTATTCAATCTCTTTTAGCATACTCTCAATATTTTTTCCGACAGCATCAGATAATTTGAGCGCATTTATTAAAGACAAATTGTGCTTTCCGTTCTCAATATTGCTGATGTATGCCTTGCTCATTCCTGTTTTATCAACAATATTATCCTGTGACAACTTTAATTTAGTTCTATACATTTTAAGATTAAAACCAAATGTTTCAAGTATTTTTTGTTCGTCCATAGTTTAATTTTATATACTTGACTTTATAATTACAATATGATATATAATAATTTGTTATCATATAATATAATTTAGTATAATATATAATAATCGTGTAATTGCGAGAAGGCAAAAGATTGCCGACGAAGCAATCCCGCATCTTATTGTAATTTCCAAAAATGGCTGGATTGCCATGCCCTGTCGGGCTCGCAATGACATGAAGAATTAATTGTCGGCGTAGCAACACAGACCTACAAATTATTAAAGGAAAAATCATGAAAAATTATGCACAAAATCTTGCAAATAATATCAAAAAATTGAGAAAAATAAATAATCTGACCATCAAAGAATTCTCACAAAAAACAGGAATAAACGCATGCTTTTTAATTAAAATTGAGCAGGCTAAAGCAAAGAGAATATTCATTTCTCACATAGATGCTTTTTGCAAATGTTTCAATGTCGGAATTAAAGAGTTATTTGAATAAATAAGTTAGGTAAATATTCCCAACTTACAAATTTTGTGAGCACGCTTTGCTTTTCACGCACTACGACTACATCTTGCGGTAAATTCTATATAGTTACCAAATATTTAATCCCGTAAAGGTCCATTCACTATTCACGGTTCACGACTCACGCATATCTACACCATCATATCAGGGTCGATATCGTCAGGATTTACGACCTGAACTCCGAAACGGGTTCTAAACAGATATTGTACCGTTTCTGATTGAATTTCAAACATCATTTTGTTAAACAGGTCAAAACATTCTTTTTTGTACTCAATAAGCGGATCTTTTTGACCGTAAGCACGAAGTCCGATACTGTCTTGTAACATTCTGACATTTGTAAGGTGGTCTATCCATTTGGCATCAACGACTTTTAAAAGAACATCTTTTTCCATTTGTCTGACGACATTATCATCACTGAACGGCTCCTGAGGCGGAGTATCAGAATTGTATTCGGCAATAATTTTATTATAGAACTCTATAATTTCAACTTCGTGGTCTTTATATGCCTGAATAACAAAATCTTTGACCTTTTCATACATCGGAGCATAACGCATATTTTGAATATCTTTTACTTCAATGAGTTTTGCCAGCGGAGGAACAATAGAATGAAGTTCTTTGACCATTTTTTCAAGTTCTTCATAATTGTATTCTTCCACTTTCATTTCAGGAGAAATATAACTGCCTAAAATCCTGTCAACTTCCTGCTCTATCATGTAAAGTATATCCGAATACAAGCCTTTTCCTGCAAGAACTTTTCTTCTCTGATGATAAAATTTTTCACGCTGAATATTTATGACATCATCATAATCAAGGACTTGTTTTCTTATATCAAAGTGGAAAGTTTCAACACGCTTTTGTGCAGATTTAATTCTTTTTGTAATCATCGGGTGATCAATAGCGGTATTTTCAGGTAGATTAAGCACATTCATAAGATTTTTAATTGCCTCGCCACCAAAAATTCTCATCAAATTATCTTCCAATGATAAGAAAAATCTTGTTGAGCCTGGGTCACCCTGACGAGCAGCACGACCTCTCAACTGATTATCTATACGGCGGGATTCATGGCGTTCTGTACCGATAACATGCAAACCGCCTGCTTCTACAACTTGCTTATGTTCTTCTTCGGTTATTTTTCTTGCTTCTTCAAGTGCCTGATTTTTAAGATTTTCATAATCAGGATTTGACTCATCAATTCCCTGTTCATCAAGATTTGATTTTGCAAGATATTCTGCGTTACCACCGAGCAAAATATCAGTACCACGACCTGCCATGTTTGTTGCAATAGTTACCGCACCCAATCTTCCTGCCTGAGCAATAATATATGCTTCTTTTTCATGGTGTTTTGCGTTCAAAACATTATGTTTAATCCCTCTTTGTTTTAATAACGCAGATAAATATTCGGATTTTTCAATACTGACAGTACCGACCAAAACAGGACGCCCGAGTTTGTGCTGTTTAATAATATCATCAATTACCGCCAAATACTTCTGAACCTCTGTTTTGTAAATAACATCAGGGTGGTCAATTCTTATATCCGGTTTGTTTGTAGGAATAGCAGTAACTTCAAGGTTATAAATTTTGCCAAATTCCGCTTCTTCAGTCATAGCCGTACCTGTCATACCTGATAATTTCGGATATAGTCTGAACAGATTTTGGAAAGTAATGCTTGCAAGAGTTTGAGTTTCGTCCTGAATTTCAACCCCTTCTTTTGCCTCAATCGCCTGATGCAAGCCATCAGACCAGCGGCGACCCTCCATTATACGACCGGTAAACTCATCAACAATCATAACCTCGCCGTCTTTGACAACATAATCGGTATCTTTTTCAAAAAGTTCTTTTGCTTTTAATGCCTGCAAAAGATGATGCGCAAGATTTGTTTTAATATCAAACAAATCTTTTACCCCGATAAGTTCCTGCGCTCTGTCAATACCATCTTCGGTTAAAATAACATTTTTATTTTTTTCATCAACCGTATAATCTTTTTCTTTTTCAAGTTGAGGAGCAATTTTTGCCATTGTTCTGTATGTATCTTCAGACTGGCTAAGACGACCGCTGATAATTAACGGTGTTCTCGCTTCATCAATCAAAATGGAGTCAACTTCGTCAATAATGGCATAATTAAACGGTCTTTGAACAAGCATAGCTTCTGAAGATGCCATATTATCTCTCAAATAGTCAAACCCGAATTCGTTATTTGTACCATAAGTAATATCACATCTGTAAGCATCATATTTAAGCGCAAAATCTCTTGCCCCTTCGCCGTTAGACAAAATACAGCCGACAGTCAATCCCAAAAATTCATAAATTTTGCCCATCCACTCGCTATCACGCTTTGCAAGGTAATCGTTCACGGTAATAACATGAACCCCTTTACCTGTCAGGGCATTTAAGTATGCAGGGAGAGTTGCAACAAGAGTTTTACCTTCACCTGTTCTCATTTCTGCGATGTGTCCGTTATGCAAAAAATATCCGCCTATCAACTGGACATCAAAATGACGCATGTTTAAAACTCTTTTACCTGCTTCACGAACAGTCGCAAATGCTTCCGGCAAAAGTTTATCCAATGCTTCTTTTTCAAGTTTTAAATCTTCTTTAAAATTATTTGAACGAGGGCGTTTTGATAAAATTTCTTTAAATTCGTCTGTTTTTGCCCTCAACTGTTCATCAGTCATAGCCGCAAATTCAGGCTCTAACGCATTTATATGGTCAACAATGCCCATCATGGCTTTGATTTTCTTTTCATTCGGGTCGCCCAATATTTTTAGTAACCACTTCATCATAACTAAGATACCTCTCCTCAAGTCTATATATTTAAAGTCTAACATAAACATGAAAAATAAGTCGATAGGTAGATAAGTCTATAAGTTAATAAGTTCTTACAGAATTAATAACTAAAATGGACTTATCTGCCTGTTAACTTATATACCTTAAAAAGTCCTGCACAGTAATGCAGAACTTTTTAATTGTATGTTGATATATATTTCAAATAGTGGTGAATCTGATTGATTATCTTAAACTAACTTTTACAGCAGGTCCTTTTTGTTGAATTTCAACTTTGTTTTCTCTTGCTAACCAGCCCAAACCTAAATCTGCAAAATTACCTTTAAGGTCTAAATCTTTTTTCATTTTTGAGAAAGATACAGTCCCGTTTGTGTGTAGGTATTCATAAATTTCCCCTGCGCTGAATCCGATTTGTTCTTCCAATGTCAAACTAACTTTTTTTGTTGCCATAATCTTGTTTCTCCTTCCATTGAACAAAAAATAATTGTATCCGTAACACTTTTTCGATAGTTCAATGGTATAACATTTTCAAATTTGAAACATCATATTAAGGATGTACATTTCTGACGTATTTTCATGATAATATACATCATAAGGAGTATTGCTCTATATGTTTATTGAGGGAAGTTTAGTATCTGACAAAACGGATATTCTCATTGAGAAATATGTTCAACTTTTAAATGAGGGAATCAGTGCCTCACAAATTCTTGTGCTTGTTCAAAATTCAACTCTCAAAAATGAATTCACAAAAAAAGTTCTTGAAAAATTGGATATTGACTGCATAGAAAAATTGCAGATACATTCTTTTTATTCGCTTGTATATAATACCGTGAGCGATAATTGGGCGTTTTTAGAAGACCGAAATGTTTTTGATAATCCCGTAATTTTGCCAAATTTGTCAGGGTTAGAAATTTCGCAGTTTATATTAAAAGACATATTAAAAGAAGTTCCGTTTAAGGGCTACAACTCAAGAATGTCTTTAATTCAGCAGATTTTCAGACGATATTCCCTTATTATACAAAATAATTTGTCACAAAGCGAAATTGATGAACGCGCAAAGATTTTAAAAGAGGGTTTTAGTGATGATGCTTCACTTGCAATAAAAAAACTTTTACGAAAAACTCTTGAACTGCGTGGCTTTGATTATTTAAGACAATGCCTTTTGTTCAATTTCATTTATAAAAATACCTCCTATTTTAAAGATATAAAATATTTGTTTATAGATGATGCAGATGAGTGTACCCCGATTTGCATTGATTTTATTGATTATTTATCCCAACAACTATGTGATTTTTATATAGCAATAGACCCTTTGGGTTCAAGCAGATGCGGATATTTAAGTGCGGATAAAAATAATTATGAGAGGCTGAAAAGAATATTCTCAAATGATTTACCCCCTATCGCCTGTGGCGACTTCCCCCTAAAAGGGGGCAGAAATGCTTGCGATAAACTTTGCCCCCTGCAAGGGGGAAATGCCCTGCAAGGGCAAAGGGGGTTACATAAAGGTATTCGAATACTTCCATATATAAAAAATTTTTCAAGAAGCATGAGAAAAAACATGACTATTCAAGAATTAAAAATATGGAATTTTATTCGTAAGGAACAACTCGGGATAAAATTCAGGCGGCAACATCCCATTGATAATAAATATATAGCCGATTTTGCTTGCCCCGAACATAAAATTATAATAGAAATTGACGGCTCTCAACACATAGAATCCTCAAGTGATGAATACAGAACATTTTACATAGAAAACATTGGTTACAAGATTGTAAGATTTTACAATAATGAAATTGATAATAATATTGAAGGTTGCATTGAATATTTAAAATCAATTATAAATGAACAACCCCCTATCGCCTGCGGCGACTTCCCCCTAAAAGGGGGCAGAAATACCTGCGATAAACTTTGCCCCCTGCAAGGGGGAAATGCCCTGCAAGGGCAAAGGGGGTATGAAGCAGACAAACTCTTTGCAAATGTTGTTCAGGGAGAGTTTAACAAACTTGAAAATTTCTCCTACACATCATTTTCAAAGCGTTCACAAATGGTGCAAAGTGCTATAGATAAAATAAACGAAATTATTAAAAACGGCACAAAACCCTGCGAAATATCAATTATCAGTCCCGTAATTGATGATATGCTCAAATTTACTCTTAAAAACAGTTTAAAAACAATTGACCTGATGTTTTTAACAGGGAGCGAAAAACTTATCCAAAACAGGCTTGTACTTGGGGCAATAACAGTTCTGAAACTCAATACCGAACTGAAAAATACCCTTTCGGAATTTGATATTCGTGTAATTTTATCGGAATTTTTAAAAATTCCTGTTAAATACTGCCAAAAAATTCTTTATCACTTTGAAAAAAATAAAGAACTTATTCCGTATGAATTTGAGGATAGAGAATATACACAAAAATATTCAGACTTTCTAAAACTTATTCAATCGCTTTCGGTTTCAGACAAAAAAATTTCGGAACAGATTATTAATATATATGATAAATTATTTACTTTTGAAAAATTTAACAAAAATGAAATAAACAAATTCAACTTTTTTATTAAGCAAATTAGGGATTTTGAGGATATTTTCGGAGCGGAATTTAATAAACGAAAAACAGATATTATTTTACAGATTGAAAATTCGGTTATTTCCGAGAATCCTTATTCTGTACTTGAAATAGAGCAAAATGACCTTATAATTTCTACCCCGCAAAAGATTATTGACAACCATATCCGAACAAAATATCAATTTTGGCTTGATATTTCAAATAGTGAATGGATAAAATCGGATACAGGTCCGTTATACAATGCGTGGGTATTCCAAAAAGATTGGGACAAAGACACATACACCATTGACGATAATATAAAACTTTCGGCAGACAAAAACGCAAGAGTTCTGCGTAAACTGAGCCTTTGCGCATCAGAACACATTTTCTGTTACTCAAGTCTTTTTGATTCCAACGGGGTTGAAAACTATGGCGGAATAGAAGAATATATAATAACTTCCGAGAATGAAAAGTCTGAAGACACCACCGAACAAGGTTTTAAAATCACCCCCAGAGCCGACCAAAAGCCTGTCCTTGATTATGAAAAAGGGTATATGGGAATATCTGCAGTTCCGGGGGCAGGAAAAACAACTATTTTGCTTGCACTCATTATAAAACTTTTGGATAAAGGGATAAACCCTGAAAATATCTTTGTTTTGACCTATATGGATTCTGCTGCAAGAAATTTCAGAGAGCGTATAAAAAATGTGCGCAAGAACTCGTCTAAACTGCCGAATATCAGCACTATCCATGGTCTTGCACTGCGTATTTTAAAAGAAAACGGCAACTATGAAAAACTTGGGCTGAATGCTGATTTTGAAATTTGCGACGATTCCCAAAGAGGCCGAATTTTGAGAGAAATTTCCCAAAAACTCGGTATTGAACAAAAAACGGCAGACGAATTTGACAGAGCGGTATCAACTTTCAAAATGAACGGCGGAATTTTACCCAAAAACATAACCGATAAAAAACTCCAAAAATTTGCGACTTTTTATAAATTTTATATTGAAAACCTGAAAGAGTTTAACCTGATAGATTATGATGATATGCTGACAGGTTCGGTTAAATTATTGGAAGAAAACCCCGATATACTTGCGTATTATCAAAATATTTGTCAATATCTGATTGAAGATGAAGCACAGGATTCTTCACTTATTCAGCAAAAATTAATCACACTTTTAGGTGGGAAGTACAAAAACATAATCAGATGCGGAGATGTAAACCAGTCAATTACCGCAACTTTTTCAAATGCTGATGTAGAGGGATTCAGAAAGTTTATTACGGAAAATTATAATGTCAGTATGAACTGTTCACAAAGATGCTCAAAAGATGTCTGGGAACTTGCAAACAGGCTTGTAACAATATCTTTGGCAGATAAAACAACACAAAACGCATTTTTTAAAATGTTTATGCAACCTGTTGAAGGCAAAAATCCCGTTGAAAAAAATGCAGTAATTTCAGAAATTTTTGATACTTCACAAGAAGAAAAAAGCCATGTTTTAAAGATTATCAGAGAAACTTTATCAAAACATCCTGATTATACCGTCGGAATACTTTTGAGAAACAATTATCAGGTTGAAGCATGGCAGAATTTGATTGAAAATGCAGGGTTTAAGGTTATTACACGAAATCAATGTCTTGCACAGAAATCTGTTTTCAGAGCAATTTTTGCCGTTATGAAAATTGTTCTTCACCCTTTTGATAATGATATTTTGGGGCAAAATTACGACATTCTGTCAGAAACAGGCAGGTACAAATACGGACTTGGCGAAGAAATTAAAAAATATGAAAATCCTTTTATACAGATAAATTGCGACAATCTTAATAACCAAAGTTTAGAACAGTTTTACTGGGATGTAAACTATTGGATTTCACTTTGCGCCTTACCGCCAAATGAACTTGTGGTAAAAGTTGCACAGGATTTGGGAATTATGAAATCAGAAATTGACAAATCAAATATTCATCTGATTTCGACACTTATAAAACGAATTTGTATAAAAAACAATTCACTTTCTTATGCGGTTGAAAGGCTTTCAGAACTCTCAAAACGCCCGAATTTGAGCGGATTTAAGTTTTTTAGTGAAGAAGATGAAGACGATAAAAAATCCCTTCAGGGTAAAGTTCAGATTATGACTATGCACAAGTCTAAAGGTGACGAGTTTAATCTTGTTTTCATGCCTGAAATGAGTGAAAAAAATCTTCCGCTCTCAATTGACTCTATAAACCTTAAAAATGCCGATTTCATTGAACAAATCAGATGTTTAAATCCAAATTACAAGAAAAAATCTGATTTTGAACTAAAAAAAGAAATTTTGGAAGAAAATTTAAGACTTCTGTATGTCGCAATCACAAGAGCAAAAAATCGCCTTTATATCACTACAAGCACCAAAGAACAAACCCGCTACGGCAAAACAAAAAATTCCGAACCGAGCATGATTTTTGATGAATTACTCACAGATTCCTCCCCTTGTGAGAGGAAGTTAGGAGGGGTGACAATTTATGAACACTAATTTTTCTCCAAATATGATAAAAACTTATCTGACATGCCCGAAAAAATACTATTTTCAGTATGTTGAAAATATTAATGTGCCAAAATCCGCTCTGCCGTTTGAAAAAGGCAAAAAAATTCACGCACTTGCAAATTATTATCTTCAAAAAATTAAAATTGAGCGTATAGAAACCGCTTTAACCGATACGGAACGGAGAGTTTGGGAACTTTTAAAACAAAATCCGTTTTATAACAAAGATTATGTAAAATCCGAGTTTACGCTGAGCATCAGATTGACCCCTCAACCCTTGGGAGAGGGAGCAGTTGCAGGCGAATTTGTGAGCCGCGCAAATGCGGGTGAGGGTTACTATGTCGGAGGCAGGCTCGATGCTCTGGTACATACAGATGAAAATTATTATATTCTTGACTACAAGACAGGTTCTATCCCCCAAAATCCCGAATTTGACCCTCAAACAATGATTTATTTGCTATGTGCAGACAGGTTTTTGGCAGATTACAAATCCCTGTCATTTGTCTATATCGACCTTAAAAATCAGCAAAATTATGTTATTGAATTTAATGAACAATTAAAAACAAAATATGAAAATGAACTTATTAAAATTTGCAAAGATATAACTTCGGACACACTATACAAGTGCAATCCAAACTCATGCAAATACTGTGAATACCACAAAATATGCACTCATTAGCCTTTTGTAAACCTTTTGTTACAATTGCGCAAATCATGTTAAAGTTCATGCCAAAACCTGCCGAATACATGGTTAGCGTAGAAGTTACATGCTTTTAGAAAGGTAACAAATGAAATACTGTGTAAGAGGTAAACCACAATAATTGTCATCCTGAACTCGTTTCAGGATCTCCTATAAATTTGTTAATAGGAGATTCCGAATCAAGTTCGGAATGACTAATTGAAAACTGCTTTGTAATATTTCTTTACATTCTGAAATATACACTATATCTGGTTTTTAGATAAAAAGTATATAAAAAGTAAATATTCAAAGTCAATTTTTAAAAACAAAAAGTGTTTATAAGTTTATATTGAAGATTGATAAAAATTCGAATAGAAAGAAAGGACAAAAACATGAGTGTGAATCCAATTGATGTGCAAAAGTTGGCAACAACGTATACTACGTTTGAGGCTGCCAAACAAGCATTACAGACAGGTCAAATTAATACTGAGGCTTTTAATGCATTAATTTCATTTAAAAACTCAAGTAATGACCATGCTACATTTTACGGCTTAGAAACTGCAACAGTTCCAGAGGGAAGTGTAAAAACTCCGGAAGAACAACAAAAAAATGAAGGTGCCATTAAAGCACAATTCGATGCTATTGATGCCGAATTAAAAGCAGCAGGACACGATTCTGAAAAGTTAAGAGCAGCAGCAGATAAACTTGATGCTTTTAAAAAAGCACATCCTGATTTCAAACCTGAAGAACAACAGGCAAAAAATCCTAATGACCCTGCCAAGTTTAAAAAAGTAAGAACAATTAATACACAGTTCTATGATATTGATATTTATGAAAACGGCAGAGCAGTTTATTCTCCAAAAGTTCCTACAGAACAAAGAGAAGTAAGGTCTAAAAAAGAAATTCGCCAACAGATTAAAGCAGATGCCCGTTATGATGATCCAAACGGTTTGATTGATGCGTCACTAAAAGATAAAGACGGCTATGTCAGAGGCACAGATAATCTTAAAGCCGCTCGTAAACAAGTCAAAGAACAGCGAGAAGAAGCAAGTGACAAATTAAAAGATTTGAATAAACAGTACAATGAGGCACGTAGAGAATATTACAAAGCACGCAAAAACGGTGCAAGTGCAGAACAACTTGCAGAACTTGAAGCAAAATATAAAGCACTTGGTCAACAATTGGGTGATAGTGTTAAAGCAGTTCAAGATACATCAGAAGCCTATGTAGAAACAAACAGAGCATTAAAAACTGCAAGAGGTAACGGAACAAGAGCACTTTCCCGTAAAGAAAAAGCAATTGCAAAATCTGAAAACGAAGTTGCAGCAAGAAGCCATGTTTACTTTAATAAAGCCGAAGAAAAAGCTGCAGTTAAAGAAAATGGTGCACTAAAAGGTCATGTAGGTCATCTTGACCAAATGGGCGCAGATGTCCTTCAGGATATGCAAATGCTTGCAATGAGAAGATTAGAAGATGGCGGCATAAAATTGAATGAAAGCGGCACTGCTATCGCAGAAGGACAAGAATTTACTTCCGCTCAATTAGAATTAGTTCAGAAATGGGGCGATATTGTCCAAATTCAAATTCCTGACCCGTCAGATCCGCCTGAAGTTGTTGAAGCAAAAACAAGAGCAACTCAAAAAGGCTTGAAAGCAATCGCAGGTATGGGTAACAGTCTTGACCCAACCGAAAAGAATACGCTTATTGCAGAATTGAAAACTATCAATCCTGACAGATACGGCAGTCATTTTAAACCGAGAGGTTTCCGTACGGAATTGAATAAATTGTTCAACACCTATGGTCTGACAAATACTCAAAGATTGAGATATAAAACCCAAGATATGCTTGCCGGAATGTTAGGTAATGCAGGACCTGCATTGTCAGCAGGAGCACTTGCATACTTTAAGGAATTGAGTGTAACTGCAAAAGCAATTGCTAAAGCAACAGCAACAGCAACAGCAACCGCAACCGCAACCGCAACGGCAACAGCAACAGCAACAGCAACCGCACACATTGACGAAATAAATATTGATAAAGTTGTTGAAGATTTTGCAACAGCCATAGCGCATGCAGAAGCAGAAGTTCCGGGATTCAGCATAACAACTATTGACCCTGAAACAATGGAAGAAATCTTGAAACGCGTTGCAGGGCAATATGATGAACAAACAGTTGAAGCCGTAGCACACGCTATTGCAGAAGTACATTATCATCAGGATGCAATTGATGCAACAGTAACAGAAACCGCAACCGCAACTGTAACTGAAACCGCAACCGCAAACGCATCATCATCAAAAACAGTAGAAAAAACTGCTGAAAAGATTAAAAACCACGACTGGAAATCCGCATTGAAAGCAGCAGGTGCAGTATTAGCAGCAGGCGCAATATATGACTTCTTGGTAAGCAAAGGCAGAGAAAAAGGTGTCGGAACAGATGCCGAAGAATATAAAGATGCACAATTCATCAACATGCACAAAGGTGTAAGTGCAAAAGCAGAAGCACAAAATATTATTCAATTAAAACGCGAATTGATTAAAAAAGGATGTCCTCCTGCTGAAGCAAATCAATACATTGTTGACTTATACAAACAATCTGATGGTGTTCAAAACGGTGTAATGACACTTAAAGAATTGACAGGTGTAAGAATGGCATTGCAGGATATTGTTGACAAATACAAACCGGGTGAACCACCTGCACCTCCAACACCATCACCGGTACCATCACCGTCACCGGTACCGTCACCGACACCGACAGTATGTGAAACTGAATACACTCACACTTGGTATGATGAATCAACTCACTGTCAACCAATCAAATTAAGAGTTGTAAACGGTATGTCACCTGTTTATCCGTCAGCAGTAAGGTATGGTTACAATAACCCTGATGGAACACCTGTAACAGATACAAAAACTCTTAACAAAATTCAGGCAGAACTTAAACGCCTGAGAGGTGAAAGAGCCGGTATTCAAACTATGCCGGGGCACGGTTCAACAATTTCAGTACCTTTAACATTAACAATTGACGGAGTTACATATACATTTGATTGTGAAAATGGTAAAGCAAGAATTGAAAACAGTCCGAACGGTATTCCAAGAAAAGGCAACGGTAAAGACATCAGTTACTACAAAATTGGTGATTCATACTACAAACAGGATTGTAACGACCCTGTACCTGTTCCGATTACCAAAGAAGAATGGGAATCACATCAATAAGAACAATAATCTTGATAGAGTTACAGACCGCAAAGAAAAATCTTTGCGGTCTGTTGTTATTTACACCTCTCTCACTCCAAAATTTACCGATTTTAATCCGTTTTTAACCCAATAACCGCTTTCATTTTCAAATTCACCGTCAATCATAAAATATGTCGAACCTGAACCTGTCATAACCGATTTTGGGTACTTTTGTTTAATATATTGCAATTGAGGATAATCATCTATCACCGCCCACTCAAGGTCGTTGACAAATTTCTTAACCCCCTTTGCCTCTCTTTGTTCGGCATTTCCCCCTAAAAAGGGGCAAAATTCAACATCAAAATCCTCTGCCCCCTGTAAGGGGAAAGTGGTACGAAGTGCCGCAGGGGGTACATCATTTTTCTGTGAAAACTTTGTATAAGCCTCTTTTGCACTAATCCCAAGATTTATCGGTTTTATTAAACTCACATTAAATTCTTCAAATTCAAGCGGAGTAATAATTTCACCTCTGCCTTTTGCCAGAATTCTTCCGCCATGCAAACAAACATTCAAATCAGAACCAAGTTTCGCACATAAATTATCTAAATCTTCGAAATCAAAACATAAGAAAATTTTGTTTAATCCGTACAAAACCCCTGCGCCATCGGTACTACCACCTGCCATGCCTGCAGCAACCGGAATATTTTTTTCAATGTAAATACTAATTTTTTTATTTGTTATCTTGGCGGTTTCAAGATACAATCTTGCTGCTTTATAAACTAAATTCGTTTCATCATAAGGAATTTCATTACTGTTCCCTGACAGGATAATTTCATTTTTGTCATTATCATAAACATTTATTGTCAAATAATCATAAAGATTAATTGTTTGCATAATACTTTCTATTGCGTGAAAACCGCCTTCAAGTTTTCCCGTAATTTTCAGATTAAGATTAATTTTTGCCGGACATTGAATTTTTATTGTTTTCATATGTGTCATGCTGAACTTGTTTCAGCATCTCCTTAATCTATAATTCTATGACTTGTTTTGTGTGAAATCCTGAAATAAATTCAGGATGACAATAAATATTATTTATTCCTCTCAAAGAATCCTGCAAGTTCTTTGTGCGGAATAGTGTGACAAATCGGTCTGCCATGCGGACAGGTATATGGCATTTTTGTTGTTCGCCATTTTTTGATAATTTCCTGCATCTGCCAGATAGTAAGCGGTGTATTTGCCTTAACAGATGCTTTACAAGCCGTAGTTTTAAGAATATTTTCTTCCATTGAATCAATATTCCCCTCAAGATTTTGCAGGATTTCCGCAATTATATCTTTCGGATTCACTTTTGAAAGCATTTGCGGAATTTTACGGAAAATAATTTCTTTATCGCTTACAAATTCTATCCCGTAACCGTATCTTTCAAACTTTGCAAGATTTTCTTTTATAAGTTCACATTCTGATGCTGAAATTTCTATCACATCAGATACAAAAAGCATTTGAGAAATTATTTCTTTATCGTTTTGGAGTTTTTCGTAATTGTATCTTTCTTCTGCTATGTGCTGGTCAACAATTTCAAGTCCTTGGTCGGTTTCAATAAGAATATAAGTGTCTTTGTATTGCCCGATAATCTTATCACCGTCTTCTTCAACGGGAGATTTGACTTCAAACATCTGACTTTGCACAAAACTTTGTGTATAATCCTTTTTAGGCGGATAAGAAGTTTCCATTTTATCCATAACATCTTGAGGCACAAACATTGTATCTGATTTTTCATCAACATAAATTTCACCCTGATTTTTGGGAAATTGCACAATTGGAGAACTACTTTGACTAATCGGTGCAGTTTTATTTTGCAAAGGCTGTGAAAATGCTTTAATATTTGCACTTTCAACATAATTAGAAAGACCGCCCTGAACAGCACTGAAAATGAAATTGAAAATCTGATTAGGATTTTTATATCTGACTTCTTTTTTGGTCGGATGAACATTTACATCAACATCATGTGGAGGAATTTCAAGATTTAAAACGACAAACGGATATTTGTTATTAGCCGTAAGAGTTCTATACACGGTATCAATAGCCTTTTGAAAAACAGGACATTTTACCGCTCTTGAATTTATGTAAGTATAATAACTTTTTTTACTTGAACGGGTATAGTCAGGAGTACTTACAAAGCCTGAAATTTTTAAACCTGAAAGTTCGTCTGTTTTAAAAACTTCTTTGAGATTGTTTGTAACATCTGATGAATAAACCTCTTTAATAGTTTGGGTTAAATTATCCTGTCCCGTAGTTTTTAAAACTGTTTTACCGTATTTTTTAAGTTCTAACGAAACTTCGGGATGAGAAAGTGCAATAGATTGAACAATTTCCTGAATGTATGAAAATTCTGTTGAAGAACTTTTTAAGAATTTCAAACGGACAGGCAGGTTGTAGAATAAATCTTTAACTTCCATAATAGTACCGACTGCACAACCTGTTTCGACTTTAGTAACTTCCGAATTTTCACATTTTACTTTTGTACCTGTTTCAAATTCCGGTGTTCTTGTAATACAGGTAAGTTTGGAAATTGAAATTATACTTGCAAGCGCTTCTCCTCGAAAACCAAAAGTGTGAATATTATATAAATCATCATCTTCCTGAATTTTACTTGTTGCATGTTTTGAAAATGCAAGCAAAATATCGTCAGGATGAATACCTGAACCGTTATCGGCAATTCTGATATCACGACAGTCATTTGTAATATCAATACTGACTTTGGTTGCTCCGGCATCTATTGAGTTTTCGGTCAATTCTTTAACAACTGATGCGGGACGCTCAATTACTTCCCCTGCCGCAATTTGGTTTATAAGATTTTTTGATAATTGTTTTATTCTTGCCAATTAACCCCCCTACGGGCTTAGTCCACTGCCCCATAAACAGAAGCAATTAACTTAAAATCAATCCCTTTATCTACACAAATAATAGCACAAAATCATATAAATGTTTGATTACAAAATCATGACGATTTTATAAGATTAAATGGTTAAATACGGGAGGAGAGAATTTTGGCTAAGATTTTAAACAATACAAAATTAAAACCTAAAAAGAAAGCAGACCTTCGTGTTGTTCAAAAACCTGATATAAAAACAACAAAATACAGCGACATCAATTTGAACAAATGGAAAGAATATGCTCATGTTATAACAAATTCTCTCTGGTTATTTCCGTCAAGACTAAAAGAACACGGTCATTCAAACGATTATCACGGAAATTATATTCCTCAGATTGCCCAACAGATGTATGAACGCTACACCAAAAAAGGTGATGTTGTTCTTGATATGTTTTTTGGTTCAGGCACATCAGGTATTGAAGCAATCAACATGAATCGCCGTTGTATCGGAGTTGAATTAAAACAGGAACTTGTTGACAGTGTTTCTCAAAAATTTACCCCAAAACAACTTGTCACAGATGTAAACCTTGTATGTTCCGATTCGGCAAGTGAAGATGCCGTTGAAAAAGTTAAAGCAAGACTTGAAATTATGGGCGAAGAAAAAGCACAGTTTTTAATGCTTCATCCGCCTTATGACGATATTATCAAATTTTCCGATAAGAAAGAAGATTTATCAAATTGTTCTTCAACAGAAGAATTTTATGATTTGTTTGAAAAAGTTGCACAAAACGGCTATGATTTACTCGAAAAAGGTCGTTTTGCATGTCTGATTATCGGGGACAGTTACAAAAATTCCGAAGTTCAGCCGCTTGGGTTTGAATGTATGGACAGAATGAGAAAAATCGGGTTTAAACTAAAATCTACCATCGTTAAAGATATTCAGGGCAACGAAAGAGCAAAAGGCAGAACAGCAAACCTGTGGCGTTATCGTGCATTAGCAGGCGGATTTTCAATATTCAATCACGAATATATTTTCGTATTCCAAAAATAAGCCTAATTTTTTTCGTGCGGTCTGATTTCGTATTTTGCTTTGATAATATTTACAACAGATGCAATATTCGGACCATAGCAATTGTATTTAACAACTTTGTTATATTTTGTTGCAAGTTCAAACAAACACCCCGATTTGCCGACATTATGAGTCTTTTTTAATACAGGAGCGCAAGTTCCGAGTTGAAATCTTTCAACAAACATTCCTTTCTTTCTCAGACAATCTTCAAAAGCCCCCGGAGATGTTTCTTCCCAAAATTCGGATTTATAACTGTCACATTTTTCCGAAGCATCAAAAACATCCTCTGCAAGCACATACGAACCGTCATAATTTGGAATCGGACAAAAATATATTCCTTTTTTCGGAAATGCAATTCCATGAGAACCACTACTTCTACCGGTAAAAGAACAACCGCTTAATAACACCGCAAAGCACAATAAAAATGCAATCTTTTTCATTCTGTCTCCTAATTCGGAATGATATTTTTTATTATATTTTTTTTGGGGGATATGTCAATAAGTAATTATTTTCATGTTCATGATATTATTGAATTATGAATTTAGATAGCCGAATTGACAGTATTTTATCCCCTATTGCAAACAAGATTTCGGGGGTAATTTTTTCTCACATTACCATTGAAGGTGTCCGTGTAGAATTTTTAATTGCTTTATTAATAATTGCGGCTTTGTATTTTACAATCAGAACAAGATTTATCGGCATTTGGGGATTTAAGCACGCACTTGATTTACTGACATTAAGATACAAACATCAGGATGTCATAAAGAAAAAAAGAAAAGGAGAGGTATCATCTTTTCAGGCTTTGACAGCAACTATTTCCGCATCTGCAGGAATGGGCAACATTGTTGGTTCTGCACTTGCCGTATCTATCGGAGGCCCGGGGGTAATTTTTTGGATTATTACGGCAGGAATTTTTTCAATGGCATTAAAATTTTCCGAAGTATTATTGGGCATTAAATTCAGGCAAATAAACAAAGACGGCTCATCTTCAGGCGGACCGATGTATTACATAATAAACGGTTTGAGAGCAAAATGGATAAAACCGTTCACTCCATACCTTGCAAATATCTATGCAATATGTTGTATTTTTGCAATGATAGGCGGATGGAATTTGTTTCAGATTAATGCTATTACAACTCAAATTTCAAATGTGACGGGATTATTTACCGATTGCAGGTGGCTTTTTGGACTGATTGTTGCAATAATCACCTATGTAACTGTTATTGGCGGAATCAAATCAATAGGGAAATTTACATCAAAAGTAACTCCTTTGATGTGCAGTTTATATGTTTTGAGTGCATTTTTAATCTGCATATTGAATATAAAAAATATTCCTCACACAATAGGACTTATTATTTCAGAAGCGTTCAAGCCAAATGCTCTGATAAGCGGAGGAGTTTTTGGTTGTATGTTGTGGGGATTTCGCAGGGCAATGTTTGCAAACGAAGCAGGTTTAGGTACTGCACCGATTGCTTTTTCTGCTGTTAAAACAAGTAAACCTGTTGCACAGGCATTTATTGCTATGCTTCAGCCGTTTGTTGATACGGTCATTGTCGGTACGGCTACTGCATTTATAATAGTTGTAACAGGTGCTTATAAAGATTATTTAGGTACTCCGGCAGGAATTGAACTGACATCTCACGCTTTTGAAAGTGTTTGGGTTTATTTTCCGATACTTTTAACAGTTATGGCAGGTTTTTTTGTATTATCAACTATGCTTTGCGGTTCTTATTACGGAGTAAAAAGTTGGACATTCTTATTCGGCGAATCCAAATTGAAAACAAGAATTTTTCAGATAATATATTGCGTTTTTATTGTAATCGGCTCTGCTATGAACCTAAAAAGTGTTGTCGGACTTTCTGACGGCTTCACTTTATTTTTGGCAGTTCCAAATTTAATTGCAGTATTTTTATTATCGAGTATAATAATGAAAGAACTTAAAAGATATTGCAAAAAATACAATATCGGATTTTTCAGAGAAAATTAGTAACAGTCGAAAATATGGCTATATCGTGGGAGAGAATTAATGATTAAAAAAGAATGTCTTGAAATTGTAAGAGAAAAATGTGAAAATTGCCGTGAATGTGTTTTGGGGAATACAAGAAAAAATATAGTTTTTTCAGACGGTAATCCTGAAACGGCAAAAATCGTTTTGATAGGCGAAGCCCCGGGAGAAACCGAAGATGAAACAGGGACTCCGTTTGTCGGCAGAGCAGGAAAACTTTTAAATGAATTTTTAGAAGATGCCGGAATTTCAAGACAGGATGATTTGTATATTATTAACACCGTAAAATGCCGTCCGCCTGAAAACAGAGTCCCAACAGATGTTGAAAAAATGCTTTGTCATAAATTCTTGACTGCTCAAATTGATATTATGAATCCGAAAGCAATAATTTTTTGCGGTGCAACTGCACTAAAATCTTTTTGTGAAGACAAAAAAGTTCAGATTTCAAAAGTAAGAGGTAAATGGTTTGATGTTACAATTAATGGTAAAACATACAAATCAATGGCTATATTCCACCCGTCTTACTTATTGAGAAATCACTCTATGGAAGACGGTTCGCCACGCCGTTTAATGCAGGAAGATTTAAGAGAAATCAGAACAACGGTTCTTGCCAACAGAAAATCACCAAAATCTTTGCATGAAATGGTTTTTGGCGAATTGACAATGGTTTAAAAATTATAAATATTATTAAAAAAACTCTCTCAAGTAATGAGAGAGTTTTTTGATTATTCAACATATTCTTCAAGTTTTTTCTTTTTGTTCGGATGGCGAAGTTTACGCAACGCTTTTGCTTCAATTTGTCTGATACGCTCTCTTGTAACACCAAACAACTGACCTACTTCTTCTAATGTTCTTTGTCTGCCGTCATCCATACCAAAACGCAATCTCAAAACATCGCGTTCTCTTGGGGATAATGTACAAAGAACTTCTGCCAAATCTTCTTTTAAAAGTTCTGAAGCAACCCTTTTTACAGGCGCATCTGCTTCTCTATCTTCAATAAAATCACCCAAACGAGAATCTTCTTCTTTACCGATAGGAGTTTCTAAAGATAAAGGTTCTTGCGCAATTTTAATAATGTCACGAAGTTTTGAAATTGAAACATTCATTTCTGCTGCAAGTTCTTCTTCGGTTGGTTTTCTTGAATTTTCCTGAGCAAGTTTTCTTGTAACTTTTTTCAGTTTGTTAATAGTTTCAACCATGTGAACAGGAATTCTGATAGTTCTTGCCTGATCAGCAATAGCACGAGTAATTGCCTGTCTAATCCACCAAGTCGCATAAGTAGAGAATTTAAAACCTCTTTCATGGTCAAATTTTTCAGCCGCTCTGATTAAACCCAAATTGCCTTCCTGAATCAAATCCAAGAATAACATTCCACGACCGATATATTTTTTTGCAATACTGACAACAAGTCTTAAATTTGCCTGAACAAGTTTTCTTTTGGCAATAGCACCGGCACTTCCGCCTTCTAATATCTGTCTTGCAAGTGCGATTTCATCATTTGCGGATAACAATTTGATACGACCGATTTCACGCAAATAAAGACGAACAGGGTCATCTATTGCAATACTTTTCGGAACTTCCAAGTCTCGAGGATCGGGTTCGTCTGATGAACGCATCATATAAATATCATCAGAAGATACTTTATCTCCCATTTTTGAAGTAACAATATCGTCAATATTATCAGTAGAAATATCTACATTCATATAATTTACAGCATCATTGTCAAGCGAATCATCTTCACCTAAACCTCTTAAATCTAATGCATCTTCTTCTTCAATACTAATAACTGAAGAACTGCCTTGTCTTTTTCTTGTCATCTAATTCATCTCCGATTTTTGTCTTTTGTTCTTAATTTTATCTCTTAATTGAATTTGAATTTTAAGAGCTTCGGGATCGTCATCATCAATCCCTTTATAAATTTTTTTTATGTGTTTAACTTCCTCGACATGCTTACACTGATTGATTTTAGCAATAGTTTCATTTATAGCGTTTCTGAATTCCTCTTTGTCAAGACCTTTATAGGCTTGGGCATGCTCGATTAGTTCGGGTAAAACCGCCTGAGCATCAGGGTTTTCAACAAATTCAGTATATAAGTGTTCGATTAATTCTTTCACATTATTTACGGTACATATCAATTTGTCAATTGTAGATTTTACAATTATTAATATTTCATCATCGAATATGACCTCTGACATCATTTCACTTAATTCAGAAAAAGAAAAATGATTGTCGGGTACTAAAAAAACGCTCAATAAAAATTTTTGCGCTTTTTGTGACACAGAATTACTTTTTGTTACATTCTTAACAATTCGTTCTACCTGTGGAATATTTGCACTATCGAAAGAACGAAGTTCAGACTTTATTACAGATGATTCTATACCTAAACTTTGTGCAACCATTTCAACGTATTCGCTGCGTATTACTTTGTTTTGAATTTCAGCCAAAACAGGGATAATTGTGCTTATATACTGTGCTTTTTCCTGCGGGGTTTTGTAGTTATCTTTTTGTTTCAAAATACTATTAATCTGAAAATCAATATATAACGGCGCTTTTTCCATATACATTTTATAAGCATCCGCACCGACAGAGCGTACAAATTCATCAGGGTCTTTTCCTTCCGGTGGTGCAATTACTCTGATTTCGCAGGCATAACGCTCTGCACTTGAACTTATCGGCAAATAACTTTCATCAAATTGTTTGATATTACCCAAACCTGCAAAAACTTCTTTTATAACGGAGGCACCTTTTACTGTTGCTTTTTGACCTGCTCCGTCCGTATCAAAAGATAAATAAATTCTTCTTGATTTGGTATATCTTGACAAAAGTCTGACATGGTCAGGAGTTAAGGCTGTTCCGCAGGATGCAACACAGTTTTCTATCCCGTGAGCCTGAGAAGATATTACATCAAAATAACCTTCCATCAAAACTACCGCATCTTCAGATTTTATAGCATCTTTTGCAGTATCAAGACCGTACAAAATCTTACTTTTGTTGTAAATTAAAGAATCAGATGAATTGATATATTTCGGACTTTGACCGCTTTCTAACGCTCTTGCACCAAAAGCGACAAATTCACTGTTTTCGTTGCGGATAGGTATAATTAAACGACCTCTGAATCGGTCTATATACCCGCCTTTTTCACTTTTTAAAATCAATCCTGCTTTTTCTAACACATCATTAGAAAAATCTTTTCTCAATTCATCATAAAGCGTTGAATAACTTTTTGGTGCAACACCGAGATGAAATTTTTTAATAATATCCGAACCAATCCCTCTTTTTGCTAAATAATCAAGTGCCATTTGGGCATTATCAGTTTTATTTCTCAAAAGAAAATCATGGTAAATTTCAGACGCAATAGCCGTAGCATTAAGCATTTGCTCTTTTAATTCTCTTGTTGAACCCTCTGATTTGTGAGTATGCGGAATTTCAAGCCCGAATTTTTCCGCCAAATCTTCAATGACTTCACGAAACTCCTGATTTTTGGTTTTCATAATGAATTTGATTGCATCTCCGCCTTCTCCACAACTGAAACATTTATAAATTCCCATTGACGGAGTAACGCAAAATGATGGATTTTTATCCTTATGAAAAGGACACAAACCCCAATAGGAATTACCTCTTTTTTTGAGGACAACCTGCTGAGATACAACATCTACAATATCAAGACGGCTTTTTATATCCTGTATTAATTCATCCCACGTTCCAAACATACCAAAATTTTAGCACCAATATAGAGTTTTTGTAAGATTTTAAAAAAGAATCATATAAAAAGGCGATAAGATAATAACCCTAAAAAATTAAAAAGCCGATTGATTTCAATCGACTTAAAAAAGTGTGTGAGTAAATATATATTATAAGTTTTATACTATTCTCTGCTCTTAAGCGAACAAATCAGCAAACGGACCGTTTGGGTCTGCAATATGAGCCGCAACTGCTCCGTCTTCAACTGATTTTAAACCCGGTAAAACTACTTCGTTCAAACCGTTTGCAACACTTGCAACCTGCTGTGGTGTTACTTTATAGTTAAACCCTAATCTTGTCAAAATCGCATTTGTTTCATCCGCAATATCACTGTCTTTCGGTGCAAATTTGGAAATTTTAACTCCGTAAAGATTTTGTGCATTCTTGGTTAATAAATCTGTTTCATTTTCCAAACCTTTAAATGCCGGTGCTTTTGTTTCAACTTCTTTTACTTCTTCTTTCTGACCTTCTTGCGCTTTTTTAGCCGCATCTTGACCAATAAACAAGTTGTAATTGTTGTACTTTCCGAATCTGTTAAATTCAACTGCCATAACTTGGTCTCCTTAAATTTTACTCACATACAGGTTATCGGCATGTTTTTAATAATCTTTAGAATTTTGTCATGCATTGTTAAGTTTTTGTAACAAACCTGCTCATACCTACCTCAAATGTAATCAGAATTAGAGCACAATACCCTCTCCTAATTTTGGAGATAGCATGGTGGGATTAATAAAATACTCCCTCTCCTAATTTTAGGGGAGGGCTGGGGTGAGGTTAAACATTAAAAAGCCGATTGGATATCCAATCGGCTTTAAATATGTGAGAGAGAAGATTTTATTTATTTTACTAAGCAGTAAAGAAATCGAACGGACAGTCTTGCAAATGTGTTGTTACATCTGCTTTATTTTCGGCAACTCTTGCATATACATTACTCAAATTATCTAATGTTGCCAAATCTTTTTTACCTAAAGGTCCAAAATTACCATGCCATCTGCCAAATTCAGGTGCAGCTTTCATATAAGATTCAACTGAACCTTCAGGTGCTTTTGCTGAAAATTTAACACCCATTGCTGCATATGGACTTATTTCATCTAAATTTTCTCTTTTTACTGTATCCAAACCTGTAAGTTTGATAGGTGTTGCAATTGTTGTTTCTTCTGTTTTTGCACCTTTTAAACTTGGTTTACTCCAAAAATCTGATAGTTTAAAATAGTTGTTTCCGCTTCCGTTTACGCCATTTGTTCCGCCCATTTGTCAATCTCCTTTTTGTACTCACATATTGAGTGATATGTATTTAATCGTTCATCCTATTGATAGATTTTCCATCTCTCGTATTTATATAAAGTATTTTTTAATCAGGAAATTGCATGATTTGAGCAAATTGTTAACAAATGTTAACAAATAGATTATAAAAATTTATTCTTCTTCAAGACTTAAAATAGCCATAAATGCTTCCTGCGGAATTTCTACGCTTCCGACAGATTTCATACGCTTTTTACCGCGTTTTTGTTTTTCGAGCAGTTTTCTTTTACGGGTAATATCACCGCCATAACATTTCGCAAGTACATTTTTGCGCATTGCTTTAATATTTGTTCTGGCAATAATTCGCCCGCCTACTGCCGCCTGAATCGGTACTTCAAAAAGTTGTTTCGGAATAATTTCTTTTAATTTTACCGTTAATTTTTGACCTATGTAATATGCACTATCAGTGTGACAAATTACTGATAACGCATCAACGACTTCGCCTGAAAGCATAATATCAAGTTTTACAAGATTAGAACGCTTATATCCGCAAAATTCGTAATCCATGCTCGCATAACCTTTAGTACGAGATTTTAACTGGTCATAAAAGTCTGTAATGACTTCACTTAAAGGGATTTCATAGGTTAAATCAACCCTGACTTTATCCAAATAAGTCATATTAATAAATATTCCCCGTTTAGACTGAGCCAAATCCATTAAAGTTCCTACATAATCATTTGGTGCAAGAATCTGAACTTTGACATAGGGTTCTTCAATAAAATCACGATACTGCGCATCAGGAAGATTTGACGGGTTATCAATATCCAAAACTTCCCCGTTTGTTTTGTGAACTTTATACACAACAGACGGCGCAGTGGTAATAAGTGACAGGTCATATTCTCTTTCAAGCCGTTCCTGTATAATTTCCATGTGAAGCATGCCAAGAAAACCGCAACGGAACCCAAATCCGAGTGCATTTGATGTTTCAGGCTCAAAAGTTATCGAACTGTCATTGAGTTTTAATTTTTCCAAAGCCTCTTTTAAATCCGCATAATCTTCATTATCAACAGGGTAAAGTCCTGAAAATACCATTGGTAATGCTTCTTTATACCCTGCAAGAGGTTCAGATGCTGGATTTTCAATTGTTGTAAGTGTATCCCCGACAAAACGGGTAAGTTCTTTTATTGAGCCTGCAAAATATCCTACATCCCCGCATTTGAGTTGTTTTACAGGTACTCTTTGCGGGTTTTGATAACCGAGTTCGACAATTTCACATTCTTTGCCTGTTGCCATAAATCTGACTTTGTCACCAACATTCATCACACCGTCAACAACTTTGAAATAGCAAACAGTTCCCAAATATTGGTCATATACACTGTCAAAAATCAATGCACGCAAAGGTTTTTCGGTATTATCCTCAGGTGCCGGTACATAATCAACTATCGCTTCCAATACTTCTTCAATTCCCTGTCCTGTCTTTGCGCTGACAGGAATAGCAATAGATGTATCAAGTCCTAAAATTTCTTCAATTTCTTTTTTAACCTTTTCAACATCTGCAGACGGAAGGTCAATTTTATTGATTACCGGTATAATTTCAAGATTTTGTTCAATCGCAAGATATACATTGGCTAAGGTTTGCGCCTCAACACCCTGAGTAGCATCAACAATTAACAATGCGCCTTCACATGCCGCTAAAGAACGGGAAACTTCATACGAAAAATCAACATGCCCCGGAGTATCAATGAGATTTAATTCATAATCTTTACCGTCATGTGCTTTATAATTCATTCTTGCGGCATTGAGTTTAATCGTAATTCCGCGCTCACGCTCAATATCCATTGAATCCAGAAGTTGCTCCTGCATATCTCTTTGAGATACCGTGCCTGTTTTTTCTAACAATCTGTCGGCAAGTGTGGATTTTCCGTGGTCAATGTGTGCTATTATACAAAAATTTCGTACATTTTCTCTTAGTGCCATAATTTGATTATATATGAAAAAATGTTTTTTGGGAAAGTCATATAATTATCAATCATATTATGAGTAAATTATTTATGCATAAAATCAATTTTGTGTTAGAATTATAATTGTATTTATATTTTATATAGGATATATTACTTTATGGCAATTCCTCGAGTTTTTATTAGTTCAACTTGCTACGATTTAAAATATGTAAGAGAAAATTTAAAATATTTCATAAAAAATATGGGATATGAACCTATTTTAAGTGAAAATGGAGATATATATTACGATACTTGTAAACATACACATGATGCTTGTATTACTGAAGTTGGAAATTGTCAAATATTTGTGTTGATAATAGGTGGAAGGTTTGGGGGAGAATTTAAAAATTCTGAAAAATCAATAACAAATAAAGAATATGATGAAGCAATAAGTAGAGGGATACCTGTATTCACTCTTATTGAGCATTCCGTTTATTGTGAACATAATGTATATAATAAAAATGAAAAAAATAAAAAAATAAATTATCCATCAGTAGATAATATAGCCATTTTTGAATTTATAGATCAGGTAAGAAAAAATAACAAAAACAATGCAATTCAGTCCTTCAATGACTTTGGAGATATAGAAAATTATTTAAAAAAGCAATGGGCAGGAATGCTTTTTTCATATTTAACTAATCAAACAACCTCCGAACAAGTTCAAGGAGTATTATCCTCTATTGATGCAGCAACTCAAAAAATAGAATATTTTACTAGACAAATTGTAGATAATACCAATAATAATATTACCAAATTAAAAATAAAATTATATGATCTAATTATTAATGCAGAAGTTAGTCACACTTTAAGAGCATGGAAAATAAATATATCACCAAGAAAAATATTAAAAAATGAAACACTTGACAATATTTGTAATAATGAAATAATAGCCGAAGAAAATACAAATTATAGTTTAAGATATGGTGGTCCACCTTACCGACTATCAAGAAAAACTTACGAAAAAGAAGTAATAAATTATACTACACTAAGAAATGAATTAATTTCTTTAATTAAAGAAAAAGGTTTTGAAATTAATACTTTTTTAGAAGATGAGGAAAACTAAATTAGATTATTAATGTTATGCTTTAAAAATTTCATTTCTATGATATTCAAGATAATTTTCTCTACCTTCTGTAGGTAACATATCATATTTTTTATCGGGGACTATATTTAATCTTGAACAAGTCATTTTTGATAACCAGGGTGAAATTTTCATGTGCTTATCATTAGTAAATGTAATAAAACCTCTATCAAAAAGTAAATCTATATTTGGCGTAAACATAAATCCGTTATATGGATCAACTTTCTCTTGTGCATTTGATTTTGCCCAAGGTTTTATATGACTTGCTATTAATAATCTATCATCTGTAACCATTGTTATTGGGCAGAATGGACATAATTCTAATAATTCCTGTCTATATTTTCCTTGTCCTATTCTTGCCCTTGTAAGTTGTAATTTTTCTTCCTCTGATGAATTTGAATCCTCAATATTTTTTAATTGTTCTTCAATAACTGTTTTCTTCTCAACTTCACCAAAATAATCTACAAATAATCTCAAATAAAAAATCAAATTATCGTGTTTATCTTTTAATTTTATTGCAGCCAAATATGTTATTTTAGGCAAAGAAATTTCTCTTAATATTTGATAACCTATATAACGAAAAGTATGCATATTTATTTTCTCAGAAGAAACATAAAAACGATTTCCTGCAATTTGAACTTGGTCTATTAAATTAAAATACTCATAGTCTTGTAATTCTTGTATTTTAGCTAATCTTTCAGTCCATAAAATCGGGAAGTTTTGTTTTTGTGCATAATTTTGCTCTGGAGTATTGTATTCTTCTTCTACATCATTCATGTAATTTAATAAATCAGTTTTTTTGATAAAACATTTAACATTAAATCCTTGTCCACCAAAAAAATCTAAAATAGAAGAATTCTGACGACTTCCAATATAAAATTTTGCTTCACCATTTGCACTACCTATTTTATTTGCTCTGACGACAAAACAATCTGGAACAGTCATTTTTTCAATAGTATCTATTATTTCATACTCATTATTATTTAATAATAATTTATCTGCCATATTTTGTTATATCCATTTGTTTTAATACTGCTATAAGTACATCAGAAACGATACTATTTCCTGCTTGTCTATACATTTGGGTATCACTTACAACTATTTTAAAATCATCTTTAAACCCCATTAGTCGTAAACATTCTCTTGGTGTCAATTTTCTAATTCGTCCCTTATTATGAGTAACATAGTTATCTACACCGGCTCTATGCATTTTGTGCATTGTTTGTAATAATGGTCTTGCAACCTTTAAATCAGTTTCTGTGCTTGTTCTAAAGTTTTTTGTTCCGCCAGCCAAAACATAATTCTTAACTTTGTCCGATAGATAATATTTTTCTTCTACTTTAGACACGTCAAAAATAAATTCATCAAAATCCTCACTTTTAGCCTGCTCAAAAACAAAATCTCCGTGCCAATTAAACTGTTGATTTGCCTTTTGACAAAGTGCAACACTACCATTTATTTGAGTGTATTGCTTTTTCCTGTTTTTGGTACTTGTTACAAATTTTATACCTTTTTCTTTTAGATAATATTTTGAATCAGTATAATCTTCTAAAAAATCTTGCATTGTTCTGTTCAATGGAATAGCAGAAGGAAATGTAAAATTCACATTATTGTCTTTAAAACCGACAACGATAATTCTCTCTCTATTTTGTGGAATTCCATAATCTCTACTATTTAAAACTTGTGTAAAAATTTTGTATCCAAGTGAATTAAATGTTTCTTGAACAATTTTCCAAGTTCTACCATTATCATGATTAAGTAAGCCTTTAACATTTTCATATATAAAAACTTTCGGTTTTGATTCATCGACAATACGAGCAAAATCATAAAAAAGTGTTCCTCGTGTATCTTCTAAACCACGCCTTTTACCAACCATAGAAAATGCTTGGCAAGGGCTTCCCCCAACGAGTAAATCCACCTTGTTTTTATATTTCTTTGCAGAAAATTTAGTTACATCATCATGCCAATTTTCTTCTTTTATATCATAATTTGCGAAATAACTTTGTTTGACGAAAGGGTCTATATCACCAGCAAAAACGATTTTATGTTTTAAATTTAATCGTTTAAATGCTTGTTCAATAGAACCAATACCACTAAATAGAGTAGCCAAATGAATCGTTTTATCGGGATGAGAAAAAGGAATGTTTCTCCAATCCAAAACAGAAAGAGATGAAATATCTTTATCTTTTTTATCAACTACACATTCCACCATTTTATTATCCCAATATCTTAATTATACATAAAAATTGAATTATGTATAATAATTTAATATATTTAATATTAAAATTTTTGTAAATGATAAGTTATACAATATTTTTCTTGATTAGTAAGTATTTTTAGAATATTATTGAATTATTCGTAGGTTGGGCATACCTGCCCAACATAATTTTAGAAAAGAGGGAAATATGCTTGATATTAAACTTATTAGGGAAAACCCCGAAAAAATAAACGAACTTTTGAAAAGAAGAAATCCGCAATGGTCAATAGATGAAGTATTACAAATTGACGAAGAAAGAAGAAAAATTCAGACTCAGGCTGATGAACTTCGTGCAAAACGCAAAAATGAATCACAAAAAATCGGCATGATGAAGAAAAATGGCGAAAATACAGATGCCATTCAGGAAGAAGTCAGAGAATTAGGTGACGAAATTAAAGCACTTGAAGAAAAACAAAACGAACTTGACGAAAAACAAAGAAATGTTCTTCTTCATATCCCGAATATTCCTGACGAAACAACACCTGTCGGGACATCAGAAGACGACAATGTAGTTGTTTCAACCTGGGGCGAACCGACAAAATTTGATTTTGAACCAAAAGCACATTGGGATTTGTGCGAAGAAAAAGGTCTTGTAGATTTTGAAAGAGGAGTAAAATTATCTCAATCAAGATTCACTCTATACAGAGGCAAAGGTGCAAGATTAGAAAGGGCAATAATTAATTTCTTCCTTGACCAACACACAGAAAACGAAGGTTATGAAGAAATTTTACCACCGTTTATGGCAAACGGTGCAACTATGACAGGTACAGGGCAACTTCCAAAATTTAAAGAAGATATGTATAAATGCGAAAACGAAGATTTATACCTTATTCCGACAGCAGAAGTTCCTGTTACAAACATTTATGCAGGCGAAATTTTATCAGAAGACGACCTGCCTAAATACATGACTGCCTATACCCCGTGTTTCAGACGCGAAGCAGGTTCTGCAGGTAAAGACACAAGAGGTTTAATCAGAGTTCACCAATTTAATAAAGTTGAAATGGTGAAATATACAACTCCTGAAAATTCACCTTTAGAACACGAAAAATTAACTCAAGACGGCGAAAGAATGTTGCAACTCTTGGGTTTACCTTACAGAAAAGTTGCTTTATGCACTGCTGATATAGGTTTTAGCGCAAATAAATGCTGGGATTTGGAAGTATGGTTACCGTCTTACAACACATATAAAGAAATTTCGAGTTGCTCAAATTACGGCGATTATCAGGCTCGCAGAGCAAATATCCGCTATAAAGACAAAGCAACAGGCAAAACAAGATTTGTTCATACCATAAACGGTTCCGGTCTTGCAGTCGGAAGAACATTCGCAGCAATTGTTGAAAACTTCCAAACTTCAGACGGAACAATTATTATTCCGGAAGTTTTAAGAAAATATACAGGATTTGATAAAATATAATAAAAGAGGATGTCTGAAAAAGACATCCTCTTTTTTATGTTTAATATATGTAATTATGCTCTGTTTAACAATCTGTCCAGTTCTTGTCTTTCTTTATGAATACGATTTGCGGCTTTTTCTGCGCCTGTGAGAACTCTTTTTGCACTACGCCAAAAACCTTCCGTATAGGTATCATTTTCAACTTCTGCACGAAGAACTTTTTTACCGTCTTTATTTGCGATAGAAAGATAAATATCAACAGGATTTTTTGCCTGAAGTTTAGTGATAATACCAACTTTATCGTTTACTTCTCTATTGTAATTGCTATGAATAAAAGTTCTTACAGTTTCATAATCAGGACTGTATTTTACTGCCATACCAAAAGATTGATTGTTAATTTTCTGAACTTGCATAATTTCTTCCTTTATAAAAATATCTACGATTCCTTATTTTAATCTGCCAACTATTTCATCAATATTTACTGCCGGCAATTTATCAATTTTTTCTTTTACAATATTAGCCTTTTTTGCCATTTTGTCAATAAATTTTATGGTTGATTCAAAAAACGGCAACTGGTAATAATCTTTATCTTTAAAATTGCTGTTTTTCGGGATTATTCTGCCCATGAGTTTACCGCCGTTATGCCCGAACAAGTATACATCAACTGTATTATTTTCCTGTTCTTTTGCAATTTTATCCGACTGAACCCAATCAGCAGGTTTAAAAACTCTACGCAAAGTATCTTCTGCACCACTCATTAACTTGATTCCGCCAAAAGACTGATTAGTTTTGTTATTCATATTAATTTGCATAGAAATACCTCTTTTTAGCATGAAAGCACCTAAAAAAGTTTTTTGCTACTCATGTGGTATTTTTATTAACTTTTATTAACATTAAATATTTATATTTAAAAGACCGCATAATTTATGCGGTCTTTTATTATTTATTTATCTATTATTTTTTCTTCCAAAATTTTAATTTTGAAATGAATTTTTTGAATCCGGATTCAGTTTCAGCAGAATATTGAGATGCAAGTTTTTCATGCGCCTTTTTGTCTTTTTCTGCCATTTTTTGTGCCTGTGCTATTGCTTTTTGCTCGGCTCTTTGTTGTTCTTTAAGCGCTTTTTCATAGGTCTGTTGTTGTTTTAGGGCATCTTTTTGTGCCTTTTGCATTGCTTTTTGTTCTGCTTTTGCCTGTTCTTTTAAGGCTTTTTCGTAATCCTGTTGCTGTTTTAGAGCCTCTTTTTGCACATCAGTAACAACTACTTCTTGTTCTCGTTTTAACTGTTCTTGCAAAAGTCTGTCAACATCTTCTGAACTAATTTCAGGTATTTCAGCGGCAAGTTTTTTGGCTTTTTGCGCTCGTTTTGCAAATTCTCTTTCTTTTTTCAACTGTTCTTTTTGCGCTTTCTTTTCTTCATTTGTCAAACTCCCGCGCATTGCGGTAAGTTTTGCTTTTAAGCGCTGAATTTTTGTTTCATCATTTTGTTCAGCAATTTTTGCTTGCTCTTTTAGAAGCGCTTTTTGTTGTTTTGCTTTTTCTTTTTCAAGTTTTTTTTCTTGTCTTAATTCCTCAGCACGAATTTGTTGAGCAGTTTTTTCAACTTTAGAAGTCATATCTGAAGCAATTAAACCTGATTCAGAAACTTTTGAACTCGCATTATTGACATCTACATCTTGTTGTGCAATTTTTGCCTGCTTACTGAGAAGTTTTTCCTGTTCTTTTGCAAGTGCTTTTTGCTGTTTTAGTTCTTTTCGTGCCTGTGCCATTTTTTCTTTTTCAAGTTTCTTTTGCGCTTTTTCTTGTTCTCTTATTGCATCTCTTTGTGCCATAAGCGCAATACGCTCTTTTTCTTTTTCAAGTTTCTTTTCTTCTTTTTCTTTTAATGCTTGAGCCTTTTTCTGAGCCTTTGCATATTTTGCTTCTTCTTTTAATTTTGCTCTTTGTGATTTAAGGTTATTTGCTTCAGACATTGTCATTTGAACATCTGATATTGTTGAAGAAACAGATAAAGGTTCATTATTTTGTTGTTTTTGTGTATATGGTTCAATCATTTGAGATAACTGCTCTTTTACATATTTATCATCTGCCTGAACAGGTGTAGATGCAGGTTCAATTTCTGCTATTTTTTCTGCAATTTGTTCCGCTTTTTCAGGCATTTGTTCAGCAGATTGCTCAACTACCTGAGCAGATTTTATTTCTTTTATTTCCTCTTTTTCTGCCCTGACTTCAGGAACGGTGACTTCAGGAACATTTAAAACAGAAACTCCTGTATCTGAATTTTGAACAGTACTTTGAGCAACGGCAACAGACTGTTCAACCGGCTGTGTAACAGGTTTTTCATCAGGAACTTCCGCAATTGTTACAGGAGGAGTTAAATCCTTCACTTCTGCTGTCGGTTTGGCAAATACAGTATTTGAATCAAACAAATCACTCTCATTTCCTATTTTTTTATCAAAACTCCTGACATCAAGTTCTACAATGTCATCAACATTATCTATTGCTAAAGAGTTGGAAGGTTTTTGAATATTTATATCCGAACCGATATTTGCATGTTTTTCCACAATTTCTCTGACCTGAGGTTTAGCCTCTGCTACAATATTTTCGGTATTATTAACAGTCGTCTGAACTGATTCACGCATAGAATCTTGTTTTTGTTCAACCTGTTGTTGAGTATTGTCAACAACTTCCTGCGCTGATTTTTGTAACTGTTCCGTTTCTTGTTTTGCAAGTTTTAAGGCTTCTTTTTCTTCTTTAAGTTTTAACTTTGCCTCTTTTTGAGCAAGTTTTGCCGCCTCTTTTTCTGCTTTCAACTGTTCTTTAGCAAGTTTTTTGGCTTCTTTTGCAGACAGTTTTACATTTTCTTCAGTTTGAGAAACAACTTTTGCTGTATTCCCAACAGTCTGAACAGGAGTGCTTACAGAAGTTGTTTCAGGATACCTGATTGTGACATCTTCAGTAGGCTTTAACTCTTTTGCATTAAATTTTAGAGGTTCAAGATCAGGAAGGTTTTTTGTAGTTTCTGATGCAATTTTTTCTGTTACCATATCTGATTTTTCAGTAACGGTTTTTGCTACTGCAGGAACAGGTTCAGGTTTATTTTTTATCACAACATCAGGAGTTGATATTGGATTATTAACCGATATTTTCACACTTCCGTCTGATGCGGTTTCTACATTTGTTTCCTGTTTTATTTCCGGAATTTGAGTCTGAATAGTCTTTTCTTCATTCAAAATCTTTGTTACATTTTTGGAATTATCCTGATTTACAAGCGGATTTTCTCTTACATAAGTATCACCTGATGCAATATTTTTTGAAGAATAAACCTTTTCCGCATCAGGATTTTCCGGTTTGAATGAAGGGGTTGAAGATTCTTTTACCGGTACATCTCTCAATGCAATAGGGTTTTTAACTTCCATAGGTTTTGGTTTACCTGCCAAAGCATCAGATGCAAGCATTTGCGCTAATGATGATTGATTTTCCTGCAAAATCAACTCAGAAGACGGTGTTGATTTTCTTAAAGTTTCTGATTGAGCCCTTGCAAGTTCAACATTTGTGCTGTCAGAAACAGGTCTGGCAGATAAAGACTGCATTTCTGTTCTATTTAGTTTTGAAGAATATTTTTTGTACGGATAATCTTTTATAGTGGTCATTTTATAGTCAGGATTCAGGTAAAGAAAACTTATTCCCAAATCTGCAAAGGTTGTTCTTATATAATCATATTGATTGTCAATATCTTCATAAGTAATTACCGCACCTGATTCCAAAAGTTTTGGTAAAGATGTTGAATAAAAACTTTCGAATTTGTTGTAATCACTTAAAGATATGCTTTCACCATACAAAGTTTTTTCATACGGCTCCATTGCTTTTTGAGCATTTGAAAGTCTGTCTATTATAGGATTTGAATATGCAATAGTATTGTCTTCTGCTGAACCGGCACCTTTTGCGTGCTGAATTTGTGCTTTTAGGTAATGAACATAACTTTCAAGACTTTTTTCTCTTGTACTTGTTGTTTTAATATCAGCATTATAAATATCTCCGATATTATTTTCTATGGTATTTAAATCTTCAAGTGCTTTTTCGTTTTCATTCAGTTTTGTATAAGCAAGCGCTCTTAAATATAAAACGGAATTGTAATTTGATACATGTTTGAGCAGAAGTTTTGATGCTCCGTCAATAACATCCTGATAATTGCCGTTTATATACTGTGCAATAAGTTTATAATACTGACTGTTATAATCAGACGGATTAATTTTTAATGCCTTGTCAAAATTAGAAATTGCAACATTTGTATTCCCTATTTGAAGTTCATTCATACCGATATAAAAATAGTATGTCGGACAGTTGTGATTTTGTCTTAAAGCCTGGCTGAAATATTCAATGGATTTTCTTGCATCATCCTGCGAGAATTTTGTTTCCGCCTTAGAATAATAAATTCTCCCAAGACTTGCTCTTGATTCAAAATCATAAGGATTGAGAGAAATTGCCTTTCCAAATTCCCTGATTGCATCATCGTCTTTTTCAAGTTCTGATAATGCAACTCCTGTCAAATAGTGTCCCAAATAATAGTTTGGATATTGTGTTGTAACACTTTGCAATTTGTATAAAGACTCGTTGTAATTTCCTTTTGCAATATCATCTATTGCACCGTAAATTTGTATATCAATACCTTGTGGTGTAAGAACTTTACCGTATTTTTGAGGACAATTAATTTTGTTTATTTCATTTTTATTTGGTTGAGGAAGATAAATATGAGAATTATATTTTACCGCACTATCATAAGATGCCGTATAATTAGGATTATTCATTGCTTTTTGGGCATACATCAATGCACCGTACAAATCGCCTAATTCTGCATTTTGTTTTTGTTCGTTTTTATCTGCGCCCAAAACTATTGCACTGACATACTTGGTGTTTGTCATAAATTTATCTTCTGACGATTTTATATCAATAGCGGTCTGGTAATCCTTTTGAGCCATATAATAGCGTCTTATGGCATAATAAGCATCCCCTCTTAATTTGTATGCTTCATATTTTTTTGGTTTTTCATTTATATAAGCGGTTAACAAACTTACAGCAGTCTGATAATCCTTGTTATCCATCGCTTCCTGTGCTTTTAATATTGTATCTTTATTTGCTTTAATTTTTTCAAAAGCGGTATCCTGACCAAAATCAAAATTAATATCTTCTGCTATTGCACAATTAGACAGGCTCAATAAAGCCAACAAAACCAATATTCCAAATCTTTTATTTCTCATAATTTCCCCATAGTCCTTTTTCTACAATATTATACAATATAAACCTGTATTTCAAAATATTTTTTACATTTCTTTGCCAAATCAACATTCAAAAAAAATTTTTTTGTTGTTATAATAAAATACGGGAATAAATTTTAAATATAAATAGTCTAAATAATAGAAATAAAATGGCAGACTTAACAGGGAAAATAACAGAAATAGGGAAAAAAATCTTGGTCTCGGTTGGGAAAAATAACAAACCGACCTATGCAGTTATGGCGATAGCAACTGCAAACGGCATTTTTAAACCGATTTCATCTTTAACCGACAAAAAAGAAAAACCGGAAGCAAGAAAGTATGCAGCATTAAGAGAATTTGCAACCGAATGTGTTGCGGTTCCGACATATTGGGCTTGCGGTGTCGGGGCAGCAACATTAGGTGCAAAATTATTCAAAGACAACCCCGAAAAGAAAGCCATAGCAAGAGCAAATATGATGTTCTTGGGAGTCTGTACTGCGGCTGTTTTTGTTATTCCTGCAGTCTGTTCTGTTGCTTTATGGACTTTAGACAAGGCTTTGGGTAAAAATAAACCACATAAAAAAGAACCGGCTAAACTTGATATCATTTCACAAGCACCGGAAGTTCAGGTACATAGTGATACCGGAACAAAATTCGGCAATAATATTTACCGACCGAGTATGAGTACATTTTTAAATAACGGAGGGCTTAAAATATGATTCCTCCGATATTAACAAACCCTGCAATTTACAATATTACCCAAACTACTCAGGCTCAGGTTGCAATAGAAACAGGCTTGAAAGCAGTCGGTCGCCCCGGATTTATTCTTTTGGATAACTCTATTGATAACAACACCAAAAAATATTCATCTATGAAAGAATTTCTATACCAATTAACATGTATGGTTGTATCTTTGGGTGTTGTTATTCCGGTATTTAAAAAAGGTTCATTTGCTATTGCAAGAAAACTTTTTAAAGATGAAGCAGTATTTCAGGCTTTCAAAAAATCCGATGATTTCAATAAATTCAGAAAACTTACTCAGGACGAAAAAATTTCAAAACTCAACGAAATCAATTCCCAAAACGGCAAAATTTTTGATTTGAAAGACATAAACGAAAATCTTGCAAAAGGAATGATTGAAGTAACTTCAATCGCAGGTTCAATTTTGGGACTTTCAATTTTATCTCCGTTAATTTCAAGACCATTGATTCGCCCAGTACTAAAATCAATCGGATTAGGTGAAACTAAAAAAGAAGAGCCTCAACAAAACGAACCTGCAAAAGTTGATGTTAAGGGGTAATAAATAATTGTAACTTTATTTATGTATAAAGAATATAAATATGCAACAAGAAAAGAAAGATATTATACTAAAGTCTATTGCGTCAACAGTAAAGAGATTAAGAGGGACAAAAAGCCAATATCTGCTTGGCGGAGAATATGGTATTGCGCCTTCAATTTTAAGTGATATAGAAAGAGAAGTAAAAGATCCGCAATTAACAACTTTATTTAAATTAGCAGGAGCATTTAATTTATCCATATCACAATTTATGCAAGAGTTAGAAAAAGACTTGCCTGATGGTTTTACTATGTATGATGATTAAGTTATAATTTAGTTATGAAAAGATGTTTTTGGGTTGATGAAAATTCACAAATATATAAAGACTATCACGATAATGAGTGGGGTGTACCAAAATATGATGACCACGAACTTTTTGAACTGCTGATTTTGGAAAGTTTTCAAGCAGGGTTATCTTGGCTTACCGTACTGAAAAAGCGTGAAGCCTTTCGTTTGGCATTTGACAATTTTGATGTGAAAAAAGTTGCAAATTATGATGAAAACAAAGTCAATGAGTTATTACAAAATGAAGGTATTATAAGAAGCAGAAGCAAAATAAACAGCGCAATATCTAATGCCAAAATATTTATCCAAATTCAAAAAGAATATGGTTCATTTTCCAAATACATTTGGAGTTTTACCGACGGAAAAATTATAAAAAACAAAAATGACAAATTTGAAGTTTCTACTCCGTTATCTGACAAAATTTCAAAAGACCTCAAAAAGCGGGGGATGAAATATGTCGGAACAGTCATTATTTATTCCTACCTGCAATCAATCGGGATAATAAATGACCACGAAACAGGATGTTTTAAATATTAAACATACTCAACTCTAATCAGGCAAAGTTCATCACCTGTTGAAGCGTTTTTGATTAAGTGTTCCGTTGTGTTATCATCATTAATTTTAACGGCAGAAATTACATCTTCACCGTATCTGACTTCGTGTTTGTAATAAATATCTATGGCTTTAATTGTATGAGTGTTGCGAAATTCGTAACTCAAAGCCTCCATAGCCCAGGTCATATAGACAACATTATTAACATGCCCGTTCATATCCAAATCGTCATAACGAACATGGAAAACAACTTCGCTGTCAGGAGTTTCAATAGGTTTTAATTTACGCAGTACAACATCATTTTCTCTTTTTTGATACTTTGTAATATCAGGAAATTTTTGTTCAATATTAACTAAAGCCTTAGATTCCAAATCCACCATAAGCCAATAAGATGTTGCCCTCAAAAGTCTTTCCCCGTCAGGAGTGTAGGCTTCAAAATCACGATACGCACTTTGGCGTAGAGTTCCTCTGTTTTCGGTATAAAACTTTATATCGCTTAAATTTTGCGGATACCTGTCAAATTCTATCCTGTAACGAACCAAAAACCAGCCTAAATTCTGCGCATTAAGTTCTTTATTTCCAAACGGTGTGCCGTTGATGTTTCTTGCACCCATATCTTGCAGCAAATCTAAAAGCGCAGACGGTTTCAAACGATATTGCAAATCATACATAGCCATCGAAACCGGATATGTTTTTTCAAGTGTATAAAATTTATCCTGTGTATCTATTGCCATTGTTCTCTCCTTTTTAAGGTGAATAGTGAGTGGTGAATTGTGAATAGACCTTTACAAAAATAATAATTTTTAATTGTGCGATAGCACTGATAACGACTACTCACTACTCACTTTTCACTTAATTTCTACTCCATCAATTGCAGTGAATACTGTTTTTTAAATTCTTCAAGTTGCTGCGAAATGCCTGTTACATCTTCTTCTTTAAGGCTCTTTTTGAGTTCGTGTTTAGGAATAGATGAATTTGCAGACTGAATCATATTTGTTGAAATATTTGAACAGTGATCTGAAATTCGCTCTAAATCGTTCAAAACTTCCGCATAAGCAAAGTTTCTTCTTATATGTACTTTCTCTCTTTTTACACGCTTGATATGATTTTTCTTTGCTACATAAGAAATATCATCAACAACCTGTTCAAACGGCTCAACCTCATAAGCAGTTCTCAAATCATTATAAATAAAGGCTTTGACAGTAATATCAAACACTTCTTTAACCGCATTTACTACTTTTTTGAGTTCTTCGACCGTATCTGATGCCAAAACCCATTCTTTTCTGTGCATTTGGTCTGCGATTTGCATTATATGTGTTGAATGGTCAGCAATTTTTTCAAAATCAGAAATCGACAATATCAATTGAGAAATCTTATTTGAATCATCTTCTGTCAAATCTTTAGCCGAAAGTTTTTGCAGGAATGATTCCAAAACATCTTGATATTTATCAATTTTTGACTCGTTTTTCTCAATAATTTCTGATATTTTCGGATTATACTGTTTTAATTGACGCACTGACATAACAAGAGATTCCCTTGTAAGTTTTGCCATTTCTGCCGTGGTTTTATAACATTGTGAAATTGCAATAGACGGAGTGAGAAGCAATCGTTCATCAAGTATAACTTCTTTTTCTTCTTTGCTATCTTTCACAACAATATAAGAAATTTTTTCTAACGCTTTCCTAAACGGGAACAAACAACAAGCAGCCAAAATACTGAATACCGTATGAACAATCGCTATTCCGAAAGGATTAGCCATTTGTTTGAGCGGATATTCAAAGGTATGTAGCCATATTTCAAATATTGCAAGAAATATAATTGCACCTATGACATTAAATGCCACATGAACAGCAGCAACACGCTTTGCATTTGTATTAACCCCGATACTTGACAGAACCGCAGTTATACATGTTCCTATATGCTGACCTGCAATAATCGGTGCCGCAACCATATAAGAAATACTGCCTGTTAAAGACAAAGCCTGCAACATACCGACTGATGCCGCAGAACTTTGAATTATCATAGTTATCACAAGCCCAACCATCAAGCCAAGGAACGGATTTTTAAATAAAGTCAAAATATGTGAAAAATTCGGATCATTGGCTAATGGTGCCATAGATGATGACATCAATCCCATACCAAACATCAATATTGAAAACCCGATTAAGAATGTCCCTATAGGTTTTCTTCTCGAAAAGTTACTCCTTGAAGTCATAAGCATTATAACCCCTGCAAGTGCAAGCAAAGGTGAAAAAGATTCAGGTTTTAACATTCTCAGGAAAAAGTTTGTACTTTGAATCCCTGACAAACTCAAAATCCATGATGTAACCGTTGTTCCTACATTTGAACCGATAATTATAGCAACTGTTTGGGATAGTTTCATAATCCCTGAGTTTACAAACCCGACAAGCATAACCGTAACCGCTGATGAACTCTGAATGGCGATTGTCATGCCTGCCCCGACCAAAAACCCTTTAAACGGGTTAGAAGTCAGTTGCTCTAAAAGTTTTTCCATTTTTCCGCCGGCAATTTTTTCTAAGCCTGATGACATTATAATCATGCCGTATAAGAAAAACGCTAAACCTCCCATCAAAGTAAATATTGAAAATATATCCATAATTCCGCCTGAATTTTATTTTTAATCACACATGTTTAGTATAATTGAAAAATTTTTCAGTGGCAAGAAGTTATTTAAACCTTCTCATCATATTCATTGCTTTGACCATAGCCTTTTTCTGCCCAATTTTGCTGTTACCGAATCCGCCAAACATCTTTTGTAATTTGCCCATACCGCCCATCATTTGACGCATCTGTTCAAACTGTTTTACATAAAGATTAACTGTGTGCATATCTATCCCACAGCCCTGCGAAATTCTGCGTTTACGGCTTGTATTCATAAGTTGGGGATTATCTCTTTCTTCAGGTGTCATGCTTTGAATAAACACTTCAATTCTTTTAAATTCTTCTTCGCCTTTGTGCGAAATCAGTTCTCTGTCCTCTTTTTTAATATTCAGCCCCGGAATCATGCCTAAAATACTGTCCATCGAACCAAACATCTTCATCTGCTTTTGCATATTCAAAAAATCATTGTAAGAAAATTCGGCTTTTTGCATCTGCTCCTGCATCCTCAAAGCCTGTTTTTCGTCAAAAACTTCCTGCGCACGCTCTACCAAAGAAACAATATCGCCCATTCCTAAAATTCTTGTAACCATTCTTTCAGGATAAAAGTTTTCAAGCGCATTTAATTTTTCACCAGTACCTGTCAATTTTATAGGTTTTCCCGTGCAATATACAACAGATAAAGCCGCACCCCCTCTTGAATCACCGTCTAATTTAGTCAAAACCAAACCTGTCAGACCGATTTGGGCATCAAAATTTTCTGCCACATTAACGGCTTCCTGCCCGGTCATTGAATCAATGACCAAAAGTTTTTCATTTGGTCTAAAAACCCTGTCAATTATGAGTAATTCTGCCATCATTTCGGTATCAATTTGTAACCTGCCTGCGGTATCCAAAATTAAAACATTAAATCCGTTATCTTTGGCATAATTTAGTGCACTTTGAACAATATTTTGAACATCTTTACTGTCAGGAATTGTAAACACTTCACATCCTATTTCCTGACCTAAAGTCTGAAGCTGAGAAATTGCGGCAGGACGATAAACATCACATGCTACAAGCAACGGATTTTTACCCTCTTTTTTTAGTTTAACCGCAAGTTTTGCAGAAGATGTCGTTTTACCTGAACCCTGAAGCCCAAGCATCATAATAATTGACGGATGTCCTGACAGGTCAAGCGGTTTGAGTTCTTTCCCCAAAAGTTCCACAAGTTCGTCATTAACTATTTTAACCAACTGCTGACCGGGATTTACGCCTGAGAGGACATTTTCGCCCTCTGCCTTATCTTTTATGGCGGAAATAAATGCTTTTACTACCCGCAAATTAACATCTGCTTCTAATAAGGCTCTGCGAATTTCTCGCAGTGCATCCTGCATGTTATCTTGTGTAAGTTCCGCATTCCCTTGAGTTTTTGCTATTATATTCTGTAATTTCTCGCTTAAATTATCAAACATGTTGTTCCTTTACACTTATATTATTACTGTATTATTTGTAAATCGTAAGTCGTGAATAGTTAATTGTCGTTATCAGTGCTTTCGCACATTTCATAAATACATAAATTTGTAAAGGTCTATTCACAATTCACTTTTCACATAAATGTTATTCTAAAGTCTTTTTATCAATTCTTTTGTTTTAATACGAACCTCATTGTCAATTTCAAAAATTTCGTCTATTGACGGATTTTTAATCACATTATGATTTTGTGTCATTTTATCGGTTATTTTATAAATATCACCCAAACTTATTTTTCCGTCAAGAAAAGCAAAAACTGCTTCTTCGTTAGATGCATTCATACTAACAGTTGCACTTCCGCCGATTTTCCCCATATCATAGGCAAGTTTCAGTGTCGGAAATTTGTCAAAATCAGGTTTTTCAAAATCTAATCTTGCAATTTCACTAAAACTGAAACTTTTTGATTTAATTCCTTCAAAGCGTTCAGGATATGTAATTGCGTACTGAATAGGAATGTGCATGCTTGGCAATCCAAGTTGTGCGATAACACTTCCGTCTTTGTATTCAATAGCGGAATGAACAATACTTTGAGGATGGACAACAACTTCAATATCATCATAATTCATACCAAACAAATGATGTGCTTCAATGACTTCTAATCCCTTGTTCATTAAAGTCGCACTGTCTATTGTAATTTTTTTACCCATATTCCAGCGGGGATGAGAAAGAGCCTGTTCAACCGTTGCAGAATTCATTTCTTCTTTAGTCTTGTGTAAAAAAGGGCCTCCGCTTGCTGTTATAATAAGTTTATCAACCTGTTTTATATTTTTTATACACTGATGAATTGCACAATGCTCACTATCAACAGGAATAATATTTACCCCGTTTTCTTTTGCTTTTTGCATGACAATATCACCTGCCATAACAAGTGTTTCTTTGTTTGCAAGTGCAATATCAATACCGTTTTCTATTGCTTTTAGCGTAGGTTTTAAACCGATTTTGCCCGAAACTGCAACAAGAATTATATCATTTTCTCTGTTTGAACAAATTTCTTCCAAACCTTTTTCGCCGTATAAAGTTTGTATGCCGTCAAATTTGAAATCAGAATCATTTGAACAAACATATTTTGGTTTAAATTTTTCGCATTGTTTTTTTAAAAGTTCAGTATTTTTGCCCCCTGAAAGTGCAATTATTTCAAACTTATCTGATATTTTTTCAATAACTTCAAGAGCCTGTGTTCCGATAGAACCCGTTGAACCGATTATACTGATTTTTCTTTTCTTTGTTTCCATATTGTAAATAATTATAACATGTTAAAATTTGGGCGCAAAAAAATTTTTTTTTATGTTTTACCATGGAAAAATCACAAGGAGCAAATACATGAATAGCGTATCTTTTCAAGGAAATTTGACAGTAACTACATGGAATAAAACAATAAGTTCATTCAAAAATTACCCGACAACAGAAGCACAAGACAGATTAGTCAAACATATTGTAAAAGATATGGGCGAACAGGGAATTGTGCACCCAATAAATAAACGACAGGCAAACTTTTTATATCAATTAATAGAAAAATTTACAGGTAAAGAAATTCCAAAATTAAATACAGAAAAAGTTTTCTATAATAACGGTGACCAAGTCATATTTTCCGACAAAAATCCGGCATTGTTTGACGGAACAAGAATAGAATACAATTTTTAAACTTCGCTGTTTAATTTTGCGAATTTAACATTTTGATAGAAATACTGTAAAATTTGATATGCGTTATAACCTTGCTTTGCAAGGTTATTTGCCCCGTGTTGACTCATTCCTACACCATGTCCGTTTTTTGCAACATTATCATCAAAAGAAAAAACGGAATGGAGATACGGTAAATTTACACCGCCCCACGCATTGGTATTTGTATATCCGCCTGCAGATGCGGAATAATATGCCGAAATTATTTTCATATCGTAAGTCAAAACAAGACCTTCCGTTTCATTTACGGCACGGTTAGTTTTGTCTGTTTCACCTGAAGCACCGTTATAAGCCTGATCTTCTGTATTGTCTTTCAAATCATAACCGTATTTTGCCTGTTTGCCCAAATTTGCAAGTGCAAAACTTCTTGCAGCAATAGCCTGCGCTTTGAGTGCTTCGTATTCCCAAGACGGCGACATTTCTGACGGAACAACCCCTCTTATATATTCCTCAACCGAAATATCATTTATAACCGTCAAACCGCCATTAACATTTTTTATTAAAAGTTTTCCTCTGTACCATTTACCTTTTGTACTTACAAAACCTGTGCTGTCAGGTCTTAATACAAGTGCATCGGTATTTAACGGTGTCAGTTCACCTTTTGCTTCAATCGCTATTTGCCCTTTATACGGAACAAGGATATAACCTTTCATTGCAACAGTAGTCGCTACCGTTCTGTTTGTATGAGTACTAATCATTCGCCCTGCAACATCTGTTCCGACACCTGCTCGGTCAACATTTGTCAGCAAACCGATTTTTATTGCATGACAAGGATTAGCAAGAATGACATTTATTATTAATATTGCAAAAAGTATTAAAATCTTTTTCATAATTCTATTTTAACACATTTTAGCATCATGTAATAGACTAAATGATTGATTTTAAAAATAATAAAATTCAAAATAGACAAAAAGAAGAAAAATAGTGATTTTACCAAATTATATATCCCAAATTATATACTATTATTGAATTTGAGAAAAAAAAATTTCAAAAACACTTGACAGTAAAAGGTAAAGTGCTATAATGAGCCTGTCGATTATACAAAACTGCGGAAATGGTTTCCCGTGGTATTAGGAAGAAGGAGGTTCATAATGAACAAAGAAGAATTAGTAAAGGAAATTTCAAAAAAATCAAAAGTTTCACAAAAAGCAGTTGCTAACATTTTGGCTGCAACTTTAGACACTATTGAAAAAACAGTTAAAAAAGGACAAAAAGTAACTTTAGTTGGTTTCGGTACTTTTGAATCTCGCAAAAGAGCAGCAAGAACAGGCAGAAACCCACAAACAGGTGCTACTTTGAAAATCGCTGCTAAGAAAGTTCCTGCTTTCTCTGCAGGTAAAAAATTCAAAGAACTTGTAAAATAGTTTCTTTATAAAGAATTTTTAAAAAGGGAGTCTTAATTACTTGTTAATTAAGACTCTTTTTTACTTTAAATTTACAATTTGCCAAAAATCACACAAAATATAAAATAGAAGTATGGGAAAAGTATTGATTTTAAGTGAAAATGACTCTTTAATTGAAAAATATTCCAAAATCTTTGAAGGAAAATTTTTCAGTTACGAAGTATGCAAAACAGAGAAACAATTTCAGAACTTAACAGAGAACAATTCTTTTGATATTTATCTTGCAGATGAAAATATGTCTTCCTGTGATATAAAACAAACACTTCAAAGTATTAAAAATGTTTCTGAAAGTTCCCGTATATTGCTTTTGAGCCAATCGGGGAATGACGATAGCGAAATATTATCAAATATTGACGGATATATTCTTGAAAATTATTCGGATAAAATGATTATAAACACAATAAATACTGCACTTAAAACAAAATCTAAACTTGATAAACTGACGGCACGCAATAATGATATGGCTGAAAGTCTTTACAGACTGAATGTTTTATATAATACAAGTTCGCAATTTGCAGGAACACTTGATATCAAAGAACTTTTGAATTATATGGCAGAAGGGTTGGAAAAATCTTTGAGTTTTGATTTGGCATGCATAATTTCTTTTGGTTTTGAAAATGAACCTGTTTTAATCATTGATTCAATCTATGATGTATCCGAAGAACTTACTAATGCTCTAAAATTCAGAGCCGTTTTGAATTACAAATCATTATTTGAATCAAAAGAAATTCCTTTTGAAATTGATGATACTAAATTGAAAATTATTAAAAATATTAAAAATCCGCACGAAAAATTATCTTTTTCAGTATTTCAATACGACAACATGTTCGCCCCTATTGATTTGGGTGACCAATTTTTCGGATGTATTGAAATATTTAAAAACAAACCGTTTTCAACCGATGATGCCGCATATTTTCAAACCATTGTCAGACAGGTTTCTTTGCCATTAAAAAGTGCGGGCTTATATAAAGAAATTAAAGAAAAAAATATTGAACTTGAAAAATTAGAGCGTATAAAATCAAATTTTGTATCTATTGTTTCACACGAATTGAGAACTCCGATTACACCGCTAAAAAATGCCCTGTCTATCCTTTCGAGCGGACGATGCGGAGAATTGAACAATGACGGAAAACATTTTCTTGATATGGCAAAAAGAAATGTGAATCAACTTATTAACATAATCAATGATATTCTTGACCTGAATAAAATTGAGGCAGGAATGATGATTTTCACTTACAAAAAAATGAATATTCACAGTGTAATTGAAAATGTCAAAAATAATTTTACAAATGTTGCAAAAGAAAATCATATTGAATTTAGTGCCGTTGAGCAGGATAATTTACCTGATATTTACGGCGACAGCCAGAGATTAGAACAGATTTTAACAAATCTTGTTTCAAATGCAATGAAATTTACTCCGGAAAATAAAAGCATAACAATAAAATCAGAATTGAAAAATGCTCAAGATATTGCACTATGCAAGCATTTTGAAAACGAAATAAATTCACTAAACGGCAATTATGTCGTTGTCAGTGTTCGTGATGAGGGTATTGGAATTAAAGACGAAAATATTTTAAAAGCATTTGAAATGTTTTCACAAATTGAAAATTCTCTGACAAGAAAAGTTGGCGGAACAGGTTTGGGGTTACCGATTGTAAAAGGGATGGTCAAAGCCCACAAAGGCGCAATTTGGTGTGAAAGTGAAGAAGGTAAAGGTTCCTGCTTTTATTTTGCAATTCCTGTTTGCAGTGAAAATACCGAAATAAAAACCGTTCAAAAAGAAATAGTGTAATTGTAAATTTTTCTTAATATTATTTTTCAAACAGGCAATTTTGATTTTCAGGTAATTTTATGTAAGAGAAAATTACCAAAAATCTTGAAAGGAGTTTTTAATGAATATTGGTTCAATAGGTTATACCCCACAATGCAACTGCCCAAACGGAAGAAATAACGCTCCGTCATTTGGCGCAATAAGATTTACAGAAGATGGCATGAGAGTATTAAAATCTCAAATTATCAATCGAATTGGTAATGTAGATTTGTTTGTAAAAGAAGTAAAACCTTTAATAACTCATGCTGAAAACAATCCTATACATGTTATTGTCGATACAACAAAAAATATGGATAACAAACTTGTTGCAAAAGTAGAGGACAGAAAACTCAATTTTGGATATGACGCTTCTGCAACATATCCTCAAGATGACAAATATTCATTTGATTTTCTTGCAAATGCAGTAACAAAAGCCGACAACCTAAACAAGTTAAATAAAGAACTTGACGGAATTGCAAAAAATACAGTTAAATAATAACTCATACTTACAAATACACTACAATAAAGACTGTCTTAAATAAGGCAGTCTTTTACTTGTATTATATTGCACTTCATTCAAAAATAGGTTAAAATTAGAATATAAACACGCGGAGTAATATATGTTTAATTTTATAAAATGTATGAAAAGGACTGCATTTACACTGACGGAATTACTGATTGCACTTGGCGTAATAGGTGTTTTGACGGCAATAGTTATGCCAATTGTTTTCAGTTTGGCTCCAGACCAAAATGCACTAATGGCAAAGCGTGCATTTTATACAACAGAAACCGTTATAAGCGATTTATTAAATGACAGTTATTGTTACCCAAAAATATTATCACGGGCAGGACTTGATGACGGTTTGGGGTATGCAAAATGTAAAAAATGGGGCGGAGAAGAAAATACCGGTGCATTGTCAAATGAAGATGCCGCAACAAAACTTGTTACACTGTTTGCCGACAGACTTGATATAAGAGGTTCAATCAAAAATGAGAACGGCAAAAAAACATTTCAGACAAAAGACGGAATGATATGGACTTTTTCACATTTTAATTTTGTCAATAACAAACCTGATTCTTATGTGCTCTTAACTGTTGATGTTAATGGAGATAAAGACCCTAATTGCGGACAATCAGCACAATCGGGACAATGTGAGGACAAAAACAGAAAGCAGGGATTTGACCGTCTTACAATGAGAATATTTGCAAGAGGAAGAATTCAGCTTATAGACTGCTGGGGAATTTTAGCCGCAAAGGTTGATAAAAAACTTGTCGGCAAAGAAGATGCCATCTGCAACGGACAAGACAGCGGAACAATAGAAGAAGAATGTGCTGATGCTCCGACAAGTCCTGATGATTTTTGCTGTAATGACGATAAATGGAAAAGTGCGGATGTATGTAATCCTTGTACTGCAACACCAACGAGTGCTGACGATTATTGTTGTCAGGAAGCATCAGGCTCATCTTGGGTAGGTACACAGGCATGTGACCCATGCACATATACAACACCGTCAAGTCCTGATGATGAATGTTGTCAATCTGGGCATAAATGGAACGGGACACCTGTTTGTGATGTTTGTTCCAGCCCATATTCAATTGCATGTTGTTTAACAAAAAAGAGTTCAATAGAATATGGTGATAAATGCTGCGACCACAATGAAGTTAAAGATCAGGTTCCTGCATGCAGAAATGAAAATATTGCTATTACATCAAAATTCTATGTTTCCGCACAAAAACCAAAAGATTCGGATACATGGGGAGCAACTAAAATTACATCTGTATCTACAATCAACCAAACTCTGCCGTTTAACCTTGAAATAAAATATATAAGAGGTTGCCCCGGCAGTGTCGGATGCGGGAGTTACGGAGCAGGAATGTCCTGCATTATAAATATCGGGCAAACAAGTTGTACCGCAAGTGAAAATATTTCAGGTTCATTCCCTTATAAATTTGAACTTACAAAAGCAGATAAAGACAAAGGCGGATTAACCGGATTTAAACCGACTTATAATATGCCAAGCAGTTACAAAAATAATTATTCGGTAAAATTTAAGTTCTCAGGTAATCTTGATATGTATTAACAAAAAAATATCCGTCTTTTAAAATAAAAGACGGATATTTTAAATTTGGTATTGAATAAGTTAATTATTCAACTTCGATAGCGCCAACAGGGCAAGCATCTGCTGCTTCTTTAACGCTGTCAATGTTATCTGCAACTGCTGCTGCGTTTACAACTGCCTTATCTTCAATTGAAAATACTTCTGAACAAATTGATTCGCAAGCACCGCATGCAATACAAGAATCATTAACTGTAACTGCCATTTTAATTTCTCCTTATTATTATTTAACCACGCGAAATAACTTCGCAAAACTATTATACAACAAATTCAAAAAATTTTCCACAAAATTTCATATATAATTAAAAAGATCTTATTGCCTTATTTCTTACTATTTATATTCTTTTGTCGCCATAATGAGTTTATAATAAAGTTCCAATTCTTTTCGATCAGAATTATTTATAATTTCAGTTAATTCTTGTTGCAATGTAGATTGGGATTTCATATATCCGAAATCAAACAAATCTCTTATATTGACCTGCAACGCTTTTGCAAGTTTTTCAATATTTTCTTCTTTAGGTAGTTGACCGCCATTTTCAAGTTTGCAGAGATTTGTTGTTTCCATTCCAATAATCACAGCCAAATCAACTTGCGTAAGTTTATTACGCTTTCTTAAATCTTTAATTCTTTGTCCTAATAATTTACTAAGAATTGCCATAATTTTAATTTTACAATTAATCTGAAATAAAAGTTGCTACATTGTGATAATTAATATTGACAAAATTGGCATGATACGACATAATATTAATAAATACTTGGCATTAATCCATAAGTATTAGATAAAAAATTATTTTGATTTGACAAATTGAAGAAAGGCGGAAAAATTATGTTAAAAAGATTCTATGGCTCGAAAAAAGGTTTTACCCTCGCAGAAGTGCTGATTACACTTGGCATTATCGGTGTAGTTGCAGCAATGACTATCCCTACTCTTATTCAAAACACAAACAGCGTAAAATTCGCATCACAATTCAAAAAATCCATTTCTACATTATCTCAGGCAGCACTTATGGCACAAGCACAATATGATGTTGATTACTCCTTAACATCATCAGTTAGCAGCGCCGATAATTGTGGTAAAGAGATTGTTTCTGGAGGCAATATTACTTTCTGTGGATTATTAAACAATACCTTAGCCGGACAAACATATTTAGGCACTTATGGTTCAGATAAAGTTCTTGCTGCAAATGGAGGAAAGCATGGTGGTTCTGATACTGACAAGTATACTTTTGCCTCAACAAAAGTATTACCTTCCTCTACAGAATATTTGGTATATTCTCTTGCCGACGGTTCTTATGTAGGTTTCGACCCTGCTGCAGTCGGATGCGGTTTAGGAGCCGGGAATGTTCTTGATGCGTCTGTTTTTACAAGAGTTTCTAATCCTGAAGATACTACAACGCAAAAAGGGCTGAAGAATTGTATTGGTTTTATTGATGTGAACGGACCTACTCCTCCAAATAAAGAAGTTGAATGCTCATCCGGAGAGACAAAATTAGATCCGAGCGAGAGCTGTAATGTTGAAAGAACAGGCTCAAGTATGGGAGATATATTCCCTGTCGTGTTCCATGACGGAGTTGTAGAGCCTGCATCTAATGCTGCAAAAATGGTATTAACAAGAGGTAAATAGGCTTAATAGTTGAGTAACCTTTTTTAGGTACTTAACTTTTGTATCATATTTTTACGAGGTTGAACACATCAACCTCGTTTTTTTTAGGTAATTGTTGGGCTGAAAGCCCAACTTACAAAATACCATCTTATTTACAGAGTATCTTTTATATTTTGAACAATATAATCAAAGCCCAAAATTTCGCCCAGATTTAATCCGCCTTCTTTTGGAACGGTTTTCTTGCCATAGAATAAGAACGGAACTTTTTCTCTTGTGTGATCGGTTCCGGGAACACATGGATCACAACCATGGTCTGCAGTTATAATCAAAGCATCATATACACCCATTGCTTCAATTATCGGGGCAACATAGGTATCAATCTCTTCTATCGCCCTGCCATAACCTTTTGCATCATTTCTGTGACCGTAAAGCATATCCGTATCAACAAGATTAGTAAAAATTAAAGTCTTATCATTATATTGCTTACCTTTTTCATAAGCAATATCTTCAAGCGGAAGTTCCCCTTTAACCGCTTTCAAAGTAAGTTCCAAACCCTCTTTATTAGAGCCTGTATGAATTGCATGAGTAATACCGGATTTTGAAAAAATATCCTCAATTTTACCGATACCGATAACCTTGTCACCTCGTTCTTTTAATACATTTAGGATTGTGCGCTTTGGCACCATTGAATAATCTCGCCTGTCTTTAGAAATTCTTGTCGGTTTGCCGTCAATTATTTTATAAGGTCTTGCAATTACTCTTGCAACATTATACCCACCGTCATCAAGAAGTTTGCGTGCAATTTCACACCACTTATAAAGTGTTTCTAACGGTATCATATCCGTATCAAGCGCAATTTGGAACACGCTGTCAGCGGATGTATAAATTATAGGAAATTTTGTTTTGTGATGTTCGTCATTAAGTTCTTCAATAATTTTTGTACCGCTTGCGGGAATATTTGCCAAAATACCGCCACAGCCTGTTTCTTCAATAAATTTGTCTATTAATTCTTTGGGAAAACCGTCAGGAAAAGTTGAAAACGGCTTATCGGAAACAAGTCCTGCGATTTCCCAGTGACCTGTTGTAGTATCTTTGCCTTTTGATTTTTCAATCAAAGTTGCACAATATCCCTTCTGATGTTCAACTTTTGCAATCCCTTTAAAATCACCTAAATTCCCGAGTCCTAACGCTTCCATATTCGGAACATTCAGACCGTTATTAAATTCGCATACATGCTTTAAGGTATTACATTCGGGAATATCGCCAAAATCTGCACAATCAGGCATTGCACCTATTCCCATTGAATCTATAACCATTATAATTACTTTAACATCCATAACATACTCCATTTATTTATGCAAATATTTTAGCACAATTTTGAATATAGTAAAAATTATTAACCCTCTCCCGTTTTTCTGATACTCAAACAAGTTTTCGTATCGAAAAACTGCCCTCTCACAGTGAGAGAGGGCAGAATTTCAATATATTTTTGTAATAAATATGTTATAATAAAAAATATGAACAGGCACTACTTGAGAAAATCACTAAATAATGCAAAAGATTTAAGAAGTAACCAGACAGATTGCGAAAATATTTTATGGAATAATATCAGAGCAAAAAGACTTAATAATATCAAATTTCGCAGGCAAGTACCAATAGGAAAATATATTGTTGATTTTATAAATCTGCAGACAAAACTTATAATTGAACTCGATGGTTCTCAACATATTGAAGAAAAAAATATAGAATATGATAATATCAGAAAAAATTTTTTGAATAAAAACGGTTACACAATCATTAGATTTTTTAATAATGAAATAATTGAAAATTTAGACAATGTTTTAAATGTAATTGTTGAAGAATATGAAAAATTAGTTACCAAATAGCCCTCTCTCTTTGTGAGAGGGCAGAATTTCAATGCGAGTGTACGAGCATTAGAAATTCGGGAGAGGGTAATTTATTCCAAAAACTCTGCAAGAATTGTATTACTGACCAAAACACCATTCGGAGTTAATTTATACCCATATTGAGTTTTTTCAAGTAATTTTAATCCCTCATATTTTTTCAGAATTTTGAGATATTTTTCCTCAAAATCTATCCCGTATTTTAAATTAATCTGCCCGATATTTATTCCGCTCATCTTACGAAACCCCAAAAAAATTTCTTCTTCAAGTTTGTCCTGCTCTGTTTCAAATCTTTCTTCTTCCCGTTCGAGCGGATTTTTCAGATAATCTTCTATTGTAATTTTATTCCCGTATCTGATTCCATTAAGATAACCGTGTGCGGAAACACCAAAACCATAGTATTCCTCATTGTTCCAATAATTTAGATTATGCTTTGATTCAAAACCTTCTTTTGCAAAATTACTTATTTCATAATGATTAAACCCGCACACAGAAAGTAATTTGACCGCTTCAATATACATATCTGCCTGTTCATCTTCATCTGCAAGATTCTCAGGGCGATTTTTGTCAAAATAGCAGCCTTTTTCTATAGATAAACCGTAAAGTGAAATATGCTGCACATCAAGATTAACGGCTCTTTTCAAATCGTTCAGGAACATATCTGATGTCTGATTTGGCAAACCGTATATAAAATCAAGGCTGATATTTCTAAACCCTGCATTTTTGGCATTTTCAACAGATTTTAAAACTTGTTTTGAATCATGCCTGCGGTTTATTTGTTTTAAAATATCATCATCAAAACTCTGAACCCCAAGACTTATACGATTTATACCTATATCATATAAACTTCTCAAATAGGTAAATGATAAATCATCAGGATTTAATTCTGCAGTAATTTCGGTTGAATTTGTAATATTAAAATGTTTTATAATATTATAAAATTCTTCCGGTTCTAAAAGTGAGGGAGTTCCGCCTCCAAAATAGAGAGTTTTCAACGGTTCAGCGCCATAAACCGAATTAATTTCCTGTTCTAAGGCTTTCAGATAATCTTTTTTCAGTTCTAATTTCGGATAAGAAATAAACGAACAGTAATGACATTTTGACCTGCAAAACGGTATATGTATATAAACACTTTTTGGCATAAAATCATTATAACACTATAATTTTACAAATTGCTCATTAGTCTGAAATGCTTTATAATTTTCTGTATGAAGAAGTTTGATTTTTTTAAGCAATTTCCAACACCTGTAATCGTAATAAAAGATTATGATAATGTTGTTTTCAAAAACAATACTTTTTGCCGAATATTCAACCAGTTTACAAATATAAAACGATTTGCCCACAAAGTAACTTTTGAATTTTGCCCTATGGACAGCGAAAATGCAGATTTATATTCCCCTATTTTTCAGGCTATAACTTCAAAAGAGGATTTTTTTGCAAGAATTTCATATACAAACAATTCAGGACAAACATTTTATTACGACATGATAACCGCAAAACGCGGAACATACACAATATTTTTCTTTACTGATGTGAGTTCTGATATTCTGCTCAAAGATAATGAAAAAGAACAACAAATTTATCAGGAAAAACTGAAAAAACTTGAAAACGAAAATGATGAACTCCAAAAAATCAGACAAAATGCACAAACTCAAGCCTTCAAAATTGCACTGATAAACAAAGTTTCAAACATAATCCGAGAATCCATGGATATTTCAGCAATTCTAAATTCCGTACTGAAAGAATTGTCTTTGATGTTTGGTTGTTTCAAATCTTATTATGCTGAAAGTAAAAATAATTCTTTTACAATAATTGAATCTTACGGAGAAAATAATATTAATAAAGAAATTCCTATCAAATTTGACAATATAGTTATGTCAAAACTTGAAAATCAGGAAATTTCAACGGGTTACTCATTATCAGAATATATCGGAGCAACACCTTTTAAACAGTCTGTTTTGAGAATAGTTGTCCCTGTATATCATTTGCAGAAAATAACAGGTGTTCTTGTACTTTTAAGTTATCAAAAACGAGAACTTAACGAAGAAATAGAAATTCTTGATGCGGTATCCTCCCAACTTGGCAGTGCAATTATAAGGGCCGAACTCTATCACAAAAATGTCCAAAATGTCAAAGAATTAAAACAGGCTCTTGATGAATTGAAAGAAACACAAATCCAACTTATCAACTCGGAAAAAATGGCATCTTTAGGTCAACTTGTCGCAGGTATTGCACACGAAATCAATACTCCGGTAGCCTCCATAAAATCTAACAATAACATACTTTCAAAATTGATTTCAAAACTTGAAGATAATGATATAAAAGAAATGTTCAAACAAATCAATGACATTGATAAGGAAGCAATTGAGCGTATCAGCAAAATTGTAACTTCGCTCAAAAAACTTGTCAGACTTGATGAAGCAGAATTGCAGGAAGCAAATATCAACAACGAAATAGACCTGACCCTTGAAATTATCCGCCACGAAACCAAAAACAAAGTGGAAATTGAAAAACACTACGGAGAAATCCCGCTTATAAAATGCTACCCTAATATGCTGAATCAAGTTTTCACGAATATACTTGTAAACGCATGCCAAGCAATTGAAAAAACAGGCAAAATTACTATTTCTACAGAATTGAAAGAAAAAAATCTTGAAATAAAAATAAAAGATAACGGAAAAGGAATACCCAAGGAAAACCTGCAAAATATTTTTACGGCAGGATTTACGACAAAAGGTGTAGGAGTAGGTACAGGTTTAGGTCTTGCTATTAGTCAAAAGATAATAGACAAACATCACGGTAAAATCAGCGTCATCAGTGAAGTTGGGATTGGTTCGGAATTTATTATTACTATCCCTTGTGAGTAGTAATTTGTTAAGAAATCGTAAAAAATATTTTAAGATATAACTGTATTATAAGCATTTTTATATAAACAATCAAAAAAATTTGTAAAATATTTTCATTCAACTAATGAATTAAATATCAATATGTATTATAATAAAAATACTGAAGGAATAAGTGTCAGTGTTACCCTTAATAAATTTCTGGCCCAAATCGCAGTAGGTAAAGGAAATCCACAGAAATAATTTTATGAATTGTAAAAAAAGTTAACATAAATTTTAAAAAAAAGGCAATTTTATTCACTAAAATTTTTTTATATAGAAGTAAGTAGTGTGAATATTATTGTAGTGTCGGAGGAAAATAATGACAATTAGTGTGAACGGTAGCAAGAAAAAACAAGTTAAAAAGACATTTGAAGAATTATTAAATGATTTAACAGGAAGTAATTCAGAAAAGGTTCGTTACAATGCAGCCCGCATTTTAGGTGAAATGGGCGATTCAAAAGCAGTTGAACCTTTGATTGATGTTTTAAAACACGATAAAAACGGTTCCGTAAGACTTTATGCAGCAAGAGCATTAGGTGAATTGGGCGACTGCAAAGCAACAACTCACTTGATTGAATCTTTGCGTGAAGACAGAAATGTTGATGTTCGTGTTCGTGCAGCAAGAGCATTAGGTCGTTTGGGCGGTGCAATTGTTGTTGAACCTTTGGTAGAAGCATTGAATGACGAAAACCCTCAGGTTTGTATTACTGCAACAGATGCTTTAATTGAAATCGGTGATGTTGCAACAGATGCTTTAATCGAATCATTAGATCACGAAAAAGTTAATGTAAGATGTGATGCAACAAGAGCATTAGGCGAAATCGGAAACAAAAAAGCCGTTGATAAAGTTATCAATATGTTGTATGACGAATGGGTAAATGTAAGAATTTATGCCGTAACATCTTTGGGTAAATTAAACGACCCTAAAGCAGTTCCTGCATTGATTGATGTTATGAAAAACCGTAATGAAAACGAACTTGTTAGAGCAGGTGCAGCAGCAGCGTTGGGTGTTTTGCGTGACACAAGAGCGTTGATGCCGTTAAGAGAACTTATTATGGAAGCAGAAGAATTGGGTGAATTGGAAGACACTGCATTAAAATCTTTCAAAAAGATTATGGCAGCAAATTGGCAGTCAATTCCGGGTGCTGCTCCGGTTAAAAAACCTGCAACTACAACTTTATAATAAGTGCAAAAATAAAAGATTAAAAAAGGTGCGAAATATCGCACCTTTTTTATTGTCTATACCATACATTAAAGTTTTTCATTTCTGAAAATTATACTCCTATCGTGCTATTTGCCTGTTAATTTATTTCAATAATAACAATAAAATTAAAATATGACAAATAGCACGATAGAAATATTCAGAAATAACCTTAAATATTATCGCAATAAAAAAGATTTTACTCAGGATAAATTGAGCGAAATCACCGGTATAAGCAGTGACTATTTGTCAGAAATTGAAAGAGGAAAGAAAACACCAAGTTTTAAAAGAATGTTATTAATTGCCAAAGCATTAGATATTGAAGTTTACAAATTATTTAGACCAATTAGTTAATCTGTATTTAGGTTTTGAGATATAAACCCCAATTTACTTATTTAGTATCTAAAACCGTCTGCTTTCATTCGGTCTATTACTTCTTGCAATTTTTCATCAGAACATACATAAGAAATTCTGAAATAGCCTTCGCCGTATGTACCAAATGCCGTTCCCGGAACAATTACGATACCGGATTTTTCAAGCATATCCTGACAGAATTTTACACTTGAATCATATTTTCTTGGTATCGGCATCCACAAATAGAATGTTGTATGAGGAATTTTGCTATCATCAATTTCCCAACCGAGTTCTCTCAAACCTTTTACCAAAATGCTTTGTTTTCTTTTGTAATCGATATTTCCCTGCTTAATATAATCATCGCCGTCAGGAGAAGTCATAATATAAGCGCATGCTTTTTGTAAGGCCTTGAACATACCATTATCAATAGTTGATTTACCTTTTGCAAATCTTGAGACAACTTCACTGTTTCCGCAAATCCAGCCTAAACGCCAGCCTGTAACGGCATAAGGTTTAGAAAGTGTAAACATTTCAACTGCAATATCTTTTGCACCTTTAAGTTCGAATACACTAAAAGGCTTTTGGGCTTCATCAAAATACATATCACAATATGCAGCATCAGAAATCAGCAAAATATCTTTCTTTTTACAAAAATCAATTACACTTTGAACATATTCTTTTGTCGCAGTGACACCGAGCGGATTGTTCGGATAATTTATAACCAATGCTTTAACTTTATTTTCATCATATCCGTCATTTTTTAACTGTTCCCAAACCTGCTCCATATCAGGCTGATAATTATTTTCCGGAGTCAAAGCCATAGAATAAGCCTTGCCGCCTGAACAACCGACCATTTGAGTGTATGAAGCATAACCCGGATCAGGAATTAGAATAATATCCTTTTTAAATTCCTCATGTTCGGGATAAATAATAAATCTGATTAAATTTGCAAGTCCGTCTTTTGAACCCAAAACAGAACAAACTTCCGTATCGGCATTCAATTCTACACCAAAACGGTCTTTCATTCTTTGCGCACATGCTTCTCTAAAATATTTCTCCCCTCTTGTAACAGAATAAGAATGAATACTGTCTTCAGTCAAAAATTCTTTCAATTTTTCTATAAGTGAAGCAGGCGGAGCAGATGTCGGAGCACCCATTGAAAGCATTATCGGGGCTCTATTCTTCTTTATCAAAGAATCTTTCAACTGTGCTGTTCTCTCTTTTAATCTTACCATTATATAAGTATCTAACGCCATTACATCTTCGTTAAATAAATTTTCCATTTTCATATTTCATACCTCGTAACAAATATTATATAATAAACATAAATTTATTCCGTTATTTTTTGAAAAATATAATAAGTAAAATTATCTTTTTTATAAGATTTTAGAAAAATAAAGTCCATATTAAGCATCGCAATAGTATCGCACATATATTTTTTGAACAAAGAATCAAGAATATTTTTTTCATTCACTTCTTTTATTTGTTTTCTTAAAACATTTATATCAATTATTGCATTGTTATCTGTGTCATACATTGCAAGCAGGACATATCTTCCTTTTGGTACTATCGCAGTTACATTTTGAGTAAAATAGTCAAAATATTTTTTTGAAAAAACTTTATCTTCATTAATTTTGTCAAAAATAAGTTTATATTTACCTTTTCCTGCCATAGTTTTGCTATCGCCGGAATCATAATATAAACCGTAAGGATTTCTTGCGGTTTTATGAAAATCTGAATTAAACACTCTCGGTCTTGTCAGACTTCTGAAATAATAAGGCGCATCTGCTCCAAACGGCAAAATTACAATATCATCAGTACTCAAACCTAATTCATCAGATTCAATTGCAGGACTTTCAAGCGCAAGTGATTTATTTTTGCGCATAACAAATGAATTTTGAACATTAAACACTCCGCACGCAAGAATAAATAAAATTAAAAATGTCTTAAAATGTTTTACACTGAATTTTTCGCTCAAACCAATAACAGAAAGCATAATAACAGGCGGGAGCAAATACAAAATATATCTTGATGTAAAAACATTTACCTTAAATACTGCAAAAATTACAGCAAAAATAAAATTACATAACAAAATTGTACTCAAGGTTTTTATAAATTTATTTTCACTTTTTAATGCTTTAATAAACCCGATTACAAAATAAATACAGGGAATTATAACAAGCAGTGCAAATTTGAAGTTTATATTATAACTTCCGTCAGATACCCAATAAATGTTGGTTTCTATCGTTGCACCGAAGAAATTTCTGATTGCATCTATAACATGTGAAAACTTTAATATCCCCTCATGACTTATAACAAAGATACTGCGCAATTTTGCATAATGCGAAATCAAAATAAAATAAGGAATTAAAAATGAAAATTCAATCACCTCAAAACTCAAATACTGCCTGAGTTTGTCCTTCTTATTTTTCAATAAATAAGCCGAATAACAAATAATTAAAGACAAATTATATAAAATTCCGCCGACAAAAGTGTATGGAATTAAAATATTTATTCCGACAAGTTTTAAAAGTGATTTTTTATCACCTTTTTGTTCATAATCAATTAAAAAGTTTATTGATAACAAGACCAAAAATACTACAAGAGAGTACATTCTGACTTCTGATGAAAACAAAACCAAAAGCGGACTGACAGCACAAACCATTGATGAAAATATTGCATTTTTAGAAATTTTATTACCAACGATATATGAAAATGGTACGGTTAAAGCACCAAAAATCAGAGATAATGAACGCATAGCAGTTTCACTCTGACCAAAAAATTTTATCCAAAATTTCAGCAAAACAAAATAAAGCGGAGTGTGTTGCAAATCTACATTGAGTAAATTGTGCATAATTCCTGCATTATCGGTTGCAGTAGCCCAGGAACACGCTTCATCATACCAAAGAGCATTGTCCATATATAAAAATCTAAAGCCTAAAGCAATTATAAATAATATAAGAATCAATATAATATTTTTTTTCACGATATTATCCTCGCTTATTTATAATACTATAAAATTTTTGAGATATTATTAATTTATAAGATTTTAAACAGGAGAGAGCAAAATGGACAAATATTCACATAATTACAATGTAATTTTAGATAATATGGATTTAAACGAATACAGGCTCAGACCTATTGCTGCCATAATGTATCTGCAAGATGCTTTTGCAAGATTTTGTGCAACAAAAAAAATGGCTGCTTACGATTTATTCCCAAAAAATTTATATTGGATTGTTTCGGAGTTTAATATTGAATTTTGTGATAATTCACCATTTTGGTCAGAAGAAATCACAACTGAAATTTGGATTTCAGAAATTACCAAACTAAAAATATACACAGATTTTAAACTATATTATAAAGGTAAAGAATTTGCCAAAGGAAACGGATGCTGGTTTATTCTTGACCAAATTACAAAACGCCCTGCAAAAACAGATATTATAACCGAACACTTTAACATCTGTCCCGAACTTGTGCTTGGCGAACACAAAAAATTTACACTTGAAGAACAGACTGAAAAAGTCAGCGAAATTACCCACAAAAATAACTTGTCTGACTTGGATTTTAATAACCATGTTAATAACAAAAGTTATATCAATATTGCAGAAGCATCAGCAACGGATGAATTTAGAAAAACTCGTACACTCAAAACTCTCAATATAAAATTTAATAAAGAATCATTCCTTGATGATGTTTTAATCTGTTCTACATTCAAAACAAACATTCCAGATACTTATGTTCACAGAATAACCAAAGACGGCGATAGTGTTTGTGATATTCAGACCTGTTGGACAGATAAAAAAATCTCTCAGGATATCTTGAATTATGATTTGAAAGTTAAATCAGAAAAATAATTATTTTATGATAACAAGGAGAAAAATATGGATTTAATTACACGCAATAAAGAATTGATAAAAAAATTTGAAACAATGATTAATACCGCAGATGAAAAACTTGCAGATGAATTAGTTGCAAGTGATGCGGCATTTTATACACCTGCAAGTCCTGAAGCATTGTATGGCGGTAAGGGTTATTTATCCGTTGTATATTGGATGAGAAAAGGATTTAGTGATGTGCAGTGGCATATAACAGATATGGTTGCAGATGAAGAAAAAGTAGCGGTCAAATGGGATTTGACAGGAACTCATGACGGAGAATTTTTGGGTATTCAACCAACAGGAAAAAAAATCAAAGTCTGCGTTATGAATTTTTATTATTTTAACCAAGACGGTAAAGTCACAAATGATATAGCGGCAGAAGGTATGATAGGTATTCTGCGTGGTATCGGTGCCATGAATTAAACACTACAAAGAGTGTTTCATAATAAAATCAAATGCTTTTTCAGGCAGTACAGCGCGTAAAAATACAAGCAGTTTTGCACAAAATCCGACAAGATATCTTGCTTTTGGTTTTTGAGTATTTACCGCTTTTAAAACAATTTTTGCTATCAAAGTCGGTTTTGATGCCAATTTGCAGTTATAAAACTTTTTCATTCCGCTTATAACTTTTAAAGCGGAATTTTTATATGCACCGTTTTGACAACATTGCTCAAGATTATCAAGAGCGATACTATCCCAGCAGGTTTTTATTATTCCAGGTTCGATTAAAACTACATCTATTCCAAACTCCGAAACTTCCATTCTCAAAGCATCACTCAAGGCTTCAACCGCATATTTACTTGCGTGGTACCAACCGCCAAAATAACTGACAAATTTGCCTCCCATTGAAGATATATTTATTATTCTTCCGTTCTTATTTTCTCTCATATAAGGAAGAATCTTTTTTGTCAAACTTGCAAGCCCAAATACATTTACTTCAAACTGTTTTCTCGCTTCGTCAAGTGTCACATCTTCTATTGCACCAAAAGAACCGTAACCCGCATTATTGATTAGAACATCAATTTTCCCCTCTTTTTCTATTATTGTTTTTACAATATCTGCGCAGGATTGTTCGTTTGTTACATCCAAATACAAAGGAATTACTCCAAAGTCTTTGAGCGATTCCATTTTATCCAAACTCCTTGCCCCACCGTAAACAATATGTCCTTCTTTTGCCAGAAGTTTTGCACTTTCATAACCCATTCCGCTTGATGCACCGGTTATCAGTATAACTTTTTTATCTTTCATACTAAACTTTCTGCCTTTTTGTGACCTGTTAATATTAGCATAAAATAGAATTACTTTATATTTTGTCCTTTTATGCTAATATTTTGTTATGAAATATTGTATAGAATGTGGTAAAGAACTGATATTAAAAGAAAATTTCAATTGCGGTGTAAGTGAAGGTTTGGTGCCATATTGCACAAATTGTGAAGAATTTCGCTTTCCGCAGTTTAATACATCTGTCAGTATGGTTGTTTTTAACAAAGATTATTCAAAAATTTTGTTAATTCAGCAATACGGCAGGGGGGTAAATATTCTTGTTGCAGGTTATGTTACAAAAGGCGAGTGTTTAGAACAAACCCTAAGGCGTGAACTTAAAGAAGAAGTTAATTTAGACTTATTATCTTTTGAATTTAACGCAAGCAGTTATTTTGAAAAAACAAATTCACTTATCTGTAATTTTATTGTCCAAACAGAAAACGAAGATTTTGAAATCAACCCCGAAGTTGATTATGCACAGTGGTATTCAATAGAACAGGCAAAAGAAGTTATATACCAAAGCAGTCTTGCTCAGGAATTTTTACTCAAAGCACTTGAAAAAATCAAAATTCCCGCTATGTTAAAGCATTAATCCATTTTTCAATTTCAGTATCCTTGGCACTGTTTTCATAAGAAGTGAAGCCGACTTTTACATCCGAATCAGGACAAATTTTTTCAATATCCGTATAGGTTGCAGACGCTCCGCCACCGCCATGAGTACAGAATGGCATAATTGTTTTGTCCGTAAAATCATTTTCACTCAAAAAAGTTCTTACAGGACTTGCAAAAGTGTACCACCAAACAGGTGTCCCGATATAAATTGTTTCATATTTTGAAATATCAATTTTATCTGTTAATTCAGGTAAATAACCCTGTTCTTTTTCTTTTTGTGCTTGATTAACAACATCAGTATAATTCCTCGGATATTCATTGACAGGTTTAATTTCAAACAAATCACCATCGGTAATTTCTTTGATTTTTTCCGCTATTGCTTTTGTGTTTCCTGAATAAGAATAATAGGCAATTAATACTTTGTTGTCTGACATTTTAACTCTCCTAAAATATAAATCGTATATTAATTATAACATATTTTTTAAAAATTGAAAACAAATTACAGAATAATTTATTATGGTTGACAAGACTAAATTCACTATAAATGAAGTTTACAAAACGAAGAAACTTTACTTTTTATGTATTTTATAATATAAAAAGGATAAATTGTTTGGGAGATAATGAAATGAAAAAGTTTATACTATTAACACTGATATTATTATTAAATTTTATCACGGTACAACCTGTATTGGCGGAATTGAATGAAACTCAGGAACTGAGTACTCCTGTTTTTTCTGCATCAGTTGAAGATGAAAAAGTATTTTTAAGTCCTAAAAGTACTTTTATTCTTGAATTAGAATCAGATATTGATGTAAACGAAACAAATTTAAAAGATGAAGTATTTTTTACTTTAGTTTCAAAAGTAACTACATCAAACGGAATGGTTTTGCCGGAGCATACGCGTTTTGCAGGTAAATTTGTAAAAGTTAAAAAAAGTGAACCTATGTTCAAAAGAGCAAGGGCATATATCATAATAAATAAAATAATTTTCCCAAATGAACAAACCTACACCGTGAGAATGGAGCCTAAAAAAGGAAGTGACTTGAAATCTCCTCAAATTTTAAATGCTTTAAGAGTTATTCCTGCAAGTATAGGGGTTATAACTTTTTCTGTTATAAGTGTTGCTGTGGTCGCAATAGAATCAGTAAGTGTTGTAGGTCTTGTTGTAGTTCCGAGAACATGTAAAGGTTTTGGTATATTAATAAGTTCATTGGCAAAAGGTTTGAATTATAAATTAAAAGCAGGAAGTAAGATTCAATTTAAATTGGATACCCCTGTGTATATTAAAGCAAGTGATGTATTATCAAAGTAGGAAAACAGCATTAACAAAAAAGAGAATAGGGTTGTTGTAATTTAACATACAGAACAAGATGTAATTAACTATGAGATGGAGATGAAAACATTATAAATTAAATTTATTTTATTATTCAAGATAAGTATTTACTAGAAATAACACGTTTTTCTTTAGGATATAATATATAATCATTATCATAAACATTAATCTTCCCTATATCAGAAACTGCCATAAAATAACCCGCAATATCAATCCAGTATATCTTATTATTTCTTATTATAGGAATTACCCTATATTTTGGTTGTGTATATAATATAGAATTTCTGTCCAATTTTACTTGGAATTGTTCTTCATTATTATGTTCTTCTTCTGCACGTTTATTATATTGAATTTTATATATGTGATACCATTTTTTGATTGTATCCGGATTGAAGATTTCATCGTTATTAATGTAACCATAGTTATTATAATAGTTTTGAGAAATTTTTTGAGCATCCACTCTTGTTATAACAGAAGAATCATTCGCCATTATATATGCAGTAACAGGATCAAGAGTTCCCCAAGTTATTATATCTTTTAGCCAAAATATAATCCAAGGCAATCCTGTTTTTTCTTTTTGATTACCTTTCAAATCATCCTTGTTTAATAAACATAAAGAAATAAAAGCACCTATGTTTCTAGTAAATTTATATAAAAATTCTTTACTAATAAAATCATAATGATTTGAAGCGGTACCTGTAAATAGCGTTTTATCTTTTGAAAACCACCATTCAATATGTTTTTTTATTGTATCAAACTTTTTATCAATTTTGATTTTTTCTATTTCATTAAAAATTTGTACAATTTTCATAATATAATTAATTCTGCAATTGTTTCCGAGAGAAAAGTAAGATTCCCCCTCTTTTAGAATTTTGTATATTTCACTAAATTTTGCTGTTAATTCCATTGTAATCTTTGGAGTTAATGAAACTTTATAAAAATAATTACGGTATTTTTTATTTGGATAGATAGTTTTTAGAAGCGCTTTACATCTGAGGTTAATAACGTTTTTATAAAATATATAATCACTATTATTTACATAATTTGCATATGTATTTTCCCAAATTTTTAATATTTTATCTTCTAAATCATCCTCTTTTGAAACATTATCAATTTCTTCTATAACTGATAATAAAAATTCATCTAAATTATCTAATACATTTACTGCTTCGTTATTTTCATTAATTGGCCTAGTATTTTCGATCCATTCAATAAACTTTTCTCGACTTGTTTCTTGTGTAATCTTTTGCCATTTATTATAAATTTTTTCTAATAACTTAAATAGTGCACTAGTTTCGTTATTTTGTGAATTATCCATAAATTCTTCTAAAATATTTACATAATTTGTATGTAAATATTTTAGTTGTTTTTCTTGTTGTGGTAATAAAATATAAGTTTGCCCTTCTGTTGTTAAACAAGGACGTCCAGCCCTTCCTATCAGATTTTTAAAATTTTTTATATCTACTAAACTATTATCATTGATATCATATGGTTTTCTTTTTAATGATGTATATGGTAATAAAATAATCTCAAATGGTAAATTTATACCTTCAATTAAAGTAGAATTTGCAATAACTACATTTATTATATTTTGTTCTACCAATTGTACTAATATTCTTCCTAATCTTCCCGGCATTTTACCATGATGTAAAACAATTCCTTTTTTTAATAATTTATATTCAACAGAATCTTGTCCAAAATAATCTGCACATATTTTTAATGCTTTATTATAAATATCTAATTTATCATTATTAGGTATTACGAAATATTGTGGAATATTTTCAACATTAGATAAATCTTCTTCAATGTATTTTAGAAATGGAGTTGCATATTGTGAAACTATATCTTCAATACCTAATATAGAAATTAATACAGTTTTATTTTTGTCTTTGTTTGTCTGTGAAGCATAGTTAAGTGCTGCCCAAAATAATCTTGGTCTCATTTTTTGAATACTTTTTTCATAATTATTATATTTTTGGGGAAAAGGACATCTTTCAATAGGATTTAATATATAAGGGCTCTGTTTTTCTTCATTTTCAAGCTTTACAATTTTACCATCTATAATATCAACGTATTGTTCATATGTACCCAGTGGTGAATAATAAAGGCGACCGATCGTTTGTCTAGTGCTTCTGTAATCCGATTTGATTGGTCTATCCTTTCTACCAATGAATGCAGATAAGCTTTTTTCAATTCCATCAGCAATAGCAGATAAGCCTATGAATCTAGTATTTGCTTTTAATTTCATTTTTAATCGTGTAATTAATGTTTCCAAACAAAAAGCACGAGAGTCTTCGGAATTAATATTATGTGCTTCATCAGCGTATGTCAAGTAAGGACTAAAAAAATATTGAACTTTTTCAGAAGAAAAGCTCCGGATTCTACAATCTGGAGCTCTTTTCTGATAGATTTTACTGTTCTTCCATGAACCGTTTAAAGATGTCGGAGAACTTCCATATGATCTGTGCATGCTGGTCATCTGTTATCTCAACAGATTCTATAAATGTCTGCACCATACCGCTTGTCAGCTGAGATTCTTTGGAATATTTCTTCATCTCTCCGACCAGTTTTTCAGTCTCAGGATCTTCAGAGGTCCTTATCACTTCCAACTTGTTTCCAAGTTCTGCAATCTCGTCAGTGAGGGTAGAAGACGCTTCACTTGTTTCCAAGTTCTGCAATCTCGTCAGTGAGGGTAGAAGACGCTTCATCCAGCTTTTGCTTCTTAGCCAGGAACTTCTCTTTAGGAAGGTCACCGGACATATATTTGTCCATGTTGGAATACTTGTCTGACTCAATGCGTTTCAGTTCTTTCTGCAGCTTTTCGAGATCCGACTTGATCGATTCTGTTTCATTGCCGAGCAACTTTTTCTGCCGGTTCAGCTTTCCGGACAGATCATCTGACAGAGAGAACATACTTTGAAGCGACTGCCATACCATCTCATTGAGTTCATCCTCAAATACCTTTCCGTGAAAGCATTTGCTGTTGGCATCGTGTTTTGTCACTTCACAGGTAAAGTACGGCCTTTTGACCTTCCCGAAGTACTGGATCATTCTATGGAATCGGGCGTATCGCAGCCTGTGCAGCTGTCCATTCTTCCTTTGTGACAATTCCTTCATGCTGATTCTCAACTATGAACTGTTCTTCTTTAGGAACTACGGCAGTGTGCTTGCTTCCTACTGTGATGCGCTGTCTTTTGTGCTGAACAATGGCACCGTAGTACATTTCCTGACGGATAATGTTCAGCACCATTATTGAGCTCCATTCCTTACGCTCTGTCTTCAGCTTGAACTTCTTTGCCTGAGGATTCTTTTTCTTGAAATAGTCCGAAGGCGTGAAATCACCATCAGAATTCAGGGTGCGGGCGATCTCACCAGTACCCTTGCCGGAGATTGCGAGATCAAAGACTTTCCTGACCACCTGTGCTGCTTCAGGATCTGTTTCAAGCTTTCCTTTGACGGCACTTTTTCGAAGGCCGAAAGGAACATGGCCGCCCTGATATACACCTCTTTTCATGATGGCATATTTGGATGTGGTGACTTTATCAGAGAGATCCTTGCTGTAGTAATCATAGACAATGTTTTTCAGAACAACGTCCATACCGCCGGTAGTTCCTTTGTAGTCATCACTGTCATAACTGTCATTCACAGATATGAAGCGGACTCCCAGGAACGGGAAGATCCTTTCCAAATAGTCGCCCAGTTCAATGTAATCACGACCAAAGCGGCTGAAGTCTTTTACGGCAATAAGATTGATCTTGCCTTTCTTAACCTTCTCCATCATTTTCTCAAATGACGGTCTGGCAAAGTTTGTTCCGGAGTAACCGTCATCAAAGAACTCTTCTCTCGGGCATCCTTCGAATTCCTCGTGTTTGTCAAGATAGCGGTTGATCAGTGCTCTCTGATTGGTGATGCTTTCGCTCTCGGTCTTTCCTTCTTTTCTGGAAAGGTCAATGTCTGCAAGAGACAGTCGGATGTAGATGCCTATGCTGTACTTAGCCATTCTCCACCTCCGACAGTATCTCCCGCAGAATGCCCGAATACTCTTCCTTAGCATCGCTGTAGTTCATGATCAGTTCGACAGTTATCACGCCGTCCTTCTCATGCACCACGACTCTGTCGATCATCTTATCTACGATTTGCTGGGACAATTCTGTCTCGGATCTGATTCCTTCTATTGCCTTGAGCCATTTATTGTCTCCGGCAAAAGCACCGTTGATCCTGGCTTTTTTCTGCCTGATTTCTTCCATTAATGCAGAAGCTGTTCTGTATTGATCATCGTATTCCTTCTTGAGGTAGATATACTCCTCATTGGAAACAATGCCATCAACATAGTTCTCATACAGCTTTTCCAACTTGGATTCAATCTTCTTCAGCTTCATGGAAGCGCTGTTTAATTCTCCCTGATACTGATCCAGGAGATTTCGCTGCTTATCGCTTCCTTTCAGCTGGGACAGCAGTTTTTCCATGTCGGTAGCATACTCGATTTGAAGCTGGATCTGTTCAAATACCCGTTGCTTGATATCGGTGTACTTAATGGCGTGTTTGGTACAGATCCTACGATTGTCGTTATGCCTTCCGCAATAGAAGACCTCTGTACCGTGATTCTTCCGAAGCGTATTTTTACGCAGTCTCATTCTCCCGCCGCATTCACCGCACCAGATTTTTCCCTGGAAGAGATTCTCTATTGAATCTCGGATCTCCTTGTTTGCATCTTCTCTGGCATGATATACCTTCGCAAACTCCTTGAATCTTCTTTGAACCTCATCATAATCTTCCTTCGAGACCAGGGGCTCATGATGATCAGGAATGACGATCCATTCTTCTTCCGGAGCACGATGCATTTTGATTCCCTCGTATAGAGACTTCGGTTCTCTCCTGTATGCAAGGCATCCGGTATAAAGAGGATTGGTAAGGATATTCTTCACCGTACATCCTCGCCATTCCGGGTTGTTGTACTTCTCACTGTGCCAGATGCCAAGCTGCAGTTTCCTGACTGCGGGAGTCGTAGCTCCTAAAGCATTGAGCCTTCTGTTGATTTCAGGAATAGAAGCACCTTCCAGTCTCCACTTGAATATACGCTTGATGTTTTCGGCGACTTCCTCGTCCACATCAATGCCATATTCAACCGTCTTGGATTTTACATATCCATAAGGGATGAATCCCGGAAGGAACTCACCCTTAGCCATCCTTTCATCAAAGGAGGTACGGATTTTTCTGGAAATATCCTTTGCGTACAGCTCGTTGATCATATTCTTCAGAGGAATCATGAGAGACTCTTCTGAACCATCCGTCTCAAAGCTGTCGAAGTGATCCGTAATCGCTATAAAGCGGACCCCCAGAAACGGAAATATCTTTTCAAGATAATTACCTGTTTCGATATAATCACGACCGAAGCGGCTGAGATCCTTACAGACAACGGCATTGATTTTTCCTGCCTTGATCATATCCATCATTCTGTTGAATTCGGGTCTTTCAAAACTGGTTCCTTTAGCACCGTTATCAGAGAACACATCAGTCAGGGACAGATATGGTCTTTCCTCGATGTATTCTCTGCAGATACTGACCTGATTCTCGATGGAATCCCCGTCATCGTTTTTACCGCTGTTTTCTACGGACAGTCTCGCATAGATTGCCGTGCTGAACGGTTTTACAGCCGGTGAAGTGCTTACGCATACAGCAGAACCGGTCTTCTTTCGACTTTTCCTTGCCACAGCGGTACTCCTCCTTTCACCGGTTTTGGCATTACGACCTGATGGGATAGCTTTTCGATGTATTCGATGGCTCTCCTGCATTCATCCTTGTATTTGAAGTTGACCTGAATACGGTTTCCCTCAAATACTTCAATGCTGTCGATCAATTCGACAACAACCCTGCGGTCAAGTTCAGAAATGTTCTCGTATCTCCTGAAAACACTGATCCATACATTGTCCCTGTGATTGCCTTCGACAGCTTCCTGTCTTTCCTTTTTCAGGGATTCAATAGTTTCCTCAGCGTCGTTGATCTTGGCAGTGTAATTGTTCTTATACTGGAAATACTCCTGCTGGTTGATGATGCCTTCCTCAAG
>CACYKF010000003.1 GCA_902774905.1 uncultured bacterium
ATGATTGCTCACTGCGTAAAGGTCGTATAATAACCCTCACCCGCATTTCTATGAAATTAAAATTTCAAGAACTGCTCCCTCTCCCAAGGGGAGAGGGGTAGGGGTGAGGGGTTAAATGCGCACCGTAGTTTTAGGTGCGCTAAGAGATTTTTGCCCGTTAGGACAAAAATACATATTACTGCGTTAGCAGTCTTATGCCGCCATCAGGCGGTATTAGACCTTTGCGTTTTTCTCTTTCTTTGGTTCTGTTTCTTTCTCTTTTACTCGCAATAAAAGAGAAAGAAATGAACATATTAAGAATATCTTAGTGTGATATTCGGATAATATTTTTTATGTAAATATTGTCATATTTGATATTTATATGTTTTACGATTTGTTTGTTATATAATAAATTTACCCAAAAGGTCAGTGTTGGCATTACTTAAATACACACGAGGAAAGATATGTTAAGAGATTATTTTTTAAATAAAGTTGAAACAGCATTAGAAAAAGCAGTTGCACAAGGCAAAGTGGGACAGATGAGCAAATATAATAAAGGTTCTCTTATTGTTGAAAAGCCTAAAAATGCAGATTTTGGAGATTTTGCCATAAATGTATCATCTCTTGCCCGCAATGCAAAAATTGCACCCCCTATGATTGCAAATGCTATTTTGGAATTTATAGACAAAGAAGATAATGAATATACGGTTGTTGCAGGTTTTATAAACTTTAAAGCAGGTGAAACTCTCTTAGCAAATCTCGTAAAAGAAATCATTGATAAAAAAGAGAACTTTGGGCGTCCTGAAAATGCAGAAACAGAAAAAATCATTTTGGAATATATTTCCGCTAACCCGACAGGACCTTTTCACATAGGACATGGCAGATGGGCTGCAATGGGCAGTGCTTTGGCAAACCTTTTAAAATTCTACGGACACGAAGTTTATCAGGAATTTTATATAAATGATGCGGGTTCACAAATTCAAAAACTTGGTCGTTCCCTTGTTATAAGGGTAAAACAAGAGTTAGGTGAAAATATTGATTTCCCGACAGACGAGGAAGAAAGAAAAAATTATTATCCGGGAGATTACTTAATCCCGGTTGCAAAAGCATTTATCGAAGAAAATAAAGAGAAACTGCAACAAGTTCAGAATGATGCTGACAAAATAGATTTATCACTATATTGTGATTTCGCAAAAGAATACGAAGAAAAAGTTCAGCGTGACCTTTTGGACAGACTGCATGTTGAATTTGATAATTTTTATTCCGAACTTACTCTTCATAAATCGGGGAAAGTTGATGCCTGCGTAGAAGAACTTAAAAAATCAGGCAAAATATATGAACAAGACGGTGCCGTATGGTTTAAATCATCAGATTACGGTGATGAAAAAGACAGAGTAATTAAAAAAGCCGACGGTTCAAATACTTATTTAACCGCAGATATAGCGTACCATGCAGGGAAATTAGAACGCGGCTTTGACCGAATGATTGATATTTGGGGGGCCGACCACCATGGATATATTCCAAGAGTAAAGGCATCTTTAGAGGCTTTAGGCTATGACCCGAATAAACTTGAAGTACTTTTAGGTCAACTTGTAAACCTTGTCATTGACGGAAATGAAGTCAGAATGGGTAAACGCAAAAACATGGTCACACTTGAAGATTTGGTTGATGAAGTCGGAGTTGATGCAACAAGATTCTGGATGACAATGCGAAATATCGATACAACTCTTGATTTTGATATTGAACTTGCAAAAAAATCATCCGACGAAAACCCTGTATTCTATGTCCAATATGCACATGCAAGAGCATGCTCAATTATCAGAAACGCAACTTTGCCTAAAGTTAATACCGAAAACGGAGAACAGATCGCACCTGTTATTGAAGAAAAAGACTTTAACTCTATGCTAAATAATTTTGATTCAAATATCATAAAATTAACACTTAAAGAAGCAAGAAAACTAATATTAAAACTTGAAGAATTTAAGTATTTGATTGTAACCTCCGCCCGTGACAGACAGGTTTATACAATTTGCCGTTATGTTCAGGATTTGGCAAGCGAATTTCATTCGTTCTACAATTCAACAAGAGTAATTACAGACGATATCGAACTAACCAAAGCGAGATTATCTCTTATTTATGCGTTCAAAACAGTTTTAGGAAATGCGCTGAAAATTATTGCGGTTTCCGCTCCTGAAAGAATGTAACGAATTCTTAAGCAATTTTTACAGAACACGCAATTCCTACCTAAAAAAATACTTTATATATGAGTAGATAGGTTTATATTGATTTGGAAAGGTAGGTTTTTTTATGAACATTGGTGTAGGAAAAGCAGCAGTTTACGGGTTATGTGGCGGTACTATCGCAGGTGCGGTAATTAAACCGAAAACACAGTCAGGAGAACACGCAGCAAATAAATTTTCAACAGTTGCAGGCTTAGGCACATTAGCAGTTACTCCATATTTGGTAAAAAGCATTGTTACAAAAAATCCGCGTAGTACGGTAAAAATTGCAAATCAGGCAGGCAAAACCATTGAAAAAGGTATAGAATATGCAGCAAAATACGGTAAAAAGGCGTTAAACAGTGATTTCGTCCAAAAAAACTGCAGAGGCTTGTATGTCAAATTTAAAAATACAAAAATCGGTCAAAAAATAATTGATGCGGTAAATAAAGGTATATACAAAATATCTTCTAATAAAACAGTACAAAAAGTTGTAACAAAAGCAACTGAAGCATTAAAAACATTTGCTAAATCTTCTACAGCGAAGAAAGGTGCCATCGGTTTAGTTGCAGCAGGGGTTGCACTGCTTGCTTACGCAGGAATCAAAACTATTACAAATTACTATAAAAAAGAAGGTGCAATCGACCAAAAATACAAAGATATGGAAGTAATGGATAATATGTTAGCATAACAAATATAAATCATAACCATAAAAACAGGATGAGAATATAATTCTCATCCTGTTTTTGTTATTTCTTATATGCAAAACTTATTTTGTAAAATTCACTTGTAACATCAATAATTGCCCAGCGAATAATTTCCGCACCGGTAATTTCGGATAAGGCTTTTTCAATATCTGTCACATTTTTACTGATTTTAGTAATATCAGAAATAATTGATGTTTGCATAATGTTAAACCTATTCAACCGTAACAGATTTCGCAAGGTTTCTCGGCTGATCAACATCTTTGCCCAAAAATTCCGCTATATAATATGCAATCAACTGTAACGGAACAATAGCAATAATCGGTGAAAGCATTTCATCAACCTCAGGAACTCTTATAATATAGTCAAACAAATCATCGAGTTTTTTGTCCGTTGAATTAGTAAGTGCAATCATACGAGCATTTCTTGCTTTTGCTTCTTCACTGTTTGAAAGAAGTTTTTCATAAACAGAACCTTTCATCAATACAGACAAAACAGGCATTGTTTCATCAAGCATAGCAATAGGTCCGTGTTTCAGTTCTCCTGCCGGATAACCTGTTGCGTTTATATAACTTATTTCTTTAAGTTTCAATGCTCCTTCCAATGCAGTCGGATAATTTACCCCTCTTGCAATATAGATAAAATCTCTTGTCCCTGAATACTTTCTTGCACAAGTCTGAATATAATCTTTGTTTGCAAGAATTTGCTCTATCTTTTGAGGGAGCAAAAGCATTTCTGATTTTAAATTCTTTATAGTTTCATCACTTGCAGAGCCTTTAATTTCAGCCATATAAAGCGCCAAAAGATAGAAAGATGTAAGTTGCGCAATATAAGATTTAGTAGCGGCAACCGACACTTCAATCCCTGCATTAACAGATAACAGGCTGTCGGCTTCTCTTGCCATAGCACTGTCAGGTCTGTTTGTGATAATTAAAATATGCGAACCTTTGGCTTTTGACTGCTTAATCGCCGTCAAAGTATCAGCGGTTTCTCCTGACTGAGAAACACCAATTACAAGAGTATGAGCATCAGTTACGGTTTTTCTGTAGATATATTCGCTTGAAGCCTCAACATCAACAGGAATCCCACATAAATCTTCTATCAAATATTTGCCTATCATTGCCGCATGTAAAGATGTTCCGCAGGCAATAACTTGTATTCGATTCAGATTTTTAAGTGTTTCTTTTGTTAGTTTAACTTCGTTTAATTCAACAGGAGAATCAGAAGTATGAAGTTTCCCGACCAAAATGTTTCTTATGACATCAGGTTGTTCATGAATTTCTTTGAGCATATAGTGTTTATAACCCATTTTGCTCAAAGCAACAGGTTCCCACGGCAACTGCTCAATTTTCGGAGTAACTTCATTACCGTTAACATCCTGAATTTTAACGGAATCTTTTGTCAAAGTAGCAATCTGATTATCTGATAAATATATTGCTTTATTAGTATGTTTAATAAATGCAGGAATATCAGATGCGGCATAATATCCGTCATGTCCGATGCCGATAATCAACGGAGCGTTACGTTTTGTTATAACAAGTTTTTCCGGTTCGTCATTATGCATAATTTCAAGTGCATAAGCACCTTCAATTTCTTTTGTTGCAAGTTCAACCGCTTTTGTTAAATCTTTAGTTTGAGCATATTTTTGCGCAACTAAATGTGCAACAGTTTCGGTGTCAGTTTGAGAACGAAAAACACAGCCGTCTTTTTCAAGTTTTGCTTTTAATTCTTTATAATTTTCAATAATACCGTTGTGAACAACAACAAGACTTCCGCAGTTGCATGTATGCGGATGAGCATTGACGGTAGTTGGTGCGCCATGGGTTGCCCATCTTATATGACCGATACCCATTGTAGATTTTGAAATCTCGTAAGCATGAGATGACAATTCATCACGCAAATTTTTTAACTTGCCTACGGCTTTATACACTTTTATTTCTTCATCACATTTCACCGCAATACCTGATGAATCATATCCTCTGTATTCAAGTTGTTCCAAACCGTCTAATAAAATATCCAAAACGGGATTAGTTCCCACATATCCTACGATACCACACATAGTTATTAACCTCTCCTTAATTATATTAGTCGGCATTATAATACCGACCTAATATGTATGATACCATTAAAATATTTTTGTTTGAGATAATTTTATATAATTTTTACATTTTAAAATGAACGCCCGTAAACCCTCATAGGATAAGGTGGATAATATACATTATGATCATTCCATCTGTTACCTGTATAATAACCTTGTTGATAAGACGGACCCATATAAGGGTTGATATAAGGTGACGGAGGAATTTGAGGGGTGTAGCCTGTCGGTTGTCCGACAAAAGCACTTTTTAATTTACTCCACAAACCTTTTTTTTCTGAGCAATATGTATCCCCGTTTTGAACCCAATTTTCTTCCCCGTAATCGTTTGATGAGTAACTTTGGCTATAAGCAAAAACACTCAATCCCGAAAATAAAATAGTAAACATAAAAATTGAAATAAATATTTTTTTATACATAAAATAAATCCTCTCAAAAACAATAATTTATCAGTATAAGATTTTTTTTATTCCCCTGCAGGTTAACAATTGGATTAATTTTGAATAGAATGTTAAAATCAAGGCATGGGAAGTAAGAATAATAAAAAGCGAGTAGTCGCCTATCTCCATTCTCATTGGGACAGGGAATGGTACAGAGAGTTTGAAGTATTCCGTTTAAGATTATTAAGAGTATTTGATAATGTATTGGATTTGCTTGAAAGAGGTGAAATTCCATCATTTTACTTTGACGGACAGGTATGCGCACTGCTTGATTATTTAAAACTGCGACCTGAAAAAGAACAACTTGTAAGAGAACTTGTAATTGATAAAAAACTTTTTATCGGTCCGTTTTATACACTTGTTGATGAGTTTTTGACAGACGGGATATGTTTCAGAAAAAACCTTGAAATCGGAATGGATATAGCAAGAGATTTTGGTTGTGAAGATTTTATCGGATATTTTGCCGATACATTCGGACATAGCAAAAATATTCCTGAAATTTTAAAAGAGTTTGATATAGACAAAGCAATAGTATGGAGAGGAGTACCGGATGAACTACCGGCAGATTTTATTTTCTGCGGAGTTCCGACTGTTAATCTTGTCAGAGGTTACTTTATGGATATTTTTTCTTCTGATAAAACAATGGAAGAAAAAGCACAATTTCTAAAGAAAAACCTTGATATGATTGCAGAAAAGTCAGGAGATACGCTATTATTGCCAATAGGTGCAGATCACCTTGGAATCCCGAGAGATATTGCATACCAAATCGAAGAGATTAATACCTATCTTGATGATTATTACATCGTCTTATCTTCACCGTTTGACTATTTTGAAGATGCTAAATTTAAAGTCAAATATAATGATGAACTCCGTGATAATTCAAAAACATTCATTCTACCGGGATGTTACAGTGCAAGAACGAAACTAAAACAACTCAATGCGGAATGTTCATATAAACTTGACCTTGCTAATAAACTTCAATACAATTTTGGCGGGAATTATGACAGTGCGATTGAATATGCTTATGAATTACTGCTAAAAAATCAGGCACATGACAGTATTTGCGGATGTTCAACCGATGAAGTACATCAGGAAAATATTGTTCGTTACAACAAAATCAGACAAATCGCAAATACAATTATTGAAGAAATAAGATTTAATCAGGAAGAAAATATCGTTGCAAGTTTTAAATATCAGGATAAATATAAGATACTTGAAACATATCAGACAACTGCCCCCAAAGAAGGACAAATAACAGATAAAAAACAAGGATTTCCAAACAGTATATTGTATGATACATATAAAATTCCTGTCACAGAAGATTATACAACAATTTATACTGTACTGAGGGAATTCAGATCAGATGGCGAACCGTCAGACTTGGAAGTTTACAATAATTGTTTGCAAAATTCAAACATAAGACTTGAAGTTGTAAACGGACAAATTGATTTATACGAAGGTAAAAATGTTCACAGAAACTTTATGGAATTTGTCAGATTCAAAGATGAAGGTGATACATACAACTATGCCCCGAACCGCACTGATAAAGGTGAAATCGCAAAAATACGCTCTGCAAAAATAATTATGAATGGACCGTTGAGATGTGCAATAAAAATTGACACTTCATTTTTCGGTGTAACAGTATTTCTTAACAAAAAATCTAATTTGCTTAATTTTAAAATAAATTGGTCAAATTTGCTTACAAACAAACTATGGCAGGTAAGGTTTAATCTGCAAAAACCGATAAAGGAAACATGGTCAGAAGATTTGAATGAAATTATTAAAAGAAAATTCAACCCTGAATACAATATTCGAGAAAATCTTCCGACAGAAAAAGGGCACGAAGCAAAAACAAATACAGCCCCTATGCAGAGATTTGTCTGGGCAAACGGTTTTGGAATTATAACAAAAGGTTTGTGCGAATATGAAGTTTATCAAAATACATTATCGATAACACTTTTGCGCAGCACAGGTATAATATCAAACCCTCAAAATCCGGCAAGAACAACCCCGGCAGGTCCGCCGATTAAAGTTCCGGGGGCTCAGCAAATAGGTGAAAACAGTGCAGAGTTTGCGATAGGATTTTTCGACAAAGACGACTGGGCATTTAAAGTTGAAGAAATTTACCCTCAGACTATAATTTTATAAGAATAAATGCTTTACATCATTTATACTATTGAAATTAGACAAAAAGTGTAGTTTAATGTTATCATAGGCAGTTGTAAGGTACGGAATTATGTTGGAAATCACCAAAACTCAGGATGACGGAACATTAAAAACCCTTGATTTGAATGAGGCGGTTTCAGGTTCATGGTTCAATCTGATTAACCCTACAAGAGAGGAAATTCAACAGGTTTCTCTCGTTCTTGGGCTTGATGAAAGTTTTTTAAACAACTCATTAGACGCAGACGAACTTTCTCGTATGGAATTTGAAGACGGTAATCTGCTTGTCATCACCAATGTACCGATTATGGATGATGAGGGCAATTTTGATACCTTACCGTTAGGTCTTATTTTTACGCACGAAAGTATGATTACAGTATGTTCAAAAGAAAATAAAATTATTAGTTCGTTTAACGAAGATACAGCAAAATTTTTTGATACCCGTGAAAAAGCAAATTTTATGTTGAGTATTTTGTTCAGAGCAGCAAAATTTTATCTGCGTTATTTGAACATTATCAACAAACAAACCGATAGTATTGAAGATTCGCTAAAGAAAACAACACATAACAAAGCACTTTTTCAACTGATGGAAATTCAGAAATCTTTAGTTTACTTTACAACCTCACTAAAAGATAATCAATTAGTGCTTCAAAAACTTTTGAGAATAGTTAATACAAATACGGGCAACCTGCAATCTATTCTGAAATTTACGGAAGACGATATAGACATGTTGGAAGATGTCATTATTGAAAATAAACAGGCATCCGAGATGGTTGAAATGCACAGAACAATTCTTGAAAGCATGATGGATTGTATGGCATCAATTATTAATAATAACCTCAACCTTGTAATGAAATTTTTGGCATCCATTACAATTATTATGTCTATACCAACAATGATAGGCAGTTTTTGGGGAATGAATGTACCTATGCCGTTTGGTTCAAACAGTCTTGGATTTTTATTTGTAATTTTGATTTCAATTTTGGCGACATGCATTGTTGCCGTTTTCTTCAGCCGTAAAGGTATGATGTAATATTCCATCTTTTTAGGTACATTTACTTAGGCATTGTAAATTTATATGTAGAATTTCTTAATCTTTTGACAAAAAATATTTTGTTTTGACTTTTATTTTGTTATAGTAGGTGAAAATAATTCGACAAAGGAATGTTATGTTGAATACAATAAATAAGATTAAAGAAGAACAAAAGTCAAACAGACTGTATGTTTCAGAACCAAATCAAAAACTATCTCAAATTGAAATCCGTTTAAAAAATATATTTGATAACGAACTCAAATCGCATGACTCGGTTTTGGTAAATTATAAACCCGAAGTAGTAAAGCGCCTTGCGGATTATATTTCCGGTAAAATTACCCGTCCTGCCTCAATCGGAATTGCGGGAGAAACAGCAAGCGGGAAATCAACCATTACTCTTGATATTATTGATACCATAAACGCATTTGCTGACAAAGAAAAACTTGAAAATGTTATCACAAGAGTGAATACAGACGATTATTATTACGACCGTTCCGATATGGTCAAAAAGGCAGGCAGCTTTGCACAGTTTGCAAAACACTACGATTTAGACATTCCGGATGCTCTTGAACTTGAACTGATGCATGCCCAGATAAAAGAACTTTTATCAGGCAAAGAAGTTTATTTGCCCAAATATGATATGTCAGGTACAGCGATAAGATATGATAATCATACGCTTGCAAAACCGTCAAAAGTTATAATTTCAGAAGGTTTATTCACATTAACCGAAAAAATTAAAGATGCTTTTGATTTTAAAATATATGTTGATGTCAGAGAACACATTCAAAAAGAAAGATTTTATATAAGAGCAGAAGAAAGACATCTTGGCGACAGCGCACATTCTATCTACAAAAATGCATCAGAAAAAGCCGAAATTTATATAAGACCTTGCAAAGAACATGCCGATATAATTCTTTCAGGCGAAGCAGTCAGAACAAGATACAAAATATTCCTGAATAAAATCATTGCTATTGTTGAAGAAGAACACTTTGCAAAAGCATAATTCAAGTTATTAAAATTCTATTTCTTATCCTTACGCTCTCTTGCACTGAGCCTTATTGGATTGCCAAAAAATCCGAAAGCCTCTCTTAGTTTGTTTTCAAGATATCGTTTGTAATTGTCTTTCAGTAATTCTTCGTTATTTACAAAAAATACAAAGGTCGGAGGCTGAGATGTTACCTGCGTTGTATAATAAATTTTTAATTTCTTTCCTTTAAAACTTGTAGGTGGATTGAGTGCGTAGGCTTCGTTGATAACCTTATTCAAAAGTCCTGTTGAAATACGCTTATTACCTTCATTATAAACCTTTATGCCTTCATCAAAAATTTGAGTTAATCTCTGTTTTGTAACCGCACTTATAAAAATTTTCGGTGCAAAACTCAAAAACGGTATATCATGTTCAAGTTTTTCACTGAATTTATTTATAGTATTTGCTTTTTTATCTTCTATCAAATCCCACTTGTTTATAGCAACAATTATACCTTTACCTGCATCGGTTATAATTGAAGAAATTCGTTTGTCTTGCTCTGATATTCCTTCTTTGGCATCAATAACCAAAAGCGCAACATCACAATCACGAATTGAACGAATTGCTCTGTCAACCGCAAATTTTTCAACTCCATAATCAACTTTGGATTTTTTTCTTATTCCTGCAGTATCAACAATAGTAAATTCTGTATCTTTATATTTTATATAACTGTCAATACTGTCTCTTGTTGTTCCGGAAACATCTGAAACAATAACTCTTTTTGTGTCAAGTAATGCATTTACAATAGAAGATTTGCCTGCGTTTGGTCTGCCTACAATGGCTATTCGTATGCGGTTTTCCTTTTCTTCATCTTCAGTTTGTTCAAAATCATCTGTTATGATTTCTAACAAATCACCTACTCCGCCTGACCCGTGCAAGGCAGAAATTGCTATCGGTTCACCGACAGACAAAGCATAAAAATCACTCGTCATTGCCATAGATTCAGGGTTGTCGCACTTATTAACGGCAAGATAAACAGGTTTTGATGCCCTGCGCAAAATATTTGCTATATCGTAATCAATAGGGTTGATACCGTCTTTACCGTCAACAAGAAAAATAATTTTATCTGCTTCCTCACAGGCAAGTTGCGCCTGAGAAAAAATTGAATTCATAATATCATCGTCATCACCGGGGATAATACCGCCTGTATCAATTACGGTGAAACCTTTCCCCTGCCAATCGACATCAAAATAAATTCGGTCACGGGTAACCCCCGGAGCATCATCAACAATTGAATTTCTCGCTCCGACAAGACGATTTACAAATGTCGATTTGCCAACATTTGGTCGCCCAACTATTGCAACTACAGGTTTTCTTTTCATAGGGCTAAAATAACACAAAAAATAGTGTTTGTAAAATGAAAACTTGTTAACTTTCTTGATTTTAGAGTTATTTTTTTATAAAATTAAATAGAAAGACTGAAGGGAGTATATTATGGCACAACAATACAATAATCCGAATGCACAAAATATAAAAAAACGCTATGCCGTTCTCGCATTTATTAAAGGATCAACAGCACCATTAGTATTATATGTAAAAGAACCGCAACAGTTGTACGATGAACTTGTAAATCTTATGCAGTCACAAAAAGCAGTCCTTTTTGAACACGAAACAGAAGGTCCTATCAAAAAAGTTTGTTTTGTATCAAATCAACTGTCAGCAGTCGCAATCCAAGAAGAACAATATATGTAATTATGGAAAGAATATTATCAATTGAAGAACTTGAAAATGCACCAAATAAAACTTTACACTGCGTTTTTAATGAAAAAATAGACCAAATAGATTGTAAGACACCTGTAAAAGCCGATTTATACGCAAAATCTTTAGGCGAATTTATACAAATTACGGGGCACATAAATACGACAGTGATGCTTGAATGTGATTTGTGTCTTGAAAAATTTGAATACGAACTTGATTTTGATATAGATGAATTATATTCAAAAGGTTCATTAGTATCTGATTATGAAAATTCTGACAAAGAGTTTGAAATCAAAGACGGACAATTCATTACCGACCTTAACGGAGAGAAAGAAATTGATATTTATGACTTATTGTATCAATCTGTAATATTAAATTTCCCAAATAAAAAGGTTTGTGGTATTAATTGTAAAGGGAAAGAATATTTATCTCACGAAGAAAATAATGACCCAAGACTGGAAGTCTTTAAAAATCTCCAAATTAACCAAAAAAAGTAGATAGTAGAAAATAAAAAGGAAAGAAAAATGGCAGTACCAAAGAAAAGAACAGGCCATAGCGCACAAGGTTCAAGAAGAGCCAACTGGAAAGCAACAAAGCCTGAAACGACAAAATGCCCTAATTGTGGCGCAACAGTTTTAGCACATACAGTATGTACCGAATGTGGTACATATAAAGGTCAACCTGTAAAATTAGCAGACAAAGCAGCGGCAGCAGCAACTGCAAAGAAACCTGCTAAAAAAGCACCTGCAAAAAAGACTACTAAAAAAGCAGAAGCAAAAGTTGAAGAAACTAAGGTTGCAGAAACAAAAGCAGAAGAAAAAACTGAAGAATAAATAAGTTAAATAGTATATAGTTGAAAAGTTGATTATTTCTATCATCAACTTTTCAACTATAAAACTTATCAACTATAGATGAGGGAGTATGGCAAGAATAGCAATAGATGCAATGGGTGGAGATTATGCACCGAGAAAGATAGTTGAAGGCTCATTATGGGCTGCAATGGAGTACGGTGTAGGTTTGGAACTTGTCGGAAGAGAAGACGAAATTCAAAAAGAATTAGACCATATCAGACAAGTCGGATATATTTTGTCCGATATCGGAACAAAGGGACATAAAAGAAGAATTAAGATAGATTTAGACAAGATTGACTACACTATTACACACGCATCAGAAGTTATCGGAATGGGTGAAGCGGTAGGTCAGTCTATTCGTCGTAAGAAAGATTCATCAATTGTAGCCTCAGTTAATGCCGTAGCGCAGGGCAGATGTGAAGCCGTAGTCAGTGCAGGTTCAACAGGTGCGGCTATGGCGGCAAGTTTATTCGGATTAGGCCGAATTTCGGGCATTACAAGACCTGCTATTGCAGTTACATTACCAAGATTAGATAAACCTGTTGTAATAATTGACGGTGGCGCAAACAGTGATTGCAACGCAGGAATGCTTGCACAATTTGCGCAAATGGGTGTTGCATTTGCTAAATTAAACCTCGGGATTGAAAATCCAAAAGTCGGCATTTTGAGTATCGGAGAAGAAGAAGGAAAAGGAAACGAACTTGTCAAAGAAACTTATCCGCTTTTAAAACAAATGCATGAAGAAGGTCAATTTGAATTTGTTGGTAATGTTGAAGGGAAAGAAGTTTTTAAAGAAAAAGCAGATGTAATAGTTACTGACGGTTTTTCAGGCAATATCGTATTAAAAGTAACGGAAGGTTCATCTTCAATGCTTTTAAATATGATTAAAGCGGAATTCAAATCCGATATAATCGGAGCAGTAATCGGTCTTTTGGCTAAACCGTTTTTACGCCGAATTCTCAAAAAAGTAAATTGGGAAGTTTTTGGCGGAATGTTACTTTTAGGAGTTAACGGAATTTCAGTTATCGCGCATGGAAGAAGTTCTGCTTTTGCAATGAAAAATGCAGTCGGAGCAGCAGTAAAAGCACTTAACAAGGATATCAATTCAAAAATATCAGAAAGTATAAACAAGTAATGACAAATTTTAAACCAATGAAAATAGCAGGAATAGGGTATTGTGTACCGAAAACGGTTATCACAAATGATGATTTAAAAAAACTTTATGAAACATCAGACGAGTGGATTTATACAAGAACAGGTATAAAAGAAAGACGCGTTGTTTCAGGTAATGAAACCGCTATTGATTTGGGTTTGGTTGCTGCAAAAAATGCACTCACAAAATCAGGTTTAGAACCAAAAGATATTGACTGTATTATTTCAGCCGCTTCAGTACCTCCGCAACTTTATCCGACATTATCCTGCACTTTGCAGGATAGGTTAGGAATTCCAAATCAGGTTCCTGCATTTGATTTAACTGCAGCATGCACAGGCCTAATTTATGCAATGCAGGTTGCAAGAGGATTTATCGGGGCGGGGATTTATAAAAATATACTGATTGTTGCCTCTGATAACAATTCTAAAATTACAGATTGGACAGACAGAGGGACATCAATTCTATTTGGCGATGGTGCAGGAGCAATGGTTGTAACCGAATCTGATGACGGGATAGACGATATTTTATCAATAAATATCAGTGCGGATGGTTCAATCGGACAAATGATTCAGACAAATATGCCAGGACAGTGTTGTCCGTTGGTTGAACAGGCAGATGAAGTCGGAACAGGCAAAATTATAATGAACGGGAAAGAGGTTTATAAATTTGCCGTTTCAACAGTTCCAGCCTATGTTGAAGAATGTATTGCCAAATCAGGTATGACATCAGAAGAAATTGATTATCTTATTCCGCATCAGGCAAACCAAAGAATTATAGAATCTATTCAAAACAGATTAAAATATTCTGACGACAAAGTTATTTCTAACATAAAATATTACGGCAACACATCAGCCGCATCAATTCCAATCGCACTTGTAGAAGGTGTAGAGCAGGGCAAAATCAAACTCGGTTCAACGGCAGTTCTTTGCGGTTTTGGAGCAGGGATGACTTGGGGTGCAGCAGTTGTTCGTTTGCGTAAAGGTATTTGCTAATGAGCCACAAAATAGCAATTAATGGTTTTGGTCGTTTGGGCAGAAGTGTTGCAAATGTCATGCTCTCAGGCACAGACAATTACAAAATTTACACAAAAGAACAAGATTTTTTATCTGATTTTGATTATAAAGCAGTATGCGAAAAGCAAGATTCTTTGGTAAAAGCATATAAAGCAGTTAGATCAAAGTATTACCCTGAAAAAGATTTGTATAAATTATAAATCTTCAGGCAAATACATAATATTTTTTTCTAAAATTTCTCTTGTATGTTCATAACAACAACTTTTTTGGGTAAGTTTTTGGTATTCACGGACAATATTTAAAACATCATCAACGGTAAGACGAATCATGCGTCTTTCATTTTCAATAATTTCAGCCATAAATTCTTCCTTTCTTTTGCTTTATATCGGAAGAATTTATTTTAAATTTAAAAAGTCATTTATAAGGTTTAAAAACAGAATTTCAAATTATAATAAATTTTTGATAATTGCATCCGTAAATTCACTTGTAGAATGATTACCACCTAAATCTGCGGTTTTAAATCCTTCAGATAAAGTTTTAAATAATGCATTCTCTATTTTTTTAGCATAATCGTATTCATTGATATATTTAAGCATTTCAATTGCAGATAATAAAAGCGCAGTCGGATTAGCCTTATTTTGTCCTTTTATGTCAGGAGCAGAGCCATGAACAGGTTCAAATACAGCGCAATCAAATCCGATATTCGCGCCTTGTGCAACACCAAGACCACCAATTAACCCCGCAGTCAAATCAGACACAATATCACCATAAAGATTAGGCAATACAAGAACATCAAATCTTGTCGGATCCTGAACAAGTTGCATACACAAATTATCAACCAAAATTTCTCTTTGCTTAATATCGGGATAATCTTTTGCTACATTTCTGTATGAATCCAAAAATAAACCGTCAGAAAGTTTCATAATATTTGCTTTTGTAACAACACAAACTTCTTGCCTGCCATTTTTTATAGCATAATCAAATGCAAAACGGCAAATTCGTTCAGATGCTTCTCTTGTAATAATCTTAATACTGTGAGCGGTATTTTCATCAATCTGTTCTTCTACTCCGGCGTATAAATCTTGCGTATTTTCGCGGACTACAACCAAATCAACATTTTCAAATTTTGTTTTAACACCGGGGAGATTTTTGCATGGTCTTAAATTTGCATATAAGTCTAAATCTTTGCGCAATTGCACATTGACAGAACGAAATCCTTTTCCTATCGGAGTTGTTACAGGTGCCTTTAAAGCAACTTTATTTGTTTTAATCGAATCTAACACCCTTTGTGGTAACGGTGTTCCTTCAGATTCAATAACATCAGCACCGGCACTTTGAAAATCCCAATTTATATCAAGACCGCTTTCCTTAATAATTTTTACAACACTTTCAGATATTTCAGGACCTATTCCGTCACCGTTTATTAATGTAATATTATGCATAACAAAAACCTCCGCAATATAATAATTTAATTATATAACAGAGGAAAAAAAATAGGGGAAAATAAATTTTTAAATTAACCTTGGAATGCTTTAAACGAACGCTGCATGTTTTTATCTAATGCGCTTTTTACTGATTCGTATTCTGTCTGCATAGCGTTGTGTTCAGAATCTAAAAGGCTTATTTTTCTTTGATATTTTTCATCTTTAGCATTAATTTCTGCGGTTTTTCTCTGGTATTCCGCTTCGGCTTGTGAAATCGCTTTATTATTATCAGATTCGACAATCTCAGAAATAGAAGAATAAATTTTGCCGCTCCAAGTAATTCCTTTCAAGTTGAAAGTAAACGGATTTTCATTTGAAGCAACTGTCATATTTTCATTTGAATAAGCCGCCTGTTCGATATTTACAAGACCTTTTGACAAAGCATTACTAATCCAAACACTGCTGTTTAATAAACTTGCATCATCCGGCAATACTTTTTGACCGTCTTTTGCTTCTCTAATACCATCACTTATATTAAATGAAGAATAATTTTTAGAACCTGTATTATCGGTTGACTGACCATTGATTCTGTACCAAAGATTTGTGTACCACTGTGCCTTTGTAGGATCATCATACTGATATGCCTGATTTGCAGACAATCCGAGTTCATTAAGTTCATCCTGGTATTGCGCTAATGCACTCTTATATTGTTGATAACCGTCATATAACTGTTTATATGTTATTGTCACCGCATTGCCGTTTGAATCAACTAAACCGGGAACATTTCCACCGTTTGTCGACGGATTAGTTGCTATATCTATTAATTTAGATTCTTTTGCAGAAACATAAGATACTAATTTGGTAAATTTTTCACGGTCACTTTCCATTTGGACTAAATGGATATTAAGATCAGCCTTTGAAACATTTTCACCGGCAGATTGGCGATTAACAATTACATTATATTTAGCCAATGAGTCAAGATAATTTCCCTGTGCCGCTAATTTATCAGCCGCCCAAGAACTTTGTGCATACCCGACACCAACATACTCTACTGCATTATTCCAATACTGTGCAAAGGCTCCCAAATTTTGATGAACATCTGTCCATGTAGATTCCAAATTTGCGGTTTTAAATGATCTATTAATACCATATTTCGTTAGAAAAGATTCCAAATTAGGGGAACTTTCGTAATTTTTTATGTCTTTATTAGTTAATAATACTTTTCCTGAATTATTTGTTAATACATACTGATTTTTTCCATCTGCATACTCATACATTGTAGCAACGGTCAAAGGTGTTTTAACCGAATCACCGGTTGAATCAAAGGAAATAAACGAATATTGAATATCATTTAACGCTGCAATATACACCTCACTTGCTTCCTGAGACTGAGTTGCAAGACGCATTTTTGCGTTAGAAATCTGCTGAGATTCATACTCATTAGAGGTAAGTCGAGCCGTAATTGATAATAATCTTGCCTGTGAAGATGCTAATCCCATGATAATTTATTCCTTTCAGAGTTACTCTTATATGTTGTGACGGAACAAAGAGAGTGTTTCTTTAATATTTTCAGACAAATGTAAAGTTATGTAACAAAAAATATATAAATTGAATATAAAAAGTCAATATTTTTTTAAGTGATGTTTTTATATATATGTAAGAAATAAATAAAGAAAAAAGAAAAATCGTTTAATTAAGAGTTTTAAGAAGAGAGGAACAAAACTATGGCAACTGTGCTGTTATTTTCTGATGCAATTTTAAATACATATAAGGATACTTCCGAAGGTTTGAAAGATATCAAACTAAACGAAAGCAGAAAAGTAAGAAAGACTTTAACACAAATGATGAAACAGTCATTCTTCCAAGGTGCAAACAGATTCGGGACGAATTTTATTGCATAAGCAGTTGGATAATCAACAAAAGGAAAACGGAAAGAACCTAAAAAGGAATAAGAATAAGGAAAACAAAGAATTAGGAATATATATTATAAGCCCTCAAAAGAGGGCTTTTTATTTTATCTATTTTAATAATTTATCAAGACCATAAACAAAATCGTTTTCTTTTGCAACATGCTTAACCGCAAGCATAACACCGTCCATATAGCATTTTCTATCGGTTGAATCATGACGGATTTTTAATATCTGACCGTTTGAGCCAAAAATAACCTCCTGCGAAGCCATAAAACCCGGCATTCTGACAGAATGTATCTGAATATCAGAATACGAAGTTCCGCCTCTTGAGCCTTTGATAGTTTCTGTTTCCGGGCAATTACCTGTTTTAAAACTGTCTTTTGCCTCTGACATCATTAATGCTGTTTTTATTGCGGTACCGGATGGAGCATCTTTTTTCTGATTGTGATGTAGTTCAATAATTTCAGCATTATCAAAATATTTTGCAGCCATTTGCGCAAATTTCATCATCAATACCGCACCTGTTGAAAAATTCGGAGCAATCAGACATCCTGTATTGTTATTTTTTGATAAGTTTTCTAACTGTTCAATTTGATTATCTGACAATCCCGTTGTTCCGATAACAATTTTTATCCCGTTATTAAGGCAAAATTTAGCATTCTCGAATACTGATGAAGGTTGGGTAAAATCGACCAATACATCAATTTTTTCGGATTTAGAAGCCTCATCAATCGAAGAATAAACATCATCTCCGCAAATATCAATTTTTGCAGCAAGTTCAACATAATCATCACTTAAAACAGCCTGACAGACTTCTTTTCCCATTCTGCCATTAGCACCGCAAACCGCAACTCTTATCATTTTAGTACTCCCCATCACTCATAATCGGAGCATCTTCTTCATCTTTTAATGCAGACAAATCATCCGCACACACAGAATCAAAATCTTCAGGAAGCATGTCATTATCAGGCCACTGAGTATCATTATCATATCTTGCAGATGAAAGATTTTCGCATGAAGACAAATCGGAATTTGATAAATCAGATTCCGCAAGAATACATCCGGCCATATCCGCTCCTGCAAATGTGCAATATGTCATTTGCGCATAACTGCAATCCGCACCGGTCAAAATAGCATCCGTAAAATCACATTCAACTATACTTGCCCTTGTAAAATCAACCGATGTTAAATCGGCATCACTAAAATTTACCAAAGATAAATCACCGTCGGCAAATGAACTTGAATTCAAATCAACTCCGCTGAAATCAACATCTTTAAGCACAATACCTGAAAAATCAACTTCGCTTAAGTCAATATCATCTCTATCCTTTTTCCATTCGTTAAATTGTTCCGGGGTTCTTTCAATTAAAGACAATAACTCATCTTTTGTATAATCTAACATTATTTTCTCCTTAAAATAAATATTTTATACACTTATACGGATTTTATAATAAAACATCAATATATATATAGTCAAGAGTTTTATACAATTTTGTACTTTAAAGCCTTTAAAGCAGCCTGAAGTCTGTCATCAACCTCAAGTTTTTGTAAAATATTTGCAACATGCGCTTTTGTTGTATTTACACTTATAACAAGATGTTGGGCAATTTCCATATTACTATACCCCTCAGTCATAAGTTTTAAAATCTGTGCTTCTCTTGTTGTTAAATCATAGTCTTTATAATTCGTGTCCTTATCATCTATTTTTGTCGATGATGTAGCCTGAAGAACAATATGCGCAATACTCGGATCAAACCATGCTGCACCTTCTGAAACAGACTGAACAACCTGAACAAGTCGTTGAAGATTTATCTCTTTAGAACAATAAGCATTTGCACCGGCTTTTAAACTGTTTAAGACTTCTTTTTCATCATTATGAGAAGTTAAAATAATTATTTTTGCCTCGGGATTTATAGAGTGAATGGCTTGAGTAGTTTCAATACCGTTCATTTTAGGCAAGCCCAAATCCATAATGACCAAATCTATAGTATTATTTTTAAACACCTCAATAGCATCTTCTCCGCTTGATGCCTCATAAATAACATCAACATAATCCACATCTTCAAATGTTGTCTTTAAGCCAAAGCGAGTTAATTCATGGTCTTCAACAATTAATAAATTTTTCTTCATATATTTAATTCCTTTTTAGGTAAATCATAATCAGGATTCAATTTCAAACTGTGTTCAAAATTTTCTTTTGCTTCTGCACTCAGTCCCCGGTCTTTTAAAATAAGACCTAAATAATAATAGTATCGACAATCAGAGTTATCAATATATTTAGCAATTCTTAAATAAGAAACTGCCTTATCAATGTTATCTTTTTTGAGTGAAACCCTTGCCAAATCAATCCATGCATCTTTAAAATCAGGATTGATTGATATGGCTTTTTTCAGATATTCAAATTCTCTGTCAGGCTCTAACAATGCCATTTGATAATAAGCCATAAATGACTTTGAAGATACTTTTAAAATTTTGGAATAAATATCTTTTGCCTTTTGCACATCTTTCATTGTCAAATAAGTTTGAGCAAGGGCAAGTTCAGCGGAAAAATCATTAAATTTTCCCTGAATTTTCTTATAATACTTTAAGGCATTTTGATAATCTTTGTTACGATAGGCAATATTACCCAAAACAAGGAGACTTGACGAATTTTTTTTATCAATATCAAGAGTTTTTAGGGCATAATTTTGCGCCTTTTCAAACTCTTTCATATCATAATAAACTCTTGCATAAAGAGCATAAACATCTTTATTAATCGACTTTTTACCTGATATTGATGTTTGAAGTACACCGATAGCCTTGTTATATTCCCCGTTATCATAATAATAATGAGCAAGGTGATATTTTTTTAGATAATCATTTTTAACCGACTTATAAAGCACATATTCTTTTGACGCATCAACTTCATCATCAAATATCACAGTTTTTAATCCGTAATGTTCAAAATCTTTTATCAAATTGACTGCATCTTTCGGATTAGTACTTTGTGCGACAATTTCGGCCTTTAACCTTTTATAATTAAGATTTTGGGGATTTTTAACAATTGCCTGATTTATATATTTATCCGCCTGTTTATAATCCCCGCTTTTCATTGCCCCGAATGCGGCAACATAATTTGCATAATCTGAATCAGTTAAAAGAGCCGTTTGTTTAGTCAATTCTGCTGTCGCTTCTCTTGACTGATCATTATAACGCATATTTGAATATAATTCCGCAAGGTATAGTTGATCTTTTTTGGTTAAATTACCTGACGGGAAATAGAAGGCTTTTATATCATCTTCAATCTGAGAAGATAAACTGCCATCTTCAATTTTTGACATCGCAAGTTCAGATAAATTAAAAAAACCGATAGATGCCATTTCTTCAGAAAGGCGCATGTACACATAATCGTTTGGGGTTACAGAATCAATCAAAACCTTAAAATCAGAATAAGATGAACGGATATTACTTTTAATAAACTTATCCATCGCAATAGCATATTGATTTTTTACGGCATTTTGAGTTAAAGTTGCTCTTTTAAGTGCAAAAGACGGAATAACAACCGTTTCCTTATATGTATTTTGATTGTAATCAAGAGGATTAACCGGAGCAATACCTTTCATATCAAGCGAAAAAGCAGGCGAAGACAAGAATAACAAAGATAATAATAAGCCTATACTACGCTTCATTACTGCCTCCTTCAGTATTCAGATAATACCTGTTAAATATATCAAGAACTCTCTGTTCACTTTCACCGATTTGTTCTGACATAGTATAACTTTTAATATCATACAGATTATGTGATTTTAAAAGTGGTAAATCCTCTGCGGAAATCTGAGTTTCAGACTCAGATAACAACACTTTTGAAATCTTATCAAGTGAAATTTTTAAAAACATATCGACAATTTCAGGGTCAAAATGAGAGCCTGCCCCATCAGAAATTATGCCTAATACATTTTTTATAGGCATCTTGTCACGGTAATGTCTTTTTGATGTTATTGCATCAAATACATCTGCTACTGCAAGAATACGACCGCCAAGAGTAATTTCTTCACCTTTCAAATGTCTGTAATAACCTGAACCGTCATATTTTTCATGATGAGAAGATGCCATTTCCGTAATTATTCTGAAATCCGGCGACATATAAAGTTTGTTCAAAATATTATGAGTTATTCTGACATGTTCCTGAATATGTTTGTATTCTTCATCGGTCAATTTGCCTTCTTTTTGCAAAACAGAATCCCTGATTCCGATTTTACCAATATCATGTAAAGTAGCCGCTTTTTCTATAAGACTTTTTTCTTTCTGACTTAATCCGAGTTCTTCGGCAATAAGAGAAGAATAAAGTTTAACTCTTGTTGAATGACCTGCGGTAATTTTATCTCTCGCATCAACTGAGGTTGCAAGAGTATCAATAAAACTTTCAAACAAAAGTTTTTGTTCACGGTACATCTGTAACTGCTGATCAAATAACTGGGCATTTTCTAACGCAATACTTGCACTGCCGCCAATTGCTATAAGTAAATCCTCATCATTTTTAGTAAAAATACCGTCAATTTTATTCAACACCTGAAATGCGCCGATAATTTCGTGGTTATTATTCATAATAGGCATACAAAGAATTGTTTTTGTATGATACCCTGTATTTTTATCAACTTCCGGGTTAAATCTTGAGTCTGAATAAGCATCTGTAATATTAAGAGTTTCACCCGTTTGAACAACATAACCCGCAAGTCCTTTATCGGCAGGAAATCTAATCTCTTTATTTTCAACACCGAGTGCAACCTTTGACCACAATTCATTTGAGTCTTTATCCCATAAAAAAACAGTACATCTGTCAGCCTGCATGGCATTTCTTGTTTCTTCCGCAATAACCTTTAACAGTTCATCAATATCAGTTAACGCAGTAATTGAACGACTGATTTTAACAAGTGATACAAGCGGATCAGTCTGTGTCGGCAAAGAATAATCCATACCGTTTTGCAACTGTTTTATTCTTGTGTTGATAAGATCTGACAGACTATACTCATCCTTTACGGATGAAAGTTTCAGAGCATTATTATAATGAATCAAAGCAACATCTTTATTATTTTCAGAAAAATTAATACTGCCCTTGATTAATTCAGATATAAGTAATGCCGTTGTATCCTGAGATTGTTCCGCCATAAAAGAACCATCCTGAATGTCTGATATATTCTGTTCCCCGCCTAAAGAGTAGTTCAAAAAAGCATTTAAACTCAAGCATATTGATATAATATCAGGATAATTATTGCCTTTAACCTTTACATATATATTACTTACAAGTTCTTTTGCGTTTTGATAATCCTTTTGACGAATATAATCAAGCGCAATACTTACATTATTTTTAATATCCTCTGATATGACCGCCATTTTAGTTTCCTTTTTTGTCATTTTACTACATTTTTCAAATAATTACAAAGAAATTTACAATATTAACCTTATATTAAAATTACTTAATATATTACGGATTAAAGATGTATTGTGTTAAAATTGAAATATGGGATATGGAGAAGATAAAAAAGTAAAAAATGCCGAAAGAAACAGGCGTTGTAACAATATAACAAATGTGCTTGATATTTTATACATATTTATAATTGTAATTTTACTTATTCATCTTTTGGTATTACAAATTATAGACCCTCGCCATTACAGAGAACGAGGCAAAATGCTCAGGGCAAGTCGTGATTTTGAACTGCGTGGTGATATTTTCGACCGTAACGGAATAAAACTTGCCACAGACAGAATATACTACAACATTTATGCAAGACCCGTTGATTATTCAAAAAGAGAGACTCCTGAAAAAGTTGCACATCAAATTGCACCTGTTTTGGGACTAAATGAAAAAGCCCTGTCAAAAAAAATATCTGACAGAAGTATCAAAGTACATTCAGTAAAGAAAAATGTTGATAGAGATACTGCCCAAAAACTAATGAAGGTAATATCAAAGAATAATTTCCGTTCAATTTCTCTTGATAAAAAGGATGTCAGAGAATATCCGCAAGGTGTATTTGCATCACATGTTTTGGGCTTTTACAATTTTGACGCTGATGTATCAGATGGGGTTGAATACAGTGCAAAAGATAAACTTGAACATGTCGTAAAGGCTACAGGATATCAGCAAACCCGTGACGGTAAAATTATATACAAATTTTCAACTGACCCTGTTGCACCGACAATGAATCCAAAAGGTCTTGATGTCACCCTGACTATTGACGCCGCAATTCAGCATGTATGCGAAAAAGAGTTATTTAAAATGGTTAAAGAAAAAGGCGCATTACGAGGGGCCGCAATTGTAATGAACCCTAAAAACGGGGAAATTCTTGCCTATGCAGTTTATCCGACTTATGACCCGAACCATTTTCAAAAAGCCTCAAATACCGCAATAAGAAATTGGCCGTTGGTAGATGTATATCCGCCCGGCTCAACATTCAAAATTATTACGGTAACAAGCGCCATGGAACTTGGCAAAATCAACGAAAATTCAATAATACCCGACCAAGGTATAATGAAATACGGCAATTATACGATTAAAAATTACGACTACGAACAAAGAGGTGCCCCCGGGAGAATTAATCTTGTTTACCTTTTTGAACATTCAAGCAATGTCGGCTCGGTTAATGTCGGTAAACTTATGACTTATAAAGAATTTTATTCAATGCTCAAAAAGTTTGGCTATGGGGAAAAATCAGGAATTGATTTACCGGGAGAATCTTCAGGATTGCTTGCAAATCCAAAGCACTGGGATGACGGGATAAGAATGACAATGTCTTACGGTTACGGAACATCCGTATCAATTATGCAAATGGTTTCAGCCGTTTCTGCACTTGCGAATAACGGAGTTAGAGTAACCCCGCATATAATCAAATATGCGCCGGAAGAGGAAGAAGAAAAAATAAAAAGAATTCCAACAATTTCACCCAAAACAGCAAAAACAATTACAAAATTGCTTGTTCAAAGTGTTAATAACGGAAAATCGACAATAAAATCAGATTTATATAATATAGCGGCAAAAACAGGGACATCAAGAAAACCAGCAGCAAACGGCAAAGGTTATTCAGGGGCAATGTATACTTCTACAATAGGGTACTTCCCTGCTAATGACCCGCAGGTGCTTGTTTATGTCGTTGTTGACAGCGCATCAAAAGGTGCAGTTTGGGGAAATACTGTTGCGGGGCCTGTTTTTCACGAAATAACCGAACAAGTAGGGCGAATACTTGATATTAAACCTGATAAAGTACAAAAACAAACAACAAAACATTAAGAGGAATAAAATATGAAACTTGACGAACTAATTGAATACTTAAAATACAAAGACCTTATAAACTTTAAAAATGTAGAAATTTCAGGAATTTCTTATAATTCAAAAACGACAAAACAAGGCGATATATTTGTATGCCTAATTGGGGAACATACAGACGGGCATGAATACGCTCAAATGGCAATAGATAACGGTGCCGTTGCACTCCTTGTTGAAAGGAAAGTTGAAGATGTAAATGTCCCTCAGGTTCAGGTCGCTTCAACAAAGTACCAAATAGCAGATATTGCGGACAGATTTTATTCAAGCCCGTCAAAAGGGATAAATTTAATCGGTATTACAGGTACTAACGGAAAAACAACCGTTACACATCTTATTCAAAAAATATTGGAAGAAAATAATCAAAAATGCGCACTTATTGGGACTTTAGGATATAAATTATCATCAACAAGCGAATACAGAAACGCAAAACACACAACTCCTCAGGCTCCGGAACTTCAGGCAACATTAAGAATGATTAAAGATATAGAAAAAATTGATAATGTTGTAATGGAAGTAAGTTCACACGCATTAGAACAAAACAGAGTAGGCGGCTGTCGCTTCAATGGTGCGGTTTTTACTAATTTAACCCAAGACCATTTAGATTACCATATTACGATGGAAAATTACTTTAAAGCAAAAGCACTGTTATTCCAAAGACTTGAAGAAGGGAATTTTGCAATAATAAATATTGATGATGAATATGGCGAAAGATTTTTAAATGAAGTACCTGAGGGAGTTTTAAAACTAACATACGGAGTAAAAAACAGTGCAGATGTTATGGCTAAAAATATAAGTTTTTCTCCAAACGGCGCAGAATTTACTCTTACATATAAAAATGAAGAATATAGCGTAAATCTTCACATGAACGGTATGTTTAGTGTTTATAATGTGCTTGCAGCCATTGCATCTTCTGTTGCAATGGGTATTGACATAAATATTGCATTGAACGCATTGCAAAATGTTCATGGTGTTGCAGGAAGATTTGAAGTAGTAAACAAAAAACCGCTCGTTATTGTTGATTACGCACACACCCCTGACGGGCTTGAAAATGTATTAAAAACGGCAAGAGAAATTACACCGTCAAATGGCAAACTCATCTGCGTTTTCGGTTGCGGTGGGGACAGAGATGCGACCAAGCGTCCCAAAATGGGAGCGATAGCACAACAGTTATCAGACAGAATAATTATTACAAGCGACAATCCAAGAAGCGAAAATCCGCAACAGATTATAACAGATATTATTGCAGGGTTAAAATCAGTTGATCCTGAAACAGTTACGGTTGAGCCTGACAGAAAAGAGGCTATCGGACTTTTAAAAACAATTGCTTCAAATAATGATGTGGTAATTATTGCAGGCAAAGGACATGAAGATTATCAAATCCTCAAAGATAAAACTATTCACTTTGACGATAGAGAAGAAGCAAGAAAAGTTTTTGCAGGAAGTGTAATTTAAAATAGCAAATTTTTAATTTACGATTTTTATATCATGCAGAGGTCTAAATGATAACAAAATTACTTATAGAACAACATTTCCACGGCGCATACGGAGTAGATTTTAATAAGGCTACCGTAAATGATGTCCTGGATGTTGCAAAAAAAATTAAAAAAGACGGAGTCGGCGGGATTTTCCCTACACTTGTCACTGACAGCGTTGAAAATACGCAAAAGCAAATAAAAGTGATAAAAGAGGCTTCTAAAAAACAAAAAGACGGAGCAAAAATATTTGGCATTCATCTTGAGGGAATATTTTTAAATCCCGAAAAAAAAGGTATTCACAATCCTGCACATTTTTTAGAACCGACAATTGAAAATTTTAAGAAAATTGCAGATGATTTTATAAAAATCGTCACTCTTGCACCTGAACTTTGTCGTGCGTACATGAAAAATGGCGAAAATTTAATAACTTACCTGAGAAATAAAGGAGTTAAAGTTCAGGCAGGTCACTGCATCGGTGGAGATTTGACAGGTTGTGACGGAGTTACGCACATGTTCAACGCAATGAGCGGAATAAATCACAGAACAAAATCAACCGCTTTATCTGCATTGATAAATGACAAATTGTATACTGAAGTTATTGCAGACGGATATCATGTAAATGACGATGCACTAAAACTTCTTTTCAAATCAAAACCTGCGGATAAAATTTTATTAATATCCGATTCACTTCCCTGCGCAAAAACAAATTTAAGCAGTTTTGTATTTGCGGATGAAAAAGTATATTTTGACGGAGAAAAAGCGACATCAGCACAAGGTACACTTGCAGGAAGTTCAAAAATTTTGCCTGATATTGTCAAAACGCTTGGCAAAAAAGGTCTATTTAATCCGCAATTTATTGAAAATCCGTACAAATACCACAAAGTTGACCTTGACGGGAAACTTGAATGGGATGAAGATTTTAATATCGTTTCTATTTCTTAGATTTATCGGCAAGTTCTGAATCAACTCTTAAAAATACAGGGAAAATTTCATCTTTTGTAATAAGTTTTCCTGCTTTTATATTTGTTGATGTTATGTCATCATATTTGGTTGTTATATCATAACTTAACTGTTTTGCCATATCATTTGCGATATTTGGGCAATACGGATAAATTAATGACGAAATTATGCACATAATTTCAAGTACCGTTGCCAAGACCTGACCACACTCCGTCATTTTTTCTTCTTTAGCCAAAGTCCAAGGAGCATTATCAGTTACAAATTTATTTGTAGCATCAACAAGTGAAATAATTTCCTGAGCCGCTTCCTGAATTTCAAAATGATTGAAATGATTTTCAACAATTTTTACCGTACCTAAAGCGGTTTTCAGTAAACTTTCCGCTTCCCCTGAACGATTTTCAATAAATTCAGATCTTATTTCCCCGTCAAAATATTTAACAAGCATTGATAAACTTCTGTTTAACAAATTGCCCATACTGTTTGCAAGGTGCGCATTAACTTTTTCTTTAAAATCCTGGTCTGAATAATTGCCGTCACGCCCGCAAGGTGCAGATGTTGCCATATAGTATCTGAACGCATCAGGATATTTCAATTCAAAATTCTCTAAAACAGAAGTCGGAGAAACAACATTGCCTAATGATTTTGACATTTTTGTTTCATCAATCGTGATCCATCCGTGTGCAAATATGTGTTTAGGCAAAGGCAAATCTAATGCGAGCAGAATCGCCGGCCAATAAATTGCGTGGAATTTCAAAATATCTTTACCTATCACATGGACATCTACCGGCCATAAATTTTTAAATTGTTCACTTGAACCGTCAGGGTCATATCCGATAGCGGTAATATAATTCGACAGTGCATCAATCCATACATAAATTGACTGTTCAGGGTCATCTAAAATATCAATACCCCAGCCAACATTTTCTTTGGAGCGGGAAACTGAAATATCCTGTATATCTTCTAATTGATTTAATACTTCATTTGCCCTGAAACTTGGGACAATAAAATCGGGATGTTCCTTTATGTGCTTAATAATTGCATCTTTATAATCCGTTAATTTAAAGAAATAATTTTCTTCTTTTACAACATCCGGTTTTTTAAGATGGTCTGGACAAAGTCCGTCCTCTGTTAAATCTTTTGGGTTTAGGAAGCACTCACAACCCTGACAATACCAGCCTTCATATTCATGCTTATATATTGCGCCTTTATCTTTTAATTTTTGAAATATCTTCTGAACAATTTGTTCATGGTCTTTGTCAGTTGTTCTTATAAATCTGTTATATTTTATATCAAGTTTTGCCCAAGCATCTTTAAATTTCTGAGCATTTTCATCACAAAGTTGTTTTGGGGTAATACCATGACTTGCTGCTGTTTTTTGTATTTTAATCCCATGTTCATCTGTACCTGTTAAAAAAAACATATTGTCGGTTCTTAACGAATAATGTCTTGCGATAATATCTGTCAAAATCTTTTCATACGCATGTCCGATATGCGGAGCACCGTTCACATAATCAATCGCAGTAGTTAAATAATATTTATCAAGCATAGTATAATCTCCCTTTAACAGTTTGATAATAACACAAAAATATAGGGAGAACATAATTAAAAATACAAATCGATATTATATATTTCTAAATGTAAAACTACTTTACATTTAGAAATAATTGTACTATAATAAATGCGATGTTGGTTTACTAATAGTAGTAGAAAAGAAAGAGGAAGTAAAAAATGAAAAAATTATTAGCAGGCTTATTAGTAGCAGGTATGCTTTCAATCACTACGGCTCCTGTCTTTGCTGCAGCAAAGATTAAAGACGTAGATGCAAACTACTGGGCTAGAACAGAAATTGCAGAAGTTGTTGACGATTCTGTAATGTTTTTATCAAACGGTAAATTCAACCCTGAAGCAAAAATTTCAAGAGTTGATTTCGTTACCGCTTTATTAAAAGTTTTGGGTCAAAGCAACGCAGCAATTGTTACCGAAGTTCCTTATACTGATGTAGCAAAATCAGGTGCAGACCATGATGCAATTGCAAGATCTCAACAAATCGGTTTGGTTTACGGTTATCCGGACGGAACATTCAGACCAAACGGTTCAATTTTAAGAGATGAAGCACAATCAGTTATATCTCACATCACAATTGACGGAACAGTTAACAATTCTATCGTTTCAAAATTCGCTGATGCTAACAAAATTCCTAACTGGGCAAAAAATGTTTATGCTAAAACATTGTCATACGGAATTTATGTAAATCATCCGAATGAAAACGAATTAAGACCTACTGAAGACTTAACAAGAGCAGAAGCTGCTGTATTGTTATACAGATTAAGCAAAAAATTAGACCTTGTTAAATCTCAATACAAAGCAGAAACAATTTTAGGTACTGAACACTTAAATGTTTCTAAAAAAGCACCTTGCAACGAAGTTACAATTACTAACTTGAGAAATGTTGTTAAAGAAGGTAACATTTTAGAAATTGAATATACAGATAAATTCAAATCTAAATTAGCATCTGCAGGTGATACTGTTGTATTTACAAACCCACAAGATATCGTTACAGAAGAAGGAACATTATTATTCCCTGCAGGTTCTAAATTCTACGGAACAGTTTTGAATATTCAAGATCCGCAATGGTTCAACAAAAACGCAAGAGTTTACACTCAAATTACTAAAGTCGTAACTCCGAGCGGAAAAACAGTTGATATGAACGCTAAACCATTCTACAAAGATTATGCTTTGAAAGAAGGTCCTTGGATGACAGCAGGTAAAGTTGCATTATACACTGTTGGTGGTACTGCAGTTGGTACAGGCGCAGGTGTTGGTTTCTCATTCATTCCTAACCCTGACAAAGTTGGTACCGGTGTTGCAATTGGTACTCCTGTCGGTGCAGGTGTTGGTTTAATCACAGGTTTGGTAACTCCTGGTTTGAACTATGTTGCACACGAAGGTGAAGAAATTCAGGTTATCTTACTTGATGACGCAAGCATCTCTAAGTAATTTGATTTTTTAAAACATATAAAAAAGAGGTTCTGATTATTCAGAGCCTCTTTTATTATATTAATAGAAAATTTCGTTATTGCTGGGTTTCACCCAACCTACCAACTGTTCGACTATCATTGGTTAAAGCATATCGACAAGTATCATAAGCGTGTTGTTTGATAGTTAGTAAATTTTTATCCATTATTTTTGCTTTCTGTTATTTCTTTTGCGTTATATTTATCCAATAATTTTTTATCGAATTTATTTAAAACTAATGTTGCTCCGGCTAAATATGCAAAACCAAATGCACATGCTGCCGCTATACCAGCTCCGAATTTTGCTAATTTAGAAGGTGCTTTTGAAATTTTAGATACTAATTTACTTCCGCCAATTGCAGAAAAGCCACATACTAAAATCAAACTTCCTGATGTAATTGCTTGATTTATTGCGTGTGCTTTAGGGTATTTTGATACAAATTCATCTTTTTTATCATTTGGCACAATGAAGGTTCTATTTTGCTGATTATTATAATTAACAGAATATTTTGTATTATTCCCCTGTACTTCAATTTGTTGTATTTTTATTGACATTTTACCCTCTTTACTTTCGCATGCTATATCATATTATAAAACCCGTAAAAATAAAATTTGCGATCTAAAAAACAGGAAGTGAAAAATTACTTCCTGTTTTAAGAATTACATTTACCCCTACTGCTATCCTGCCATTTCAATCCAACTGTTATCAGATATTAATTCGCCTGTCGGATTTCTTTTTACAATAGTGGTTTCTAATTTGCCGTTAGGGTATAGGTCTTGATAATATTTGATTTGTCCGTTATCTTGCGTGAATGTTCTGCGTAATACTCTTTCAAGATGTGAATAATTTTTACCCTCATAAGGCACTTCTATATGCACCTTTCGTATTTTATAATCGGTTAGTTTTTCGGGATTAATTTCACCGCTTGTAATCATATTATTTAATTTAGAGCCGACAACACCCCAAACTCCGTCTTTGGGTACTCTGCGTTTTGGCAAGATTTTTTCAGATAAATATTTTAATACCGCTTTACTGCTTTCTATACACCCTTTGGAATGTTCAGCATCCATTAAAGCCGTATAATAACTAATACTACGCCCGAATGATACATTTGAAGCCAACCCCTCACCCGAACCTGTAAAACTCATTTTATTCGTCAACAGGTTCGACCTCTCCCTTTGGTAGAGGTTTGTTTGATTGTTGTTTGGGCACATTGAATTAATGCACCCATAACTTTGCGTTTGATTTTGGTATATGGGCATAATCCCCATATATTTACCCCTGATTAGCATATTAATGCTCCTTTCATAAATGTACTGATAGTAATAACAAAAACTCAAATTGTGTTGGTCGGCAACTTCGCCAATCAACACTAAATAAATCGTCTAAATCGTTTTGAGTAATATCTGTCCATTTATGTCCTTTGTTTTTCTTGATTTTATAATAACACGAGAAAAAATAAATTTGCTACTCTTGTAATAAAATTTTACAAGAGTAAAACAGGAAGTGAGAATTTTCACTTCCTTGTTTTATTATTTTATATCTTACTTTTCTTCTTTTTGTGGAGGTGGAGGAGGGAAGATCCCTTTTTCCCCGCCTTTAAAGTCAGGACCAAACATTCCAAACGGTGGTCTTGGCGGATGTTTCTTTTCAAATCTTTTTCTGCCTTCAGATTTCATCTTTGCAAGTTCGTTTTTCTGCTCATCAGTTAAAATCTTTTCAAAATCTTTTCCGTTTTGTTTTCTGATTTGATGTGCCTTTTTGTCAAGTTTTCTCATCTCTTTGAACTTTTTGGATATTTGTTCATGTTTTTTTGTTTCATCTAAATCAGATTTTTTAATTGTACCTATCTCTTTTTTTAGTTCAATCTTTTTATCCATCAAAGATTTCATTTGTTTTGCACCTTTTTGATGAATTTTCTTTGCTTTAGTCTTTTGTTCTTCCGTTAAATTCAAACGCTTTTCAAAAGATTGTCTGACTTTCATTTGTTGTTCTTTTTGCGGTTTTTGAGGAATAGTATCGGCGGATTCATTTGCAAAAGCCTGCGCTGAACCGATTGTTAAAACTGCCGATAATAAAAGTACAGGTAGTAATTTTTTCATGGTGTTCTCCTTATAATAAGTCTTGTAACTGAATACTTAATTCTTTTTTAGCATTAAAAATGCGTGATTTTATTGTACCTAACGGACATTTTAACTTTTGCGCGCACTGTTCGTATGAATATCCGTCAATTTCTGTCATAATTATTACTTCTTTGAGTTTTGGTTTTAAGCCTTCTATGGCTTTAATTATTTGTTTTTGCCTTTCTAAATTTATTATCTTATCTTCAGGTGTTGATTTTTTATCTTTTACACATTCTAATGTGTAGTCCTCGTTGTCGGATGTATTAAAAACTTTGTAATACGCAGATTTAAGATAATCCAATGATGTGTTTTTGGTAATCATTGAAATCCAACTTTTCAATGACCCTTTTTCTTTGTATTTGTCTGAATTTTTCCAAATTTTAAGATAAACTTCCTGCTCTATATCTTCATTTTCTTCTTTGGTTATCAGGCGAATAATATTTTTGATATTTTGTTTGTTATTTTCAATTATTTTGTTAAAATCCATCTACTCTACCATTATTAAGCCGTACGAATCAACAGGCAATCCTAAATCTTCCGCACTTAAAGTCGTACCGTATCTCAATGTATCCGATATATCGGTATTAAAATTCATAATCCCAATTCCCGTACCCAAAAAGACAAACAACAATAAAGAGCATGCGATTTTGAAAACCTTTGATGATTGACGCTTCTTTTTGTAATAAGGTTTTACTTCCTGAACCAAAGAAGAAATTTTTTGCATCTTTTCATGCTCTTTTCTGCAATCTTCACATTCTTCAAGATGTTTTTGAAAATCTTCTTCACTTGCAAAAGTAAAATATGCTTCGTATTTTGAACATTTTTTTGTCATAATTTATATCCTTTACAACATTATAACGATTAGAAAATAAAAAAGTTCATTTTTTATAAAATTATTTACCTATTTACACATATAATCCTTTTGTATTATATAAAAATACTCCCAAAGAGTAGTGGTAATCTATACTAAAGAATGGTGCAACACAATGGCATGAGGGTTTATTATATTAATGTAAGTTCAATGCATCCAGGCACTTTTTCGGGGTTGCGATAAGATTTGTTTCTTTTCCGGTTTGGTTTAAAATGTTTTGAACTTACACTTTATTAGCGAATTTTTCATGTTTTATAACTTCCGGCTTGTTTTGTTTTCTTGCAAGGCAAGTCTTTTTATTTTATAATAGTTTGGTAAAAGTTTTAGAAGGAGTTTATATTATGACAGAAGTAAGAGCAAGCCATATTCTTGTTAAAACAGAACAGGAAGCAAAAGATCTATATGACGAAATAACTTCAGGCAAAATTGATTTTGCCGATGCGGCTATGGAAAAATCTATGTGTCCGTCAGGCAGAGCAGGCGGAGATTTGGGCTTCTTTGGCAAAGGAATGATGGTTAAACCGTTTGAAGATGCTTGCTTTTCTATGGAAGTCGGGGAAATTTCACAGCCTGTTGAAACTCAGTTTGGCTGGCATTTAATTCAACTTACCGGAAAAGAAGATTAATTTATTCTGCAATTGCGGGGGAAAATATGAATATCAGGGATTTTATGCAGACTAATGGAATACATTATCTGCTTGTCAATTCAACTAATGAATTTTTGGTTGAATACAATACTTTGGCGCAAAATTCACGCTACAAACTTACCGGCTTTACCGGTTCAACGGGCGAAGCGCTTGTTACTCCTCAAACAATTTATCTGTTTGTTGACGGTAGATATCACATTCAGGCTGAAAATGAGGTTGACCCAAATATTGTGACTATTGTAAAACTGCAAAGTTTAGAAAACCTTATTGATGAAATTATGGCAAGAGTACCTGAAAACGAAGTTTTAGGGGTATTTTCAAAGAAAATATCACAAAACAGAGCATTAAAACTGAGTGCAAAGCGTGAGCTGAAATATTTTGCAAAAGACCCGTTTGATGAAGATACAAATTATGATAATAGCGGGGATATTTTGATAGATACAAAATATACAGGTTTATTATCAGAAGATAAAATATCAAATATTTCCGCAAATTTGAGTAATGATGAAGCACTATATATTACGGATTTGGATGAAGTGTCTTATCTTTTTAATATGCGGAACTTTACAAGACAAACTTATAGCGCAAAAATTCAGGCAAAAGCAATTATAATGAAAGATAATGCAATATTGTTTTCAGGAGAAAAGTTAAAAACTCTTGATGATTTTTTAACAAATGTGAAACATGATGTTTTTGTTGATAAAAACAATATTAATGCCTATGAGTATAATTTGCTTGGTAACAGGGCTTTTGAAATGAAAATAAATCCTGTTAAACTAATGAAAGCACAAAAAAACAAGTTTGAACTTGAACATCTGAAACAGGCTTTTGAAAAGACTGATAATGCAGTAAAAGCAATAAGAGAGTACATCAACAACAACGACAAATTATCCGAATTTGATATAGCGGTTCAACTTGCAAAAGAATTTAAAAATCAGGGCGCAACAGGATTAAGTTTTGCCCCGATAGTTGCAAAAGACCAAAACAGCGCACTTGCACACTACTCAAAATGTTCAAAAGACGAAATTATAACAGACGGGAGTCTTGTTTTAATAGACTGCGGAGCATACTTTGAAGGCGGACTTGCAACAGATATTACAAGAGTTTTTGTAAAAGGTGAACCGAAACCATTGCATAAAAAAATCTATACGACAGTACTTAAGGCATTTTTGAATGCATACAACTACGGGAAAACACACAATCAAAGACCATTGTACGGACAAGAAATACATAATTTTGTAAAAAATTATTTTGCAAATATGGATTTGGAAGGATTTGTATTTAATCACGGATTAGGTCACGGAATAGGGGTAAATGTTCACGAATATCCTCCAAATTTGAGCGAAAGAGAGATTGCAAAAGTTCCGCTGCTTGACGGAGAGTGCTTTTCAATTGAACCCGGACTTTATAAGCAGGGTGAATTTGGAATAAGACTTGAAAATTCCTGCTATTATAAGGACAGTAATATTCATTCTTTTGTTAAAATGAATTATGAGAAAAAACTTATTGATTATGATATGCTAACAGATATTGAAAAAGAATGGCTTAGCGAATTTGAGGTAATATAGTGGAAATAACAAGCACTAATAACGAATTAATAAAAACTTGCGCAAAACTTCAGCAAAAAAAGTATAGAAATGAATCTGGGAAATTTTTGCTTGAAGGCTATAAAGCCATCAAAGAAGCATTTGACTACGGTTTAGAGTTAGAAAATGTTTTTGTTGATAAAGAACACATTAACGACTATCAATTTGTAAAAGAATTGATTATTGAAACGAATTCCGCAGTACTGAAAAAAATTTCTTCAACAGAATCCGCCCCGCCTGCCGTAGCAGTTGCAAAACAAAAAAACTATGATATAAAAATTTTCAAAACTCTTAAAAAAATCATACTGTTAGAAGGAATAAAAGACTTGGGGAATTTAGGGACAATAATTCGCTCTGCTGTTGCATTCGGATGTGAAGGAATTGTTCTTTACGGCGATTGTGCAGATATATATAACCCAAAATGCGTTCGTTCATCAGTCGGAAACCTTTGGAAAATACCAATTGTGCATATTGAAAAATTTGAACTTTTAAAAAATACCTTTGGGGATTTTTCAAGAATTGCCACTTTGCCAAAAAGCAGAAATTATTTAAAGAATTTTTTGCTTAAAGAGCCGGCTCTTATTATGTTCGGAAGCGAAGCAGACGGGCTTTCCCCCGAACTTCGAAACTTTTCAACGCACAATGTCAAAATTGAAATGAAAGAAAATGTTGAATCTTTAAATCTTGCATCTTCAGTTTCAATTATTGTGTATGAATTATTTACTTAACAAGTTCTTTCAAATAATTCGGAAGCGCAAATCTTGCGTAATGATAATCCTTATTATACATCTTGCAAGTTGGTATAATTTCGTTTGCTCTTTCGTCATTGTAGTATTTCAAAGGTTCTACATCTACGGAACAAAATGCCCAAGCCCAGTAACCGCCGGGATAAGTTGGCATATTTGATGTATAAGTGGATACAATCGGAAATACTCTATGCAACTGCTCATACATTTTTTTGATTTCGCTATGATTTGTAACGGGAGATTCAGACTGAGCAGCCATTATACCGCCTTTTTTGAGAGAATTTTTAATATTTGTGTAAAATTCATCTGTAAATAGACCTTCTCCGGGTCCCATAGGGTCTGTTGAATCGATTAAAATTATATCGTATTTGTCATTCTTATCTTTTATAAATTCAATCGCATCTTCAACTCTTATTTCAACCTTAGGATTATCAAGTTCGCAAGCAACAGTCGGCAAGAATTTTTTGGATGCTTCAATTACCATACCATCTATTTCGCATAAAACAACTTTTTCAACAGTCTTGTGCTTTAAAACTTCCCTTACTGTTCCACCATCACCGCCTCCGATAACAAGAACAGATTTTGGGCACGGGTGCTGCATCATAGGAATATGAGATATCATTTCGTGATAATGGTATTCATCACCTTCTGTTACCATCATCAAATCGTCAAGAGTCAAAACTCTGCCTAACATTGAGTCTGATTCAAAAACTTCAACTTTTTGAAACGGAGAATTATCGGAAAATAAAACTTCTTTTGCCTTTATAGCCAAACCAAATCCCTGCGGGGTAATTTCATGATAATAACCGTTTTCTATACCATTTTTCATTATAATATTCCCTTTCATAAACAAAACCTGCACAATATATGCGCAGGTTTTATTTTATCATATAAATATATTCATTCAATTATTTTTTACCTAAGATATGTATATGAAGATGAAATACTTCCTGTCCTGCCTCTTTGCCTGTGTTTATTTGTGTTCTGTAAGATTTTAAACCAACCTTTTTTGTCACTTCCTGAACAGTTTGCAAAAGTTCCGCAAGCAAATCCTTATCATCAACATCATTTAGTGTTGCATAATGTTTTTTGGGACAAACAAGCATGTGGACAGGAGCCTTTGGATTTATATCATTAAATACAACGGTATTTTCACTTTCATACACAAATTCCGTTCCAAAATCACCATTTATTATCTTACAAAAAATACAATCTTCACTCATAATTTACCCCCTTAACTTTTTACCCAATGAAAGACCTGCAGGCAAAGGCAGAACAACATTTTCATAATTCGGATTGCTATTGATATCTTCTAAAAATGGTTGAACCTTTTGCGCATGCGAAATTACATTATCACACGCTATATATCCTCCGACAACTAAATGCGGTTCAATCAAATGGAAAAAGTCAATATACTGCTTTTTACATGCATCAACAAATGCCAAATCAATCTTAAAATCGTCAGGAAGATATTCAAGTATTGTTGAAGCATCCCCCTGTTTGATTTCTATAATATCGTCAACCTGGCATTTTTCAAAATTTTCTTTTGCAAGCACGATTCTTTTTTCATAAAATTCAATAGTAGTAAGTTTCCCGCCTGTTTTTTTTAATGCTTTACCAAGCCAAATACCGGAATATCCGTTTGATGTTCCGACTTCTAAGACATTTTTTATTCCGCCGTCAACTATAAGATTATACAAAAATTCCGCAGTAGTTCTTGAAATATTCCAAAAATCATGTTGCGTTTTTTCAAGTTCTTTTAACACTTCTTGTGTTGTTTTGTCAAATGTGTCTATAATCATCACTTAATCGTTTTAACCCTGTCCGTTACAACAATCGCTCTAACAGGAACATCGAGCGGACTTGTTTTGATGATGTCCTTGGTCGTAGTGTCAATAACCGAATACATTCCGGCTTTTGCATTTGTAACCATAATCAGTTCGGTATTATCAATCGGCGTAATATTTGTAGCAAAAGACCCTGTATCAAGATACAATTTATCAGTAACCATATCGTCTTTTGTATCAATAATTTCGACTATATTATCATTTGCTCCGAGTATATACAAATCATCCCCATGAGAATATAACCTGACAGGTTTTTCACAAGTATAAATTTCTTTTACAAGTTCTAAGGTATTATAATCAACAATCGCCATTCTGCTCCTTGTTCTGCTTACAGCATATACCTTGCCGTTTAAATAAGCGATATCTGAGATATTTGGAAATGTTCCAAGATTGTTTAATTTATAGCGATTATCAAGTTCAATAGCCCATATATCGTTTTTATTTCTGTCAACATAAAAAATCTTTTTGCCATTATCAGCCAAAATTAGTTTGTCGCATTTTCCGTTAATCTTTAACTGTCTTTTTTTAGTCATTGTTTGCAAATCAAAGACATAAATGCTTGAACTTGAGCCTGATGAAATATATGCAATTTTGTTTTCTTTATCTATAACAATCTGCTCAGGAATTTCGTCAAATGTCACATCTTTAATAATCTTTTCATCCATAAGCGATATGACATTCATAACATGAGAATCAAAATAAGTTACAAGCAAAAATTTACCGTCCCAACCTTTTATATCATTAATCACCGCATTTTGCTCAAGTCCATAGGCAGGAATTTTTGAATTTGAACTTACAACCTGAATATTACGGCTGACGCCCGGTGCGATATAAAATGTTTTACCCTCAAGTTCCGCTATCGGAGTAGTCCGCTTTGCAGTTGAAAATCTCAGGTTATCAATTCTTAAACCTGTATCATCTGCGACATCTGCATCCAAATCACCTATAATTCCTTTCATAGATGTCGGAATAACAAGACCTTTGGGCAATAACAAATCTTGGGACAAAAGCCCTGACTGAATTTCATCAGGGAGATTTGCGATATTTAAAACAGTTTTCTTTCCGTTTATATTTATTACTTTTAACAGGGTATAACCGTTATTCAAAATGACCATATCCGGTTTATTTTTCATAACCTGACCGACAGGATAGACATTTTTTTCTTTAACCTGTTCCACAGTTTGAATTTTTGACGGAAATACAAGCAAATACATAGTATTATCAGGCAAAATTATGGCACCATCAAAACGAAAATCCGTTCCTGCAAAATCTTTACTGATAAAATCTTTTACTTCCTGTGGAACTTCTGCACTCCAAACACTACCTGCAAAAAATAAACACATCATTAAGGATAAGAATAATTTTTTCATATTACTTGAATACCCCTTTTACCTTTGACACAATAGACTTGTTGTCTTTTGCCTCTTTGCCTGTCTGCATCTCATAAAGTTGTTTATAGAGATTTTTTTCAGGTTCACTCAAATTTGTAGGTGTCTTTATCTTTAATATTACTATATGATCGCCTTTTTGAGAAGGTCTTGTAATAACAGAAATTCCTCCACCCTTAATCTTTACTATATCACCAAATTGAGAACCTGACGGAATATTAATTTCATATTCGCCGTATAAAGTTTTTATTTTTACCTTATCCCCAATTACAGCCTGAGCAGGAGAAATTTCAAGTTCTGTAATAACATTTATTCCGTCACGCTTGTAATATTTTGAAGGCTCTACATGAATTACAACAAACAAATCACCGTTTGGACCACCGTTAATTCCGCAATCGCCTTCGCCTGATATTCTCATTTTTGACATGTTATCAACACCTGCCGGAATTTTGATTGAAACCGTACGCTCTTTATTAACCTGACCTTGCCCTGAACAAGTTTTGCAAGGATTATCTATCACCTGACCTGCTCCATGACAACGCGGACAAACAGAAATTTGAGAAAAACTGCCTAACGGTGTTCTTGCAACCGTCTGAACCTGACCGGCTCCGTTACATTGCGGACAAGTCTTTGGCTGAGAGCCTTTTTGTGCTCCTGTACCGTTACAATCAGGACAAACTTCAAGATGCTGAAATTTTATCTCTTTATCGAGTCCAAAAACGGCATCTTCAAACTTTATTTTTACATCATACCTTAAATCATCACCCCTTTGCGGTGCATTAGGATCATGCATACCGCCAAATCCAAAATCTCCAAATCCGCCAAAGAATGATTCAAATATATCGTTGAGATTGCCAAAACCACCTGCAAATGGACCGCCTGTATCAAAGCCGGCATTTTTTAAGCCGTCTTCACCGTAGCGGTCATAGGTTGCTCTTTTATTGTCGTCAGACAAGGTTTCATAAGCCTTACCAAGTTCTTTAAACTTCTCCTCCGCATCAGGGGCTTTATTCACATCGGGGTGTAATTGTCTTGCGCGTTTTCTAAACGCTGATTTTATCTCGTCTTTTGAAGCATCTTTTGATACTCCAAGAATTTCATAATAGTCTGCCATAACTTTTTATATCAAATATCCCTGTTTTTCTTGTACTCTCACCCGAATTTCAAAAAACTCATAACTTGTTTTGAAATTCCACACTCTGCCAAATGCAGAGAGATGAGTTTAATATATTTATACTACAATTATTCGGCTGTGGCAACATTTACCATTGTAGGTCTTAAAACTTTGTCACCCATTTTGTAACCTTTTCTCAATTCGGCGATAACTGTGTGTTCTTTATGCTCACTTGTAGGGGTCTGCATTACCGCTTCGTGAAAATTCGGGTCAAATTCTTCCCCGACTGCCTTGATTTCTTCTAAACCAAGTTTTGTTAAAGTTTCGTAAACCTGTTTTTGAATTAAATCAAAACTTTCTTTAACTTTTGCACAGTCATCAACATTTTCTAAAGATTTTTGTCCTCTTTCAAAATTATCAAGAACCTCAATAAGTTTTGTTAATGCATTTTCCGTACCAAATTTTATCAGCGCTTCTTTTTCTTGTTCATGGCGCTTTCTAAAATTGTCAAAATCTGCAGAAAGTCTTATATACTGATTATTTAACTGTTCATATTTTTCTTGCCAATCATCTTTTTTAACTTCCGATTCTTCTTGCTTTTCTTCATCTGCTGAATTTTCAATCGGCTCATTTATATCTATTTCTTTATCTGTTTCTTCATTTTTGAACGGATTAGAACTGTTTTCTTCCATAATATTATCTCCCTTATAACTAATTCATAAAAACATTATACCCCTCAAAACAGGCATTTATAACAAAGTTTATTATTTTTTAATAATTCAATTAAAGTTTAAAAAGTGCATCATAAATTCCTTCAGAATAGGTCGGATGGGGGAAACAAACCTCTTTTAACTTATCAACGGTTATGCCGTTTTGAATTGCTATTGTTATCTGCTGAATTAATGAAGATGCTTCACTTGAAACAATATGCGCACCGACTATTTTGCCATTTTGAGAAAGAATTTTTATTAATCCGTCAGTTTGACCGTCACAATGCGCTTTGCCTATTGCAGATAGTAATACCAAAGATTTTTTATATGAATCAGGTTCTAAATCCTGTTCTCGTTTACCGACCCATGCAATTTCCGGTGTACCGTAAACCACGCTTGGGGTTAATCCTTTTTCAAATTTTATTCCGTCAGCATCTTCTATTGCCTGTTTTATTGCATAATGCGCAAGTTGAATTTCACCCGTTACATCTCCGATATAAGTTACTCCATCAATTTTATCAGTAATATTCGGGGTTCTGCCTACAGCAACAAGTACCATCTCAGGTTGTAAAATTTCGTCGTTTGATAAAGTAATTTTTTTATTATTTATTTCCTTTACACAAGTTTGAGTAAAAAACTTGATTTTTTCTGTCTTAAATATACGCTCTAACCTCTTTGAAACTTCTGCATCCGCAAGCGGTAGAAGGTGCGAGGCAAGTTCTACAACAGTTGTTTCAACTCCAAAATTATTAAATATTCTTGCCCATTCAACTCCGATTGCACCAGAGCCAACTATTAAAATACTTTTGGGCAAACTTGCAAGATTTAAAATATCATCTGAAGATAACAAAAATTCATGGTCAAATTCTAAACCTTTTATAATTTTCGGACTTGAACCCGTTGAGCAAACAATTTTAGAACAATTATAAATATCAGCATTACATTCTACTATCGTATTTTTATCTTTAATTTTTGCCTCACTATTTATAACAGTCACTTTGGCATTTTTCAGCGCAAGTTCTATCCCTTTGCGCAAAGTTTCAACAGTTTTATTTTTTCTTTCTAAAACTTTTGAATAATCAAGAGTAACATTTTGAGTGGTCACACCAAACTTTTCAGCATTTAAAATCTGTTTATAGACTTCTGAAGAATGAAGAATAGATTTTGTCGGGATACAGCCTTTATTTAAACAAACCCCGCCAATTTGTTTTTTTTCAAACAGCACGACAGATTTTCCCTGTGCTGATGCGTGTAGTGCATAAGTATATCCCGCAGGTCCTGCGCCTATTATCCCTATATCAAAATTATTATTCATTTTTCCCCACTCCTGTCCCTCTCCCTAAAAGGGCGAGGGAAATAATTATCTTGTATAAACTCTCGGCAGTCTGACTTTTAGACGGCAAGTAAGTTCATAATTTATTGTATTTAAGATATTTGCCCAAACATCAATTGATTTGTTTTCATCAAGCAAAGTAACGACATCTCCGCATTTACAATCGACCCCTGTTACATCAAACATAATCTGATCCATCGTGATATTACCGACCTGAGGGACTTCAACTCCGTTCAGAGTTCCCGTTATTTTATTTGACAGCCCTCTTGGCAAACCGTCAGCATACCCTATCGGAACTGTCGCAATAGTTCTTTCGCCTTTTGCAGTATAAGTATGGCAGTAACTAATCCCTTCACCGTCTTTTGCTTTGTGTATATTTACTATTCTGCCTTTTAAAGAAATTAATTGCTTTAAATTCGGCATCCTGAAATTAACACCCTGTGGGAAATCAGGATACAATCCGTATAAAGAAATCCCTATTCTGCACATATTTGAATTTGGCTTTTTATAACAAATTGTCCCTGCGGTGTTTAAAATATGCAGCAAAAGACCTTCTGTATCAATATTATCAACTACGCTATCCCATTTAGCGAACTGTTCTTTTGTTTTATCAAGTTCTTCTGCTGCTGCAAGGTGGGTAAAAATCCCTCTGAAATCCAGATAAGGCGAATTTTGTACTTCTTTTATAAAATCAAGTGCTTCGTCTGCTCTGACACCTATTCTGTTCATCCCTGTATCGAGTTTTACATGAACTTTCGGTTTGACACCTGTTCTTTCATAAATCTCTTTGCAGGCTTTTAAGTGTTCGTGCGTAAAAATTGAGATACTTATATTATTCTGAATGGCAGTTTCTAATGCCCAAACAGGAACAGCACCAAGCACTAAAATCTCACATTTGATTTTTGCCTGTCTTAAATCAACCCCCTCATCTATTGATGCGACACCAAGCATATCAACTCCGCTTGCCAAAATTGTCGGCGCAAGCATAATTGAACCATGACCGTATGCATCAGCCTTTACAACCCCTAACAGTTTCATATCCGGCGAAACATTTTTCCTGATTTCTTTAATATTATGCTCCAAATTGCCTACATTTATTTCAACCCAGGCATCTCTGTGAATATTTATATTTGTCTGTCTTGTACTGCTCATACAACAATTATAAGACAAAATATACAAATTTATAACAGTTTACGCAATTCTTTTTCTACTTCATCAAACACACTTTCCCAATCGCCGTTTTGGGGTTGTCTAAATAGTTTTAAACTATCATACCAATCAGATTTTGAAAGGTCATTATGCCAGCGCCAGTTATAGACATGTGGTAATAACACCCAGCATGGCTTACACATAGCACCCGCAAGATGCGCCAAAGATGTGTCGTTACAAATTATCAAATCCAAATTTTCAACCGCCCCCGCAGTCCACGAAAAATCTTTAAATGTTGACGCAAGGTCAATTACATTATATTTATCTTTAATCTTTTCAAATTTTTCAGAGCCTTCAAAAGTCTGACAGGAATAAAATTGAGTGTTTGGTAGTTCAAAAAGTCTGAAAAAATCCTCAACGCTCAAAATTCGCTCTTTATCATAATACGAATTCCCCTGCCATTTAATCCCTATTTTAAACTTATCGTTATCAAAATAATTATCCCTGTAATACTTCACCTTATCAGGATTAGGCATGATATACCCGTCATCATGATGAATAAACATATCATCTCCCGATTTACCCAAAACATAAGGCAAACTCAAAAACGGCAGGTGATAATCAAAATTCATTTCTTTTTCGTTTTTAAACATTCCCATAATCTCTGCTCCATAGGAATTTTCCTCAAATAATGGTTTTAATTCCTCCTGAGGTTTAAAAATTACTTTTTTGCATTTTGAAATAAGTTCCGGCATAAAACGGTAAATCATAATATTATCGCCAAATCCTGCTTCGTAATAAGTATAAAGAGTTTTATCAGACAAATCTTCCTTTCCTGTCCAAATTGGTTTTTGCCTCATCAAATTAGGGTAAGTCTTTTCCTGCGAAACAATGGCACTTTGTTTGCATAATCTTTGTTCAAAGCATTTTAGACCATCTTTATAATTCTTATCCTGCATATAGGCAAGTGAAAGAAAATATGTCGTTTCCCAATCATCAGGATTTATTTCAAGAACCTTTTTGTAACACTCTATCGCACCTTTTGTGTCGTTTTCATTGAAACAAAGATATGCAAGATTAAAATATGATTCAGTACTTTTGGGGTTAAGTTCTATCGCCTTATAATAAGTTTCTTTAGCCTTGTCATACTGCGCATTGTTTTTATAAGCCATGGCAAGATTAAAAGTATTTTCGTAGTTTTCAGAATTATTTTTTACTAATATCTCGTAAAGGTCCACTGCATTTTGAAAATCCTCTTTTTTGAAATACATCTTTGCAAGATTTTCGATATAAAAAGGCAAAGGCTTTAATTCAATCGCTTTTTGCAGGCATAGAAGCGCTTTATCAAACTCACTTACCTGAGTATATAAAATCCCGAGTAAATTCCAGACTTCATGGTTTTGTTTATCATCATTTAAAATCTGTTCATACAAATCTCTGGCATTTGTTAGTTGCCCTTTTTGATGATATTCAAATGCCTGTTCAATTTTGTTTCGCATGTAAATCCACTCTACCAAATCCTTTTTCCCTCAAGGGCGAGGAAATTTTATATTCTACATTTTTACCCCAATTGCTTCAAATAAGCCGTTTATATTAAATACATTATATTGAAATATTAAGCCTAAAATTGTACCAACCAAAACGAGTAAACCTAAGATTATTAAAGTGTCTTTTTTATCCCCGTTTTTACGAAGCAATACTAAAATACCAAGTCCGCCTGAAGTGCAAAGACCAGCAATCAATGAGCCAAAACTGATTGTATTTTTAACAAACAACATTGTAAGCATCACAGATATAGCACAATTTGGGATTAACCCTATAAGCGAAACCAAAAATGGCTGAAGCGGAGAATTCATAAGGCAATATTTTGCCATAATTTCTTCTGAACCTGCTCTTGATAGAATAAACGCAAGAACAACCGATATTAAAAATATAAATACAAAAATATTTAATGTATGCTTCAACGGATGAAGCCAAAAATCTCTTTTTCTTGATGCATGGATAAGATGATGATGGCAACAGCCTTCAATTTCATCTTCATGAACTTTTTCAATTACAGGTTCTTTAGCGTTATATGTAACAAGCCAATCAACTATATATCCGACAACTATCGCAACAGCAATTTTTACCGCAATAATAGGCAAAATTAACGGTGCTTTCTGCGGGTAAGTCAATAGAACAGGAATTGCCTCATCTGAAGTCGCCAGATAAACCGCAACCAATGTACCTCTTGAAAGTAACCGTCTTGTATAAACCGTACTTGCAATAACAGAAAAACCGCATTGAGGTAAAGATGCGAACAAACTGCCAAACAAAGGTCCTACCTTTTTAATCCAAAAAACAAACAAATGACGTTTTTTGGCATAGTACCGTTCAATAAATTCAATAAGAACGAAAATGATAAATAAAAACGGTATCAAACCCAAACTGTCAATCAGTGCATCTTTCAAAAAATCAGGAATAAACTCTATCGGTTCAATAAGTTCTTCCGGCATATTCCATATAAAATTCAATACTTCGGTTATTGCGCTCATAATTATTCCTTACAACTTAAATCCTTTTTGAGTACAAAAATCATTCAGTTTTTCTTTTTCAAAAGTTACACAATTCTTGATATACGAATTATTGGTTTCTTTCACCACAAATTCCATCGCCTTTTCAAACATTACAGCAGAGCCGCGCAGATATTCTATCTGATCTTGTGTTGCAATTTTACCGATATCATAATAGTATTTGCCATACAAAAGATACAATCTTGAAAGCATATCATACATTTTACATTTTTTTGCAAGTTTCAATCCTTCTTCAATATTTATTTTTGCACTTGTATAATCAGCAATATTCATATAAGCCTTACCCAGTACAAAACGCAGTTTAGCGTTAAAGAAACAGTTATCAATATTAGGATTGACAGATATCTCTAAAGCCTGAGATGCAATATCTATTGCACTCTTTGAATTTTCTGTAACAATAGTAGCGTCAGCAATCAGATACCATGCCAGCAAAGCGCCTAATGCCATTTTTTCTTTTGCAAAATATGTAACCTGTTCGTTATAAATTTCAAGTGCCTGCTGAGCCTTGTTCTCATCTTTAAAAACTTTACCGAGTAATGTTTTCAAAATATTTTTAGTAAAACTATCACCTGTATTGTTCGCAAAAGTAACTGCTTCAAAAAGTTCTTCTCTTATGCCTTCATAATCTCTTGTCATAAATTTGTTGATAATATAGACAAGATTAAGTCTTGAAACCGAAATTTCATCCATAAAATTGTCGCGGTAATGTGCATCAACATCCTGCAGTATACGCATTGATGCTTTTATATCACCTTTCATAGTATTTGCATAAGCCTGAACAGTTTTTGCCCTTGCAATTAGTTGTTTGTCATTTATTTTATGTTTATCAATAATGGTAAACAAATTTTTCAGGACATCAAAAGTTCTTTCATTACCCTGCAAAGCAAGAGCAGTAGCAAGAACAAGATAAACCTTTAGCCATGTATCGAATAACAAACCTAACGGGAACAATTTGTTCAATCTTGGTTTTGCAAGATACTGATTTAAAATCGGTAAAACATCATTATCTGCAAGAGAAATAACTTCTCCGCAATTACCGATATCTAAAAGTGCAGATAATTTGGCGCTTATAATCATTGCCCTTTCAAGTTCCTGACCATCTTTTAATTTTCTCAAAACATTATCTACACATTCGACATTTCCGAAATAATTACCTGTTTTTAAGCAACATTTGGCAAGATATCCCAAAAGTTCAATCTCTTTTACTTCATCATTATTTGTCCTTGCATTTGATATAGCATCCGGCAGAAATTCCAATGCTTCCTGAGGATCGTATTCAGATAGCAGTTTCCCTAATTTCTCACTTATACTGTATCGGATATTTATAGTTTCATTTTCACTAAATTCATTCAATAAGGCAAGACATTGTTTCTGCGCTATTACATATAAATTTATATCTCCGATATAAGATGCCAAACGAGTAGTCTTTGTCCAAATATCAAACGCCATTCGTGTTTCTCTTAGGTTATGAGCAATCATAGCCATAGTTGCATTGGTATTAAGGTTAAAGACACTTATTGCTTTCCCTATTTTGACATTTATATCATCAAATTCCGAATCTCTTGTTATGTTTTTTAATATAGTTTCCCAAAGCATCAGGTTGTTAAACTCATAGCAAATACTATCAAATTTCCTGACAAAATCCGACATTTCGAGATAACTTAAAATCTCATTAAATTCTAATTCATTAAACCCGAAAATTTCCCTTATAAGAGTAATATTTATCTTATCTCCTAAAATGGCAGAAGCGCAAAGAACCTTATGCGCAATTTTATTTACCTTTTTAAGAGTTGAAAGTCTTTCTTTTATCAACTGAGAGAAATCATCCGGTAAAACAAACGCTTTGTCATTTATCTGACAGTCATATACATAACTGTAAGCCTGCTGAATATATGCGAGATTTCCGTTTGCCTTTTCATTTATGAGTTCTTTTTCTCTTTCGGATACATAACCTTCCGCATCTTTATTTATTTTTACATCATTTATAAGTTCTTCTTCTGTGACAGGTCTTAAGTTAATATCCTCAAAAGAATTTATGTTCTTGTTATCAAACCCGAAAAAACCGCATATTGGCTTTGGTTCATTATAAATTGCAATAAATTTTAAGTTGTTCCAATTTTTGTCTTTACGAAGCAGATTTGTAAAAAATTCCGCGCTAAATCCGTCTATAAAATCAAAATTATCAACAACAAAAATAAATTTACCACTCGATATAAATGCATCAAATATTTTGTTCAAAATTGAATAAGTGCGCTTTTTGTTAATTATGATATCTTCGTAATTTCCGTCATTAAAACTGTATATAAAATTGAACAAATCGGATACTTCAGGCGGTTGAAGGAATTTAAACTCTTTTGAGAAAAATTCATTGGCATTCTTTTTCAGTTCAGCATTGTTAATACAAAAATTCGGAAGACTAAAAAGATTTAATAGCATATCCTGAACAACACCGCCCGGAGTTAATTGAGTAAGTGGAGTACATTTACCCAAGCATATATTTCTGTCCTCGATTTTTTTTAATGCTGAATACAAAACAGAAGTTTTACCGCAACCTTTTTCTCCTGTTATAGAAATTACTTTTTTGTTTTTATCGGATAGAGCATTTGAAAGAATATCTATACCTTCTTTAAAAGAGCATAGTTTAGGATTAAACTGTAAAGGATTGGAAGGCTTACTTGTCCGTTTTTTCTTTTCAGGTTCACCAAATGATGCCCCACACTTTCTGCATTTTACAGCACTTGGGAAATTTACTCCGTTACATTTTGGGCAAATTTTCAACAGTTCCTGACCGCAATTTGAACATTTTAATTGTCCTGCAGGATTAACGGTCTTGCAGTTTGTGCATGATATACCCGTTCGTGTTTTACAATACGGGCATTTTAAAGCGTCATGTGCTATGTTATTTTTACAAACAGGACATTTCATAATACTTATTGTTCATCCAGAACTTTCTTTACTCTCTCAATCAAACCATAAATTCTTTTTGAAACTTCAGACTGAGAAATTCCGAGTTCTTCCGCCATTTGCCTTTGGGTAAGACATTTATCATACCTTAGGATAAAAATATCCATAAATTTCTGTTCAGGTTCTTCTTCATTTATTTGTTCAAGTGTATCGGCAATAAAATTGACGACTTCGTTGTGTATTGCATTATCTTCAGGATTAAGAGGAATATTGATACTTTCGTAACCGGGACTGAAAGATGTATAATCATATAATGATACAGGTTCAGCCGTAGGTGCAGCAGTCAAATCCTCAACCGGCATAACAGACTCAATCGGAACCTCTGTTGTCGTCATATAACCTGATTTTGAACGACGCAATCTTCCTGAATCTTTCAATACATTAATTATAGAAGTAGTTACGACTTTGCGCAGATATGCTTCCAAAGTAGGCTGATTATCAATTGCACTTATAATAGATGCAGAACGACGGCACGCCTCATTTAGAAAATCATCAAACAAATCCTCATTATTAGGAAATTTGCGATCATTTTTTATGATTTTTGATATTAAGTCTATCTTCTCCTGTGTAATTTCCACAAACATATCCCTTCGTCATGGAAATTATAGCATATTTACAAATAAATTTTAAGTATTACGGTTGTGCTCTGGTCATTTCCCACACTATTTGGGGCTTTCAAGACCTTTAAAGTTTGGTTAACAGATTGTAACACAATATTATCTACCTGTGCCGAACCACTTGATAGCAATATTTTTGCCTGACTGAATGAACCGTCCTTGTTGTAAAGAACACTCAGCCTAATCTGATCGGAATAAGTATAATCAGTAGCAAGAAGTAAATCACTTGACAAAGATGCTTTCAAACTCTTACCTGCAGACTGAAAATATTGTTTAAAGTTAGTATCAAAAGAAATATAATCAGGGACTTCCCAACTCAATTTTCTCACTGACAGGAATGAAGTTGCAGGAATAGGTTTTGCTGCCTGTTGAACTGCCGCATTTTGAACATTTTGACCTGTATTAGCATTAGAACCTGCATGTTGCGGGACTGTACTTTGTGACTGTGCATTATTATTCATAACAACATTACTGTTATCAGGATTTACAGTAGGTACATCATTACCAAGATTGTTATTCAATGCCGTATTATCAGTAACTAACGGTTCATTGTCTTTTGGTATAGGATTCATAAATTTTGAAACGGATAAAATTATTATACTTGCAATCATGATAACAAGTGCAAGTCCGCCAACACCAAGAACTATCGGTATTATTTTCCCTTTTTCATTCACTACGGGGGCTACACTATTTAATCCGTTATCATCAGGAATAACTGTGCTGTTATTGCTATAAAGTTCTTCTAAATGTTCATTACCGCCTGAAATATCAACTTTCGAAGAGTCTTTATTGATATCAATAAAAATTTCTCCCGGATTATGATTTTTATCTGTTATCACAAATGAATTTTCTTTTACCGTATCTGAATTGAGTAAAATATCTACGGCAGAATCATCAGCAAAATAATCGATTTCCGAATTATCGTCAATCGGTGAAACCGTTTCAAAGTTAGCAAAATCTTCTACTTCCGCAAAACTTACTTCTGCGTTGTATGGTTCAGTCGTCGGCACATCCCCAAAATCAGAAAAATTAACCAATCCGTATTCATCAGAATCTGTATGTTCTTCAACCTGTTCTGTCGGCAATTCGTCAAAATCGTGAGCATCTTCACTATATTCAGAAAGAACAGAACTTTTTTCCTCAGAAACATATTCAGGAAGTTCAAGTCCTATACCATTAGAGATATCATCAAGGTCGGCTTTAAACTCCTCATTCCCATTAGCAGTAGTATCAGCCGATGCAGATTTACTATCATTTATAATCAAATCATCATCTCCGGACTCAATATCATCACGAACTGAAGATAAATCTTCATCTAAAATATTTTCATCGGCATCATTTTCAGAAACATCGGAATCAATTTCTGAATTCTCAACATCTTTCGTTTCAGAATTTGCATCATTTATTTCCAAATCAATTGATTCAAAATTAATCGGGTCATCCGGAACTTCACCGGTTGGGACTTCAGAAATTTCACCTATATCAAAAACACTGTCATCATCAGAATCAAATATATCTGCAAATCCATCAGTTTCAACATCAAGAGTTTCACCAATATCAAATAACTCTTTGTTTTCAGAATCAGAACTCTCATCAGAAATATTTTTATCTTCATCATTAATAACAGTTTCTTCATCTGTTTTTAATATATTTTCATCGTTTAACTCTTCACCAGATAGCATAGTATTTTCGGCATCTTCTGAAATATCAGGTTCGATAATTAAAGACTCCGTTTCGGAAATATCAGCATCTTCTGACAACACAACATCATCATTCGTATCATCATTTTGTTCTTCAATCTCACTTACTTCAATCTCACTTTCAGAAGGTTCTTCAGTAATAAAATCCTCAAACCCGTCTAAATTCACATCTGAATCAAAATTATCCAAATTTAATTCTTCTTCATCCAAAGTCGAATCTTCTGAATCAAATGTTTGTTCAGACTCTAAAGTTTTATCTTGAATATCAGCTGTTTCTTCAGAAATTTCTTCAGTTTTATCTGTTTCATCAAATTTTTCTACAATTTCAGAAATCGATTCATCCGAAATTTGTTGTTTCGGCTCATTAGGACTATCATCCACAATATTATCCTGAATTGAATTTTCTGTAACACTTTGTTCTTCTGATATCCCAACATCTGAAGACGAATCTTCAATATCTGCTGCAGAAGTATTATCAGATATTTCATCAAGAGTTAAATCTTCTTCTGACAAATCCAAGTTCGGAAAATCAGAGATATCTTCCCCGAAAATATCATCTTCTTCTACAATATTTTCGGGTTCAACAGAGTTATCGGCTTTTGGCACATCTTCAATAACTGCGTCATACTGATTTTCATTTTGGGATGTAGAAGTTTGGCTATCCTCATCAGAAATTTCTGCTTCTTTTTCGAAATTTTCAGATAACTCAATATCTTCTTCTAAAACATTTGTCACATCAATATTGTCTGATATACCGTCATCAAGTAATTCTTCTGCAGCATCAGCAATTGTTTCCCCTGCCATGCCTGCAAGTTCTATTGCTTCATCGGAGACTGCATTTGCCCCAAATACTTTTGCATCTTCAACTGCTCCTGCAACCGCAGATATAGTGTCTGCCGCCCCTGCTGCAAATTTTACCCCGTCAACAACATCATCAAGCAAACTGTCGCCGTTTAAATCCTGAGGTTTTTCATCCTTAACCTCATTTGCAGATTCGGTATCTTGCACCTCATCAACAGGAGCATCAGTCATATTTACAAAATCATCAAAATCTACAACTTCATTTTGGGCAAGACTGTTTGATTTTGATACTTGCAAAGCCGTTGCTACCCTTGAAGCAAGAGTTTCAAAATTATCGTATTCAAGCACCGCATTTCTTAAACTGTTGCTTTTTAGAAGAAGAGAAATAAATTCATTAAATTCTTCATCAGTTACATCATGATCCGCAACAGCAACAGAAAGTTCACGACCTCGCAAAATTTGTTCTTCTGTAAGATTTTTATCGGTTGTACCGCTATAAGCATTGATAAAATCTATCATTTCAAACGGGGATTTCAACTTTTCTGGTTCAAGGAAATAATATTCACCATTACAGTTATTTAAATTGATTGCAGACGGTTCAAAAAAACCGATAAAATTAATTCGCTGAAAACTTTTGTCATATTTTAGAACAGCATAAATGTCAGGAACAATACCTAAATCATAATGAGATTTTGGAATAAAAATTTCATATTCATTGAAAATTACTCTGACATCTATATGGATATTTTTTAATATAACATCTGCAATATCAACTTTTTCAACAATTCTTTTTATGGAATGAATACTCGCAATACCATCTGTATCTACACCTAACTTTTCAAGATATGAAATAATAGCCTCTGACCCGATTACATTAAAAAATATTCTGTTTTGAACAGAAGTATCAATAAAATTAGATGCCATAAATTGCGCTTCTGCCAAATTATCCTTTGTAATTTCAACTAATTCTGTTTCTAAATTCATGCTTAATCTCCCCTTCTAAATATATAGATGACACCTAAAAAAAAATTATTCCAAAAATATTGTAAATTTTTGTAAAGATATTGGAAAAATGCTCATTATTTTGTCAAAATCATAAAGTCAGTTGTTTTTATATGCTTGTGAAGTAAATGTGTTCAAGGAGGTTTTCTCATGTCTTTAAGTGTTAATCCTGTTTCGAGTGTAAGTTTTCGTGCTCAAGAAGTCGTTCAACCAAGTGCAGAAGATATTTTAAGCCGTCCGGGGGCTTTTGCAAAACCGGAAACTACATACTCACAACCTGCAAAGAAAAAACATACTTTTCTTAAATATGTAGCAGGAGCATTGATTACAGCAGGGGTATTAGCAGGAGCATTATACGGTCTTAAAAGAGGATTCCCTAATGTATTTAAAGTCACTGAAGACATAAGCAAACTTGAAGGTGGGGTTCTCAAAAAAACACAGGCTTACATTACAACAGGTGTGGCAAAAGGTGCCGAATATGTCGAAAAATGCGCTGATAAAGTTGTTAATTATTCCACAAAAGGATGGGATAAATTAAAAGGATTATTTAAAAGTACAAAACCCGATGCTTAATCATAACTTAATAAATAAAAAGACTCTTTAAAAAGAGTCTTTTTTATTGTTGGAGAATATTGAAGTATATGATATAATAGAGATGTAATTCGTTTTAAGCACTTATAAAGTTCTGAAAGAAAGGACTTTATGAGTTATACACTACCTTATACTTTTGTCCCCGGAACAAAAGCAAGAGCGCAGGAAGTAAATGCCGATTTTTCAGCAATAATTGACGCACTTGATGATACAGATGTAAGAAAAGTTAATACCGATTTTTCAAATATATCCTCAGAAGCAATAGACATTATAAAAAATAATTCTTCTATTCGTAACCTTGGGGAACTTATTTTTTCACCTATTCCTTTAACAGATTCAAGTCTTCACCTGCTTGATGGCAGCACATTGCAAAGAACGGGAATATATGGAGATTTTGTAAGTTATATTGCAAAAAAATATAATACAGATGTTTCTTATAATTCAGATATGTTCTCTACAACCGGAACCGTATCCGTAACAGGCGACGGTATAGCAAGCGGTTTTAGTACAAGTAACTATGTAAAAGCCGAAGGGGCATATCCTATTGGAGAAGATTTTGAATTATACCTGCCTTTTACACCTTCCCAAAAAACAAGCAACTCCGAAATATACAGAGCAACCGAATCAGGTTCATTCAGATTCGTATGTAACCAAATAACCAACGGCTCTGTAATGTTTAATATGACAGACGGAATAAATGGCTTAGGATCACCTGTTTTAGTACAGAATACCAACCTTGTGGTTGGAGATAGTTATATTTTAGTCATAAAGCAAAAAAATCATACATGTACATATGGATATATCCATAACGGACTGTACACACAAACAGGGACAAAATCAAATTTTCCAATAAACATTTCAACCATTACGAACTTTATGATTGGACGAGGAGCAAATACAGGTTTTGACGGTTCAATAGACTTAAAACAGTTTAAACTTGTTATAAATGGAGAAGAAATCATAAACGGAAGTAAAATTAATAATTACTTTACTGATGAAGAATCATGGCAGCAAAGTGTAAACAAATACGGAGAATGTGCAAAGTTTGTTTATAATCCTACCGAAAACACTGTCAGACTTCCAAAGATAAAAGGATTAATTGAATACACAACATCTACATCGGAACTTGGGGAATTAACAGAAGCAGGGCTGCCTAATATCACCGGGAAACAAAATGAAGTCAGACGCGACGGAAATCCTAATAATGAGGGGGCGTTACATTCATCTCATACAAGGACAGGGGTATCGAGCGGAACCGGAGGAGGTCAGGCTGCGGATATTTACTTTGATGCAAGTTGGTCAAACCCGATTTACGGCAAATCTTCAACCGTACAGCCTCAAACCGTAAAATATCTCGTTTATATTGTAGTAGCAAGTACCCCGAAAACTAATATTCAAGTCGATATTGACCAAATAGCCACAGACATAAATGGAAAACTTGACAAAGATTTGAGTAACATAGAAGTATCTAATATTCGTAATTTTGACGGTCAATGGACATATAAATACATGCTAATCAACAACTCTAATGTAAGCGCCGGCAAATACGATGTAGACCTATCATCGTATCTTCCAGATGATCAATACAAGTATGAGGTGATTGTAAATATCTATGCTACACAAAATACAAGTACAACAAACGCCTTTGTTATTTTATCTTCAAGTATTATAACAGAACCGGGGACATCCGGTACATTCTCCTGCCTTGCTGTAAATTCAAACAGCTCGGTATCCGGGACACAAACAATATTCCCTGTTGGTAATAACAAAATTTTATCTTATAGGCTTGGCGGACAAAATTTTGATGCAATGTTTATACGCTTATATGGTTACAGACGAATAGGTACAAATAATTAGGAGGTAGTTTTATATGTATTATGCAATAATAAAAAATAATGAAATCATTGGCACAAGTGAATGTCCATACGCAAATAAAGATATCGAAAATATAGAAATAAGCGAAGAAATTTTTAACGAAATAGAAAAATATACATATTTTGAAGGCGAAATTATTCCGGACACTCATTATGAAGAAAAACAAGCGCAAAAGGAACAAGAGCGTATTAATAGACTTTCAATGACCCGTTCGGATTTCTTCGACGGCACAATAAAAGCATTTGGGGTTGACGGCAATGATCTGCTGATTATTATAGAAAACATACTGAATACTCTTAAAATTGACACAATTGAGAAAAAAATTGCGATAAATAACTACCGCAATGCGCTGAATTTTTACAGAAATCATACACTTTTCACATTGTTAAGCAATATTCCAATAAAGATATCCGAGGATTTGACAATAACTATTACGGATAAACAATGGGATAAATTCTTTGACGAAACAGATAAGAAAAATCCTGAAGCCTACAAAGAACTTTTATAGAGAGTTACATGGATTGTTGACCATCTGTAAAACAGATGGTCTTTTTTTTACAATTCTTAATATATAAATAAGTGTTTAATATACGCTTGCATAGTGATTTTACGGGAATAAATAAAGTCAAACAATTAGAATCTTTCTTCAAATTGTTTGACAAAAAATAAAAAAAATAATATTATTACTACATAAGTAGTAGAAAGTATGGAAAGAGTTTTATGAGAGTAGATAGTATAAAAGGTACGGTAATATTTGGGAACAGAACAAACGGAATGGTCATACCATCGGATATTGGTAAAAAGATAAAAACTTCAAGCGGAAGCAATTATTCGCCTATATTTGGCAGTATGGGTTTTAAACCGATTGCGGTTCCGATTTGTGACACATTTGTTCATGTATTCAAATAGATATTCATATATAATATCCTTCTTATAACTACTATATGCACAAGGCCTCTTCCCAATTTGAGGTCTTTTATTTTGTGATGTTCTTGATTTTAGAAAGTTGTTGTGTTAATATGAGTGTGCAGTGCGGAAGTAACTCAGTGGTAGAGTTCCTGCCTTCCAAGCAGGCTGTCGCGAGTTCGAGTCTCGTCTTCCGCTAATTAAAACAGATGGACTTTTGTTCATCTGTTTTAATTTGTTGTATCGCATATACTTGATAAATTATTAATATACAAAACTTCAAAAATAAAACTCTAAATATAATATTTATGCTAATATATTAGGTATATTAGGGATAAGTAAATGTAAGGAGTTAGAATGACTGTGACTTTAGATAAAACGGATTCTGTCCAATTACTAAAAGACAAAGACTGTGCAATTCGTACAGTGGATATGGAAGTTGACACGCTTGAAAAACTTAAAAACAGTATCGGAGCAGAACTGACTGATGCGCTTGATGCTATGCAGAGTGCGAAAGGGAGAATTATTATTACAGGTATGGGCAAATCCGGGCATATCGGTAAAAAAATTGCAGCATCTCTTGCTTCAACAGGGACTCCATCATTTTTTGTTCATCCTGCAGAAGCAAGCCACGGCGATTTGGGTATGATTACAGAAGACGATGTAGTACTTGCAATCTCTAACAGTGGAGAATCTAAAGAACTCGTCGATATTTTAAATTACTGCAAAAGATTCGGGATTAAACTTATTTCAATTACAAAAAATCCGCAAAGTTCATTAGGCAAAGCAGGTGATATCGTTTTAACATTACCAAACAACGGTGAAGCATGCCCGTTAGGACTTGCTCCGACAAGTTCTACTACCGCAACACTTGTTTTGGGCGACATTTTAACAACTTGTTTAATCGAAAGAAAAGGATTTACAAAAGAAGATTTCAATAACAGGCATCCGGGAGGGAAATTGGGTTCTATATTACAAAAAGTTTCAGACCTTATGCATACCGGAGAAGAAATGCCTATTTTGGACGAAAAATCAGGAATGAAAGAAGCACTTTTAGAAATGACAACAAAGCGCCTTGGTTGTGTCGGATTTATTAATTCAGACGGAGAACTAACAGGAATGTTAACTGATGGGGACTTGAGAAGATGTTTATCTCCTCAGGTGCTTGAAAGATGTGCAGGAGAACTTATGACTAAGAATCCTAAAACTATTTCAAAAGACGCTATGGCATCTTCAGCAATGAAAATTATGCATGATAAAAAGATTACGAATTTATTTGTAGTTGAAAACAAAAAACCTGTCGGAATTATTCACATTCACGATTTATTAAATAATGGAGTTATATAAATAGATATTAAGGGATAAAGATATATGAAACTTGAATCAACAACAGCAAAAAATTCATTCAAATACGGTTGGCTATTAACAAGGATATGGCCATATATAAAACCATATTGGTTTAGAATACTTTTAGGGTTTGCAGTTGCAGTACCTTTAGGGTTATTAGATGGTGTGACAGCATTTGCGCTAAAACCATATATGGATTATGTAATTGGCGGACAGAACCTTGAATTTAGTGCATTTAAGCATGCTTTTGTAATTACAAGCGTTCAAATGGCGTATATTTTACCGTTTGCAGTTGTCATTTTTGCAGGTGTTCAGGGCTTATTGAGATATTTAAACGGATACCTTTCCACTTGGACATCTCAAAGAATTACAAATGATATAAAATTTGATTTGTTTAAAAAATTAATCTATATGCATCCGCAATTTTTTGATGAAAATTCCTCGGGGGTAATAATTCAAAGATATATGAACGATCCGCAAACGGCTTCAACAGGAATAATTGATCAGATAAAAAGTATTACAACAAGTTTATTCGGCGCATTAGGTTTAGTTGCAGTAATGCTTTACAGTTCCTGGAAACTTGCAATTATCGGTGTTGTGGTTCTGTGTGCGGCATTTATACCGGTTGCACTTATAAGAAAAAGAATAAAAAGTGCTTCAAACAAAAATATGGTAATAGGCGGTAATATTACAACCAACATAAATGAAACATATTCTGGCAACAAAGTAATGGCTGCTTATCAACTTCAAGACAGACAAGACAAATATTTTAGAGAACAAACTTGGAATGCTTTTAGGGTAAACATGTCTTTATATAAAAGAGCAGGCTGGATGTCCCCGATTATGTATTTGATTGCGTCATTCGGAATTGCAACTGTTTTAGGCTTTGGGACATATTTGATTAATTCCGGTCAAATGACTGCAGGAAGTTTTGCATCATTCGTAACCTCTTTATTATTACTCTACAAACCAGTTAAGAATTTAGGGAATACTCTTACTGATATTCAGACTTTATTTGTTGCGTTGGGTCGTGTATTTGAATTGTTTGATTTAAAAACAGAAATCAATGACATACCAAACGCAAAAGAACTTAAAGGTTTTAACGATTCTATTAAATTTGAGCATGTATATTTTGAATATTTGCCTAATGAACCGGTGCTAAAAGACTTAAATCTTGTTGTACCTAAAAATGAAACCCTTGCTATCGTTGGGAATTCCGGAGGAGGGAAATCTACACTTGTAAACCTTATCCCTCGTTTTTACGATATCAAGTCAGGATCTATAAAATTTGACAATGTTGATATAAGAGAATTTACCCTTGACTCGTTGCGAAAAAATATTTCAATGGTATTTCAGGACAATTTCTTATACACGGGAACTATAAGAGAAAATATTATGATGGGTAATTTTGATGCAACTGAAGATGAACTCAGAATGGCAATAGAATCAGCGCATCTTGAAGAAATGATTGCTGATTTACCGTCAGGTCTTGATACAATGCTTGGAGAAAGAGGTTTAACACTCTCAGGCGGTCAAAGACAAAGAGTCGCAATAGCAAGAGCAATGTTAAGAAACGCACCGATTGTAATTCTTGATGAAGCGACATCCGCACTTGACAATGAATCGGAAGCAATTGTTCAAAAAGCAATGGATAACCTTATGAAAGACCGTACGGTATTTATTATTGCTCACAGACTTTCTACAATTAAAAATGCAAACAGAATAGCGGTAATAAATGAGGGTGAACTTGTCGAACTCGGCACTCACGAAGAACTCATGAGTATTGAAAACGGTCAGTATAAGGCTTTATATGATATGCAATTTAAAAAGCAGGAAGGTGAAAATTTAGAACAGGCATTATGCTAACCCTCTCAAATGTTAAGAAAAGTCTCATTTTTCTTAACATATTGCATGTTTTCAAATTCCATATATAATAGTCATGTTTAGTTAAGAAAGGAGATTTGTTATGAACAAAGAAGAATTAGTTGCTGAAATCGCTAAAGGCGCAAAAGTTTCTAAAAAAGATGCTGCATCTGTATTGGCTGCAACAATCGAAACTATTGAAAAAGCAGTAAAAAAAGGTGACAAAGTTACTTTAGTTGGCTTTGGTACTTTTGAAGCTCGCAAAAGAGCAGCAAGAACTGGCAGAAACCCACAAACAGGTAAAGAAATTAAAATCGCTGCAAAAACAGTTCCTGCATTCTCAGCTGGTAAAAAATTCAAAGAATTAGTAAAATAGTTCTTTATAAGAATTAAAAAAGACCGTTTGGCATTTTGCCAAACGGTCTTTTTTAATTAAGCAATTAGACAAAGCATGCTAAAACTATATTCTTCTGGTTATATTATTCAAACACTTATCCGCGTTTTTGTTCCCCAATACGCTTTTGCCTGTACCCGTATAAAACATAGATCAAAAATCCGACTGCAAGCCATATAATAAAGTAATTTGAAGATGTTTTTAAAGTATTTAAAGAGAAAAATATCAAAACAAGGCAAATCAAAATACCAACAAGAGGCAAAACAGGTGAAAACGGGACTTTAAACGGTCTGTGAGTATCAGGATTTGTCTTTCTCAAAATTAATACCGCAAGACAAATTATTACAAAAGATGTAAATGTACCGTAATTACACAAATCTGCCGATATTTTCAAATCCATAAACAATCCGCACACAATTACCACGATACCTGAAATCCAAGTCATAACATGCGGAGTTTTAAATTTTTTATGAATCATTCTCCATGAACGAGGCAAAAATCTGTCACGGCTAATGGCGTATAAAATTCTTGTTGTACCGAGTTGATATACAAGCAGAACAGTAGTCAAAGCGCACAAGGCACCTATTGAAATAAATCCTGCAAACCAATCCTTACCGACAAATTTCATAGCATGTGCAATCGGTGCAAGCGAATCAATCTGATGAAGCGGAACAATTCCGGTTAAAACAAGAGCAACACATACATAAAGAACAGTACATATCACAAGTGTTCCCAAAATTGCGACAGGCAAATCTCTTTGGGGTTTTTCTGTTTCTTCTGCAGCCGTAGAAATGGCATCAAAGCCGATATATGCAAAAAATATTGTAAATGTTCCCATCAAAATGCCGCTTACAGGTTCAACAGGCAAAAACGGATGCCAATTTTCAGGTTTTACATAATGAGAACCTATTATGATAAAGGAAAGAATCATAAACAAATTCACCCCGACCATAATACTTGCAACCTTTGTCGATTCTTTAACACCCTTTATAAGTAATAATGTCAGAACTAAAACAATTACAACAGCAGGCAAATTTACTGCAACAGGGATTTTATCGAATATAAACGGAATCTTGTCGTGAATATCCCACCCGTATTTATCACACATTGAATATAATGCTCTGTAATCATATCTTAACCAAATAGGGAAATTCAAAACAAAATCCGGCAAATACGCTCTAAAGCCTTTTAAAAACTGCATAAAATACCCTGACCACGCACTTGCAACAGTAATATTGCCGATTGCGTACTCAAGCATCAGAATCCAGCCGACCATCCAAGCCATGAATTCTCCCATCGTAGCATAAGTGTATGTGTAAGCACTACCCGCAACAGGAATCATTGAAGCGATTTCACTATAACAAAGCGCCGGAACTATGCAAGCAACCGCAGCCAAAACCATTGAAATTACAATTGCATGACCTGCACCCGCACTTTCAGAATTGCCTGTAATAGCCGCTCCTACAATTGCAAAAATTCCCGTACCAACAACTGCACCAATACCGATTACAATAAGGTCAAAAACATTCAAGGTCTTTTTTAATTCAGTCTTTTTACTTGTCTGAATTAAATCTTCGATACTTCTTTTTTTAAATATATTTCGGCAAATATTTTTTAATAATTCCATCGGCTATTTATTTTCACTTTCTTCATCTCTCAAAAAACCTCTGACAAGTTCTCTGTGAACTCTGTTTTCGTTATCACGGTTTCTGATAAACCCGTACAACAAATAAATTATCGCCCCGACACCAAGCCACACAGGAAATAATAATGCTGAACTGCCTGCTTCCATAGACTTATAAACCATTAATCCCCCGCAGCACAAAATACCTAATATAGGCAAAAGCGGTGAAAAAGGGACTTTAAAAGGTCTTGGTCTGTTCGGGTCAGTATGTCTTAAAATTAAAACTGCCAAACATACAATTATAAAAGATGTAAATGTTCCGTAATTACAAAGTTCTGCGGCAACACTTAAATTTAATGTTAAAATACCCAAAACCGCAAGTCCTCCGACTGTCCAGGTTAAAAGAGCAGGGGTTTTAAATTTCGGGTGAATTTTTTGAAATCTTTTGGATATAAAATGATCTCGACTCATAGCGTACAAAATTCTTGTTGCTGCCATTTCCAAAACAAGCAATACAGATGTTAAACCCGCCAAAGAACCTATAGAAATCAAACCGGCTGCCCAATTTTGTTTTGCAAGCATCATACAATAAGCCATTGGGGCTTTTAGAAAATCGGCACTGACAGGAACGCTTGTATCAACCATACCTGTCAAAACAAGTGCAACAAGCACATAAACAATAGTCGTAACAATCAAAGAACCGATAATTCCAACAGGCAAATCTTTTTGCGGATTTTTACATTCTTCAGCCGCAGTAGCCAAAGCATCAAATCCGATATAAGCAAAGAAAATTAAAAATGCGCCTGCAAATATACCTGCCGCACCATTTGGAGCAAACGGAGTCCAATTTTCAGGTCTTACAAAAAATGCGCCTGCAATTACAAATAACGCAATGACGGCAAGTTTTATTACAACCATCAACCCTGCCATTTTAGCGGAATCCTTTGTTCCTTTAACCAAAATAGCAGTCATTAAAAGAACAATAAAAATCGCAGGAATATTTATACAAATAGGAACTCCAAAAAATGTCGGAACAGTAATATCAGGATTTTCTGCAACCATTTTTGATACAGTAAATACATCATTAGTCATCCAAACAGGCGGATGACTAATCCACTCAGGCAACCCCGGGAACCCTTGCAAAAACTGCATCAAATGGTTAGACCACGCACATGCAACCGCAATAAAACCGATAGCATATTCAAGCATCAAAACCCAACCGACCATCCACGCTGCAAATTCACCCAATGTTGCAAATGTGTAAGTATAAGCACCACCTGCAACAGGAATCATTGTAGCAAATTCACTGTAACATAATGCTGAAAATACACAGGCAATAGCAGCAATTATCATTGAGACTACAAGCCCCGGACCTGCACCTAAAGATGAACCGTCTCCAGCGGCAGCAATACCGACAATCGCAAAAATACCCGAGCCGATAATTGCACCGACACCAAGTATAATCAAATCCCAAACCCCAAGCGTTTTTTCAAGACTGCTGTTTTTAGCGTCAGCAAGCATTTCGTCAGGGTTTTTAATTCTTGTAATATTTTTCAAAAAATTGCGAGTAAATGTCGCTCTGTTAAATTTTTCAGCCATTTCGTTCCTTTTAATTTAATGTAGGGGAAATACACCCCGAACTACACTTTCCTAATCATAAATGTACTCTGAAACAGGTTCAGAATAACATTTATTATTTACATAGAGGGAATCCCATTTCTTCACGCTGTGCTACATAGAGTTTTGCAACAGCAGAAGCCATAGTTCTTACCCTGCCGATAAAGTTGTTACGCTCGTCTTTACTTATTACCCCTCTTGCATCCAAAAGGTTGAAAGTATGAGAACACTTCAAAACATAATCATAGGCAGGCAAAACAAGTTTTGCATTAACGCAGTTATCCACTTCTTTTTGATAAATATCAAAACTTTTGAACAAATCATCTGAATTTGAAACCTCAAAATTATATTTTGACTGTTCCACTTCGTTTTGATGGTAAACCTCGCCATAAGTAATATTATCATTCCACATGATATCGAATACAGAAGATTTATTCTGCAAATACATTGCGATTCTTTCCAAACCGTATGTAAGTTCTAACGCAACAGGTTTAATTTCAAGTCCGCCAACCTGCTGGAAGTATGTAAACTGAGTAACTTCCATACCATCAAGCCAAACTTCCCAGCCTACGCCTGCAGCACCGAGAGTCGGAGATTCCCAGTTATCTTCGACAAAACGAACATCATGTTCTTTCAAATCAATTCCCATAGCCTCAAGGCTGCGCAAATAGAGTTCCTGCGCATCATCAGGACAAGGTTTCAGGATAACCTGAAACTGAAAATAATGTCCAAGACGATTGGGGTTTTCGCCATATCTTGCATCTGTCGGGCGTCTGCAGGGTTCAATCATAGCGGTTGACCAGGGTTCAGGACCCAACACTCTTAAAAAAGTTGCGGGGTTCATTGTAGATGCCCCTTTTTCAATGTCATAAGGCTGTTCAATTATACATCCGTAATCAGCCCAAAATTTTTGTAAGTTTAAAACTAAGTTTTGAAAATTTAATGCCATAACATATTCCAATATTGTATAGTGTACACTCGTTCAATAACGATATTACAAATATAGCACAAAAACAAGAATATATTAATTAAATGATACAAAAAAAAGCGGGAAAAATTTTCCCGCAATAAAGTAAGTTAAGTTTTTTTATTTAATTATTTTTTACATTAAATTTTATCTGCTAATCTATCATTGATACAAATAATTTCAATATCCTTAAGAGTTTGGTTATTACACTATCAAGACATTACCGAAGATATTTTTCTACATTATAAACCGGTATTATTACTGATATTTTAGGCATGTTTTTTCCTTCTAAATTTAAATTTAATCCCCAATATGGTAATTATCTTATGTGTTCTATCTCCACTATTTTTAGCACTAAATAAGAAACGATAAATATTGGTAAATTGAGACTTTAAAACATAATATAGAATATATTTAATCGCCTTTTTTGCATATTTTGTGTTAAGAAGTGCAAAATAATAGTCAAAAGCATAAAAATCAGTATTGAATGTCCATGGTTTGCGTTTATTATTGTAATGAACAATGACAATATTCTTTTTTGCATCATTCAATTCTTTCAGACAATATTTTGAATAATAAGGCTTTTCCCCCATATTTTGCTGATAATTATATTTAGGATTTAACCACAAAACATTGTCTTTAAAAGTGTAATTCAAAACATCCTGATCTTGCCAAACAAGCAAACCCTGTTCATATAAATTTTGCGTATTTTCAAAAAATACAGGAGTTAAATTTTCCTCAACTAATTTCCTATTATTAAATAAAATTACACCAGCATTAAATTCGGCATTAATACCGAGACGCTTCTCATCTTTCGGGGAAAAATACGGATTCATTTCCTGAACCACTGCACAGTACTTATCCCCTAAATCTATATTATATAAGTCCGAAAGAGATTTTTTCACAATTATATCACAATCGAGATACAAAACTTTTTCTAATTGAGGTTTAATTTTTGGAATAATATACCTGTAATATGTTTGTCTTGTAATATGACTGCAATTGGGGACTAAAGGACAATCTTTAAATATATTATTATCAATTTTTATAAATTCAATATCAAAATTTTTTATTCTTTTTAATTCTAAAATTATCTGTTTACTTCTATCCGAGATATCATCATCCAAAATATGAAAAAAATGAAAATCATTATCATTAGCATTTAAAAGAATAGACGACAAAACTGCAGTTAAATGCATAGCAAAATTTTCATCACTTGCAAAAAATATATGCATAATACCAGCAGTACTACTCATTATACACATCTTTTCTTCACATTCTGCTATCACTTAACTTACTCCTTTGTTAAATACTTACACTCCATTTTATGCAATTTAACAAAACATTTTTTCGTTTATTATGCTTTTTTATTGTCTTGAAAAAGGTAAGACCAAAAAGTTTATATTTTTTTGTGTCAGTACGACATTTAGAAACATCTATATTGTGTTCAGTCAAAAAAGAATCAATAAGATTCTGACCTTCCAGATGATCAAGTTCAGCCTTAGAGGATTTAGTCCTGATTATACTGTCACTGCGCTTTCTGTAAAAATAATTTATCCCGCATACAGATATTACTTTGTCCATATAATATAAAACTTTGTGTGTATAATATAAATCTTCATACAATTTTCCGGGAGGAAAAATTATACCGGTTGCAAGCAAACTTTCACGCTTATACAATTTATTCCATACATAATTTGAATCAGGAACATCACAAATACGAAGTTTATCTTCGTATTCTATTGCGACTTCCTCTTTCTCAATCTTCAAAACTCTATATGTTTTCTTATTATTCCCGCGAATAATTCCGGCAACTGCAATATCAGCACTATATTTTTCGCACGCATTGTATAATTTCTCAAAGTAATCATTATTCAAAAGATAATCATCAGAATCTATAAAAGCGATATAATCACCACTTGCCGAATTTAATCCGTTATTTCTTGCGACAGATAACCCCCGATTCTCCTGATTTATAATAACAAATCTGTCATCATTTGAACAATATTCATTCAAAATATCTAACGAACCATCAGTTGAACCGTCATTTATACAAATTATCTCAATATCTTTTATGGTCTGACTTACAACACTATCAAGACAATCCCTGAGATATTTTTCTACATTATAAACAGGTATTATTACTGATACTTTCGGCATTTTGTTCCCTTATTGTTTACAACTATTTTAACCATAAAAAGATATGTAGTCAATAAGGCTACAATTTTGAAACATTATACTTCATAAAGTATTAAAATATTATCATCCGGAAAACATGAAGATAATTAGACTATAGTATAATTTTAGACTATGCAATATTAAAAAGTATAATTTAGTTCTTAATAATAATTCAATATACAAACAGGCTAAAACATAGTTCTCATAAGGACTACAGTAAAATGCTATAAAATAATTTAGTATAAAAAATATGAACAATCAGACTACAAAAATTTATTCTCTCGGTCGAAATATCTTTGAAAGAAGGCGTGAGTGTGGTTATTCGCAAAATAAACTTGCGGAAATACTTGATATTTCAAGAGAACATTTAGCAAAAATTGAAACCGCAAAAAGAACATTGAGTCTTGATTTGTTGATTAATATTGCAGATGCACTAAAAATTAAAGTTCGTGATTTAATTGATTTTTGAATGATATCCCTATATAATTAATTTGTTATGGCAAATAAAATTATCATTTTTTCAGGGAAACAGTATAGCGGAAAAGATACGGCAGCAAAGATTATGCTTGATTTAATGCCTGATTTTCACCGCTGCGCTATGGGTGACATTATAAAACTCACTTACGGCAAAGAAAAGGGGTTAACTTACGAGGAAATCGAAAAAAATAAACCGGTTTACAGACAGGATTTGATTAATTTAGGGAATTGGGGCAGAGAACAACACCCTGACTATTGGCTAAAAAAAATTCTTGAACAAGACGGAAATATTATGGTTACTGATGTTCGTGTTCCGCATGAATATGATGTTTTCAAAGATGCAGGTGCAATTACCATAAGAGTTGAAGCATCAAGGCAAACCCGTTTATCAAGAGGCGGTTCGCTTACAGGGGAAAATGATGTAACTGAAATCGGCTTAGATCATATTAAAAACTGGGATTATATTATTGATAATAATTCAGATTATGACAATCTAAAAAAACAGGTATCGGGGATAGTTGAGGAGTTGAAAAACAAGTAATGAGTGAATTTCCGTTTGAACTTGACGATTTTCAAAAGGAAGCGTGTGAGATTATAGATAATGGAGAAAGTGTTGTAGTATGCGCACCGACTGGCGCCGGCAAAACGGTTATCGCACAGCACGCAATAAATAATGCCCTGAAAGAAAATGTGCGAATTTTTTACACTACACCTTTAAAGGCTCTTTCAAACCAAAAATTCTATGATTTTTGCGAACAATACGGGCAGGATAATGTAGGGCTATTAACAGGCGACACAACTATCAATCGTGGTGCGCAAATTGTTATTATGACAACCGAAGTTTTCCGTAATATGTTATATGGCACAAACTTTGGTGCGGTGGCTGATAACTTAAAAAATGTAAAATATGTTGTTTTAGACGAAGTTCACTATATGAATGATGAGCAAAGAGGGACAGTTTGGGAAGAAAGTATTATTTACTGTCCGACAAATATTCAGATTATTGCACTATCCGCTACCGTTGCAAACGGACAGGAACTTACAGACTGGATAAACACAGTTCACTCAAAAACAAAACTTGTTAATACGGATTTTCGTCCTGTGCCGTTAAGATACTATTATTTTGACAGTTCACAGCCGTTTAAATTACTACCGCTACTCACTCCGTCAGGACAGTTGAATACTAAAATCAGACCCGAAAAACCTCAATGGGCAAAAGGCGGTCGGGATAAACGCAAAAAATCTTATGTAAAACAAATTATTTCAAATTTGTATAATCAGGACATGCTACCTGCAATATTTTTTACATTTTCACGCAAAAAATGCGACGAACAGATGGAAAAATGCTCCGGTTTAGAACTTAATACAAAAGAAGAACAGCAAAAAATCCGAGAGTTTATTGATGAATTTATAGCGGATAATCCGCATCTTTACGGAAACAAAAACATTGAATATTTAGTACAGGGCGTAGCATCACATCATGCCGGACTTTTGCCTGCGTGGAAAAATTTGGTTGAAAAACTCTTTCAGCAGGGTTTAATCAAGGTTGTTTTTGCAACCGAAACACTTGCGGCAGGGATAAACATGCCTGCGCGTTCAACAGTGATAAGTTCTGTAAGCAAACGAACGGATTCAGGTCACAGAATGCTTACCGCAAATGAATTTTTGCAAATGTCGGGCAGAGCAGGGCGCAGAGGCATGGACGAAGTCGGCTATGTAACTGTCGTTGGCACATCATTCCAGTCACCTGAAGAAGTCGCAAACCTTGTCCAAAGCGGTTCTAATCCGTTAGAAAGTAAATTTTCCCCGAGTTATTCAATGGTTTTGAACTTATTGCAAAGATTTGATTTAGATGAATCAAAAGAACTTATTTTAAAAAGTTTTGGTTATTACTCCTCAGATTACAGACTTAAACCAATTTTATCAATGATGGATAATTACGACAAAGAACTTAAAGAGCGGTCATTTGTCTGCCCGTATAAACAAACGGATGAAGATTTGTTCAAATATGACCGAATCAGATTTTTATATGTTCAGAACAGACAGACTTATAAAAAAATACTTGCGCAGGAGAAAAAACGCAAAAGACCACTTTCTCCTGAAGTGATTGAATTTGGTCAGCGCAATAAAGAAGAATTAAAACAAATGCAGGCATTTGCGTGTGACAACTGCAAATTCTACAAAAAACACACAAAAAATATTGAAGTAACCAAACGAATTGAATTAAAGAAAAATCAACTGCTCAAAGAAATTGAAAATCAAAAGGATATTTACTGGAACAAATTTTTATCACACCGCAAGGTTTTAGAAGAATACGGCTATCTCATAAACGATTACCCGACAGAAAAAGGCAAGACAACCTCGCAAATACGAAGTGAAAACGAATTATATCTTGCAGAAATAATTTTTTCAGGACTATTGGAAGAACTTACACCGGCTCAACTTGCAGGGGTAATTTGCGCTATTACAACAGAAGATTTGAGGATGGAAATACCTTATGTCCCATTTTCCGAACAGGTCAGAAAAACATTAAACAAAATCAGGAATATTAAACGCAAATTAGAAAAAATACAAAATTATTATAATATTGAAACTCCGCTATATATAAACCCCTATTTTAGTTCAATGATAGAACTTTGGGCAGAGGGTGCAGAGTGGGAAACCATCACAGGTTCAATGCGCGATGTAGGGGAAGGCGATATTGTAAGAGCCTTCAAAAGAACTGTTGATGTTTTAAGACAACTAACTGTAATTGATAATATACCTGAAGCACTTGTATTCACAGCAAGAGAAGCGATAGAAAAAATTATGCGCGAACCTGTTAATGTGGATTAAAGAAGAATAATTAATTAACCCCTTGTTCTTCCATGACATATTGCGGATTAACAGCGAGCCATTTAAAGGTTTGTTGTTCAATTTCCGGAATATCTATAATAAATGTTCCGCCGTAACGGCCTCTTGAAAATACAAGATAACCCTCTTTTGCAAGATTATGAAATGCTTTGCGAATTGTATTAGGACTTAAATCGAGCATCTTGGACATTTCAATAATTGACGGTAATTTTTCTCCAATGTCATATTCTTCTGCTATCATTCGTTTAATTTTATTTTGAGTTTTTTCATAATGATAAAAGGCAGTATCTTTTGCCGGAGCAAAAATAGACATTTCAGGTTTGACTGACAATGTTTTGTCATTAGGAATTTTTATAACTGTTGTACCGTATTTCCCGCGCCTTGGAAGCAAAATACCCCTGTCAGCCAAAATTTTAAGCGCATCATGAACAGTTTTTAAACTTGCCTTCAATTTTTGTGCAAGTTCACTGTGAGGGGGGATTTTATCTCCGGCTTTTAGATTGTTTGAAATATAATTTTCCAAATCTTTAACAACCATATCTACTAAAGTCTTTGATTTTGATGAAATTTCGGAACTAAAATCAAAATCAAGAGTTTTAATTACCCATCCGTATTCATTAGCATTTTTAAATTTATGTTCTAAAATCCCCTGCGCACACAAATAATCAAGAGCAAGGCGAGTTGTATTTGCACTGTAACCGATTAATGCCGCAACAGTTCTTGATGAGGGTAATGTCATGCCTATTTTATAATTGTTCATTTGAATATATCTTTTAATCGCTTCTGATGCCAAATCTCTTTTTGAGGTAAGTTTTCTCATTGTAGTAACAGGCTTTTTGTAATCCCTTACAAGTGTTCCGATACATTGTTTTGATTCGACATAACCCAAATCCTCAATGTATCTGAAAGCATTTTGCATTGTTCCGATACTTACACCTAATTTATAAGCAAAGTCAGCCTTGGAAGGCATAATATTATTTATTTGAATTTTATTTAATTTAAGAGATTTTTCGATATATTTCATAAGCCATTTGCCGATAACAACCGACTTAGATTCACTGATATTTTTTAAATCCGGTAATTCAATATTGACATCAGAGATGTTTATAGCCTTAAAATCCGATTTCTTTGGAAAAATATATTCTTTGTTCATGCTTCCTGCCTTTATAAATTTTATTTTTTAATGATATACTATGTGTAAAAAAACATCAAGATTTTTTTTGCTACATAATTTAACATTTTAAAAATTATTTACATAAAACATATTTACAAGAGTAATTGTTAGATTAAAATTTTCAACCGATAATATATTTCATGTATTTTGCTATTGACGACTGACAAAAAATATTCAATACTGTTTATATGGTAAAACAAAAAGTAATAGCGCTTGTGGATTGCGATTCGTTTTTTGTATCCTGCGAACAAAAAAGAAATCCAGAACTAAAAAATAAACCTGTTTGTGTTCTGTCTAACCCTGAAGGCTGTGTAATATCACGTTCTCGAGAAGCTAAACAAATGGGTGTTCGGATGGGTGAACCGTATTTTATGGCTAAAAAAGAGCATTCAAAGGCTATTTATCCAGTTGCAGATCACGAATACTACGGGCAGGTATCTTATCAGGTTATGGAAGTATTGCAGGATTTTAGTCCTTATGTGCAAATTTATTCAGTTGATGAAGCATTTGTAGATTTAACAGGACTTCAAAGACTTTATAAAAAAAATTATTACGAACTTGCACAAATGTTAAGACAGAGAGTTCTTGATGAAGTTGATATTCCTGTTTCAATAGGAATAAGTTCATCAAAAACACTTGCAAAACTTGCATCTGACAAGGCAAAAAATGTAGAATCACATATTTATCAAATCAATATGTGTGATATTTTAACAGAACTTGAGAACACAAGAATTGAAGAAATTTGGGGCATAGGCAGAAGATTAACGGACAAAATGAAAAAAAACGGAATAATAACAGCGCTTGAACTTGTGAACAAGTCTGACAGTTGGCTTGACAAACAAATCGGAATACACGGGATAGAAATGCGCCATGAACTTTTAGGTGAAATGACATCCCCAGTTTTGAACGAATCTGCAACCCCAAAATCCATTCAGAACACAAGGGCATTCGGGATTTTTACATCAGACTTTAATTTTATAAAAAATGAACTTAACCTGCATATACATACATCATGCCGAAAATTAAGGCGCCACGATACAAAGTGCTTGCAGGTCGGAGTAATGTTAAGGACGAAAGATTTTAGAGTTTTCTATACAAAACAGGATTTGAAAACTCCGACTGATTTTGAACTTGAAATTTCCAAGATTGCAATAGAACTTCTAAAAGAAATTTATAATCCCAATATTTTATACAGAGCAACAGGTGTCGTTCTTGAAAAAATAGGAGAGCAGGGAATTGAACAACTTTCTCTTTATGATAAGCAAGAAGAAAATGACAAAAAGCTTAAACTTACCCAATGTTTTGATAAATTAGAAAGAAAAATGGGGAAAAATATCTTAAAAATCGGATTTATAAAATAAGAAAGGTATTCTATCACCCTGCGGAAAAAAAATTTTCTTAATGAGCGGAAGCGGATTTATAAAAATGAGAGTAAGTTTACCCTATCTCCCTTGGGGGAGAGAAATTTTTCAATGTGAGAAATTTATTTCGAACATTTGAAAAATGAGAGAGGGTTTATCCTATCTCCCCTGCGGGGAGAAAAGAATTTCAATGCGAAACAAAGTTGAGCATTAGAAATTCAAGAGAGGGTTAAGTGTTTTAAGGCAAAAATTATTTAACCCTCCCCCCAACCATCTCCAAAAGATAGAGGGATACCTGATATAATCTTAAAAATTTTTTCAGTTTTTGTCAAGATAATAAATTTAATGTAAAAAGTTTGACATGTCGGCTATATTCTTGTCATAATAAAAAAGATATATCATACTTGGGATAGTACATGTTTATAAAAAAGTTGGAAATAGATAACTTTAAATCTTTTGCCAACAAGACCGAAATTCCGTTACTTGAAGGATTTACCTCAATAACAGGTCCAAACGGTTCAGGTAAAAGTAATATCATAGACAGCATAATGTTTGCATTAGGATTACGCAACGGCAGTGCATTGCGTATTGAAAATGCTGCCGATTATATCACCGCATTTAATAACCGTAACGAAGCATTTGTAAAAGTTACTTTCGGCGGGATTAAAGATTTTGAAGAACTTACTATTTCAAGGCGCATCAAAAAAGGTTCTCAAGGTTACAATTCAACATACTATCTCAATGACAAGGTTGAAACATTAACAAATATCAAGGCTCTTTTGGAAGAATACAATGTTACCCCAAACAGTTACAATGTCGTTATGCAGTATGATATCAACTCTATTATCGGTGCAACTTCTAAAAACCGAAGAGCAATGATAGACGAAATTGCCGGTGTTGCGGATTTTGACCGTCGAATAGATCAGGCAAAAGGCGAACTTGAAAAGGTCGAACAAAGAGTTCAGGCTGCAACTTTGATTCTGTCTGAAGTAGCATCTCAACTTGAACAACTCAAAGAAGAACGGGAAATTGCAATAAAGTATAAAAAACTTCAGGACGAAAAACAGGGGCTTGAAGCACAAATCGGGACAGTAAGATTTTTTGATTTGAAACGCAGTCTTGAAATTGCCCATGAAAATATTCTTAAAGCAAATAAAGAAAGACAGCAGAAAGTTTCGTTATCCAAAGATTTGGAAGAACGAATAGCCTTAATAACAGAAAAATACGATGAACTTGATAAAAAACTTAAAGAACAGGGGCAGGATGAAAGAGATAGATTAAAAAATGAAGAAAGTAACCTTTCTGCCCAAATTCAGTCTAAAAAAAGCGCTATTGATTATTCGGAAAAACAAATTCAAAAAAATCTTCAGTCAATAGAAAATGCAAAAAACGGGATAGAACAATTCAAGAAAAAAATTGAAGAAGAAAAACTTAACATAAAACTTGCAAATGATAAATCTGAAATTATAAAAAGTCAGATTAAAGCAAAAGAAGAAGAACTGACTCAAAAACTAAAAGATTTATCCGGTTTGAGTTCAACTGCCGATAAGTACATTCAGGAAAGAAACGAAACATCAAAAAATTTAGATAACCTGAAAGACAAAGATAACGAACTGCTAAAAAACTCTTTGCCAAAAGAAAATGAACTAAAAAATCTAAAGCAGGATATTGAAGATGCAAAAGAATTTATAAAAAATGCACTTAAAAACAAAGAAGAATTTTCAGGGAAAAAATCCGATAAAGAACTTGAAGTTGAAACACTGAGAAAAGATATGGAAGATTTGAAAAGCGCACAAACTTCCACATACAAAAAATATGATGATATAAAAACCGAAATAGAAGATTATGAATATGATGTCCGTGCAGCGTACAGAAAACTGACCGAATTAGAGGCGCAAAAATCTGCAGGCGGAGGCTCCGGAACAACAGTTGCAATATCAACGGTTATGAATGCAAAATTAGAGGGTGTTCATGCTCCTATTATGCAGTTAGGCAAAGTTGATGATGAATATTCTACCGCATTAAACATCGCATTTGGCGGCCGATTAGCAAATATTGTCGTTGATGATACACATGCGGCAAATGTTGCAATAGAAATTTTACGCTCATCTCATGCCGGAACCGCAACATTTATCCCGATGAACAAAATCCGCAAAGCACCATCGAGCCTACATCTGCCAAAAGACAAAGGGGTAGTGGATTTTGCAATAAATCTTGTTGATTTTGACGATATATATATTGATGCGTTTTTCCACGCAGTAGGCGAAACACTTATTGTTGAAGATTCTGAAACAGCGGAAAAATTAATCGGTAAATACAGAATGGTAACTTTAGACGGCAAATTGTATGAAAAATCTGCCGCAATCACAGGCGGTTATATTAAACAAGGCATGTTAGGTTTTGGAAAAAACGAAGACAAAGACCTTGAAAATGCCAAGAAAAAAGTTGAAGAACTTCAGAAGAAATATCAGGAAGCAAAAATTAAACGCAAGGAATTAGAGGACAAATTAGAACAAATAAGGGTATCTTATTCAAATGCTTCGACCGAATATTCAAAGGCAAAAATTGAACTTAATAACATGATTTCTCAATTTGAGAACAGTCAGGGATTGATTGATACAAAACAAAAATTTGTTGAGGAAAACGAACCGAATATTGAAAAATTAAACAAAGAACTTGACAAAATTGAGAGCCAAAGAATAGAACTGTCAGATAAAATTCAAACGGCGCAAGACAGGTTAAACGAACTTGATAAACTTCTCGGTGATAAGAATTTGACCGAACTTAAAGAGAAAACTCAAGGCATAGAAGATGAGATTCGTAATCTTAAAGACAATCAGATGAATATAAAAAATGAGATTAATGGTTTTGAAACACAAATTACATTTAACGAAACATTGATTGATGCAAGAAATACTGATATTACAAATAATAATCAAACAAATGAGAATCTGAAAAATGACATTGAAACTTACAAGAAGGAAATCAGTCAATTAGAGGAACAATTAAGCGCTCTGTCTGATAAAATAAAGGTTATTGATACAAAAATCGGTGCGTTGGTGAAAGAAAAAGAAGAAATAAATACAAATTTGGTTCAGTTAAAATCCGATAAAGCAGTAAACCTAAAAGACATTGAAAGCGTAGAAGAACAGATTGAATCATTCAAAACAAGACGCAAAGAACTTGAACCGCAACTTGAAGATGCCCGTCAGATACTTAAAGACGGCGGAATTGATATTGAAAAATTAGAGCCTGTTGAAATTTCAATAGACGAGCTGAATACAAAAATTCAGCGACTTGAAAAGCGTATGCAGGATTTAGGGGATGTTAATATGCGTGCAATTACAAGTTATGAAGAAAAATCCGCGCGAAAAACAGAACTTGATGGACAAATCAGCACGCTTACAACAGAAAGAACCGCTATTTTAGAAAAAATGAACGGTTTTGAAAAAGAGAAAAAAGAAGCATTTATGACGACCTATACAGCCATAAATGAGAACTTTAAAGATATTTATCATGAGTTATCTGAAGGAGAAGGCAAACTTATTCTTGAAAATGAGAAAGACCCATTATCCGGCGGTATGACAATAGAAGCCAAACCAAGAGATAAAATTACAAATAATAAACTCGGTGCACTTTCAGGCGGAGAAAAGGCTCTAACAGCACTTGCACTTGTATTTTCTATTCAGAGATATCTGCCTGCACCTTTTTATGCTCTTGATGAAGTCGATGCAAGTTTAGATGCAATGAATGTCGAACGAATTGCAGATATGATAAAAAAACAATCTAATGATACACAATTTTTGGTTGTAACCCACAAACCTTTAATGGTAGGCGCAGCACACAGAGTAGTCGGTGTTACTCAAAAAGAAAAAGGTAAAACAAAAGTAACAGGTATTCAGAATAATGGATAATGCAATAATAAACGGAGAAGATTTAGAAATATACGCAGGGCTGAGTTCCAAAGACAGCCATGACGGAATCGGTATTCTTGTTGAAATGGCAAAGTCAGGAAAAATTGACCCTTGGAATATTGATATAGTTGATGTAACAGAGAAATACCTTCAAAAGATGATGGAATTAAAATCACTCAACCTTAAAGTTGCAAGCAGAACATTTTTATTTGCATCAATTTTGGTTCGCATGCAGTCTAATGTTCTTACGGATTTGACATTAGAAGATTTTCAGGACAATGAAGAACCTGAAATGATATATGATGAAAACGGATTGCCGATTAATGACTATATGCCTGAAGATGATTTTATTCCGACAAATAACATTGTCAGATGGGATGAAGCACTGAAGCGCAGAACAAGTGTCAGACTAAACCGTAACAGAGTTGTAACATTGAAAGACCTCATTAAACAACTTGAATTTTATGAAAAAATTGAAGCAAGAGCAAACCTCAAAGATGCACAACAAAGAGCAAGACGCAGAGTTCGTGATTTTTCAAGAATGACAACTCACGATATTATCAACAACATGTCTAATGATGCAATGATAGAAGAAGCGGTTTTAAAATTAAAAGATAATATTGAACAAATATTCCAAAATAAAGAAAAAGTTGAACTTTCGGATTTATATATTTTAGGAATGGACAGGATTACATCTTATATGGCTTTATTATTTTTAAGCCGAGATACAGATTATCAACTTGAACAAAAAGAATTTTACTCTGATTTATTTGTTGTAAAAGGGGGCGCTTATGCAACAACTTAAATCAAGGATTGAAGCAATTCTGTTTGTAACTGCACGAGCCCTAACGCTTGATGAAATTTGCGTGTTCGTTGATAAAGAGCCTGAAGAAGTTGAACAAGCACTGCTTGAACTTATTATGGACTATTCTTCCCGAGACGGCGCATTGGAAATTGATGATGAAGACGGTTATATTTTGCAGGTTAAGGAAGATTATTCAGATATTGTTGAACGAATTTGTCCGATTGACTTGTCTGCGGCTGTATTAAGGACTTTATCAATTATTGCTCTTAAAAAAACGATAAGACAATCTGACCTTGTAAAACTACGCTCTAATGCGTATGAACATATTGCAGAACTTGTTGAAAAAGGTCTTGTTTCAAAACAAAAAGATAAAAACGGAAGAAGTATTAACCTTAAAACAACTGCAAAATTCAAAGAATATTTCAAAATTACCGGCGATATAGATCAACTTGCCGCTCAAATGGAAAGAGAAATTAATGATAAAAAAGATAATTAATACCATACTTCTTACGGGTATAGTAATATTTTTAGGCGCTTATGTGTGGAATCATACGGGTTTATGTAGTCCTTATTACTTTAATAAAGGGAAAAACTTATATAATGCCGGTCAATATGATGCTTCAATAAAGTTTTTTGAGCGTTCGCTTCAAGCAAATCCCGATAATTCTGCATCAAGATATTTTCTTACGCTTGCGCTAACAAAAGGAACTCCGACTTACTCGCATCAGCAGGCTCTATATTTAATGGCAAATTCAAAAAATAAAGATATTGCTCAAAGTTATGCCAAATCACAACTTTTCGGGCTTAAAGAACGATTAATAGAAGGAATGGAAGATAATTATATATACAGTGCAGTTCTAAACAAAGATATTTTGCGCTGGAATATAGAATCATTTCCTTTAAAAGTTTATTTTGAACAAACAACCCCCGCATACAGGGAAAATATTAAAAAAGCCTTTGAACAATGGGCTAAGGCAAGCGGTTTTTTGCAGTTTCAGGAAGTTTATAAACCCGAAGATGCAAACATTGAAATAAAATTTTCAAACTATGCCGGTCCAAAATGCACAAGTGCAAACTGCAACTATGTTATTGCAACAACAACAAATTCGACAGACAGATACAACAGACTTGATAAAATGATTATAAATTTTTATAAGACTAATCCTTTTGGAGAAGAATTTTCACAGTCAGAAATTTATAATACCGCCCTGCACGAAATCGGTCACACTCTTGGGATATCAGGACACAGTGATAATCCGCATGATGTTATGTACGCAAGCAACCATAAAGTATCCGGAGTATTTTCACCTTATTCACACAATATAATTTATCTTTCTAAAAGGGATTTGAATACTCTTGCGCTTCTATACAGGCTTGCACCCTCAATAACAAATTCAAAAGGATGGTACTACGAAAACCTTTATTATCCGCCGTTGATTTTGGGTAATGATGAAGAAGTATTGAAGAAAAAACTCGACGAATACCAAAATTATATTGATAAATACCCGAATTACTGCGGGGGCTATATAAATATTGCAACTGTTTATTCAAGCATGGGCAATAATAAAAAAGCGCAAAACGCACTTGACAAGGCAAACGAACTCGCAACAAATAATGATGAAAAATATTTAATCAATTATAACAGAGCAATTCTTTATTATAACAATCAGGATTTTAAATCCGCGCTGAACAGTGCAAAAGAAGCGCTGGCAATAAAAAATGACGAAAGAACTAACGCTTTGGTACAAGATATAGAAGAAACAATAGAAAAAGTTAATCAATAGTTCTTTTTGAAATTACAACGGCATTAGAAATTGCTATTCCGCCAGGCTGGGGCGGTTTGTTTACTATTTCCCCGTTTACATACATAACGGTTGAACCTCCACCGTCTAAATTTATAGCATTAACGCAGCCTAAAGATTTCATAAGAGAGGCAAGTTCATTCAGGGTTAAACCGATAGAACTTCCCTCTCTTCCGTCAACTGCGACGATTATCAAATCATTATCTCTGGTATAACCTATAGCACTGCGAGGATTTCTGCCACCAATGGCAAGGAGTTTTTCTTCTGACAAGTCAACATAAACCTCACCGTTTTTGACAAGATACGGACCTCCGCTAATTATATGTTTTACATTATCCCATTTTGGAGTAAATCCCAATTGCATTTCTACATAGGGGGCTCCAAAAAGTGCTTTCAATTTTTCTTTTGGTCCTACAAGAACATAACCGTCACTTGGAATAGAAAGGGGATTGGCGGAAGCAGAAATAATTCTGTCACCCGAAATTTGGAGTTGAACCCCACCTTTAGGAGATACCGGAGCATATTTCCCCCAATCCCGAGTATAAGCAATTACGTATGACGATAACATTCTTGGCTGATTTATATTATCAATTTTAATTTCGGTATCATTACCTTTTATAACCCCGTCAAAAGCAACTCTGCTTACATCGTAACCATCTTCAAAAATTCCGAGTGCGACTCTGTTATAAATCGGACCTGTGTAAATTTTTCCGTTTATAACAAGTGTACCTAAAGGTATCCCCGTTTGCGGTTTAAAAAATCCGCCATTTATTGCAACAATGGAATTAGTACGCCCTGCAATATTTCTGACAGTTGATTTTGAATTAAGAGAATAATTAGATGCCATTGCAGGCATAAGTTCATAATCCTTTGCAATTTTAGGATTCATTTCGACTACATTTATTCTGACAGGGCGACCTGCATAATATTTAACCATTTTAACATGCTTTATGCCGTCAGTAACATTATTAACCTTATAACCGGAATATTTTACATCCATTCTTTGATCAAAAAGATGTTTTTGATAATCTGCATCAAAATCTGCTCTCAATTTATCTCCTGCACTGTATATTGATGGATTTGAAATAACAGTATTTGCAATTAAATCATTGGCATAAATAGGAGGATGAAAAGCAAACTGCGACAAAACTAACGCAAGCAATATCACAATTGCAAGCAGAAATTCTCCCATTGGACCGTAACGTTCAATCTGATTGTTGAAAAACAATGTATCCATAGTTGCACCTATAAGTTTAAGAGTGACCGGATACCTTTTTTATTAAAGAGTGGTGTGGGGTATAACACTCATCGAAGACCTATTTGGGCCTATAGGATGCTCCTACTACTATTGTAACATATTTTAACATTATTCTCAAGAGTTCTCAATCCTCTTATATCAATAATTTTACAAAACTAAATAGTGGCAAATATACACTATAAAAGGATTGTAGGATTTACACTTTAAAAATTATCCGAATTAACTATTTAAAAGCGAATAGTTTATGTTATAATAAAAATGCCGTGCTCCACGGGGTTGTTGCGAACTCTCGACCCGAAGCCAATGCGGGGTGCAGAGCCTGTTGTGAGGGCTTTATGAGTGCGTAAGAATTTAATGAAATTGTTGATATTAACACTTATGGCGGCGTAAAATTTCGAACCGTGTCAGGGGGGAAACTCAGCAGCACTAAGAAAACCTTTACGGGTGTCATATTTGTTAAAGTAGAGGACATTAAAGGATTTCGTATTTGTAAATTTCGATAGACAGTGGCACGGTTTTAAAAGCGTAAGCCGATGTGTAGCAACGGGTTGACCTGCGATGAGCAGGGCAAGCAGGTTGCGAAACATGATACCACCGCCGTTGCGAACAGAACGAGAGTGTAGAGAGCGTAGCAATCTGTGATTGCACAGGCGGAAAATGCGTAAGCCGATGTGTAGCAACGGGTTGACCTGCGATGAGCAGGGCAAGCAGGTTGCGAAACATGATATCACCGCCGTTGTGAACGGAACGCAAGTGAAGAGAACGGAGCAATCTGTGATTGCACAGGCGGAAAATGCGTAAGCCGATGTGT
>CACYKF010000004.1:0-36992 GCA_902774905.1 uncultured bacterium
TTTCTTTCTCTTTTACTCGCAATAAAAGAGAAAGAAATGAACATATTAAGAATATCTTAGCGAGATATTCTCATAATATTTTTTATGTACAAAACATGTTACTAATTGCCCGACATGTAAAGCAATGACATGCTACTTTAAAATAGTATATAATTGCTTTAAATTATAACAATGATTTAATTGCAAGAGCGATTAAAATTAATCCGCCTGAAATGTGCAAAAGTTTTGGTCTTATATTTGATATAAAATTACCTGTCCAAAAACCTGTTAGTGACATTATAAAAGAACCTGAACCGATAATTAAACACGCAAGCCACAAAACCGTATGAGTAAGCCTTAAATTTGCACCTGATATCAACGCATCAACACTTGTTGCAACACCTAACCCGATTAAACATTTTAAATCAATACAATTAATTTTTTCACAAATTTCACGCTTAAAACTTTGAACAATAAAATTTAAGCCTAACAACATAAAAATTGAAAATACCAGCCATTTGCTATAGGGTACAAGAAAATCATAAATTTTATGCGTTGCAATATAACCGACTATCGGCATCAAGCCCTGAAATAAACCCATTGTCAGCGCAAGTTTAATGGAGTTTTTTCTGCGTTGTGATTTGAATATTAAACCCTGTGAAAAAGATACTATAAGACAATCCATTCCCAAAGCGACAGATAATAAAATTATATCAATTAAATCCAAATTTCTACCTCAAACAATCTGTGCCAAGGGTATGAATATTTTAAATCAATTTTTGAATTAAATACATTACCTAATACGATTTCAAATTCTTTCATCAAAATTTTCAGTTCATTTTCATCTGTTTTTTTCAGCATTTGGCGAACATTTGCCTGATATGCCCAATCGTCTGCAAATCTTGTTATCTGTAATTTTTCAAAATTTACTTTATTATATTTTTGAGCGAAGTATTTAAACTTTGCTCCGCAAATTAAACTGCCCAATGTATTTGCCGTAGTATTCCAAGCACTGTAACCGTAAAAATATTTATCTGAAATCTTATTTTTAAATAATGCCTGAATAAATCCGTTGTCACTGCCGTTTGCAAATCGCACATCTGCAATCATATATGGTTTCTCAGGGGTTTTAAACTCTCTGTCAAAACTTTTTGTGTCGACTTTCATAACAATTTCGCCTTGATGATTTATAAAATTATTGATATACAGTATCAAATCCGCATTATTTTCATCTGCGCAAACCTCGCACCCTGCAAGTTCAATCTGCCCTTTGACCGAATTTTCAACCGAAACATCTTCGTAATTTGAAATTAAATTTTTACATTCAGGCTCTAAAAACACAGGGTAAATTTTGAGTTTTTTATTTAACGCTCTTGATAAAAGACTCAAAGGAATTTCATCCGCGCCTGTTTTGGTAAATCCGCCTAAATTTTCAAGTTCCTGTGCTTCTTTCACATTCAGTCCAAATTCCGCACAATCGTCTTTTGAAAATACCAAAAATTCAAAAACTCCCTCTTTTTGCCAGTCAAGATAAATTTTGTTTACCTCAAAATTACGCTTTCTTGTTTCAAGATAATCCTTTATAATTTCAGGCGGTACATCAGTCTGAGCAAAACCGTTTTTGTGCATATTATAAGAATATTCAAAAATTTTCTTCCCGTATTGCGCCCAATATTCTTTTTCTTCTTCGTTATAATTATTATTTGAAATTCTCATTATGCTTGAAAAAGCATAAATTTTTGCGCCTTTTGACAGTAGCAGTTTTTTGAGTTTTTCAAGCCGCAATTTTAATTCACCCAAAGTTTCTTTTCCTCTGCGTGATGGTATAAGTCCGCCATAAATCAAAGTATCAAGCGACATTATAATAACATCTTGTTCGGATAGATTTTCGAGCCATTTAAAAATACCGTCAATATCAGCCGTTTTTGTCAAATCTCCAAGTAAATTTCTTGGTGGAATAGAAAATTCCACGCAATCATCAATGCCTGAAATAATTTCAGGCATTGTATAACAAACAGGTCTGTTATCTATCGGTAAAAACGCAATCTTCATAATACGATTTTAGCCTAAAACATTTTTATCGCAAAATTGTTACAAGTATTTATTTTTGAGATTTATATACTTAATTAGCCAAAATAGATTATCCTCTCCTGCTTTCAGGAGAGGGAAATATTTTTATTTTTCTGCTAATTAAGTATAAATACCTTATTTTTAAATCATAGAAAAATTTTTAAAACATAAATTTTCTGTTAGTTTTAATAACTTGACAAGGAATATTTATAATATAGAATAGAACTACACGAAACAACGAGTTTTGGAGGAGTGCCAGAGCGGTTGATCGGAGCAGTCTTGAAAACTGTCGAACGTGCAAGCGTTCCGTGGGTTCGAATCCCACCTCCTCCTGATAAAAAGCAGATAGACAAAACTATCTGCTTTTTATTTTGCGGGAATTTGGTTGTAAAGAAACAGGACAATACAGAAAAGGGGAACTAGCCTTAAAGTCCCTAAATTCAAAGGTTCTTTATAATAATTTAGGGTTCCAGAAAAGTCCGGTATGTCCGATTTTCGTCTAAATTAAGTCCGATAAAAGTCAAAATTTTCATATTGATATGTCCTAAAGTCTTATTTTCGTAGGATAATAGCCAATGACAAATACCGGACTTTTGGTATAAAAAAGTAACACAGGTTCCGGAAAGAATTATTTTTCTGTTACAAAACGGAACCTTAACGGAACTTTTTGCGGAACCAAACGGAACCTATGATTTTTTGCCTCGATTACTTTCAAGATGTTCTTTAATTACCTTGTAAATATACCTTTGAGTTGTATCACAAGCTCTGACAAGTTCTCTTATGTTTTTACTTGTCGCAGTATAGTTATCTATAATGTATTGTTTTTTGTATGGTTGATTACAATAAGCATGGATCGATAACTTAAATCCCGGCAGATTAATCATTAATTTTTTCGTTGCTTCCAGACCTATAATATCGCAGAGAAATTTCAAATCATCTGTTGGAAGATTATCTTCTGTTATATATTTTGCCCATGCTGGCTCCGGTTTTAATTTTATAGCCATGATTACTCCTTTTTCACATTATATTACAAACGGAACCAATTTCGGTTCCGTTTTGTTCCTTTTGAAAAATTTTTCTAATACTACAAAAATTTTGCTTTGGCAATATCACATGTTCAATGAATACTTGCCATTGAAAAAGTCAAAATGGGTATGTTTCGATATTGATACATTGACTACCAATTTCTGGGGAGCAGAGTTAATGTGTGATAGGAGATATATATGCAAAATTCAAACATAGACTGGATTACAACAAAGAAACTTGCAGAAATTAAAGGTATATCAGAACGAGCAGTTCGCAAAGCTATTAGTAAAAATAAGTATGTAATAAGAAAAAGCTCAAGAACTTATGAAATTCTAGTAACATCTTTAGAAGAAAATGTTAAAGAAAAACTAACAGCTCACAAAGAAAAATCGACTGCACTTGCACCGATTAATTATGTAGTTCCTGAAGAACAAAAGAAACTTGCTCTCGCAAAATATGACCTGATTAAAAAATGGGATACTTTTCGCAATGGTAATAAAAATAAAACTGTAGCAAGCAAAGATTTTCTTGAATTATATAATCGTCAGTCTATTTGCGAAGAATTGTTTACTACGGTTGGCAAAGTTGCTATCGGTACAATTTATGAATGGCATAAAAAATTAAGAGAATATAATGATGATTGGCATTGTTTAATCAATAATTATACGTTCGGAACAAAAACCACAAAAACATCCTTAACTGAAGCCGAGCAAGCAGAACTACTTAAAAATCTTTTGCATCCAAATCAATTAAATATTGGAAAAGCTATTAAATATACAAAAATGGCATTAACCCAACGTGGGTTCAAAAATCTATGTTGTGATTTAACTTACCGAAGGTTTGCCAATAATTATAAAGCTGAACATTATGATATTTGGGTAGAAGCAAGAGAAGGTAACAAAGCTCTGCACGATAAGGTTCTGCCATACATAGTAAGAGATGTTTCAAAATTAGAAGTCGGGGATGTCATTGTTGGCGATGGGCATAGATTAGCATTTTTTGTTAAAAATCCATATACAGGAAATCCTGTCAGACCAACATTAGTTGCATATCAGGACTGGAAATCCGGAGGTTTTGTCGGGTTTGAAATAATGTTAGAAGAAAATACACAATGTATTGCAAGTGCTTTAAGAAATTCAATTATAAATCTCGGTAAAGTTCCAAAATTTGTTTATCAGGATAATGGTAAGGCATTTAAAGCAAAATATTTTATGGAGAATGGCATATCCGGTTTATTTACAAATCTCGGTATTCAACCAATATACGCTAAACCATATAATGCAAAAGCAAAGCCAATTGAAAGATTGTTCAGAGAATTGCAAGACAGTTTTGAAGTTATGCTCCCATCATACACAGGGACAAGTATTGTAAAAAAGCCAGCTCAATTAAAAAGGAACGAAAAACTTCACAAAAAAATTTTTAAGGTCAATATCCCTACTATGGAGCAAATTGTACAGGTGCTTGAAATTTGGTTACAAAAATATCATTATGAACAATCCTGTCCTCATATTGAAGGCAAAACAATCGGTGAAGTTTTAAACTCTGGTAAAGGCGAAGGAGTTAATATTGAAACTTTAGATGACTTTATGATGGCTCGTGAAATTAAGAAAATCCAAAGAAACGGAATAAAATTCCTGAAAAGCGATTATTATGATCCGGCTTTATATGGTTACAAGAAAAATGTAATTATAAAATACAGTTTGTTTAATTTAAGTTCAATAAAGGTTTTCAAATTGAACGGTGAATTTATCTGCGAGGCAAAAAGAGTTGAACCTATTAATCCGATAGCAAATTATATGGGAGTTCCTAAAGATATTGAAGATTTAAAACAACAAACAAAACTAAAAAAACAATTAGAAAAAAGAACAGAAACTGAATTTGTAAATCACCTAAAACGTGCTCAGGTTCATAGCCCGTTATTAACAATGGATTTACCAGAAAAACAAGAAGCTGACGAAATTGAACAAATTCGTGAAGAACTAGCAGCAGAGATGGAAGCAGAAAATTTCAGCGGTTGTTTTCAAACAAGATATGAAAAATATGAATACCTTATGAAACAGGATTGTTTAACTCAAAAGGAACAAGACTGGATTGCAGAGTATAAATTAACGGATGAATACGAACAAATATATTGTGACGAAATCGATAAGGAGGTAAATAATGAAACGCAGATTACTTGTAAAAACTCGTAATGTTAAAAATTTTGTAGATTTAATGAACAACTTAATAGATAAATCAAGTGAAGTTCCAAAAATGGGATTAGTTTATGGCGATCCCGGATTAGGGAAAACCAAAACGGCAATTTGGTGGGCTGGCATAAATGATGCAGTATATGTTCGGGCTCAAAATAAAATGACAAGCCACGGAATATTGGAAAAAGTTGTTGAAGAATTAGGAGAAGCTCCGTCAAAGAAATCAACAGATTTGATGAAACAATGTATCGCACATTTACGGCTTAATCCCCAAATTATCATTATAGATGAAGTTGATTATCTTATAGGACAATCAAAAACAATTGAAACATTAAGAGATTTGCACGATTTAACAGGAGCACCTGTTGTATTAATCGGGATGCAGGAAGCTAAAACAAAATTGGGAAAATTTAGACATTTATATGACAGAATATCTGAAATAGTTGAGTTTAAACCATTCTCAAAAGAAGATATGGAAACAATTGTTGACGAATTATCCGAAATTAAAATAACTGATGAAGCAAAAGACATATTTTTTGAAAGAACCAATCGTTTCAGACAAACGATTAAAGGTATTTCTACTCTTGAGAATTTAGCAAAAACAAACGGACTAAACAAAATTGATGTAAAACAGGTGAAAGGATTGAAAATTGAACAATAAGGAATTAATTATTAAAACCGCAAGAAGGTTGGATAAATTCACTCTTGAAGATATATCTTTGGTATTAGAGATTGAAGAACAAGAAATAAAAGATATTTTAGATGTTTTAATAAAAGAGAAAACAGTTGTAAATAACAATAATAAATATTTTTTTAATATTAAAAAATCAATTAAAAAGGATAAGAAAAATAACTCTTTGCTAATAGATGATGTAAAATCTATTGTTATTGAAAAAGAAGAAGGTTATGATAATTTTTTGGCTTTAAGTGATGAAGCTCAAACCAGAATAAGAAGTTATGTTGATTTGTTAAATTTTGTCAATAAAGCCGGAGGTAAAAATTTAAAGAATCTTGTTGAGTTATATAATCAAACTTCAGGCAACAAAAGCATATCTCTCTGTACTTTGACAAGAATAAAAAGTAAATATAAAAGATATGGTTTTAGAGGAATTTTGCCTGCATATAGTACTGATCATATTGAAAGTTCTATACCTGATGAACTATTTTCTTATTTTAAGAAATATTATTTGACTAATGAAAAATTATCCGCAGCAGAAGCAATATATAGAGCCCAGAAAGAATTACAAGCCAAACAAAAAATTGAACAACCTTATGCATATAACTCATGTGCATTTTTTAGAAGATTAAAATCCGAGTTTAGGTCGGAACAAGTTGAATATTTTAGAAATAATATTACTCCGCCAAAAGAAAAAATTGAAATTAAAAAAGAAGTAAATGAGCCTTTAGATATGTATTTTAAAGATGCAGCTAAAATATATTTCAACAGGTTAAAAACAGAAAATAAACTTGAGCGAATAATGCATCAAAAAACAGATTATAAAAATCACTTAAAAGAATATTTTGGCGACATGCGAATCCGAGAAATCAAAAATAAGGTTGTAGCAAAATTCAAACAAAAGAAATTTGATAGTGGCTATCAGCTTGTATCTGTAAATAATTACATTTTAACTCTTAAAAATATTATAAATGAGGTTTGTCCGAAAACAAATTATCTTACTACAAGGAGTAAAAAGCTAAATGAAAATTCTTATGCTATGGATATGACAATATTATCAGATGAGCAGATTATAAAATTATTAGATATTTGTTATAAAAAATATCCTGACACATTTCCAATTTTTTATATATCACTATCAACAGGCGCAAGTATTCCTGAATTGTTAGGATTAACTTGGAATAGAATAGATTTCGAAACTCAAACTATATCGCTAAAATACTTTCTATACGGCAATAAGCTTATAATGAATAAATGCAATTTAACAATGCGTTGCCTCAAAATTGAGAGCAAAATCTGTGATATCCTCAATGATAAATATTACAAATTAAATCCTGATACGACCGATTTTGTATTCAAGTTTGACACAAATAAAACAGCTCAACAATACATTGAAGAAGATATTTTGATTCCGTTATCTAAAGAATTAGGCGTTTCTCAATTATACCCCAGTGATATGCAGCATAATTTTGTAAATATGTGCCTTAAGCAAAATATCCCACTTACATTTATACAAAAATCGTTAGGGATATATGGAATTGTTAATTTTATAAAAACATATAAAAGTTTAATAGAAAATTTAGAAGAAGCACACTACAATCCCCTCGATAAAATTTTGAGAAAATAAGGAGTAACTATGAAAAAACAAATGTTGGCAAATGATGCCGCTAAACTTTATATTGATAAATTGATGACATTAGAAAATATTGCAAAACAATTAAAAGTAAATGAAAGAACTCTCCGCCGTTGGAAAGCGGCAGAAAATTGGGATGTTAAAAGGTCTGAATATCTTAAAACTCATACAACTTTTCATGAGGATTTGTATAAATTCGGAAGAAGTTTGTTAGATTCCATACAAAATGATATGGCAAAAGGTGAAAAGATTGAGACTTCAAGAATGCACGCAGTAACTAAAATTATGACAATGCTTAAAAATGTGAAAATATACGAAGATAAAGTAACAAGCGAGAAACACATGCCGGAAATGACAAAGCCTGAAGGACTATCTCCTGAAGTTATAAGAGAAATTGAAGAGAAAATTTTAGGAATAACTTATGAAGAATAAATGTTAATGCTCTGTACAATGAATTTGTTCTATTTTAAAAGAATTATTATCTATTTTACTCATTTTTTGTTCTAAATCTACCAACGCAAATTTTGCAATATTAGATCCAAATTCTTCAGGTTTTTCTTTGAGTAAACGATTTTTATGATCTCTGAATGCAAAAACATACCGAATGTCTTTATTAAATAAATCTATAAATTGTTTTTCAGAAAAATTACCTTTATTTTCTAAATTTTGGTAAAAACCTTTTAAATCTTCACAATTTGAATTTACCCCTAATTGTATGATTTTTGCACCTTCATAAACTTGATATGCTAAGTCCCGTATTGTTCCTTGAAAATTGTCTTTTATGTAATATAGATACACTATATCTTCTTTTCTATCCCACTTGATTAAATCACAAAGTTCAATGTTTTTAAACGTTTTTGGATGCACTACAATATAATCAGTTTTTTTATTGTACGAATTATTATATTCTGATTCACCATTATTAATATCCCAAGGTTCAAGAGTATTAATAAATATATTTTTTTTATAAAAACTTTTAATTTTTTCATTTAGAGAATGAATAAATTCATTTTTTAGCTCATAAATATTACCGTTTAATATAAAATATTTTTTTGAATCATCACTATTAGTATATTCTAAAAACAAATGTTTATATACATTTGCATTAGTCTGAGAATAATCATTTGAAAAACTTTCAATTTTTGCGTTATCAAGAAAATTAGCAAAATTTAGCTCCGTCAATTTATACTTATCAACCAAATCATTTAATGTCGTGCCAAATGATATCTCATTAGATTTGCCTTTGAATTCAATATTATAGTTATCTGCTTCTATGTATTTATCAAATTCTTTATGGCATAAATCAAATTTTTCATTTTGTTGTATTTTTTTCCATAGTTCTTCTACTGTATTTTTTTTAATTACCTTTATAAGCTCATCATCTTTTTTATTACTAAGTTTTTTTACAGAATTTAATGATTTGGATGGTAATTTTAAGGCTTTGATGCATCCTTCTATATATTTTTCAATAGTCGCAACATTTATGCTTTTTCTAATTTGAAATGATGATTTTGCACATGTATTTATAAAATTTTTTTCCGTTTCAATACCAAAATCTTCTAAAATATTCTTCGGTATTTCAGCATTTAACTCTTGAAATATCTTTCCAAAATCATCAATATCATCTATTGAATGTAACTGCCTATATAAACTAGTTTCCCCTCTTGTCGATCCTACAACATTTTGTTCTTTTGAACGTTTAACAATATTTGAATCAATTTCTACAACTCTTGAAAATATATCTAGCCCAAAGTCCTGATCAATATATTTTTGTATACAATTATATGCTAATTCCCCAAATCCAATAGCAAAAATATTATCGTTCTCTTTTTGCTTTATTAGTAATAAAACACTTTCTTTTTTTATAATATTTTTAGGTAATTCTTCATCAAGAAATTCTTTTACATAACTTTGCCAACTATTATAAAAATCCTTTTTTATTTTATAGCATACTCTATCATATTTACTTAAAAAATCTTTTTTTAGCTTTATTTCATTTATTTCGTAATTTCCCTTTGGAGATGAGTCATTCCCCAAATTCTTAATGCTATTTTTTAAAATTTCCCAAGGTGAATTATTTGTTTCGTTATCTTTTTTATTTGTATTTAACTCATCTAATTGTGTATCAATTTTATATAATGAGATAATCTTTTTTATTTCTTTTTCTTTATTTCCCATACTTTTTCACGCTTCCCATACTCTAAATTATTATGTTCTAACTAAAATTTACATTTGTCAATTACCTTAAGGACTAATATTTAGACAAATTCCTAATTTATAAATTTAGAATATTTTTAAATTAAATAAAAGCGAAATTAAGGCATTCTATAAAAATATAATAATTAAACCTTAGCGTAAATAACTAAAATGTAAATATAAGCCTGTTGAACACTTTTTGAACAACGTTTGAATATGTTTCTAATTAAATAATTTTATTTAAATAAAAATTATTCTTCAGAAGTTAAAAATTTTGTATTTTCTTTAGAAATCATATCAGCAAGTTCTTCTTCTGTTGGCAATACTGTTTTATATTTACTTGCAAAAATCTGCTGACTTTCCTGTAAAACAGAATATTTAACCATTGTTTCGGATTTATCCGTGCACATAATTATTCCGATAGTCGGGTTATCATCGGCACCACGTTTTAATTCATCAAACATTCTTACATACATATCCATTTGCCCAATATCTGCGTGAGATAATTTCGTAGTCTTTAAATCAATAACGACAAAGCATTTAAGTAAATAGTTATAAAATACCAAATCTGCATAAAAATGGTCTGTTTCGGTGCTAATTCTAAATTGGCGAGCGACAAAAGAAAAACCTTTACCGAGTTCAAGTAAAAATTTCTGTAAATTACTGATTAAAGCAGATTCTAATGCACTTTCTTTACCTTCGATATTTTCCGGTAAATCAAGAAATTCTAATACATAAGGGTCTTTGACAAATTCTTTTGTATCAATTACTGCCGGTAAGCATTTTTCTACATCGTGCGATTTTTTTTGTGTTGATAAAAGTCTATGGTAATAACCGCTTTTGATGTTTCTTTCTAACTGACGATAAGACCAATTTTGAGATGCTGCTTCATTCAAATAATAACTTCTTTCATCAGGATTATCTATCCTTAAAATTCTCGCTACATTTGACCAAGATAAATTCGCTAGACACTGTCTGTCGAATTCAGGATATGTCAGATAAAATTGACGCATATTCTTCAAATTGGCTTCTGAAAACCCTTTGCCAAATGTGCCGGTTAAATATTTTGACAAATTTTCAATAAGCTTTGTTCCGTATTCTGCTCTTGAACTTCCGCCTTGTTCTTCTTCAACAATGCGTTGTCCAATCTTCCAATATGTTTCAACCATAATGGAATTAACCGTATGATAAGCTTTTGCCCGAGCAACATTTAATAACTCTGCTATATCACTATAAATTTTAGAAACCTCATTTACCATGAATAAAACTCCTTATAATGTATATTATAATTCAAAAATGCTTATAAATCTTTTGTTAAGCAAACAATATAAAGTTATATACAAATATTTATAGTCAATTTAATTTAAAAAAATATCCAATATGTTACATAAAAAGTAACACAATTCCAATTGTGTTACATGGGTTTATACGGAATTTGAGCAGTTAAACTTTAGTATTTCTAATGATTTTTTACAATTGTGAAAAAATTGTTACAATTACAGACAAAATGAATGTAAACTTGAATCAATAATGTCTTGATTGATTCCTATATACCTTAAGGTTACTGAGGGGGCAGAGTGATTGAAAATACACTGTAAAAGGGCAATATCTTTAGTTTTATTATAAAAATGATAACCAAAAGTTTTTCTTAATGTATGAGTCCCAATTCTTTCGTGAATCCCAGCTTTAGAACAGGCTTTGCTAATTATCCGATATGCTTGAATTCTTGTTATAGGTTTATTCCCTCTTTGACTTGAAAACAGCCATTCGTTATCAGATTTATCAATAATAAAGTCCTCTAAAACTGATTTAAAGGACTTTGTTATAGGAAATCTTTTATATTTACCTGTCTTTTGCTCTGTAATTTCGATATAATCTTTATTTCGCACATCGCCAACTTTTAATTTCAGAATGTCAGATATTCGTAATCCGATATTTATTCCCATCAAAAATAGGAGAAAATCCCTTATACCATTGGTTTTTAGTATTCGTTTTACGGATTCAATCTGTTTAATATTTCTTATTGGTTCTACGTATTCCATATTTTTTTTACTCCTTTATATATGTGTTTATTTTACCTCTAATAAGCCAAAATATCCGTTATGTGTCCTTTTTAGTAACACAATTGGAATTGTGTTACATGGGTACAACAATGGCAGATCAAATTTCATTAGGAAAAAACGGTAATATTGGCAAACTTGACCTCAGTCGTATAAAGGCAGGGATCAAAAAAGAAGAGCTTGCCAAAAATGATCCGCGTCTTGAATCTGTCTTTGATATGGTTGATAAAAATAAGGATGGTGTGCTTGATAGGGGAGAACTTGATGATCTGCAACAAAAACTTGGAAATCTAGCAGGGGAAGATGGTAATCTTGAGAAAAAAGAAGTCAAAAATTTTGATGGACAGAAACTCGGTCGCAAAGATAGAAAAGCATTACTTGAATTTTTAAATAAACTTGATGGAGTTACTCCTGAAAATGTTGAGAAAGTTGAAACAAAACTTGTTGATGATAAACAAGTTGAAGTTGTAACTTTTAAAGACGGTCATACCGAAGAATATTATCCTAATGGACAAAAGATTTCGGAAATTGTTTCCGGCAATAAAAAGACTAAAACAACCGAAATAAATGGTGCTGTTACTTCTGAAGTTGTAACTGAAAACGAAGGTGAAGAAAACGAAATTATATCAACAACTTCAACCGTAAACGGTCAAAAACAAACTGTTATAAATAACAAAGGTGATAAAACTACTACAACAATCAATTATAATGGGGATAAAAAATCAGAAGCCACTATTGTAGGAGAAAATTCAACTACAGTTATTACTTACGATTCAGAAGGTAATCCTGCAAAAGAAGTCGAAACAAGCGGAACAACTGAAAAAACATACATTTATCAAAACGGACAAAAAGTTTTACAATCTGTCATTGAAAATAAAGGATTAGAAGGAAAAGAAACAACAAAAGCCTATGATAGTGAAGGCGGTTATACCCAAACAAAAGAAGGCGGAAACGGCAAAATTACAACTGTTGTAGACAAAGACGGCAATGTTACATCAAATGTAAAAACTGAAAAAGTTAACGGTCAGGAAGTTAGTCTGCAATTAGACAAAGATGGCAATATTCCGGGAGTTGTCGTTCAAAATGGCGAAAGTCCTGCTGCTATTGCAAAGAAATTCGGTTGCAGCGTGGATGAATTGATGCAATTAAATGCAGACCAACTTAAAGGTAAAGGCAAAAACCAATACTTTGATGTTGGTTCAGAAATAAAATTACCGGGCAGCGTTAGTATTGAAAAATTCAATAAAGCAAGTGAGGGCAGAAAACCTGCTGAAGTCGCAAAAGCAGAATATGCACGTGATGCTGAAATCCGCAGACAAAAAGCAGAAGCAGCAAAACAAGAAAGAGAATATTACCAAAAACTCGGTGTTAAAAATTTCAATAATAAAGGACAAAAAGTTAAAGCCGACGGTTGGGGCAACAAAGAATTTGAAATTATCGGTGATGTTGGCTATGGTCGTCAGTTAGTAAAACGTGACGGAAAACTTTATACGAGATCACATGATGGAAAAATTCTTCGTGAAGATTACTTGCAAGCACATAAAGCCTTTGTAAGTAAACCTAAAAATCAAAGAAATAATACGGCATCAGGAATTAAAGATGTAACTTATGTAAAAGATAACAATGGCAAAGTTTGGTATTTTGATGAAAAAACAGGAAAAGCCATTGTAAAAGGGGATTACACTCAAATTGTAAAACAAGAATCAGCTTTTGTTGCAGACCAATTACATAAAGCCGCTAAAAATGATGATGCTTGGTATAACGCATTAGGTACTGGTGTAGGAACTGATAATGAATTACTTGAAAAAGGTATTAACAATATTTATTCCGCAGATATTTTAGCTGGAGTTAACGCAGAATTAAGAACTAAAGACAGTGATTATGATGTTGATGTTAATAAAACTCAAATGATGCCTGTAGAAGCATTAATTTTAGATGAAAATAATCACAAGTCAGCACGACCTTTATTAAAAACTCTCGTTAATAGTGGAGCAATGACTGTACAAGAACAAGCTCGCACAATAAAACGAGAAATGGAATACGAACTTGCCGGAGAATCAGGAGGTATTCTGACACAAAGAAAACGTGCTCTTGAACATTTTGAATTAGGAACAAGTTATACTTCAACTTCCGATTTAAATGAAATCATGCAAATGACATCTAATCGAGAAGTCAGACTTGAAATAGAAAACCAATATAAAAATGATCCGCAATTTGCAGGACTTGAACCTAATGAGGGTTCTTATGTCCGCGCTCGTATTGGAGCAGATGGTGGTTTAATGCATTGGAATGCTCAAGAAGTAGATCAATTTGATGCAAATTGGGTTAAAACAGGAGCTTACCAAGAAGCAAGGTATGTTAAACAAACTGATGAAAACGGTGTCGAAGTTTTAGATGCAAACGGACAACCGATTTATGTTCTTGATGAAGGTGACCAAGCTCACAGAAATGGGGTAATTGGAAGATTAGTTTTTGATTATCAAGATAAAGAAGCTCTTAATAAAGGATTGGATGCTGTAAATGAGAATCCAAACAGTTTTGATTATCAATATTTAGACCAAAGAGCAGGAGAAGAAATTGCAAAAGACCCTCAAGGTAAATATCAATCAAGATTTACAAATCAAGATAATATTCAAAGATACCTCGCAGGATTTCATTCTGATGCTGCAGGCAATGTAGATGCAGGAAATGTTTCTTCAAGTAATACTTGTTTATTTAAAGGAATAAAACCTGCAAGAGTACAAGCTGAAGAAACCCTTTATAATGCTAAAAATGGTGATTACAGTCAGACCTTTGACAGTATGGATTCTGAAACATATGCTGCAATGGCAGAACTTATTGCTAATGGCGATGTTAAAGGTGTTAATAATATGACAGACCTTTATAATAAAGCACTAAACGGTGCAACAACTCAAAATGATAAAACTAAAATAAAAGCTAATGCGATGCTTTCAGGTCAAGTTAATTTTACAGATGAACAAATAGCAGATTTTTGTGTCGAATTAATGCATTCTATAGATGCAAATAAAGGTCGTGGCGGTTCAACCGGCATGAGTGCGGGATATACAAATGATGCGGATTATCAAACAGAACAATTAAAAGCTATTTTACAAAATAATCCGCAAGTTATGGATGCAGTTAAAGCTCGTGTAGAAAAAGAGAACTTCTCATATACAACCACAACTCAAACAGGTGGTGGGGCAGGGCAACAGCCAATTGTAACCAATCATACAACAAATACTAAAGATAAATACATACAGCTTCTTGCAGATACAAAGACTATCGCAAATGATGAAATATTTTATGATGCGAATGGAAACAAAATAACTGATTCTAAAGAAATTGAGAAAATTAAATATGCTAATATGCAATCTCTACAGCAAATGCGTCAATATGTTGCAGAATTAGAAAGAGATTTCAAAAAAGGTGTTGATGCAGAAGGTGTATTATCTGATGCTGGAAACGCAGTATTAAAATATTCAGGACTCGGAACTGATAGAGAAGATGTTGCAACAGAATATAGAAATGCAAAATTAATGTTGCAACAATTTGAGGCAGCAGCACAAGGCAAATTGAGAGATAGTGATGGTAATGTTATTTCTGCACAAGATTTAGCAAAACAAATGATGGATAAACAAAATGCTTTAGCAGAAACCAATAGCGATTATAAACAATCTGTCGCATATGCAAAAATGGGCATTGTAATGGCTCCTGTTATTGTTGCAACGACAGTTGCATCAGGTGGTGCTGCGGCGGCAGGTTGGGGTACTCTTGGTGTTGCAGCCGCAGGTGGAGCTGCTGCAGGAGCAACAACATATGGTGTTAATGCACTCGAATACAATACATCTTATACAGGTAATACTGCCGAAGCACGTGAACAAAATATGCAGGACAGTTTGGTGAACGGGGTGACAACTGCTGTTGGTATAGGTCAAATGAAATATATCGGTAATATGGCAAACAATATGGGAACAGTGGCAAGAACCGGTATAAGATTAGGTACAACCGTTGCAGCCGATACTGCTGTTGGTGCAGCAGCAGAAGGTATAACAACAAAAGATTTAAGTGCTTCCGGTTTCTTAAGCAATATGGGAATGTCTCTTGTAGGTAATGCTATAGGTGCAAGATCTTTAGGTAAAAAGCAACCGCCACCAAATATGCACCCAAAAGACGGTGTTTATTTAACACAAGATGCACCTGTTACCGGAAGAAACGAAATTGCAGATGCAGAAGTCGCAAGAAATATTGACCAATCACACTTAAATAGTCGTGATAGAGAAATGATTGCAAGAGAAATGGAAGCACAAGGAACTCCAACTCAAGCTGAATTGGATGCTTATGCAAAAGAACACGCATACCAAGCTCCAACAGCAGAAGAAAGAGCCGCTCTTGATACTCATCGAGAACAAGTTCGTGCAGATTATTCAGAAGCACATAAAATTGAAAATAATGCAACTATTAAAGAACAAAAAGCACCAACAACACCTCTTGGAGCAGATGAAACAGTAATAAAAAATCTTGAAAATGAAGTTGGAGCATTAGACGGTCAGATTAAACAATTAAACAAACAACTTGCAGGAGCAAAAAGAGCAAATCAAATGGGTCGTAAAAATGGCGACACTATTAAAAAACTTGAATCACAAATAGAGTCATTACAACAAAAACGCACAGCAAAAGCTGCAGAATTGGAAACTGCAAGAAAACCTGTTGAAGTAAAAGCCGATGAAGTTAAACCTGATGTAAAACCAAACGAAGACGCTTCTGTAACAGGTCGTGCTGCAGAAGAAACTCCAAAAGTTGAAGTTAAATCTGAAACTATAATTAGTGATGCAAACTCAATTAACACATCTGATATTCCTGCACAACACCAACTTTTATGGAAAACCTGCAAAGAAAGATTAGAAAAACTTACACAAGAACTTTCTATGTCTACAATTATGAACCCGAAAGAACTTCTTGCCCGTGGCAAGGAACTTCTTGCTCATCTTAAAACAATTGCTGACAGTGTAACTAATAGCTCCATAAAAGCAAAAATTCAAAAAATAGCAGGTAATCTTAAATCAATGCTTACAAGTAAAACAATAGAACAAAATGAATTTAAGCCTGTTAAAACTGTTGAAGAAGCGAATAAATTATATGACAAATTAGTCTCTAAACGTTGGATAGGAGAAGATGGCAATGATTCAAATCTTGTATTCATAGGTGGTGGATGGACAAAAGCACTTTATAAAAATAAAAACTTTAAGCAAGGTACACCTTGGAAAATACATATTTATGCTGATAGTCCACAAGAATGGGCAAATGCAGCACAGGTTGCAATGCCATATTTAGAGAAAAATAGTGTAACATTTAAAACAGTTAATGATTTAGACAGTCACTTCCAAACTTTAAGAGAATATAAAAATTCTGAAGGTTTCCATTCGCAAACGGGTAAAGCATTTACAGTATACTTTGAAAGTGAAGAAGAATTCTTGCGTGTTGCTCAAGGCTTGGAAGCAAGATTTAAAGAAAGTGGCTTAAAATCTTCCGGTACAGTAGCAAACGAAGCTCAAATAGGTGATAGCGGATTCCTCTCATATCGTCACGAAGGTGCAGAAAGAGGAACAATGTACAAACCTGAAGGCATAGAAGATCCTTATTTGAAAAAATTTGGTTCTCAAGACTCTCCTGTTCAGGCAAAAGAAGTACAAATAAATGAAATGCGTCAACCAACCCCACAAGAAAAAATGGAAATGGGTCAAATAGGTAACAATATTAATCGTGCGAAAACTGCTGATGATTTAGTTAAAGCACAAAAATGGCTTTCTAAAATGCCTGAATGTTCACAAAAAACTCGTTTACAAGCTCAATTAGAGCAAAAAGCAAATGTTATTCATGGAACACAAAAACCAAATACATATTTTATGGATTTAGAAACTAACGAAGTTCAATTAGTAGAAACCGATGTAAAACTCCAAAGAGGTGCAAAGCAAAAAATAAGTTCTTATGAGTCAGTAAGACTTGGAGACCAAGTAGATATTAATTTTGCTGATTTTGAGGCTAAATTTAATGCTATGCGTGACGGAGATTCGTTCATTATTGGTCGAGAAGTTAATGGTGTTAATGACATTAGAATAAATAATGAATTTGTATCAGGACAGCACCTAAAAGTTGAGAAAATAAATGGTGAAATTTATGTAACAGATATGTCAACAAACGGTACGACATTAAATTCAACCAAACCGGATTATGCTGCACAATATTCGCCACAATTACAACAGAAATTCGCCAATGCAAATTATGGTGATTTTACGAATATGATAAATGATAATTATAGAAACTTACGCAGAGCAAATTATTCTTTAGAAGAAAGTGTAAGTGGAAATATAACTAATGCAGATTTGGCGAATGATGCTAATGTCAATATATATGAAAGTGGTGGTTGGTTCTTCAGATACCAAAAAGGTCACAGACCTGTTGATGCATCAAGAGTAGCAGACAGAATCAGTTTAAATGTAGTTGCCGATAAAAATTTACTTGCGGAATTAGATAGATTATGTGCAACAGGAACTTATGTAAATGCAAACGGTCAAACAGTTAGAGTTAATATGCCGGATTGCACATATAAAACCCCTCAATCCTTGCAAGGATATACGACTCGTCACGATCCTATAACAATGTATTTTGAACGTGAAGTTTCAGAAGACGTACAAAATGCCATTGCTGATATTGCCGGCAAATATGCAAGACAATCATCAAATGGTAAATCTTTAATGAATGCTCTTGAGGGTAAACCATATATTGCTCACGAAGCATATACTTCTCCAAAAGAAGCTCAAGCTTTATGGAAAGAAGCAGAACAATTAAATCCGTCACTTGCAGATGCAATTCATCAAGAATTAAATGATGATGGAACTTGGAATTGTTCAACAGGTCAATTCGCTGCTTGTAAAAAATTAGTTGATGAATACAAACTTTCAATGGTTTCTAATAATGATAACTTTGTAATAGTTGATACCCCAAAAGAAAGATTAGCTGCAGATGTAAATATGAAACAAGAATATACAGTTGTTGATGCTGAAGAATATATTCTTTCAGATGTGAATACAAATAATGCAAGTTCCGATATAAAAAGCTATATGGTTAAAATAGATGGACAACCCATCAAAGTTGATGTCCCTGCAAGTGCAACGAAAGAAGAAATACTTGCCAAAGCAAGAGAAAAAGCTCAAAAGATTGTAGCAAATAGTAAACCAAGAGCTGTAAGTTTTAATTCAACTAAAGATGCAAGAGAATTTAGTAATCCTACAATGAAAAGACTTGTAGGGAAAACTCCGCAAGGCTTGCAAAGGAGTCGCTTATTAGATATTGATAACGCAATAGAATCATTGCCAGATGGAGATTTAAAAAATTATATAAACAATAGATTATCAAGTGTAAAAAAATATTCAGATTTTGAAGAAATAGAATTACTTATAAATGCACATAATGAAATGAATGGTACAACTTCTCATTATATGGATTTAGATTTTCAAACTATGACAAATGGTCAAGTTGGTTTGAAACGCAATTTATCTGATAATGCGAAATTAAGCAGAATGGAAAAAAATGATGGTTTTGCTTCAGTTCATCAGGTATTAGAATCAGATGCTAGACAAGGAGGATTAAACAGAAGTCAAAGAAGCGATATATTTATGAGTGATATCAGACAAAATGAAAAAATGAGTTCTGCTATTGAATATATGAGTAAATATCCAAATAATGAAATGTCTGAAAAACTTTATTCAAACTACATACAAAATAGATTTGCAAATAATCCGGAATTTGCTGCAAAATTAAATAATATAAACAAAGAATACGGAGTAAAAATAATTGTTCCAAGCAAATATAGTACAAATTCAATGGTTGAAACAACAAATTATGTTGAAGCCGTTCTTGCAGAATTTAAAAATGCAAGTAATGGACAGGCAAAATTGCCTCCTGTAATTGATTTTGGTACAGCTAAACCTTATTGGTATTCTACCAAAGGAACATTTGGAATGGGAATGGGTGCTAATGCCGTTCAGCATGGAGAAACCGGTTCATTAGGATTTCACAATATGGACGAAAAAACAGTGAAACAATCGCTTAAACACGAATTGACACACGCAAACGATTTGGGTGTAGCAAAAGATGCACAAGCAAAACATAATTTTGATGAAATATTCCCAAGAAAAACAATTGTTGAATATGGGAAAATGAAAGAAATTCCTGATATTTCAAAAGCAAAATACGCAGATGAATTTAGAGCTGCAGGATTACCTGAAGATAAAATATTATATGCTCATAATAATCCTCAAGAATATATTGCTGTTGCGTCAGAAGGAGATATAAGTAAATATTCTGAAGAATTTAAACAAGTGTTAATAGATTTGGGAATGCCGGAATGGCGTTTTAGAATGTAATAATCATATAAATTTATATTATTTATTTGAAGGTTAAAAAAATGGTATAATTTTAGAAAATTAATTTAACATTTTAATGGAATCAATTTTTGAAAAATCGGGTAAAATTTTTCAACTTTTCAGATGGATTTTTTCCTTAATTTATTAAATTTTTCTGGGAGCTTGTGTTACTTTTTCTGTTTTCTCTTGTTAATTTACATTGGTAAATTTAAAAAAAACAACATCATAATAAAACTTTGGTGTAAGATAATTTTTGAAAAGTTTTGTGTTTAATATTTATCCCAACTTTCTTTTAAAGGTTCTGCTTGCAAGTGTCAGGGTCATCAAAGCTATTATAAGCAGCGGAATTATGTTTACAATGACATCACCTATTCCCATACCTTTTAATATTATTCCGCGTGACAGAACCATAAAGAACCTTACAGGATTTAAGTATGTTAAATACTGCAGGCAAAGTGGCATATCTTCAATAGGTGAAATAAATCCCGAAAGCAAAACCGCAGGCATCATAAATGTCATAACAGATAAAATTGCCTGTTGCTGCGTATTACAAATTGATGAAATATAAAGTCCGACACCAACTATCGCTAAAAGCGATATCAATATTGAAATAAGAAATAAAACTATCGAACCCACAAAAGGAACATGGAAAAATATAATGACAATTCCAATCATAACCATTGTTAAAGTCATTGCAATTACAAGCGGCGGAATTGATTTGCCAAGTAATATTTCAAATGATGAAAGAGGACTGACAATAAGCTGGTCAAATGTGCCGAGTTCTCTTTCTCTTGCAATTGATAAAGATGTCAGAATCAAAGTTGTTACAAGTGAAAGCATTGCAACAATAATTGTCAAAATATACCATTTATATTCAAGATTAGGATTAAACCAGTTTCTTACGGTTATATCCAATCCGGAGTCCTTGTTGCCTGTTAGTTCGGCGTTATACAAATTTATTATTTGCGATGCGTATCCAGAGCCTATTGCAGCAGAATTTGTTTGCCTGCCATCGGATATTATCTGAACATTTGCACCTGTTTTGGATTTTATGCCCCTTGCAAAATCATTCGGGATATTTATTCCGAGTTGTGCTTTTTGAGTATCAAGTTTTTCCTGAAATTCTTTTTCATTATCAACATAATAAAATTTTCTAAATCTTGATGAATTCTCAAACCTTGAAAGTAATTCTCTGCTTTCAACGCATTGACAACGATCTAAAACAACTGTATCAATATTTCTGACTTCCATTGTTACTGCATTTGAAAACACAAAAAGCTGCATAAGAGGCATTACAATAATTATGGCTCGAGATTTCGGATCATTCCAAATGGTTCTAAATTCCTTTTTTATGAGTGCCGCAACTCTGCGTAAAAAATCTCTAATCATTACCCCTCCTCGAAATCAAAGATTTCGGTCCTCCCTCAAGGGGAGGACAAGAAGCTTCAAGCCTCATTTGCGTTTTCTTATAAACTCCGACAAACAGAATTAATCCTAATAAAGTTAAATAAAACGCATTAGCCAATCTTATTTCATTTACCCCGCCTGCCATAAATTCACTTTCAATAAATGAAATATAGTATCTTGGCGGAATTATCATAGTTAAGTATTGGAAAAACACAGGCATTGAATTTATCGGAAACATTAACCCCGAGAGCATCAGAGCAGGCATAAACCCTAAACTTATTGAAACCATACTCGCCATAAACTGATTTTTTAATGCAGTTGAAATCATTAAACCGATACCGAGTGATGTAAACAGAAAAATTCCGCTTATCAAGAAAAACATAAAATAACTGCCCCTGAACGGCACCTGAAATATACAAACACAAAGAAACATGTTAAATGCTGTTGATAACATTCCCAAAATAAAATACGGAATGTATTTGCCAAGCACAATATGAATTGCTCTGACTTTTGTACTTAACAAAGCCTCCATTGTTCCTCTTTCCCATTCTCGGGCAATTACAAGAGAAGTAAGCAATATTCCGATTAAAGTCATAGTAATTGCAATTGAACCGGGAACGATAAAATGATGTGAGTTTAAATCCGGATTATACCATGTTCTTATTTCTGTATTGATTAAAGGTCTTTGTGTTTTTCCCCGATATTTGCTTGTCGCAAGCCATTGATTTGAGATAGCAAGCGCATAACTCTGAACATAGTTTGCGCTATTAACTTCACTACCATCTGTTATAACAAGTAAATCTGCTTTTTGCCCTCTTGATAATTTTGTTGAAAAATCATTTGGAATTACGACCGCTCCTTTAATTTTAGAACTTAAAACAGCAGTTTTAATATCTTCCATATTGTCAAAATTTATTGAATTAACGTACTTGCTGTGGCCGAAAGATTTGACTAATGTTGCGACTTCCGGTGAATTATCGTCATTTTTAACCCCAAGCGTAATTTTTACGGAATCGAGATTTATTCCGTACATATAAATCGTAATTGATATAATCGGCAAAATAAAAGCAATAACAATACTTGATGGATCTCTCAATATCTGTTTTATTTCTTTTTTAATTAAGGCTAATAAGATTTTCATTTTTCACTCTCCTTAATTAAGTTTATAAATGCGGTTTCCATATCGCTTGCTCCTGCTTGTTGTTTAAGCTCTGTTGGTGTTCCGACAGCAATGGTTTCACCTTTATAAAAAAGAGAAATCCTGTCGCAATATTCAGCCTCATCCATAAAATGAGTTGTAACCATTATTGTTACACCCTTTTTAGATAATGAAACTATATGATTCCAAAAATCCCTTCGTGTCAAAACATCAACACCTGACGTGGGTTCATCTAAAAACAAAACAGGAGGGTTATGAATTAATGCTGCCGCCATTGAAAGTCTTTGTTTTAAGCCAAGAGGTAAATTTTCAGCCTTTTCTGATTCATATTCTCTCAACCCAAAAACATCAATAACTTCATTAACCTTTTCTTCTTTTTTCAAAATGCTGATTCCATAGGCAAGAGCAAAAAAGTCTAAGTTTTCTCGAACGGTTAAACTTCCGTACAGTGAGAATTTTTGTGCCATATATCCTAAATTTGCTCGGGCACATTCTGGGTTTTTCTTTATATCAATTCCCATAATTCTTGCCGTACCTGATGTCGGGCGAGCAAGACCGCACATCATTTTAAATGATGTTGATTTCCCAGCGCCGTTTGGACCTAAAAGACCAAATATTTCACCTTTTTTTATTTTGAAAGTGTTATTTTTAACTGCATAAAAATTACCGTATCTTTTTTCTAAATTATCTGCTTCAACGGTTAATTCAACATCAGGGGCTTTATAATCATAATTTTTTGCTATTAGTGATTCTTCTTTATTATATCCGCCCATTAAGTCGATTACTTTATTTTCAAATTCTTGCGGAGTTGAGGCAAGGTCGTGAGGTTTCCCTTCATAAATAACCTTACCTTTATCTATGACAACCGCCGTATCAAAACTGTGAGCCTCATCTAAATAAGCAGTTGACCACAAAACCGTTGTTTCAGGGCTTATCATTTCTCGAACCATTTTCATTAAGTCTCTGCGAGATATAGGGTCAACACCGACAGATGGTTCATCTAAAAGTAAAAATTCAGGATTACCAAGCAAAGTACAGGCAAGACCCAATTTTTGTTTCATTCCGCCTGATAATGCCCCTGCAAGTCTGTCTTGAAACGGTGCAAGGGTCGTAAATTCCAACATCTTATCAAAATCGTGAGGAACACCTTTTAAATCCGCATATAATCTTAAATTTTCAATAACAGTTAAATCTTCATAAAGACCGAATTTTTGAGGCATATAACCTATATGCAGATTCAGTTCATCTTTTTGGGGGTAAATGTTGTTATCAATTTTTGTATCTGTGTTCAATATTCGTTTTTTTGTTTCAGGATTAAACCCAAGCACATTTATTTCGCCATCATTAGGTAACAATAAACCTATAATAGTCCTTAAAAGTGTGGTTTTTCCTGCTCCATCAGCTCCGATTAAACCTGTAATTTTACCTTTTTCTATGTTTAACGACAAATTATCAATAGCAACGGTGGAGCCGAATTTCTTTGTTAAATTTTTTATCTCAACAGTATTCACAATTTATTCCTATATGTCACATTGAACTCATTTTAGGGGCTAATTATCATAAGATGCTGAAACAAGTTCAGCATGACAATTTATTCAGTTTTTTCGTTGTCCGATTTTAATTTAACTTTAATAGTTACAGGCATACCCTGTCTTAGAAATTCATCTATATCATAGATATAGACTCTTATACGATATACTAAATCCGTTCTCGTATCAGTTGATTGAACCGTTTTTGGCGTGAATTCCGCAACAGGTGAAATATATCCGATTTGTCCTTTGTACTCTCGTTTTTCTCCTGTTTGAGGGTTTACTGTATCTGTGTATACATTTACCTCTTGTCCGTATTTAATGTTACCCAAATCTGTTTCATTAACATAGGCTCTAACCCAAACAGGATTAGTTTTTGCCATTGTATATACGGGCTGACCTTTTTGAACATTGCTTCCGGGTTCAACGACGCGAACCATTATAGTACCGTCTTCAGGTGCATAAAGTTTTGTATATTTTAATTGGTTACTTAAATAATCTTTGTTTGCAACTGCTGCTTTATAATCTGCATTTGCCTTGTTTTGTGCGTTATACAATGATTCGACTTCTTGCTTGGAAACTGTATCATCAACACCTAAGGGAGCGTATCTGTTATATTTATCCGTTGCATCTTTTTGTATCGCAATGGTTCTTTCTACATCTGCTTCTGCTCTTTTAAAATTTGCCTCATAGTCTGATTCATCCATAACTGCAACGAGTTCACCTTTTTTAACTGTGTCCCCTTCTTCTTTTAAAAGTTTTGAAATCAAACCCGAAACTTGAAAAGATAAATCAACCTGCCTTATTTCAATATTGCCGAATAAGGTTAATTCATTCGAGTTATCTTTTTTATTAGTTTTATAGAAAAAAATGCAAAGCCCTGCAATTAAAATTATTAAAACTAATGCTGCTATTTTCTTTTTCATTTATAATTTACCTCCAACGGTTTTATACAGTGTGAAATAATTAACTAATCTTCTTGTTTTTGCTTTGGTCAAATCCATATCTTTGTTTATGTACATATTTTCAGAGTTAATGTGCTGTGTTTTTGAAATAACTCCACGATTTAACATCTTATCTGCATTATTCAAATTTTTAGTTTCAAGTAATAACTTTTCTTTTGTTTTATTTTCGATTTCCCTATCGTGTTTTATAATACAAAGGGAAGTATTAACTTCCTTTACGGCATCTAAATCGGTTTGCCTGTATTGTTCAAGAAGTTCTTCATATTTTGTTTTTTTGAATTTTAAATTAGCAATTTTTCTTCCCCCTGCAAATATATCCTGCGTTGCACCTGCAAGTAGTGCTGCAAGAGAAGATTCCCAAGAAAAAAATGTCCCTGGAGCAATTGTATTAAATGCCCAAATGCCTGTAATATTAAATGTAGGTAAGAACTCTTTTCTTGCAACTCGAATATCTATTTTGGCTTTTTCCAATGCTATTTCCGCCCTTTTAACATCAGGTCTTGAGAATATAACATCTGACACTATTTCGTTTGGTATAACCGCATTATATTCAAAATTATCAATAGACCCTCTTTCAATACTGTTTGCTCCATCGGTACTGCGACCTATCAAGACCGCAAACTGCATTAAAAGAACTTCCCGCTGTTTAATAAGATTTTCCAGTGTTATATTTGCCTGTTCAACATTAGTTTTAGAGTTGTTTAATTCGGTTGTGTTTATAACACCACGAACGAGTTTTTTGTTATCATCATCTAAAATTTGATTATAATTATCGACAATTTTTTCTTGTTCTTCTATAAGTTTGTCATACTCTAAAATATTTGTATAAACCGTTGCAACATCTGATAATAGTGCTAAATATGCACTTTGCTCATCAAACTTACTCATTTCATAAGTTTTTTGAACACTCTTTGTTTTATCTCTGTTTTTTAGCAGAAAATCTGCTTCGTAGTTTGCTATAAAAGGTAAAACAAAAGCATTTTTGCTGACACTCAAATTAGGATTAAATTTTGGTGAATGAATTCCTAAATAACTTGCGGCTACGCTAAAACTTGGTAATTCGTTTGCAAATTGAGATTTTACACTCTGTCTGTATTCTTCCACCCTTATCGTTGCTTGTTTTGCATTGTGGTTATTATCTATCGCTTCATTAACATATTGGGGCAAGTAATCATCATTGAAACGAGAGAAAAACTCAACATTCAAATCATTTCTATCAACTGCAAAACAAGGAGCAAAAACGAAAAAGGATAGTATTCCCATTATTATTAATAATAATGTAATTTTCTTATTCATTTATCTCTCCGCTTCCTCTAAAAGTGCTTGTATATAAATCCATGTATTATTTTAATTATACTTTTGAATATTTTAATATAATAATCTATAGTTTGTTTTTTGTCAAAATTTACAGCCATTTTTAGAATTGTAGTTATTTTACAATCAGACAATAATATTATATTATAATACTGTAGGTTATTATATATGGGAGAATATTATGAAAATAATCGACTGCGAATTTCACTATTACTTACCGGAATTAATGGAATACCTTTCTAAAAGAGATAATGCAATGAGATATTATCCGGAAAGTAAAGTTTTAGAAGTAAGAGATAAAGTTTTTGCTCATTTTGACGGGGTAACGAATGAATATCCGGTTATTGACGAATTAATGAATTTTGGAGCAGAAAGAATTGCCGTTATGGACAAAAACGGTATTGATGCAGGTGTTATGGCATCTTCTCCTGCATTAGAAGAATTGCCGAAAGAAGAAGCGGTATATTTTGCAAAGAAGTCTAATGATGCGGTTGCTGAAATTATAAAAAAATATCCGGATCGTTTCTTAGGTGCTGCTGTTTTACCAACTCCTTATGTTGATGAAGCAATTAAAGAACTTGAACGCTGTGTAAAAGAACTTGGTTTTAAATATTGGCACACACATTCTAATTATAAGAATGAACATTTATATGAAGAAAAATATCTCCCTTTGCTTGCAAAGGCGGAAGAATTGGGTTGCGCATTTTATGTTCATCCGCAGGCTTCTGATGATAAAGATATGAAAGATATGGGTTACGTATATTCTTCTCCGGGACTTGGTTTTGGTTTAGATGCTATGAAAACATCATTAAGACTCATATTAAACGGGACATTTGATAAATACCCTAATTTAAGAATGATTCTTGGGCATTTGGGTGAATATTTCCCATTTATATTGGACAGAGTTGATAATCGTTTTGAATGGATTAGGGATGATGAAGTAAAAATGAAACATCCTGTTTCATATTACTTTAAAAATAAAAATGTTGTTGTAACAACAAGCGGCAATATGTCTAAACTTGCTTTTGAATGCACGAAAAAAGCGCTTGGTATAGACAGCATTATTTTTGGTTCAGATTATCCTTATGAAAATTTGTCTGATATGATGAAATTTATGGATTCTTTAGAATTAACCGAAGAAGAAAAAGAAAAGGTATTTCATTTGAATGCGCAAAAGTATATTTTAAGTAAATAAAGTTTTAGTTTATAGGGCAGTTTTACTTTAAATAAAGTTGGCAATAACAATTTTTCGTTGGCATAATAATCCTCAGTATATCTGTTCAAAATCCTCAAACTTACTGTTATTGGAGAATATTTCAGCAAAATTTATTCATAAATCTTATTACCGATTTGAACTTTTGTGACATACATTGTTTCACAGGCGCCAAAACCTCTGCTTGTTCTATCCGTATCAGTTCGGGAAAGACTTGTTTTATACATATAAATCTTATTCTCCCGTGTATCTTTTGCAGTCATATCTACAAGTTCACCCTCAAGTTTGAAATCCTGATAATCACGAAGTTTTAACATTGCAGCCATTATATTACGGTTTGCAGGAATTATATGAGTATGAGAAAGATGTGAAATTATATATTCTTCCGAATACGGAATATCACTGTGCCAACTCCAATTCAACCGCCTTGCACCGGTCAATTGAACCTTATCACTGTAAACTTTTAAATACTTTTTTAAAAGTTTTTTATCTGCAAGTTTGCCCCATGCGGCTCCCAAATCATATAACGCAGCACTGTCAAAGAATTTTGAAATAAAAAGAAAGTCATGGTTATAAGCAATAACTTTGCCTGAAATAACATAATGTGCCTGAGGGGTTATCTCCATAGTTCCTTTGTTTATCAAAGAATGATAAACAAATCTTTTCTTCTTCTTTTCTTCCTCACTATAATTCGTCTGAACAGGCTCTTTTGTAACATCAATATACTCATTTGTAGAACGGGTTGGAATTGCTATCCCAAACTTTGCCCAATAAATAATCGTTCCTCTAAACAAAAATAACAATAAAATTACCGCAATTATAATATTGCGTTTCACTTTTTTGTTATGAAGTTCAACATCAGCCTGAAGTTTTGAATCTATCTCCGCTTCGGTAAAGTCCCGAAAAGTCCTGTTATCTATCTCATCATCCATTTTTATATAATAACTTTTTTAATTTAAATTAGCAAATCTTTAAGGATTTTTGTCTGAAAAAGTTATACAATCACCATCTGCAAGTTTGATTTTTTTAAAACTTTTTTCAAGAGTTTCTTTTGATAAAATGTCATATTCTTTATAATCAGTCAAAGGACGAAACATTGAGCGAATAGTCCATGTATCATCTTTTAACGAATAGTGCATATCACTTTCCGAATACGGGAAAATATGCTCCCTAAAAACAGTTATGTTTTTAATTCTTTTATTCAGTCCTTCTAAAATTTTATCAAATATAGGAATAGAATAAGGCGAAAATTTCAATTTTTTACTCCCTAACAACAATGCCCTGTCAGGATTTGGGACAAGTTCAAATATTGCATCAAGCATATCATCTGTCCGCTGGGAATTTTCAAGATTATCGTAGAAATGAAATCCTGCACATTTACCTGTCTTAAAATCAATCACTCCGCCTGCACTACAGGTACGAACCTCATCAGTATAAAATTCGTCTGATTTTACCACATCAAAACGAGGGAATTTTTTGACCTCTCCGCCAAAAGCCTTTGCAAATTCACAATCCCACAACTCATGTTTTGTCGGCTGATAAATCTTTTTAAAATCGACATAAGCACCATGTCTGAACTTTTCAAACGATTTTGAATTCACAAAATTTATTCTTGATGTAAAAGATACATTATCAACTGCCATATTTTATACAAAACCCGTAAAAAATATTTTTGCAGGGGGTAAATATTGCCATCAACTTTGCGTGTTATTTTGTCCTGTTAATGTCATTTGGTTAAATCTAATACGAAAGCAAAAGGAGCATAACTTATCAACAATAGTAGAAAATTGTTCTTTTAAAAGATATAAATTAATTTTTATACTATAATTTAATCATGGAAGAAATCAGGGCAATATATTGTGATTTTGACGGAACGATTACCAAATCTGATGCGGTAAACACATTCTTTGAACTCTATACCGGCGACAAATGGCTTGAATCCGAAAAACTTTGGATTGATGGTAAAATTTCATCTATGGAAAACGCAATCATTCAGGTTGGACTTTTGCCTGAGATTACCCCGAAACAACTCAACGATTACATTGAAAATATTGAAATCGACCAAACTTTTTTGGATTTTATAAAATATATAAAAGAAAAAAATATTAAATTTACTATTTTAAGTGACGGGTTTGACATTTTTATCCACAAAACACTTGAACGGTTAAACCTCAGAGATATTCCGGTTTTTGCAAACCGTTTGGTTTATGAAAACAACAAATTCAAAATAGAATTCCCATACCACAACCCAAATTGCGACAAAAAAGCAGGGATGTGTAAATGTGACAAAGTTAAAGAAAGTAAATTTTGTTACATAGGCGACGGAACAAGCGATTTGTGTATCGCAAGCAAAGCTGATGTTCTCTTTGCAACAAAAAATTTACATAAATATTGTGAAAAAAATGTAATAAAACATCACTATTTTGAAACTTTTAGTAGTATTATAGAAAAGTTGGAAAAAGGGGTATAAAATGAAAAAAATATTATTTATTATAGGACTTGTTTTAATGATGGTGGTATCAGTTGCAAAACCGTCTTATGCATGGGATGTAAAAACAACAGACGAACTTCAGACCCGAATGAATGAAGTCGGATTTAAGATTTTAAATTCAAATCGTATAGAAAAAAGACTTATATTCATGGCAATAAACAGAGTTTACACAAGAGATATCTGGACAGATGTAAGTTCTGTCAACAGAATAGTTTGGGTAAAACCGACAGTCTTGCCATACATTGATGATGATAATGAACTTGCTGCAATTTTAAGCCACTCAATTGCGCACGGTGTTGATACTTATGAAGGGGCTTTAAGAGGTTATGTTTCAATCTTAAATTATTGGGTTGCTCCGAATAAATATGACCTCAAAGCAGACAAGTCGGCAGTAGATTTAATGGTTAATGCAGGATATAATCCGCTTGCATTGATTACTATTTTCAATAAAATCGGAAAACAATACAGATTTGACGCATTTTCAAACCATACACTTGCATCACGCCGTATGATGCTTATTTATGAATATATTTATACAAAATATCCGTCAATTCTTGTTGAAAACGAGTACAAAGATAATATTTATTACCAGAACTTTTTACTTACATCAAGAAAAAACCGCATGTTATTATTAGAAAAAGTAAAATCAGGATCTACAAGAAAAATAAATTACAAATACTAATATGAAAAAATTATTTTTGACCATAGCATTAATAATATTTTGCACTCCTGCATTTGCACAAAATTCAGAGCCTATCAGAGATGAACTTTTAGACCCTAATATGTACGCAGGCGGAAGCAATTCCATATTCAGACTCGGAATATATGAAAGAGGGGAATATCATTATGTCCCGATTGAAGATGAACTCATTGACGAAGATTTTGTTGCAAATGCATCAAATTATGCTTTGCCCAAAAAAGAATATTTTGATGATTATTTCCTTGAAAAACAGATTGATTTGTCAAAAGTCCGTCAGATAAAACCGAAAACAAAATATGATTTTACAAAACAGAGAATTCCGGTTCATATACAACTTGCAAAACAGATAAAATCAACAAAAGAACTTATTGAGGGTTCTGTTATCCCATTCATTGCTACACAGGATTTTGAAATTTTAGGTAAAAAATTTGAAAAAGGAACAACTGTTTTTGGTCGAGTTGAATTGATTTCGGCCTCCGATAAAATGGGAGTTCCGGAGTGTTTAAAAATTGATAATTTTTATATTGATGATGAGGGTAAAGAAATAAATCTTCACGGTCATGTTTCAAAAACTGGAGCAAATCGTTCAATTTGGGTTTATCCGTTATATCAGGCGGGCAATATTACTTTTTATGTTGCAGGGTTTGTATTTGTACCGATACACGGCGGGAGAGCAAAACTTTCTACCACTGAATCTTTTACAGTATTCTATGAAATGCAATAATAAGTAAGTTGTCTTTGCACCTAACAAGCAAGCGTTGGGGTAGGGACTCTAACTTACTTATTCTAAAAAAGAGGCTTTTGTCATTAATGAACTGATAGTTATACTGTCACCCTGAACTTTACAAAGGGAACCGACGAGGAACGAGTCGTGTGACCCTGTATGCGCAGGCGCAAAGCGCCCAGACTGTTTCAGGGTCTCACCCCAATCATATTTTATGGTAATTTTAACAGAGTGTTTCAAAATCTTAAAAGCCTTTAGAAATTCGGGTGAGGGTTAAAATATAATATAAACTAATATGTAAGTTGGGCTTTCAGCCCAACAATCCGATGTTGGGATAAAAACCCCAACTTACTTATTTACACAATTTTATCCGTTTTGTCATTCCGAATTTATTTCGGAATCTCCTACTGAACGCTCTTTTTGATTAACAGGGAGATGCTGAAACGAGTTCAGCATGACAAGCAGTTCAGAATAATATGTAAGTTGGGCTTTCAGCCCAACAATATAAAATGTTGGGGTAGAAACCCCAACTTACAATTTTATTCCCTCACCCGTATCCGTATCACTCGGTCGTAAGCCCTCGTTAACGGCTACTCCCTCTCCCACCCCAAAATACTGTGGGCGAGAGGTGAGTTTTTGTTTTCCCCTGAACATTTATAAAAACTTTTAACCCGAAAGGATTGCCCCGCCCCACCACATCATATCATATCATATCATATCATATCATATAGCAGATTATAACAGGGTTTGAGCCATTTTAAATTTGACTTTATATTTCTTAATATTTGATATTTAACAAGACAACTTTTATATATTCACTTATTTTTTTACGCATTTGTAATATTAATTAGCAAAAAATTTTTTTTTTGATTTTTTAGTAGTAAAATAAAAAATGGAAATGTATAAATGACACTATTTGAATAGGGATGGAAAATATGAGTGTATTAGAAATTAAAACAAATATTGAAAATGTAAATGGGGTTAAATCAGCAGAAAACATCAATTATACTGATGATGAATTGCGTGAAATAGGTAAAGAATACTGTTCTCACGGTGATAAAGTTTATGCAGACCCGATTCCGAAAGTATTTAAGGACTGTAACGGAGTCTATATGTATGACTCTGAAGACACTCCATATTTAGATTTGGAAATGTGGTTTGCGTCTTGTAATTTGGGGTACAAGAATCAACGCATAAGAGATGCCGTTGTTGATCAGATAGATACATTACCTCAAATTTCATCTCACTTTTTATATGATTACAAAGTTTTATTATCAGAAAAAATTGCAAAAGCAAATATTGAAAGATTCGGATATAAAGGTCGTGTACAATACAATGTAGGCGGTTCACAGGCAACTGAAGATGCTTTGAAATTGGTCAGAAACTACACTCACAAAAACAGAGTATTTTCATTCTTTGGCGGATTTCACGGCAGAACATTGGGCGCAAGTTGCTTAACTGCAGGTTACAGATACAGAAAACCATTTGGTCATTTTGGTGACGAGGCACATTTTGTACCTTATCCGTACTGTTTCAGATGTCCTTACGGCAAAAAATGTGATTCATGCAATTATTACTGTGTACAACAGTTAAGACGCGAATTTGAAGATAATTGCGCAGGTTTATATGACCATTCTTCAAAAGATTGTGCTTTTGGTGCATTCTTTGTTGAACCTGTTCAGGGTTCAGGCGGTTATATTGTTCCGCCAAAAGGATACTTTAAAGAACTCAAAAAAGTTTTAGACGATTTCGGTGTACTTTTTGTAGCAGACGAAATTCAAATGGGCTTCTACAGAACAGGAAAACTTTGGTCTATTGAACATTTTGATGTTAAACCTGATGTAATTACATTTGGTAAATCACTTACTAACGGTTTAAATCCGCTTGCAGGTATGTGGGCAAGAGAAGAAATTATTAACCCTGAAGTATGGCCAAACGGCAGAACTCACTCAACATTCTGCAACAACCCTGTCGGTATGAGAGCAGGATATGAAGTTATGAAAACCTTTGAAGAAGAAGATTTTGAAACTCAGGTTGCAAACAAAGGTAAATACTTCCTTGACGGTTTGAAATCATTGGAAAGAAAACACAAAAGAATCGGTACAGTTGACGGTTTGGGTCTTGCTTTGAGAATTGAATGTGTAACAGAAGACGGCTACACACCTGACTCAAAACTTTGCCATGACATTTTGGCAGAAGGTCTTAAAGGGGATTTGACATACAGAGGAAGAAAATGCGGTATTATCCTTAACAAAGGAAGCCACTACAACAACTCGATTACTCTTGTTCCTGCCGTTACTATTTCTTATGAAGAAATTGATATGGCTATTGAACTTATAGACCAATTATTTACGAGGTTGTCATAAGTGCCCGAAAGTATAGATTTTGAACTTATACATAACGACTCTGAAACAGATAAAGCCGTACTGTTGTTTCACGGTTTGACAGGCAGTCCGTTTGAGATGAAAAAATACGGTGATTTTTTGTTCAAAAACGGGTATGATGTTTTTTGCTATTCATTTCCGGGGCATGGCGACAGAATAAGCGAAATTGAAACGGTTACATGGCAGGATTGGTGCGAATTCGCTCAAGATAAATACACAAATTTGAGAAAAAATTATAATCAGTTTTTTGTTTCGGGTTTGTGTTTGGGTGCTGCAATGGCAGTATATTTGGGTGAACATAATAAAGATTTGACAGGTATTATTGCACTTTCTACGACTTTGTTTTTAGACGGTTTTTGTATTCCTTGGACAATATCACTTTTGCCGTTCGCATTGAGTACAATAATAAGATTTTATTACACTTTTCCTGAAGATGATTGTTTTGGGGTTAAAAACGAGCGTACAAGAAAAAGTCTTGCAAAAATCACCGCAAAAGCAAATATAAGCATGGACAATTATCCGCTGAATTGTGTTGACGGACTTTTAAAATTATCAAAAAATGTCAGAAAAAATCTTAAAAATGTTACTTGTCCGATTTTGTGTATTCATTCAAAATATGATAATCTTTCAAGCACAAAAGGGGCAAAAGTTGTTTTAGACGGAGTTTCATCAGAGATTAAAAAATATGTTGAACTCAATGACAGTTATCACATGGTGCTTTATGATAACGAAAAAGAACTTGTAATGAACACAGTAAAAGAATTTTTAGACGAACTTGCACCGCAAAAAACACAACAGAGAGAACTACAAACAGTATGAATATAATTACGCTTATAACTATAATTTTGAACATAGTTGCAATACTTGTACTATGTGCCGGATTATTCCACAAATTTGAAAATCCGAAAAATAAAGCCGTTTACGGATATGTAATTGCAGGCGGAATGATTCCATATATGCTTGCATTGAGTATTTATGTTATTTCAGATATTATAGTTAATCGTAATTTTTGGTCAATATTTTTGATTTTGTGTGTAATTTCGCCATTTATAATCGGAAAACTTGTAAAATATGAAACATTAAAAATATACACACTTATCCAGATTTTATGCTTCTGCGCAAGTCTTGCGGTTTTGTGTTTAAAATAGAGGAGTAAATTATGTCAGAATTGAATTTTGTTGTGGACAGGGAAAAATGTATTCATTGCGGTAAATGTTCTGATGACTGCGCAACAGGAATTATTGAATTTGATAGAGAAGGATTTCCGCTTGTAAAATCGGGGAATGAACAATATTGTATGAAATGCCAGCATTGTTTTGCAATTTGTCCTGTCGGTGCAATTTCAATATGCGACAAAAAGCCTGAAGATTCAGATATTTGTGATACCAATTTACCGACTGATGAACAGGTTTTAAACCTTATTCAACACAGAAAAAGTATAAGAAGTTACAAACAGGAAAATCTTGACAAAGCGACTATGCAAAAACTCAAAGATATGCTCAAATATTCTCCGACAGGCTGTAATAACCATAAACTCCATATCGCACTCATTGATGATATTGAAGTTATGAACAGATTTAGAAACAGAACTAATAATACTATCAAAAAAGCACTTTTATCAAACAAATGGCTTCCTGTTTCAAAGAAATTTGAAAAATTCAAACAACAATTTATAGACGGCAAAGATGTAATTTTCAGAGGCGCACCGCACATGTTGGTTGTGTCTGTACCTGTAACTGCACCGTGCGCACCTGTTGACCCGATAATTTTATTAAGTTACTTTGAACTCTATGCTCAAAGTTTAGGGGTAGGGACATTGTGGTGCGGATTTGCGGAAATTGCACTGAAATTAATTCCTGATTTGTGTCAGTATTTGGAAATTCCTGACGGCTACAAAGTCGGCTATGTAATGCTTTTTGGTAAAACGGATTTGAAATACCAAAGAGCAACTCAGCCTGAAGATTACGATATTTCGGTTATCGAACCGCATGAAATCTTCCCTGCAACCTTTGTTGATAAGGTTAAGAGATATTTTTGGAACGCTTTGAGATAAATCTCATACAAATATAGGATAAAAACCTTGTTCATATCGTAAATAATTATATTGGGGCAGGAATTACAAGGGGCATCTTATGGAACAATGGCTTGATTTAGACTTGGAGGATGAATTTTATTCGCCTGCAAACGAAGAAATTTCTGATTCTATTACTCAAAATTGGACTCAGCAGGCGCTTGAATGTTATGAAATTAATTGTGACTGCAAAAAATGTTCGCTTTCACAGGGACATTATTCGTTTATCTGTCAGATGCCCCGCGTAATTGAAACACTTATTGCAACTGTCGGTGTACCGCAAAAACAAAGAAAAACCGCCTAAGTTATATTTATCAGTAGATAATATATTTTGGTAACTATATACAATGTTACAGTAAATATGTCTGTCATTGCTGTACATGTCAAGTAATGAGTTACATGTTTTGTACATAAAAAATATTATCGGTATATAAATATAATAAATATATTGCTCCGCAGGGTTCTTCGAACAGGAGCACTTTTGGTGGCAAAAGTGCCTCAAAGTGGATTGCGAGCCAAAGCCGAAGCCATTTTGCTTGTGGCAAAAGCCACAAAAAGCAAAATGCGCAGAGCTGTCGATGGCGAGCAACCAAGCAGAAACTCCCCGACCTGCACTTCGTTCGCTAATCATTTGTACTTGCTCCACATTCAGGCGTGATAAATAAGTAAGTTGGGCTTTCAAGCCCAACAAAGTAAATGTTGGGGTAGAAACCCCAACTTACGATTGTCGTGTCGCAAACAATGATTGCTCACTTCGTAAAGGTCGTATAATAACCCTCA
>CACYKF010000004.1:37024-183817 GCA_902774905.1 uncultured bacterium
TTTTTCTTTTCGGTTCACTTTTCTTTTTGCGTCGCAATCAAAAAGAAAAGTGAACATATTAAGAATATCTTAGCGAGATATTCTCATAATATTTTTTATGTAAATAATTGCTTGACATGTACAGCAATAACAAAACATATTCCTTTAATAGAGAACAGAGATTATATATCTGAACGAACTTATTTCCTTTGAGTTATTCAAGTGTTAAAACTCTGTCAAGACAAGCCTTTGGCGAATATTGCCATTCTCTAAAGGTTATGCGTTTAACTTTATATCCGCTTCGCTCAAGTATAGATTGCTTTTTCATATTTGAAATATTAGATTTTTGCTTGTCTTCAACACCGTCGATTTCAAGTATAAACTTGTCATCCACAACCAAATCCGCACTCAAACCTGCAATATCAACCCCTGCAAGTACATGATGGTCAAGTTTACGAATTTCATCGGCAACTTCACGCTCAAATGAGTTTTTATAAATATTTGCATCTATTTCGTCATTTGCAAGCGCGCGTTTGCGTTCCAAATACTCTTTGATATATGAAATATAATTTCTAAAATGCCCTTCTGACATTGTTTCAATATCGTGTGAAACAAAGTTTATACATTTGTTTTTCGCTCTTGTAATCGCAACATTAAACAAATTCGGTTTCTGGATAAATGTAATGCTCTGCGGATGAGAATTGTTTGCAAAGCCCCATGAAATAAGCATTATATCTCTTTCATCACCCTGAAAAGTATGTGCTGTACCAATCTCAATCTGATGTTTTTTAATCATGTAATCAGACAAAACTTTCGGGACAGAAATTTTCAGTTGCTCAACCTGCGCTCTGAAAGGTGAAATTATCCCGATTGTTGTCGGATTATCAGGGTTATTTTTTTCGTCATCCACAATAATTTCATGCAAAACTTTGACAAGTTCTTCGACTTCAGGCAGGTTTCTTGTTGCATCAGAATCAACTTTTCCGTCTTGAACTTTGATCAAATCCAAAACTTTTTCATCAAGTTTGTCCTTGCGCATAACTCTTATTCTGTCTGAATAGAATTCACGGTTAGAAAAATTGATTACAGGCGGAAGGCTTCTGAAATGCTCATCAAGCATGACAGAATTCATTGAATAATAATCCGCCAAATCAAACATAGAGTTTGTTCTGAATCTCCACATCAATTGATATTTATCAGGGATACCGTATTGGCTTAAAAACGACTGTTCTTTGGCTTTTTCAAGGAAAGACAGGTGCGGTAATTGTTTATCATCACCAACTATAACCGATTTTTTTGCACGATACATAATAGGGAAACAACTTGCAATATCGCACTGCGAAGCCTCATCAATAATTGCAACATCAAACATTCCGGGTTTTAAAGGCAAACTGTCAGATACCGCATAAGTAGTAACACACCAGCACGGAAACGCCTCTAATAACGGCTTGAAATCTTCTGTTTCAAGTATATTTTCAGAATTTTTTCTTCTGTTACTTACAAGAGATTTTGCATGAATTTTTATTCTGCGAACTTTTTTTGCATCACGCAAAAGAGATTTCAACGCTTCACGACGAGAACTTTTGAGGATATTTATTGCCAAAGATTTTTGTTTTCTTTTGAGTTGACGAATTTGTTCCATCATAACATGAAGATTACCGATTTTTTGAATATCCGCTTCAATCTTTCTTAATTGCCATTTTTGAGTAATAAAATCAAGTTCGACTTTCAGGCGGTCTAAATTCTCACTCTCAACTTCAAAATCTTTTAAATCAAGAATTTTTTTGAGTTGTCTTAAACTTGACATATTTTTTAAACCCGCAAAAAATCCTGCTTTTTCCATATTTTCCGTCAAAGTTTTAATAACATCATTGATATTATCAATTTCGGATTTTTTAAGCGGTCGCCTGATATATTGCATATCGCCGACGGTCATAGAGTTTTCTTTAATTTCATCTCTCAAATCGTGCCATTTTTTCTCAAGTTTTATGATATTTTCGCATTTTTGTTCGGTTTCACGAATAATATCGAGATGTTTTTTCATATCATCTACATCTGCAAAAATATAATCTTCAACATCATCATCAAGATTAATTTTATTATTGGTCAAATCTTTAAGTTGATTACTTAATTGTCTTTGGTAATTTAATCTGCCTGCTCTCAATGCAAGATATGGAGCACCAAGACTGTTTAAACGATCAGCAACAACATCAACAGCCTTATCCATACGGGACGCAATCAAAACTGTTTTCCCGTTTGCTATCAGGTGTGCGGCAAGGTTTACAATAGTCTGAGATTTTCCTGTTCCCGGAGGTCCTTGTACCGCAATAAATTTATTGTTTTCAATATTTTTGATTACTCTTTCCTGCGAATCACTCAAAGACAAAGGAGTAATCGGATAGAAAGGAGTATTGTCGTCTTTTACCGTGTTTCTTTCAACCGCCTGATTATATTCATCATTAATGACTGACAAAGTTGTTTCACGATAAACTCCGCTTGGTTTTTCTGCGATTTGCAAAAGTTCGTGCAAAACACCTGCCGTAACTGTCGGGCGTTTTGTCAAAATAATTGCACTTTGATAGGTTACACAGAGTTTTTTGAGGTCACCCTCATATTTTTGTTTCTGCTGCTGAATATCATCTTCAATGATTTCGTCTAAATTATCACCGTTTATTTCCATATTTGAATAATCTGGCGTTTCATCTCTTGAAACATTATCTTCATCTGCATCTTCACTGTTATCAAGAGCAATCTCAACATCAGGAATAAGTGATTTTAGTGTAGTTAAGAAAATATCCATTTTTTCTTTTGTAATAGGTAAATCAGGCACAACATCCAAAATACCTTCCAAAAAAGAATCCACTTCATCGTCATCATCACTTTTTTTCATCAAAGATGCCAATGCACCGGTATTTAAAGACAAAATATCTTCCTGACGAATACAGTTTATATTTACACCGTTTCGCTCCAACTTGCACGGAACATACAAAAGCGGGGTCAAAAACTCATTACGGCGCTTGGATTTTCCGTTTCTGCCGACTAAAAACATATAACCGTAAATTAAATATTTATCTCTTGAATTGTTTTCACTCTGAATCATAAGTTCGGTCAAATTCGGGTTTGCACCGTCGAGTTTTAAATATTCAAGACCGTCTGTCAGCAAAGTTTCTTTTTCTTTTAAGAAAATCCATTTATTATCTTTATCACCTTTTAGATTTCGAAAAGTTGAACTTTTAACCTCCTCACGCACACAGTCATGCAGATATTGGCTGATTTTCTTGATAAAACTGTTATTAAATGCTGAATTTAGTGCTTTTGTTGCTTCCTGTAACATGAAATTCCCCTGTTTATAATGTTAATAGTTTTTTCATTTTACACTATTTTAGGCTAAAATCAATAATTTCACATCATTAATTTAATGGATATAAATATAGCAAAAAATTAAATTTACGAACTTTTTGATATTACAAAACTTAAAACAAACTTGAAGTTCATGCCTGTAAAATTTATAATACATCATGCTGGTGTGAGTATGGAAAGGAATTAAATATAAATGGCTGCTATTGAAGAAAAAACTTATCCTGAATTAGAAAGGGCTATCAGTCCTAATCATGACATTAAACTCTTTGCGGGACGTTCAAATCCTGCATTAGCACAAGAAATTGCAAACGAACTCGGAACAAGTATCGGACCTATGGTTGTAAAAAATTTTTCTGACGGGGAAATTTATGTTCAGGTCAAAGAAAGTGTCAGAGGAGATGATGTTTTTATCATTCAGCCGATATGTAATCCCGTTAATGAAAATCTTATGGAATTATTGATTATTATTGACGCATTCAAACGTGCAAGTGCAAAATCAATTACTGCAGTTATTCCATACTACGGTTATGCAAGACAGGACAGAAAAACTTCAGGCAGAGAAGCCATTACAGCAAAACTTGTTGCAGATTTGCTTACAACAGCAGGAGCAGACAGAGTTCTTGCAATGGATTTGCACACAGGTCAAATTCAGGGATTTTTCAATATTTTAGTTGACCACATTTTTGCTGCGCCGATAATAACAAATTATATAAAAAGTTTGAATATTAATCCTGAAGAAATGGTTGCCGTTTCCCCTGATATGGGCGGAGCCAACAGAACAAGATATTTTGCAAAAAAACTTGATTGCCCTATCGCAATTATTGACAAACGCCGTGACAAACACAATGAAGCAATAGCCACAAATGTTATAGGTGATATTGAAGGTAAGGTTTGTTTAATGTTTGACGATATTATTGATACGGCAGGAACAATCTGTGAAGCGGCAAAATTATTGAAATCAAGAGGGGCAAAAGAAATCTATGTCGGTGCAACTCACCCTGTTTTCTCAGGTCCTGCGGTTGAGAGATTAGGTTCAGCACCTATAACCGAATGTATTGTAACAAATACTATTCCGCTTGATATGAGCAAAATGCCGTCTAATATTAAGCAACTTTCTGTTGCACCGTTACTTGCTCAGGCAATAGCAAGAATCCATGATGATGAATCAGTAAGTTCTTTGTTCGGTTTTGAAAAAGAAATGCAGGTTAACTAAGTAAGGTAATATATTTATAAAAAAACAGACTGCCAAATTGGCAGTTTGTTTTTATTATTGTTTTTGTATTTGATATGGTTTTATTTACCGTTTTTTTTAGCAGAGGGATCTTTACCTATTGCCCATCTAAAGCCGGCAGATAAAGCAATACCATTTCTTCCGCCGTTGCGAAGCATTGCCTGAGCAAAGCCCGTAAATCTTTCACCCCAGCGTTTTTGTAATCCGACACCATACTGAATGTACGGTTTTACACTCATATTCGGTAATGAAACATTTTGTGCCTTGAAATGTGTGTCATCCATTATGTTCCATACCATCTGTACTCCCACATAAGGCTGCCAACCATGTTTTAAATTCCCGATAAATTTCAAGCCCGGTGCCATATTTATTGCATGCAACGGATCAGATTTAATTCTTACTCCCGCAGAATTTGTATAATCAAAAGTATTTACAAATGTATAACTCATTAACCAACTTGGCTGAATTATGAATTTACCCTTTGCAAGTTCCCAATTATATCCCGTCTTACTTGCTACACCTGTCATTAACATTGGAAAATCTTCACTGCCATACATTGTAGATGCATCTGCTACGCTTGCTCCGACATTTGCAGTTAATGCAGTAAAGAAATCACCTTTATACCATATTCCTGTTGCACCTAAATTACCGCCGTTTTGGTATATTGAATTACCCTGATAATTTTGGTGAGAACCATTGTACCCGATATAAACAGAATATTGATAATCCCAGCCGTTCTTAGTTTCATACATTTTAGAATCACCGCCAAAGTATGAACCATACATTATATTTTCGGCATTTGGACCGCCATTGAGATTTACTTTTTCAAAACTTGCATAAGGTCTGAACCATCCCGCACTGTCTTTTTCAGGCAAATATGTCGGACTGAATACTTTAGGTTGAACTTCTGAAGCATAACGATTTGCCATTTTGTAAGCCTGTCGTTCTTCACGAGTCATAAGCATTTTCATATCCAAATTTCTGAATGCTTCGTCATAAGAATTCAATTGAGATAAGTATCCGCCCAACTGTGCAGCAACAGGACTTACCGTAACCGCAGGGTTGAAACTGTCATAACCACTCCCTGCTCTTGCAAGCCCGAATACGACAGTTCCGTCTTCCGTCACTCCGAAATTCGTATTATATTTATAAATCGGAGTTGTTAAAGACTGAGGTTTCAATCCGAAAACTACCGACCTTTTTAATTCCGTATTTTTAAATTCCGGACTGATAATTGGTACTTCATAATTATCTTTTGTTAAAATAGTACGTTCATTGGTATTAATAAGATTTACATTGTCAATATTAATCGTTCCGTAATTAGTAATGGCATCGTCTTCATTTTCAAAAACAAAAGTATCTGCTTTACCGTTTTTTATATCCACATCAATTGCCAAATTGGTGTCCTCATTAAGATATAATTTTGACAAATCGACAGGAGTTGCTTTATCATTTTGCAGATTAATATTTGCTCCGTTTAAAATAAGAAAATTTGTTCCGCCCGCCAATAAAGAATCCTTATTAACATTAATTTCTCCACCTGCTGCATTGATGGTGGTATTTGAAAGTTGCCCGTTTAATTCAAGATTGTTTGCTTTGCTATATAATGCTACATTATCAGTCTTATTGAGAATAATATTATCCCCATAAGCAACAACTTTTGAATTTTCATTACTTTCGCCTGTAATTTTACCTGCAACAACAATTTCAGAACCTTTATCTGACATTAAAAGAACATTTGAACTATCGTCTAAATATATAGCGTTATTACTGCTTACAATTGCAACCTGAGGATTCTCCGAACCTGATACAATATTTAACATACCACCATTTTGAACAGTATAGGTTCCTTTATTTTCCTCGCCTTCTGAAGCATAAAAAGTATTAGTTTTTATTGTCGTACCTTGCGGATTTGTAGTCCCGTCAATAATAAGCCCCTTATGCCCATCAAAATTCAGGCTGTCACCACTGACTTCAAAAGTTTTCCCCGTAACTGTTCCGCCATCTGCATTTTGAATTTCACCTTCAGCAACAATATAATTAGATGTTTTGGCATCCTGCGCGGCATCACCAACACCGTTTGATGCTGAAACAGAACTCACTACAAGATTTTGTTTTGAACTGTCTTGTGAGAGGGTATATTTTTTCCCGTCATAATAAACATTTGTTGAGGAGGTTCCTAAATCAACCAAAGCATTTGTAAACAGAGGTTTTTCATAATCCGTTCCTTTTGCTTTGAGTTGAGAAACTTCACCTTTATCAGCATAAACTCTTGAAATTACTGTCGTTCCTGTACTTCCTGAAGTATCAGTTATATTGAATGTGTCCCCCAAATCAACATCAAGTTTTGAACCGTCTGATGTAACTAACTTATTAATTTTTATATTTTCTTTTGTCTGATTACTTGTATCAAGTTCACCTGCATTAAGACGCAATTCGTTATTAATATTTGATACATTGAAAGTTTCTAATATTTTACCGTCAGAAACATTAATTGCACCGCTTCCTGTAATACTTTCTTCAGTATTTTGAGTTTTTATTGATGTGTTACCTGTAATATTAAGAACTCCGTTATTTGTTATATTATACACATCAATAGTTTTAGATTCGTTTGAATTCCCAAAATTCAGAGTTCCGTTGACATTCATTTTTAAGGTATTAAATATGGCATTTTCTCCGGTTATGTTATCCGAAAAACTACCATAGTAAGAATCTGTTCCATTTCCAAAATTCAAATTTGTAAAGTAAATTTTACTTACATCTTCACCGGTCACAGGTTGACCTTCACTATCCTGAACATACATACCTGCTCCGGACTGAACTGAGTTCCATTCAGAAATAATATCGCCTTTTACACTTGAACCGTTTTCTATATTGATATTTTTTACATGTGCATTTTCGGAAATATAAATTGATGCTTTTTGACCTTCAAGTTTGCCTGATACATTAAAATTTTCCACCAAAGGACCCTGTAATGCATCTTCGGCAATGGGGTTCTTCTTTCCGTCAAATTCAGAATATGAACCTCTACCGGAATATAATTCACCCATTACATTTTTACCGAAATCAAATTCGGCAGCCACACCGCCATCACCCTTTGCGGTTACTTCTGAACCCGAATTTAATGTAATTGTATGATTCTTACCCCACATAGTTGCAATACCGATACTTCCTGCACTTGCAGTATCAATTTTATTTCCGGTATTAAGAGTATATGAGTTATTTACACCATCAATTCTTGCCCCGATTGTATATTTACCGTCAGATAATATATCCGAAACCTGAGTAATATTGTTATTATCACCGTAAATATGCAGACCTATACCATTTTCTGTCGTACTTCTGCCTGAATACATGCCTGATGTTTCATCCCAAACACCACCATAACCTCTTGTAAAAACCTCTGACATATTATCAAGATAATAAGATTGACCAAAATATTTTCTCATATCAACATCATAACCAAGGTCTTTTAATACAGCCAATTCGGCTTCCATAAGTATTGCCCAGTTCTGATAATTTTGGTGTGACATAAAACTGTTTTTAAGTTCAATATGAGATAATTCCGGTCTGGAATCTTCTATTACATTGACCGGCAGCCCCAAAACCAAAGGACGCTTTGCCAAAGCATCATAATAATTAGAATAATTTTTCAATCCGCCTTTATACATTATATATGCTTCCATATCTTCAACAGAAACATTATTTAATCCTGTAAGAACTTTCAAAGTTTCTTTTCCCGCAAAATACGGAGCATAATGCAAAATATCAAAAATTCCGCCTTCATCCATATTATCAATTTTTAGGGACATACCCCGAGCAGCAGCAATTTCAAGTGAAGGATTATAATATGATGCAGAAGAAACATTTCCCTTATATATCCTCAAATAACTGTCCCAAATTGAAATAGGAGAATTTACATTTCTTGAAAAATAATAACTAAAATCATCTTGTTTTACTCTGTATTGAGATGTACCGCTTGCAAGACCAATTGAATGATACATTTCATGAATCATAGTTGAATATATATCAGGCAAGTGCTCCTTAAAAATAGCCGAAGAACCATCATAATTGCTCCATTTAGGTTCTGATTCAATTAAACCAAGACCAACTTCAATTAACCCGTGGAATTCCGGCAAAGGTTCATCTTCATCAGGAATTATCTGCTTATTAGTCATCATTGAATTTATTAATGTATACATGTAATTTGAATTAGTGACTTCATAATAGTCGCTTGATGCAAATGCGTTAAGTTCGTTTGAAGAATATATTCTGTAAATCGGTAAATTATTCGGAGTAAAATTGATATATTCTGTCCACTTTTTTGCCGCATCAAAAAGAGCACTCATTTGATTGTTTGTAAGATTATATGTAGAAGTAACCGCTTTATTATCATAATTAAAATATTCTCCTGCATCATAAATATCAAAAGCATAATGCACGGAACCTTCCGGCACCTCATATCTTGTATATGAAAATGCAGGAACAGATAATAATGTACTCAAAACCAAAGCGAAAAATATCTTTTTCATTTCTATCCTCTATAATATTAATTCCAAATAATACAATTATGTTATCACAAACTCTATGAATATATAAAAATATTTAATAAATTAGCAATTTTTTTTCTGTGTATGTTTTTATTAATGTATAAGGTTAGAATTACAAATTGCAGGTAGAACATGATTAACAATACTAATACGGATTACGCAGATTACACATTAGGCGCAGGCGCAGGCTATTTATCCTACAAAGGAGCAACAAAATTAGGTGCAAAAATCAGAAAACCTTATGCGCAGACTGTTATGAATAATATGAGATCTTTTTCTGCAATTCCGCTAAATAGGGATGCCTTAAAAAAAGCAACCTACGACGGATATGTTCAGTCAGGACTAAAAGCAAAGAAAGTCTATCTGCATAATGTTACATCTGACAATGTAGAACAAATGGAAAAACTTATAAAGAAAAAGTCATTTATTATCGGCAAAAATTCAAAATTATTCCAAAAATTAAACAAGATAAAAAGAAATCCGAATACAAGACCTCTAAATCCTAAAGAACAAGAAGAATTTGCGCAAAAATTATCACAATATCTTAAAAATAAAGAATACAAAAAGGCATGGCAAGAATTTAAAAATGCTTGCAAAGGTAAACCGATAAGCACATCCGGAACTCCTGACAAAATCATTAAATCTGATAAGGCTCAAAAACTCTCAACAAAATTAAAAGTTGTTGCAAAGGGTGAAAATGCATTCTATTCCCCGATAACAAAAGATATAATGATTAACACGGACAAACTTGGCGGTGCATCATTCCACGAAATGGGACATGCGTTGAATGCGACAGGCTCAAAAGCCATAAAAGCACTTGCAATAGGTCGCCATATAACAAGATTATTCGTACCTTTAATTCTTGCCGTAGGGTTATTTAAATCTAAAAAGAAAAACGGACAAGAACCAAACGGAATTATTGATAGAGCAACAACATTTATAAAAAATAATGCAGGGAAACTGGCTTTTGCCGCTCTGATACCAACACTTGCAGAAGAAGGACTTGCAAGCATCAGAGGCGGGCAAATTGCTAAAAAAGTTTTAGACCCGAAACTTTTAAAACAGGTAAACAAACACAATTTCTTTGCATGGACAACATATCTTGCAGGCGCACTTGTAACATCAGGTTCTGTCGCTTTGGCAGTAAAAATTCGTGATGCCATTGCAGAGAAAAAATAAAATTTAATTAAATAATAAATTACTTAAAAATTAGAACAGAAATTAGCGCCGTGGTAATTAGCGGAATGTTATAATGTAAAAATGTCGGAATACATGTATCCCAAATATGATTGTGTTGCCCGTCGGCATTCAGACCTGCAGTAGGTCCAAGCGTAGTATCTGATGCAGGGGAACCAGCATCACCTAATGCAGCCGCAGCAGCAAGAACAATAATCATTGACGGAATACTAAACCCTAATTTTATAAATATCGGTACAAACAAAACTGCCAAAATTGGTATTGTACCAAATGATGTTCCTATTCCCATTGTTATAAATAAACCTACAAACAACATCAATGCCGTTGCAATAAGTTTACTTGACATCATAAACGGTATAATCGCATTTACAAGAGAATCTATTCCTCCTGTTGCCTTCATTACGCCGGCATAACCCGCTGCCACAAGCATTACAAACGCAACATATCCCATCAAACCGACACCCTCATTTATAAGTTTGTCCATTTTGTTGTGGTCAATCGCTTTCAATCCAAAAATTACGGATAACCCGACCAACGCTCCCAAAGGTAAAGACCCTGTCCAAAGTTGAACAACAAGAGTCAAAATCGCTGCAATTAAGGTTATATAGTGGCTTCTGTGCAGAGTTGTAGATAGTTCTTTTTGTTCTTTGACTTCCAAATTTTCATAAATTCTCGGTTTTCTGTAACTTATAAAAATTGCAATTAAAAATCCGATAAACATTCCTAAACCCAATACCCAACTTGATTTCCATATATCATTTTTTAAAACTTCAGCACCATTTTGCACCATATTATCAGCAATCAATCCCTGAAAAATTAACCCAAAACCGGCAGGAATCATTATATATGGTGCTTTTAAACCAAATGCCAAACCGCATGCAACAGCGCGTCTGTCAATTTGAAGTTCGTTCATTATGACAAGCAAAGGAGGGACAAGTATCGGTATAAATGCAATATGAACAGGAATTAAATTCTGCGAAAGTATTGCTATACCTGTCAGAATAAAAATCAACATATATTTTTTTGATTTAATGGCATTAGAAATTTTTAAAGACAAAATCGGCGCAAGTCCCGTATGAGTCATTGATGCTGCAAATGCACCAAGTAAAATATAACTCAATGCTGTTTCAGTATTATCGCCCATTCCTGTGACAAAAATTTTCATGACTTCAGATATTCCCATTCCGCCTATTAATCCGCCTGTTAATGCAGAAATCAAAAGTGCCAGCAAAACATTCACCCTGAATAAACAAAGTACACAAAGCAATATAACTGAAATTATTATCGGGTTTGTCAAAATCGTAACCATACCCAACAGAATACCATAAACATGGCTAATAAAAGATAGAAAATACGGTAATAGGCAAATTTTAATTATACGATTAAATATAATTAATCTTTTTCATACTTCCAGCTATTCTTAATTTACGAGGACTTTTTGTCCTCTTTTTTTTTATTGACAAAATTAAAAAAAATGTATAGCATATTTTTAAAAGCAGTAATTATTGTGAAAGGTTTAAATTATGAAAAAATTATTAGCAACCGTTTTAACAGGAATATTAATTTTACCGGCAGGAATATGTTTTGCCGACACAGTTTATTATGTAAACAGTCAAACTTATCAACCGACATTGTTGGATAAAATTGAAGATTCAACACAAGATTTTGCTGATGCAGTAGGAGAAAAGAGCGTTGAAGTTGCTGATAAAACAGGAAAAGCCTTCAAAAAAGGAGCAAAAAAGACAGGCGAAGCCGTAAAATCAGGGGCAAAAAAAGCAGGTCATGCAACCAAAAAAGGTGCTAAAAAAGCAACAAACTGGTCTGCTACAAAAATTCGCAACGGAGCAGAAAAAATCATAATAAAAACAGAAGATACTGAAACTCAAACCACAGAAACACAATCAACAGAAACAAAAGAATAATTATGCAAAACAATGTTCTGATGCCCGGGGATAATGCCGGTAATTATGACGAAAAATGGACAAAAACATTTGACTTAGGCTTTCTTATTTTATGGATTGTCCTGTTTATTATAATGCTTGCAGTAACCTTCATTTTTGACTCATCACTGTTTTCGGAAAAAATATTTTTTACAAAAACACTTATAAAACTTTCAATAATGATGTTATGTTCATTTGTTGGCGGACTTGTTTGCCGACACTTCTGCAATATTGATGAAAAAGGCTACATCACAACACCAAAAAATAAATGGTTTAAAGTAAATTACACAAGAAAAATCCAGCATTTTGCCGCATATCTTGTCCCTCTTTTAAGCCCTCCTACCAAACCTTTTGGGATATTACCGCACTTGTGGGAATCTCTGTCCGTTTTATTTATGTTTTTAATCTTAATTAAACCTTTAAGAGAAAAATCAAAATTTTTAATGCTCCAATTCAACTCGCTTGACAGAGTAGAAGACAGACCAAATACCCTGAAATGGATTGTATTGGGTAATATGCTCCCGGGACTTTTAATCATAACCGTATTTAAACAAATTTTTGAAACATATTTGGGATTACCACTACTTGCAACGATAGTTGTCCTGACTGTCGGAATAGGAGACGGTCTTGCAGAACCTGTCGGGGTATATTTGGGCAAGAAAAAATATATAGTACCGTCATGGAATCTTAAGCAAAGATATGTACGCTCTTATGCAGGAAGTCTTTGCGTTTATATTTTTGCATTACTGTTTATCATTTTGTATAAAGACCAATTTGCAAATTTGCAGGAATTTTGGTCAGCGATAATCCTATTCCCGCCTGTAATGGTTTTTTCTGAAGCATTCGCACCACATTCGATGGATACACCTATAATGATGCTTGTCGGATTCTCTTTGCTGTTTGGTATATGTTATATCTTTTAAGCATAATGGGGAACCTTAAATTTTACCTACTCACTATAAGTAATCCTTCTTTTATTTATATCTGCCTTACTTACTAATTTAATTACTTTTATATGACCTTAAAATAATATAGGTTACAAAAAGAAGGATAATTATTATGAAAAATTTTGTTGTTAAATTTGGTGGCGTTATTGTGGATATTATGGCAATTTTAACACTGATAGGCTTATGTATATCAACATTTAAAGTTACGGTTGATCAAGGCTGGTGGGCAGGATTAGGATTTTTATGGGCAGGGCTTGTCAGTTTTGTATTCGTATTTTTCATTATATATTTAGTGATTTCAATAAATGACAAATTATCATACCCAAATTCCGATAATTACAATAAATATCAATAACCAAAATTTGTGTAAATTTCGATAAAAAGGATACTAATATGTATAAAATAATAATTTTAATGTTGGGTTTATCTGTATTTTTAATGCAAATACCGTCAATTGCCTATGATACAGGAAATAATATTGCGCAATCACGTTCTAACAGTATCTTGAACAAGATTTTTAACGGAAACAGAAATAATAATTACAATAACGGTAATTATGGAAGATACAATGACGATAACAGAAATAACCGAAATCGCAAAAGACAAAATAACAGAAACAGAAACAGATACAGAAACAATAATTCAAATTACTACAATTAATCTGTAAACTATATTTTTATGCTATTTTGCAATTTTCGAATGACCCAAAACACAAAAAACAATAATTCTGAAAAAACGACTTCTTTGCGAAGTCGTTTTTTTGAAAAAGTTTGGGCAGGGGTGGGTTGTCTTGAGTTATGACAATTTTGTTTCGCACAAATTTATATCACTTCGCTCGCCATCGACAGCACTCCACGTTTTGCCTTTTGTGGCAAGTGTGCCACAGGCAAAACCGTTCCGGCTTTGGCTCGCTCGTTCCGAACCACAAACAGTGGTTCAAGCCCAATCCCCTTACAAAATTTAAATCAAAAAAAAAGACTTCATTAAGAAGTCGTTTTTTTTTGAAAAAGTTTGGGCAGGGGTGGGTTCGAACCACCGTACACTCGCGTGAACAGATTTACAGTCTGTCGCCTTTAACCACTCGGCCACCTACCCATATATTTAATTGTCACTCTCGTTAGGTCTTAAAAATTGCCCTTGACGAGATTTGAACTCGTGACCTCTCCCTTACCAAGGGAGTGCTCTACCCCTGAGCCACAAGGGCCTGTGTTCAGAGTATCTTTTGAAAGAAACATTCTTAATATGTATCCCTTCAAAAGATTAGCCGGCAATGGGACTCGAACCTACAACCTACGGTTTACAAAACCGTTGCTCTGCCAATTGAGCTATGCCGGCAACTTCTTTCGTAATTACTATTATAAGCCAAAAAAACTTCATGTCAAGCGACTTTGTTTGACCTATAATTATATTTATTGAAAAACTTTTAAGGAGAATAGCAATGATTAGAGCAATTGCACCGATTTTTTTATTACTTATATCGAATATTTTTATGACTTTTGCATGGTACGGACATCTTAAATTCAAATCTTCTGCCTTGTGGGCTGTGGTCTTGGTTAGTTGGGGTATAGCGTTTTTTGAATACTGTTTTCAAGTCCCTGCTAACCGCATCGGTTACTCAACTTATAACGCTGCTCAACTAAAAACCATTCAAGAAGTTATAACTCTTGTAGTTTTCAGTTTCTTTTCAGTTTTTTATCTCAAAGAACAATTCAAATGGAACTACCTTGTCGGTTTTGCCCTAATTGTTCTTGCCGTATTTTTTATCTTTAAAAAATGGTGATTGTGGGTGAATAGTGAAATGTGAAAAGTGAAAAGTTCTTTACAGGATTAACCATTGTTAATTGTGCGATAGTACTTAAACCGACTATTCACCATTTACAACTCACAATTCACTTATATTCCCTCTTGATTTCATGAATTTAGCGTTATAAAATGTACTCAGTCGAAATATTACACAAAAATTCAGGTTTGGAATCCTGAAGGAAAGAGGTAAAAAATGAAAGCAGATATTCATCCGGAATACAAAAAAACAGTTATCAAATGTGTATGCGGAAACGAAATTGAAACAGGTTCAGTTCAGGATAACATCACTGTTGAAATTTGCAACAAATGCCATCCGTTCTACACAGGACAACAAAAAATTCTTGACTCTGAAGGTAGAGTTGAAAGATTTAACAAAAGATACGGTAAGAAAAACTAATCCGTTAAAATACAGTTTAACAAAAGAGGTGCAATTATTTGCACCTCTTTTGTTTATGCTTTTATAAATTCAATTGTTGAATATCAAAATTGCAAATGAACTTAATAATTTAATCAAACAATTTTAGTATTAAAAGCCAAAAGCATTTTACTTTATAAACTATTTTTTCTTTTTAGATTTTGTTTCCTTTTTATTTTTTTCATTACTTAAAGGTGAAATTTTGTTTATATTATCATATTGCTCTTTTATATATTGATTATTCTTATTTAGATTATAGGCATTTGCGATATATTCTTTTGCATTTTCCAATGCGCCGGCTCTTTGTAATATCTTATAAATTGCTTCCGAATTATACGAAGCGTACAAATATGCTATTGCATTGGTTTTGTTTAGTTCAAAATACTGCTTAAAGTATTTAGCCGATTTTTTAAACTCACCATTTACATAAGACTTATAAGCAAATCTTAAATAAACATCCTCCATTGATTCAACACTGTAGTAATTTTCTTTTGACTGTGTTTCATGAGTTTTACCGATAGTCAAAGATTTTCTGTCGGAGGACAATTTTACGGGCATAACTTCGGAGTTCATAATATTATATTTCCCAATTTGTGCCCATTGGTCTTCAATAAAATATTTTCTGTTTTCATAGAAATTTTCTATTCTCTTATTTCCGACAGGATGGTCGCTAAGGTATCCGGGGATAACAATATCTGTATTTAAAAATGAAAGCAAGTCAGAAGATTCATCTAAACTGTAGCCTGCTTTGACTGCAAGTTTTGCACCCTCAACATCTGCGGCATATTCCATGTTTTTACCATCTGTCAGCAGTTGTTGAGATTTTATTGCAAACAATGCTTTTGCGTGAATATCACCTGCTTTGTATAGGTTTTGCAAATTCATCATTAATCTTGCAATATCCATTTTTCTTTGACTATGCCCCAAAACTGTATGAGCAATCTCATGGCCGATTACTAAAGCCAATGCATCATCATTGTTATTAAATGAATCATATAAAGATGTACTTATTGCTATATAATTCGGACCTGAGGAATAAGCATTAACATTTTCGGCATCTTTGTATATACCGATACGCCAATTTATATAATCAAGTTTATTTGCTCTTATTATTCGCTCTGCAATGCGGTAAACTTTGTAGTAATCTTCTCCGTTTGCTTTAGCATCATAACTAAAAATTTCACCTTTAAACATTGATTTTTTATATTGAGAATATATTTTATCATCTGCTTTTAATTTTTCCTGATATTTTGCTTCATCAACCTCCTGATAGTCCGAAAGTTTAAATATTTTAGGGTCTTTTATATAAATATTTTGTTCAGGTTTTGAAGTAAAATAATTAAAATTTTTCTGTATAGCATTTTGATTTGAGAAAAACTTTTGAGTTGTATTATACTTTTGTGCATGCTGCATTTCTTTGATTTGCAATTTTGCATAATCACGGGCGACTGCGCAATTAGCGATAAAAATACTTGCAAGCAGTAAAACAAATATCTTTTTCATTCTTAACTCCTTTTATAAAATTTATGATAATACATTTCAAAATAAATTTCAACAGGAAATATTTTTAAGTTACCCTCTCCATCTGTCGGACAAATAACTCAAAATTGCACCGCCGATTTCTTCATTCGGGTCAAAAGTCTGATTAGGATTATTTGGTTTCATTGAGTTTTGAATAAGCATTTTACATAACGGTCCAAAAGCATCAGGCACCTGAATTTTACGGTAAATTCCCGCTAAAAATGTCTGAATATTTGGCGACTGAGTTTGATTAAATCTTGAAAAAACAGGATAGAGTTTGTCAATCCCTTTCGTACCGCTATCAATCATTCTGTCCATAATATAAAGAGTTTCAGTAACCTGTGCTTCATTATTTGAATGTTCCAAAATATCTGTCAGATAAGGCAAGGCATTTTCTTTTTGTTTTACAAAATAATCTACTTCGTTTTTATCAAATACACAATAATTTCTGTCTTTTGTCGGTAATTGAACAGAGGCACAAATATATCTCGGATATGGATTAATATTATATTGAGTAACAGATTGAATCATAATTTTTACGAATAAACAAACGGCGGTCCGTTTTTAATTTCAAATAAAATATTTTCTGCCATTGTTTTAAGTTCATCTTTTGTGCGCTTTCCGCTATCGACCTGCTTATAAAATTCTTTAACAAGCGGATTTATTGCAGAATCTTTTTTGGCTTTAAAGTTTCTCAATTCGGTTGAAACAAGGCGTTTTTGCAAATCAAGTTCAGTCTGTGCATTGATTTTTTTGACCTGAACTTCTTTTAGTGCTTCGCCTGACAGTTTACCACCATAGCCTATTGCTGTTATGCCTGTTATTCCGCCAAACAACAAACCAAACTGTGGATTTGATGTGTCTAAAAGCCAATTGTAGAAAAATGCTTTGTAATCATCAACAAATGAATTAAATGCAGGTTTTGGAGTTCCGTCACCACCAATATTTGGATTAACCTTTGTAGTTGAAGTTTCTATTTTTTCAATAACTTTTTTCTCAAAATCTGCTTTTTCTTTATCAGTCCAATTTAATGCCAAAATCTGCTCTTTTACAAACTCTTTTATTCCTTTTGAATTTTCAATTTCAACAAACATGTGTTCAAGATTTTCCGCATCGGCAGACTTTGTTTCATTAGTCGAAGTTTTTACTATCTGAGAAATTGCTTTTTTCGTATTTTCAAGACTTTCCTGCAAGTGCATTTTACTTTTTGTAAGGTTTTTGAGTGACAAAAATCCGAGTCCGACAATTCCGACAAGAGTACCAATGCCTAATAAAATGTTGCCGAAATTATTTACCCCCTTTGCCATCGGCATTTCGCCCTGTGAGGAGGCAAAATTCTCATTAGCACTAAACGCAAACTGTGCAAAAGTCTTGCGACCAAACGGAGTATCCGGTTTTTCTTCAGGCGGGTTTAAAAATCCCTCAAATTCTTTTGTGTATTTTGAAAGCATTGAACGAATTATTTGCATTTTGCCTGAAAATGACTGCGTTTCAACTGCAATCAAATTTTCCTGCAAATTTTTCTGAATATTTGCTTCTTTGCGTTTTACCCAAATATCTTTGTAACCGTCAAAAAATGTTTTGCCCATAAATGCCATTGCAGACAGAGTCAATACCCCTGCACCCGCTATAAATGTTTTGCTGTTCGGACTTTGTACCATCTGATAGATAACCTGAGAAGTTTCCTTGCTCAAATTAACATTTCTTGTAACCGCAGGAATCCATTTTTCTTTTGCAAGATTTTTTGACGCTTTTGCACTGTATCTGACAAAACCCGTAAGACCTGCGATTGCACCCATTACTCCCAATGCAACCGTACTTAAAGGCAAAAGTTTTTTATCGACAATCAGGTTATCTTTATATAATTGAGCAGGCATGGATGCATCATCAGAAATTATAAAAGTATCTTTCAGATTTGACAATGAAACTTCATTATCTTTGACAAAACTATTGACTACAACCCCCTCTCTTGTTGAATTGATGTTGCGTTTTTGGGATTGAGTCATGTTTCTGTGCTGAATCAGTTGTTCGTTTGCAAAAGGATTAATGTTCATGTGCTATCCTTTCTTCTTCACGCTTAAATTTGCGTGAAAGACTATGCAAAAATGTCTTGAGATTAAACGCTTTTTGAGTTTCGTCAATTTTCTTTTCTTCATCATCAGTTTCGTCTGCACCAAAAACAAAGAAAATAGATTTGAGTTTTTTCTTGATACCGCCCATAAGATTTGATAATGATTTTGAAACGGCTGCTTTCATTTCCCCGTAAACTGCCGCCAATTTATCCGCAATATCAACAAATTTTTGTGCGAAATTAGCCATAGCATTTGGTATCTGTGCCATTATATTAACTATTCTTGCAACAACCTGTGTAAGAACAAAATTCACAGGAGCAGAAATTATTGCAGGCATTGTTTTTGAAATATTTGAGGCAAATTCTAAAATTCTCTGATGAACATTTTCAAGATTTTTATTAAATTGCACCATAGATTGAATAAAACTTTGCTGATTTGCTTCGGCTCTTTGTCTTGCCGCTTTTTGCGCTCTTAGCATGGCACCTATTGCGGCGCATTGGTTATAAGTCATTTCCCCGACATTACGAGGGGTATCTCTTTTTGTCGTAGAATTACCGCCTGCCATTCCACTACATATAGGACATGCGCCTGCAGGAAGTCCATGCGGACAACTGCCGAGTTTCGGATTATGAATATGCGGTGCTCCTACTGACATTAAAAAATCCTCTCTGAATTTAAAGAGGACACATCATAAGACTTTCATATTATTTTCTCAAACTGTGCGTGAAAAAATAATTATCCCTTGAGTGTTCCGACTTTTACGGCTGCGCCAGCAGTTGAAGATATTCACTCCATTTCCTCTTTGTTTCATGATAGTAAAATAAGGAAAAAATCATGTCAAATATAAAGGCACATATTGTTACAAAAAATTATCAGTAATTAAATGGTGAAACTCTGTGCCATTTTCTGAAAAACGGAAATGCGTTATAAAAAATATCTGTCGTAGGAGATTTTAATTTTTTAATTATCGTAACAATCGGGTCCCCTGCTCTTTTATTCCATATTACTGTTGAAGCAGAACTCGGACTATAAAACACAGCCTCGGATAATTTGAGTTTCTTGAGCCCTTTTTCATTTCTGATAAAAGGTTTGAGCAGATTTTTAAATAGTTCAAACTCTTTTAAAGATATATAACGTGGTACATTTGGATCAAAGTCATTCAGTTCAAGTTTACGCTCCAATTTTTCAAGCGCGGGGGTTAAAACATATTTTCTTTTTCCTGCCATCTCAATATATCCGCAATCCTGGCCATGGTACAAAACCTGTTTTGCATACTTTTTAAATGTCATTCCCGGAGTTAAATTGTTGAGACCTGTTCTGATTTTTGAAATAAACATACATGTGTATAAAACGCAAAAAAAATTTTTTTTGCTAATATTTTACAAAAAAATTCAAAATTGTTCATGCTATAATTGAGCAAAAGAGAGTAAATGGAGTACAAAACATGAAACAAAGTTATTATCCGCAGGAAATTGAAAAAAAATGGAAAAAATATTGGGAAGATAATAAAGTTTTTAAAACAGAAAACGATAACGGAAAGCCTAAATATTACGCATTGTCGATGTTTCCATACCCTTCAGGGAAACTTCACATGGGACATGTTCGTAATTATACAATTACAGATGTCATTGCAAGATTTAAAAAAGCAAACGGGTTTAATGTTTTGCACCCGATAGGCTGGGACAGTTTTGGACTTCCGGCTGAAAACGCTGCTATGAAACATAATGCAGACCCTGAAAAATGGACTGATGAAAATATTGCATATATGACCGAGCAATTGAAAATGCTTGGTTTATCTTACGATTGGGACAGAGAAGTAACAACATGCAAACCTGATTATTACAAATGGACACAGTGGATTTTCTTACAGTTGTATAAAAAAGGACTTGTTTATAAAAAAGAAGCCGCAGTAAATTGGTGTCCTGATTGCGGAACAGTACTTGCAAACGAGCAGGTAATTGACGGCAAATGCTGGAGATGCGACAGTGAAGTTGAGAAAAAATATTTATCTCAATGGTTTGTAAAGATTACACAATATGCAGATGAATTATTAAAAGACTTAGACCTTTTAAAAGGATGGGGCGATAATGTAAAAACAATGCAGGCAAACTGGATAGGAAAATCTCACGGCGCAATTTTCCGTTTCCCTGTTGTTGATGCACCGTCAGGGGAAAAAATGGAAGTTCCCGTTTATACAACAAGACCTGACACCGTTCATGGTATAACTTACCTTGTTGTTGCACCGGAATACAAAGATATTGAAAAATTAACCACATCAGAAAATAAAGATGCCGTTGAACAATACAGAGCAAATGCCCGTAAAATGTCTGAAATTGAAAGACTTTCAACAGACAGAACAAAAACAGGTGTTCCACTCGGAACTCATTGTAAAAACCCGTTTACAGGCGAAGTTTTCCCTCTTTGGACTGCTGATTATGCTTTGGTAGAATACGGAACGGGAGCAGTTATGGCAGTTCCGACACATGACACTCGTGACTGGGACTTTGCCCATAAATATAATTTACCCCTGAAGGTTGTAATTGCAAATGATGAGATTCTGAAACAAGTTCAGAATGACCATTTTGAGTTATCAGAAGCATATACAGAAGAAGGGGTATTGATAAATTCAAATGAATTTAACGGAATGAAAAATACTGAAGCGAAAAAAGCAATTACCCAAAAAGCAGTAGATGAAGGTTTTGGGGAATTTAAAACACAATTCAGACTTCGTGATTGGCTGATTTCCCGTCAAAGATACTGGGGCGCACCAATTCCTGTTGTTTATTGTGATAAATGCGGTATCCAGCCTGTACCGGAAGATCAACTTCCTGTATTATTACCAAAAGATGTCGATTTCTCTGTTGTAGGTAAATCACCTATAACAACTTCACCAACATTTAAAGATGCTGTTTGTCCTGTTTGCGGCGGGCATGCAACAAGAGAAATGGATACAATGGATACATTCATTTGTTCAAGTTGGTATTATCTCCGCTATGCAGATGCAAAAAATGACAAAGAATGTTTTAACAAAGATATAGTTAATCATTGGTTACCTGTTGACCAATATGTCGGTGGTATTGAACACGCAATTTTACACCTTTTGTATTCAAGATTTTTCACAAAAGCATTGAGAGATTGCGGACTTTTAGATTTTGATGAGCCGTTTAAAAACCTGTTAACTCAAGGTATGGTATTAAAAGACGGGTCAAAAATGTCAAAATCAAAAGGCAATACAGTTGATCCTGATGAGATATTTGAAAACTACGGAGCAGATACCGCAAGATTATTTATCCTGTCAGATTCCCCTCCTGCAAGAGATTTTGACTGGTCAGATGCAGGCGTTGAAGGCTGCTATAAATTCTTAAACAGAGTTTGGCGACTTGTAGCATCAAATGCTGAAAATATTAATCTGAATTATTTATTAGGCTCAAATCTTGCAAAAGATAATGACGATTTGGTAAGAACAGTACACATGTCAATTAAAGGCATTACAAACGATATTACAAACGAATTTCAGTTTAATACCGTTATTTCAAAATACCGTGAACTTGTTAATGCGATTTATGACTGGCAGAACTTAAAGATGCGGAGTTGCGGTGCGGCTTGCGAGAGCAAGACGGCAGGCAACGAGCATAACATGTCCGCCGTTGTGACCGAAGCGGGAGCGCAGGGAATGGAGCAATCTTTGATTGCACAGGCGGGAAAAGATTATTTGACTGACGAGGATAAAAATGTTTTGAGTTTTGCAATTGTTTCAATGCTCAAACTTATGTCACCTGTTGCAGTTTATTTAACTGAAGAAGCATGGCACGAATTGGGCGGTGAAGGTTCAATCCACGATCAGCCTTGGTGTAAGTGGGACGAAAATCTTGCCAAATCAAGTTCTATAACAATGGTTGTTCAGATTAACGGTAAAGTTAAAGACAAAATCGAAGTTGATGCGGAAATTTCCAAAGAAGAAATGGAAAAACAGGCACAAAATAGCGATAAAATAAAAGAACTGACCGCAGGAAAAACAATAATTAAAACTATTGTCGTTCCGGGGAAATTAGTTAATATTGTTGTAAAATAATATATTCTTCCGCCATTGTGAAAGTTAGGTGAAAAAGTTATTTTAATACATTCCTCCCCTCGGTAGGGGAGATTAGGTGGGGTTTGAGTTAATATGTAAGTTGGGCTTTCAGCCCAACAAATAAAATGTTGGGGTAGAAACCCCAACTTACTTATTCCTCCCTATTTAGGGAAGAAAACATAACTCACTATTCACAATTCACTTAATTTAAAACCGTCCATCACATTGAGTCTGACAGAATTTACATCTGCCCTGATTATCAAGATTATATTCCAATAACTGATAACCGTTGCGGACAATTACACCCTTGCCACAATTTTTGCAGTAGGTCGTTGAAGTTTGAATATTGGTAATATTACCGGTATATACATAATTAAGTCCAACTTCTTTTGCAATTTTGTATGCCTTTATGAGTGTTGAAAATTCAGTTACTTTACGGTTCTCAAATTTATAACGGGGGAAGAATGCACTAAAATGCAAAGGAACATCTGCTCCGACATTATTCAAAATCCACTCACATTCGGCTCTCAATTCTTCTTCGCTGTCATTTTCGCCCTCAATGAGCATTGTTGTAAGTTCTGCATGGCAATTTGTTTGGTTGCAGACATATTTAATCGTATCAAGCACAGGCTCTAACTTTGCAAGACAATTTTTTGCATAAAATTTTTCGCTGAAACCTTTTAAATCAATATTTGCACCGTCCATATAAGAGAAAAACTCTTTTGCAGGTTCAGGATTAATATAGCCTGAAGTTACCGCAACAGTTTTTATACCAAACTGACGGCATAATTTTGCACAGTCAAGCGCATACTCAAAAAATATAATCGGGTCATTATAGGTAAAAGCAACACTTTTACAGTTGTGTTTCAGCGCAAGAGCGACAATATCCTGCGGAGAATTGTAATTCAAACTTTTAGGGTCAGATTTATTTTTCGTAGTTTGCCAATTTTGACAAAACTGACAACCCATATTGCACCCTAAAGTGCCAAAAGATAATACACCCGTTGTGGGATAAAACTGATAAAGAGGCTTTTTCTCAATAGGGTCAATCGCCAAACCAGTATTATAACCGTAAGTATCAAGAACAATTTGTCCGTTTACATTTTTACGAACATGGCAAAAACCCTTCTGATTATCGCTTAAAATACAATTACGAGGACAAATTGTGCATTGAATTTTACTGTTTGTTAAGATATTTTGATATTTCATAAATTGTATTATAATACTGTTATGAGAAAAATAAAAGAAGCAACAGTTGCCAACACTTTTTATACAGGCAGCGCAGAGGATTTAATTTTACAGATACAGAATTTTAAAGAAACAAGCAAAAACTTGTATAAGTATGCTACAAGAGCGGTAATTGTACCGCACGCAGGGCTTGTTTACTCGGGAAGGCTTGCCTATGAGGGTATAAGCCAACTTGATAAAGGGATAAAAAACCTTTTTATCTTTGCTCCATCCCACAGAGTCGGTTTTAACGGAATAGCAATTTCAAGTTATGATGCTTGGGAAACACCTATTAGCACTTCTGATGTTAATCAGGAGATTTGCAAAGAATTGCACGACAGATTCGGGGCAAACCTCAATGATGATGCAATGGCTGCAGAACACTCCATTGAAGTCGAATTACCGATTATTCAATCGGTTTTTGACAATGTCAAAATCATTCCTGTTTTAATCGGCAAGGAAAATCCTGAAATTATCAGAAATATTATTGAAACATATTACCCGAACAAAGAAAACGGGTTTATAATTTCGTCTGATTTAAGTCATTATTTGAATGATGAAAAAGCGAAAGCCGCTGATAAAGTTACCGCAAATATGATTGAAACCGGTAATATCGGAAACTTTAGATATGAACAGGCTTGTGGTGCTGTTGGGATTGCAGGACTTGTAACATTTGCAAATACTCATAAATTTTCAATGATAAGAATTGATTTGGCAAATTCTTCCGAAGTTTCGGAAGATAAGTCAAAAGTAGTCGGTTACGGGACTTGGTTTTTGTATGAAGGTGACAAAAACGAATTTATCGCAAAATATCATCCGGCATTTGTAATTGATATTTGCAAAATCATTATTCAATCGGAATTTGACCAAAAGCCGATGTCAATAATTTATCCGCAGGTATTTGACCAGCCGGGTGCATGTTTTGTTACTATTGAGAAAAACGGTCATTTGAGAGGTTGCATCGGTTCAATTGTTGCACACAGACCACTCATTACAGATTTGGTTGAACATGCAAAAGATGCAGCATTCAAAGATACAAGATTTAGCGCAGTCAGAGAAGAAGAATTGCCTGAACTTAAGTTTGCGGTATCAATTTTAACAGAGCCGAGAAAAATTGTATTTGATAATGAAGAACAATTAATGGAAAAAATTGTTCCGAATGAAGACGGTATAATCATTCGTGACGGCGATTTTCAGGCAGTATATTTGCCGTCAGTATGGGCAGAATTACCTGACAAAACTGAATTTATGAAATCTTTGAAAAAGAAAGCAGGAATGGACGAAAATCATTTCTCCGAAACTTTTGAAGCATTCAAATTCCACACAATTTATATTAAAGAAAGATAATTTTACTTTGTAATTATGGACAAATGGCTAAAACTGCCTGATTTTATCAGGTTTTTAATAATAGGTTGTATTAATGCAGGAATTTCGTATTTAATTTATGCAATATGCGTACTTATTTTCGGTACCGGACAATATCAGTTGTGTGTTGCATTGCAGTGGATTTTGTCATCTGTTACCTCTTATTTGAACCAAAAATTCTTTGTATTCTGCACAAAAGGGAATTATATCAAAGAATATCTCAAATGTTGTTCAACCTGGGCTGTGAGTTATGTTTTGAATGTAATAATTTTGGAAATTATGGTCAGATTTTTAATCAAAAATGTATTTATTGCGCAATTTATCAGTTTGTTTTTGGTTTCAATTGCAACTTATGTATTGTTCAAATTCTTCGCTTTCAAAAAAGCGGATTAAATTTTGAATGACTTAATTGTAACAAGTTTGTACTTTTTACCTTCTTTTAGAGTGTCAAAATCAAATCTTTGCGACATATTTTCGATATCTTTATTTCTTATAATTGTTTTGATTTCAGGGTTTAAAAGAATTTTTTCATCATCAGAAATAGTTTCCTCATCCGTGTCAACAGTCACATAATTGACCTTATCACCGTAATAATAAAGTACGGAATATTTGCGGCCGCCATTTATTACTGCAACTTTAGAATTATTATCCTTACAATATTTTGCAAATTCCATCAAATCATTTTGCCCGAAAGAATAATCCATATTATAAAATAACTTTGTTCCAAATGCTGATAGTACAAGAATTAACAGAGCATAAGAAATAAACACTCCTTTAAATTTTTCTTTTTTTGCAAGTAATATGCTTGAAATTCCAAATAAACCTGTAACCGCTACGCAGAACCATTGTATTATTTTCACATCAGCATATATTTTTTCGGGTAAGAATAATCCCATAAAACACCCGACAATAGAGGCAAGAACAAATATTCCGCCCAAAATGTAAACGGTTAAATTAATCTCTTTTTTGTACTTGGCATTGAATATGTAATCTTCCCACGCATAAGCAATAATAAATGATGTAAAGAAATAAACAGGCAAAATGTAGGTTATAAGTTTTGTACTTGATGATGAAAAAAATAACATCGTAAATAAAAATCCTATAACATTAAACCAAAGAAACTTATACTTAATGTCATTGCGAGGGCAAAAGCCCGAAGTAATCCAGCCTTTTATTTTTGTAATTCCGACTGCAAGTGCAGAAAGGACATACGGAAACATTCCCCATAAAATTGTAAGAAAATAAAAATAGAACGGTTGTTTTCTGTGAATTTCGCTTGATGAAAAGAACCTGTTTATATGATGTTTCATTATATATTCGTTAAAAAACAACGGATCATGAATGTTAAACATTGCAATATGCCAAGGCAGAACAATTAATAAAAATAATAAAATTCCAACAATAAAATATTGTGGTTTGAAGATTTTTTTGAATGACTTATTAAAAATAGTGACAAAAAACATTGTCCCGAAAGGAACGACAAATCCGGGAATTCCTTTTGCCATAACGGCTAAACCTGAAAAAATATAGAAAAGCCACCAAAAATATTTGACATTTTTTTCTTTTACAAATTGAGTCAAGAACCCAAACATTACAGAAAAACCAATACATGTTGTCACAACAATATCAAGAATGGCAAATTTTGCAAGCATAACAAATTCCATTGTCGTTGCAAGAATAACGGCACTAATCAAACCATATCTGCGTGAAACAACTTTTTTGCCGACAAAATACATCAAAAAAGTACACAAACTTCCATATAATGCAACAGGAAATCTTGCACTAAATTCATTTACATGACCAAATAGTGCGAACGACAAACATTCACCCCAAAAATAAAGAGGTGGTTTTTCAAAGAAATATTCGCCATTCAAATACAAAGTCATAAAATCTTTTGTATTAAACATATCTCTTGCCATTGAAACATATCGGGTTTCATCAACATCCATCAGCGCATAATTGCCGATATTAAAGAAAAATACAAAATAACAAAATATTATAAGCCCCAAAATCGTAAAAACTTCAGAGTGTTTTTTTACAAAATCCAACACTTTTTCCATAAAATATTCCATTCTTAAATAAGTTCAATATCTTTGATATAACGAGGTCTTGCTTTGACTTCTTTATAAAGTTGTCCGACATATTCACCTATTATGCCCAAACAAAACAACTGAATACCGCCAAAAACACTTAACAACACAACAATTGTCGCCCAACCGCTTGGTGAGTTATGCCAAAAAATCTTTTCTATAACTGTTTCAAGCCCGACACAAAATCCGATTAATGCCATGAAAAATCCTAAAACAGCCACCATTCTTAACGGAACAATGCTGTAAGATGTAATCCCGTTTAGCGCCAAAGCCATAAGTGAAGCATAATTAAATTTTGATTCGCCTGCCATTCTTGGTTTTACATCAAAATAAACAGATGTTGATTTTAACCCGACTTCATGGAAAAATCCTCTCAAAAACAACAATTTTTCAGGATACATTTCAAGAATATCAAGCGCATGTTTGCTTATCAGCCTGTAATCCGAATGATTTGGAGGAATGTGTGCCCCGAGTAAATTCATTGTCTTATAAAACGCAAGTGCAGTATATTTTTTCAAAAACGAATCTGTTTTTCTGTTGTTTCGTATCCCCAAAACAACATCAAAACCTTTTTGATATTCGTCAATAAATTTTTCTATCGCCCATTCATCTTGCTGCAAATCCGCATCAATAGACACCACACAATCGCAACCGATATTTCTTGCACCTTCCAAACCCGCAAGAATTGCTTTTTGATTGCCGTAATTTCTTAAAAATTTCAAACCTTTTAAAAGTTTATTTTCCCCGTGCAATTTTTCAATTATACTCCAGGTTGAATCCTTTGAACCGTCATCTATCAGATACAAATAACTGTCCTCACGAACTTTGCCCTTTGATATTAAATCATTTATAACCAAAAATAATTTATTAACAGTATTTTCTATACAAAGTTCCTCGTTATAACACGGAATAATAATTGCTAATTGCGGTTTTTCCATAATTCCTCGCTTTTTTAATCAATTTTTTTTGGAACATGTCATTGCGAGAAAAATTTTGTCATTCCGTACTTGATACGGAATCTGAAAATTTTTCGTAGCAATCTCATCATTGCCACTGTGTCCTATAGAATAACGAGATTACTACGCTCGCTTCGCTCGCTCGTAATGACAAGTTATTTTGTCATATTTATACTTTACTGACCATATTTATATTATAATACTAACAGGATAAAGGCAATAAAAATGACTAAAAAATTTATATTAAACGCGGACGATTTTGGAATGTCACAGGCTTTTAATCAAGCCGTATTAAAGGGTTATCAGCAGGGTATTTTAACTTCAGCAAGTATTTGTTCAAACGGAGAAGCATTTGAAAGTGCTGTTGGTGAAATTATTCCCCAATGCCCAAATTTATCTGTCGGAGTTCACCTTAATATAATTGAAGGAAAATCTCTGACTGATGTACGCATGCTGACAGATGAATACGGGAATTTTAATAACGGTTACGGCGCACTCATTTTGAAATCATTTAATCAAGAATTTTTACAACAGGTTGAACAGGAATTTAGGGCGCAGATTAAAATGGCAATTTCAAGAACGAAAATTGATCATATAGATTCACATGTTCATACACATGCAATCCCTAATATTTTTAAAATTGTCGTAAAACTTGCCAAAGAATACAATATTCCTTATGTCAGAACACAATTTGAGCATTTTTATATGATACCGTCAATAAAAAAACACCTGACACTTGCCTATCCGATTAATTTAATAAAAATAATACTTTTAAATACATTTACAATGATAAACAAGCCGTTATTAGAAGAAAATAACCTTAAAACAAATGATTATTTAATCGGAGTTGGTTATACAGGTATGATGAGTGACAGAACTATTGCATACGGCTTGAAATCTTTGATGAAAAAAGACTGTCTTGCAGAAGCGCTCATTCACCCGTGTGATTATGATGATGGTAAAACAGATCATCATACAACCGAATTTGAACTTACTCAAAACGAAGATTTACGCGCATTTATAAAAGAAATCGGCTTTGAATTATCAAACCATACAGATGCCATTTTGTAATCTTGTTTAAATATGAGTTTTGCTATAAAATACCCCTATGAACCTTAAAGACCAAAATCTTTATTATATAGGCGGTGTAGTGCGAGATGAAATTCTTGGGCTGCCAAGTTTTGATATTGACCTGACTTATAACGGTGATGCGATTAAGTTTGCAAAAAATTTGCCTAATGCAGAAATTTTGCAGATTAATGAGCCGTTTGGGACTGTAAGAATTAAACTTGACGGAAAAGAAATTGATATCGCATCAACAAGAAGTGAATCTTACCCTCAAAAGGGACACCTGCCGATTGTTGATAAAATCGGATGCAGCCTGAAAGAAGATGTCCTGCGCAGAGATTTTACAATTAATGCCATGGCGAAATCCACTCTTACGGGAAAAATAATTGATTATACAGGCGGGCTAAATGACATTAAAACAAAAACTTTGAGGGTTTTGCACAACAACAGTTTTATTGATGATCCGACAAGAATTTTGCGTATGTTAAAATTTGCCGTTCGTTTCGGATTTGAACCTGACGAACATACACAAAAACTGCAAAACGAATATTTGTCAAATATAAATTACGATATGAGTTATCAACGCTTAAAAAAAGAACTTGCGGAAACATTTAACCTGAACAAATATGAAGCGTTTAAAAGATTTGTAAATCAGGGAATTTATAAACTTATATCTCCGTTAGAATTTGAACTGCCAAAATATGATTTTTCACCGCTTATTGAGCAATTTTTACCTGATAATATATGGATTATATATGTCGGACTTTTGCCTGATATTTCAAATCTTCCTCTGACAAAAGAAGAAAAACAAATTGTTGATGAGTTCAGAAAACTGAAAAAGTTATGTCCTCCCCTTGAGGGAGGACCGAAATCTTTGATTTCGAGGTGGGGTAACGACTTTGAAATATACAAAACATTCAAAAATATTCCGCCTGAATCAGTCGTAATGTACTCAACAATTAACCCGGAAGTTGTTGAAAAATACTTATACAACCTTAAAGACATTGAAATTTTAATCAACGGTAATGACCTGAAAAACCTCGGCATTGAGCCATCACCAAAATATCAGAAATGTTTTGATTATATTTTGAAGAAAAAAATTTCCAATCCAAAATTGTCAAAAGATGATGAAATTAAACTTGCCAAAGAATTTTTTAACTTATAAGGTATTAAAAATTCTGTCGCCTGCATCTCCCATACCCGGAACGATATAGCCTTTTTCATTCAAATGGTCATCAACTGCTGCAGTAATAATTTCGATATCAGGATAATGACTTTGGATATTTTCAATTCCGACAGGTGCAGCAATTATACAAATACATTTTATATGGTCTATCGGAATCCCTTTATTTGCATACAATTCAATAGCACCAAGCAAAGAATTCCCCGTTGCAAGCATCGGATCTGTAATATAAACATAAAATTTGTCAGGGTTAGGTGCTTCCATAGGAACTTTATTGTAATACCATACAGGTTTTAATGTTTTTTCATCACGATACATTCCCAAATGCCTGATTGTAGCCTGAGGAAGAATATCTATCGCTTCGTCAGTAAAAATCAACCCTGCTCTCAAAATCGGAGAAATAATTATTTCAATATCATTATCAATAGTTTTTGTGGTAAAAGTTGCTAACGGAGTGGTAATTTCCGTATCCACAAGCGGAAGATTTTTAGCCGCTTCATACAAAAGACATCTTGTAATCTTTCTTGCAGCAATTCTCATTCCTTGGGCATCGGTATTTTTATCCCGCATGGTGCATAAATTAAGTGATACAACAGGATTATTGATTATCCTCACTTTGTTCAGATTGATTTTGTGACTCTGCAGTTTCATCTTTTACTTCCCTCTTTTGAAAATCTTCTAATTTTTTTCTGAATTTTTGTTCTTCACGAATCATTTGGTCAAGTTGTTTATTCAATTTTTCTACACTTTGATTCATTTCTGCAGGAGTAACTTCATTATGGCGAGGAATTTTAATTTTAGGAACACTTGAGACCTCTTTTCCTGCATGCCCAAGATTAACAAAAATTTCATCAATATTTTTGAACATCTTTTTGAATAAACTAATAACTTTGCCCAAACGGGTGGAATCCTTTGACGCAATGATATATTCAGAATTTTCATCTTCAGGAGGATAAATTTCAAGTGCCTTTGAACCACCCAAACCTGAGCCCTCAACCGTTGCAATTGCACCTGTCGGTAAGGTTAAATCCTTTTGCGTAATAATGAATTTTACATAAATATCTGAATAAACATCAGATGATACAAGTTGAATTTTTGTCACATGCCCGATTTGTGTGCCCAAAAACTTGACGGGCGAACCGACTATCAAACCATCTACATCATTCATAAATATCTGATAACTTTTATACTGAAGTTGTGATTTATAATGATGATATCTGATGCCAAAAACGCACAACGCAATAATTATAAGCCAAATGGCAAACTCAACCCATGCATAAATTCTAAAAGTATCAGGTTTTCTCATACTTTATATTATACACAAAATAATTTTTTAGGTTATTATGTAAAAATGTTTGACCTTTTAAAATCTATATTTTATGAAATATCATCATACTTTGTGCCTGAAAAGCAGATTTACGAAGTAACAGGAGAATGTAAAAAATGCGGAAAATGTTGCAACTATATGTATAGCATAGACACTTATACCGAAAAAGAATTTAAAATTATGCAGACGATTTTTCCAAAATACAAAAGATTTTACATAAAGGGTAGAGATGAAAACGGCAATTTGATTTTTGCCTGCAAACTTGTAACACCGGAAGGACTATGCTCAGACTACAAAAACCGTTTGCGAATGTGTAAAAAATATCCTGCAAGATTTGTCGCATACAGAGCGCAACTTCACGAAGGCTGCGGATATAAGGTCAATTTTAAAGAATTTAAAGACTATCTGGACTGATTTTAAACAATTCACACAATTCTGCTATCATATAAAACGAACCGCAAATAATATTCAAATATCCGTCATTAAAATCAAACTGCGCATCTTTAGTCAATTCTTTGCACTCGACAGGACAGACCGCTTTTAATTCCTCAAAAGTGGCAGAATTTTGATGACTGAAATGATAAAAATAAACCTCTTGTTCTTCTCTGACACCAAAAGATGAGGCAGGAGTGAGGGTTAAAATCTTCACCATCTTCTCATACTCTTTATTTCTCAGGCATCCGAAAATAAATCTGCGCTTTGTATTCGGATAATACATATCAAGACTTTCCATCAAACCAGAAATTCCATTGGGGTTATGTGCTCCGTCAATTATTAAATTTTTATCCTTTATATACTCAAACCTGCATGGATGTTTAACATTTTGCAGGCCTTTTTGAATTTTATCCTGTTCAATTTGCGGAAAACACCTTTCAATAACCGCAAGTGCAAGCAACAAATTTTCCTGCTGATAACCCCCTTTGAGCGCCAACATATCCCCTCGCCCCTTTGGGGAGAGGGTCAGGGTGAGGGGCGAAACAATCTCCAATTCTGCACCAACTTCCATTGCCTTATCATAAAACGCTTCTCTGCCTTCCAAAACTATGCATGGACAATTTTGTTTGATAATTCCTGCTTTTTCAAATGCAATTTCATCTAAAGTCTTGCCAAGACGCTCTGTGTGGTCATAATCAATGTGAGTGATTACCGAGCACAAATTCTTTTTTATTATATTTGTTGCATCAAACCGACCGCCAAGACCTGTTTCAAGCACAACAACCTCAACATTGTTATCTGCGAAATACTTAAACATAACAGATGTTAAAATTTCAAATTCCGTCAAGTTGATATTATTTTTATTTGCAAGTTCTGATATTTCAAAAACATATTGTGCAAAATTAGAATCTGATATATTTTTACCATTAATTTTTATTCTTTCCGTATATTTAAAAATATGCGGACTTGAATAAACTCCGACTTTTATCCCCGCTTCATTTAAAATTGAGCCAATAATAGCACAAACAGAGCCTTTGCCGTTTGTGCCCGCAACATGAATACAGTTTAACTTATCCTGCGGGTTACCCAAAAGTTCCATTATTTTTTCCATACGCTCTAACCCCAAAGAAATTTTAAATGTCTTTGGTGAAGTCAAAAGTTTTACTGCATCATTGTATATGGTGTTGGGCTGAAAGCCCAACTTACATTCTTTGTCGTAAGTTGGGGTTTCTACATTGTCGTAAGTTGGGGTTTCTACATTGTCGTAAGTTGGGGTTTCTACATTGTCGTAAGTTGGGGTTTCTACCCCAACATAATAATGATTTTTATTCATAGTTCATGTCCTTTACATTACTAAAATCGCACCAATTTTCATCATAAAAACCTGCTTTTACAAACTTGATAAAAGATGAATATTCCCAGTCCTTAATCATTTTGACATATCCATGTTTTACAGGGTTGTAATGAATATAATCAATATGATTATTTAATTCTTCTTGTGAAGTTATTGTATGTTCATAATATCTTCGTTGAAAAATCCCCTTTTCACCTTTATTTACATAACCATAGGTCGGCTTGATAATACTGTTGGGCTGAAAGCCCAACTTACATTCTTTGCCGTAAGTTGGGGTTTCTATATTGCCGTAAGTTGGGGTTTCTACCCCAACATTATAATTTCTTGAAAAATAATATTTAATTGAAGTTATAATTCTTGGATAATCATCTATATTTTTCGGATTTAAGATGACATGAATATGATCGGGTAAAACACAAACAGAAATTGTTTCAAAAGAAAAATAATTTTTTGCATTTTCAAACGCTTGTCTTAACAAATTTATATTATTTATAAATATATTTCTTCTCTGATAAGATAAAATTATTATATGAACAAAAGAATTTTGAATAAACACTCTGCGATAATTCATAGATTTATCATAGCATAAAGTTGCAGGTTGGGCTGAAAGCCCAACTTACAATTTTTATAACCTTCTTGTAAGTTGTAGGTTGGGCATACTTGCCCAACACAATAACTTATATTTTTAATCATAGCATAAAATATATTGTCCAAATCCAAAATAATAGGCAATTTTTTATAATAAAAATACTTTATATAATTATAAAGGGGAAATAAATGTTTATTGTTGTTAGGGAAAAATTATTACAAAATATTGTTCACAGTCGCAAATTTTTAAAATTTACAAATAAGACTTTTCATAAATGTTTTGGAAGCGGCATTAAAGAGACAATAAATAAACATCCGAATGTTAAAACCGCATTACAAAAGACAAAAAGTATCTGGGACTATTTTGATTTATTGATAGAACTATCTTAATTGTAGGTTGGGCATACCTGCCCAACACAATAACTATATGCCTTTTCTTTTATAGAAATCTTCAATAAATCCTGTGTTAAAGTTACCGCTTATAAACACTTCATCTTCAATAATAGCCTGATGGAACGGAATTGTTGTTTCAACACCTGTTACAACATACTCTTTCAACGCACGATACATTCTTCTGCGTGCTTCGTTTCTATCTCTGCCCCAGCAAATTAATTTTCCTATCATTGAATCGTAATAAGGCGGAATAGCATAATCCTGATAAACATGTGAATCAACTCTTACCCCAAACCCACCGGGAGCCAAATAACCTGAAATTACACCCGGATTTGGCATAAAATCTTTTCTTGGATCTTCTGCATTGATACGACATTCGATAGCATGACCTTTAAGTTGAATATCGTCCTGAGTGTAATGAAGTTTTTCGCCTGAAGCAACATAGATTTGTTCTTTTACAATATCAACATTAGAAATCATTTCGGTAACACAATGTTCAACCTGAACTCTTGTATTCATCTCCATAAAGTACCATTTGCCGTCATGATCAAGCAAAAATTCACATGTTCCGGCACCTTCGTAATTGATAGCCTTAGCCGCACGAACAGCCGCCGCACCCATCTGCGCTCTTGTTTCTTCATCAATAGCAGGTGAAGGGGCTTCTTCCAGCAATTTTTGATGGCGCCTTTGGATAGAACAATCTCTTTCGCCCAAATGGACAACATTACCAAAACTGTCACCTAAAATCTGTACCTCAATATGTCTTGGGTTTTCAAGGTATTTTTCGGCGTAGACATCAGGGTTGCCAAAGAAATTTTTCGCTTCAGACTGACAAAGTTCCATATTGATTTCAACTTCTTCGTCACTTCTGCAAATTCTCATACCCTTACCGCCACCGCCTGCGGTTGCTTTAAGGATAATCGGATAACCGACACGATTAGCAAACTCTTGCACTTCCTCAACAGTTTTAACAATACCAGTTCCCGGAGTAACAGGAACATCATTTTCTATCATAGTTTTACGGGCAGTCGCTTTATCACCCATTTTGCGCATTGCTTCACTACTCGGGCCGATAAATTTTATACCCTGTTTTTCACAAATTTCGGCAAAATCGGCACGCTCCGACATAAATCCATACCCTGGGTGAATTGCATCAGCACCTGAAACCATTGCAGCAGACATAATTGACGGAATATTCAAATAACTGTCGGCACTTTTTGCAGGTCCTACACAAAATGCCTCTGTTGCCAATCTTACATGCAAAGAATTTGCATCTGCCTGAGAGTATATTGCAACAGTCGGAATCCCGATTTCTCTGCACGCTCTTATTATTCTGACTGCTATTTCGCCTCTGTTTGCGATTAAAACTTTTCTAAACATTTTTGTTCCTCTTTGTTATTTATAATGGCGGGGCAGGTACCCCGCCCTATTATTCTATTTTTTTTGTGAATTGTGAGTTGACCTTTACAAATTCAATTATTGTAAAATGTGCGATAGCAACGATAACAACTATTCACGACTCACATATCACAATTCACAAATAGCATGATAAGAACTTAATGCCTTACTGCCTTTATTCCACATACATCAGAACCTGACCGAATTCAACAGGTTGCCCGTCTTCAACGCAAACTTCAACAACCTTACCGGCAACTTCTGATTTAATTTCGTTCATCATTTTCATTGCTTCAATAATACAAACAACATCACCCTGTTTTACGCTTCCGCCGACAGAAACAAACGGTGCGCTGTCTGGTGACGGAGCCATATAAAATGTTCCAACCATTGGTGATGTAATCGGTGTTCCCGATTTCTTTTCTTCTTTTGCTTCTGACGGTGCTTCAATCGGAGCAGATGCAGGTGCGCTGACCGGTTGAACGGCAGGTGTGCTGATTGCAACTGCAGGTGCTGAAGAAACTATTACATCTTTTCTGATTGTAATAGCCTGTTCGCCGTCTTCTAAAGAAATTTCGGACAAATCCTGTTCTTTAATTATTTTTGCAAGTTTTTCTATATAATCTGTTTCAAATTTCATTTTTATCCCTCTTTATTATTTATAATGGCGGGGCAGGTACCCCGCCCTATTATTCTATTTTCGTGAATAGTGAATTGTGAATTGACCTTTACAGATTCAATAAATGTAAAATGTGCGATAGCAACGATAACGACTATTCACGATTCACATCTCACAATTCATTTAGTTTTAGTTTACACTCTATCCAAGTATTCGTTAGTTCTTGTATCAACTCTGATGATATCACCGTTTGCAACAAAGAACGGAACATTTACTACTGCACCTGTTTCCAATGTTGCAGGTTTTGTACCACCCTGAGAAGTGTTACCTTTTTCTGATGGTGGAGTATCAACAACTTCAAGTTCAACATGAGGCGGAATGTCAACACCGATAACTTTACCTTCATGTAATAAAATCATTACATTCATGTTTTCTTTAAGGTATTTTTTACCATCACCTACCTGAACTTCTGATACATGCAACTGATCATAAGTTTCGTTATCCATCATTACATAATCAGAACCTTCTTTATATAAGTACTGCATTTCGCGTCTGTCTAATGTTGCTTTTGCAACTTTTTCACCCGCTCTGAAAGTTTTTTCAACAACCTGACCTGTCATTACATTTTTCAATTTTGAACGAACAAATGCAGAACCTTTACCCGGTTTAACATGCAAAAATTCAACAACTGACCATAAGCCGTTATCGAGTTCTATTGTCAAACCTGTCTTAAAATCGTTTACTGAAATCATATTTTTCCCCTTTTTTAAAAGTAAAATCTTTCTTTGTGAATAAATATTATCATAAAGTTAGTATTTTTTCAAAAATTTAGGTTAAGTTGTTACATATCCAACCCTAAATCGAGTGCAGGTGCTTTTGCGACAATAGCACTTGAAGATATAATATCAACTCCGCACTGTGCTATTTGCCGGACAGTATTCAAATTCACATTCCCGCTTGCTTCAACAATCGCACGGTGGTCAATGAGTTGTACCGCCTCTTTCATGGTTTCCAAATCCATATTATCAAGCATAATAATATCGACACCCAACGGTAACGCTTCTTTCACCTGCTCTATTGTGTCACATTCGAGTTCTATTTTGTGAGCATGAGATAAGTTTGCCTTAACAGTTTTAACAGCATTTGTAACTCCGCCTGCTACCTGAATATGATTATCTTTAATCATTGCACAATCAGACAAATTAAATCTGTGCAACGCACCGCCGCCGCATTTAACCGAATATTTTTCAAACGCTCTGAAATTCGGTGTGGTTTTTCTTGTATCAACAATTTTGCATGGCAGTTCACCTATTGCATCTTGGTATTTTCTTGTTTCTGTTGCAATACCGCTCATTCTTTGAATATAATTTAGCGAAACTCTTTCGCCCAAAAGAATATATTTTGCCGGTCCTTTAATTTGTGCAAGAACATCACCTTTGTGAATTTTATCGCCGTCTTTAAATAACAGTTTTACTTCAACTTTATCTGACAAAATTTTAAAAACTGTTTTAAATACTTCAAGACCGCAAACTATACCCTCAACTCTTGAGGTCAGTTCTGCCTCAAAAATTTTATCTTCACCGACAATACTTTCTGTCGTAACATCACCAAAGCCGATGTCTTCCTGTAATGCTTTTTTAACATGTTCTTCCACATAAAAACTACTTAACATAATATTTTCCTTTTTATTTATCTGCTGAATATATTTTTATATGTCGGCATAACAACGCCGACTTATGTTATTTCTTCCCTCTCCAAGGGGGAGGGAGTGAGGGGGTTAGTCCTCCAATTGGTATTTGGTAGGTATGCCCAACCAACATCTGCATCTAAATATTAACATATTATAAAACATTGTAAAGATTCGTAAAATTATTTTGATATGGAAATATTATTAAGTTATTTAAAAAACATCTGTTATAATACAACATAGGAATGTGTTGTTGTTGTGTGTGTGGGGGGGGTAGAGGGTATTATATGTAGTACTCTGTACCCTATATAATTAGAAGTAGGGTGCGTATAAACGCACCCTACATGTTAAAATTAATGAAATAATTGATATTATCAAAAAATAAATTTCAATTTATTTCATTATGTTGTGCAACTTTATCAGTCTGCAAAAAGTCTGTTCTGTAGTGCGCGCCTCTTGACTCTTTTCTTTGCAGAGCCGATTTTGCTACAAGTTTTGAAGTAATAAGCATGTTGCGCAATTCGTATTCTTCAATATTAGCGCACCATTCAGACTTATTAAACTCATTTTCTATTTGTTCAATATCTTTTAGCGCCTGATTTATAGAATCTGCGTTTCTGAAAATTCCAACATTTTGCCACATAGTTGTTTTTAGTGCGGATTTTAGTTTGTTTAAATTCAAACCCGCAACGGAATTTGTATGACTCATAAATTTGCCAACAACTTTGCCCTCGCCCAACAGGAGAGGGATAGGGTGAGGGGTCAAATCTTGACCTGTATTCTTTAAATACTCAGCCGTTTTGTATGCACAGACTACACATTCAAGCAAAGAATTGCTTGCAAGACGATTTGCACCATGCAAACCTGTTGAAGCGACCTCACCTATTGCAAAAAGATTTTTGACTGATGTTTCGCCGTTCAAATCAGTCTTTATTCCGCCCATAAAATAGTGCGCCACAGGTGATACGGGGATTAAATCTTTTTCTATATCAATTCCTGATTGCAAACATTTTTTTGTGATAGTAGGAAATCTTTTCTTCGGATTTTCAAGTTTTGTTGCATCAAGATAAACACAGGACGAATTTGTTTTCTCCATCTGCGTAAAATTTGCCCTTGCCACAATATCACGAGGTGCAAGTTCTTCGCGCTTGTCATAATCTTTCATATAATAATAACCGTTTTTATCGCAAAGTTTTGCACCTTCGCCTCTGACTGCTTCGCTAATCAAAAATCTGTTTTGATGTTCACTATCGTCAAGTGCCAAAGCGGTCGGATGAAACTGGACAAATTCCATATCTCTTAAAACCGCACCCGCTCTGTACGCAAGCGCAAACCCGTCACCTGTTGCACATGCAGGATTTGTTGTATATTTATAAATCTGTCCCAATCCCCCTGTTGCAAGAATTACAACATCTGAATTAATTTGCTCATAATTACCGTCAAAAGAAATCAAACCTTTACAAATATTATTTTCAACAAGTAAATCAACTACTGCAGTATTTTCACGAACTTCAATATTTTTATTTTCTTTTACGGCTTTTACAAGTGCAATTTCCATTTCTCTGCCGGTTGCATCTCCGCCGGAATGTAATATTCTGCGGACACTGTGCGCGGCTTCTTTTGTCAGTTTGAAATTTCCGTTTTCATCTCTGTCAAACTCAACCCCAAAACCAAGCAAATCTTTTACAACCCTATCTGAATTTTCGCTGATAAATTTGACGGTATTTTCATCATTTAACCCTGCACCGGCTACAAGAGTGTCTTTGATATGCAATTCAACATTATCCGCATTATTATCTTTTAAAACCGCAACCATTCCGCCCTGTGCGTAATATGAATTACTTTCGCCCAAAGCGGATTTTGTAATCAGCAAAATTTTTGAACCAAAACAATTTTGTTCCAATTTTAATGCGGTATATAAACCTGAAATTCCGCTCCCTACTATAACTGCTGAATATTTTAACTTGTCCATATTTTATTAATAGTCTTAGTGCCTCTCTGCCTTTTTATAACTATACCCCAAACACTTCATTTTATCTATTAAATTTTCATTAAAATAAAAATCCAAAAATAACCTCTTAAAATAATAGTTGACCGTAATGACAAATGTAGGTTGGGGTTCATATTTGACTACAAAATAATTAAATGTAGTCATTCTGAGCCGTTTAATAATAGGATTCTTCGGCTAAAGTCTCAGAATGACAAAGGCGAAGAATCTAATCATTAAAATAAAGAAGGTTTTATGATAAATACACCGCCCATAAAATTAATGTTAGTAGAAGACCACAAACTTATGCGTGTCGGATTAAAATCACTATTTGAACCCAAAGACGGAATGGAAGTGACATCTGAAGCCCAATCAGGCAAAGATGCCGTAGAGAAATTTCGTACAACACATCCCGATGTGACACTTATGGATATCGGTTTACCTGATATTGACGGTATAGAAGCCACAAAACAAATACTTGAACTTAATACAGATGCGAAAGTGATAATCCTCACTTCACATTTGAGCGAAAAAGAAGTGATAGATTCACTTGAATCAGGGGCTCGAGCGTATGTAATGAAAGATATTAATACGGATATTTTAAAAATGGTTATCAAAACCATTAAACAAGGAGCAATGTGGATAGACCCGCTTGCTGTACCGATTTTGAGAGATAAAAACAGCGGACTTATTCCGCAAAGAAAAATGTCGCGTGCAATGTTTCGCAATCAGCACGCAGACCTTACCCAAAGAGAATATGAAGTTTTAAAACTAATCGTAGACGGTAAATCAAATAATGAAATAGCCGAAATTTTGACAATATCATCCCATACTGCAAAAGCACATGTTTGCAATATTATCCAAAAACTCCTTGTTGACGACAGAACTCAAGCCGCAGTTAAAGCGCTAAAGGAAGGACTCGTTTAGACTGCTTAAAATTCATAATGTAATCGTGAACATTACGGGCAATATAACCCTGCAAACTTCTGTCCGCATCTTTTAAGCACTCAAAAGCATAAAACACAGTTTTGTTGTAATCATACCAGCGTTTCATTGAATACTCTTTTAATTTTGCATCAAATTTGTGCGCATCAAAAGCGTAACCTGCTTTTTTGAGTTCTAACAAAATCTTTCCGGCAAATTTGATTCTGTCATCACCAAATGATGATTCAATGTTACCAATCAACAAATTAACATCCGGCGATATCTCATACCAGCGTTTTTCCATGATATTAACTCCGTTTCCCTTGGGTAAATATATCCTCTGTATATATTATCCGGCATGTTTTTTGAAATTTAAAGTCTAATTAAAAAGGATTAATATAAAAGTTTACAAACAAAAAAGTCCTCATTCCTGAGGACTTTTTTAAATAGTCATTTATAATTAATATTATTCTTCGCTTTCTTCTGATTCTTCAGCGACTTCTTCTTCAACTTGCATATCTTCTTCGTCTAATGCTTGCTGATTCATTTCTTCTTCAATTTCTTGCTGAAGTTCATCAGAATTCATAATATCTTCAACTTCATTTTCTTCTTCATATTGAGGTTCTTCAGAATAATTTTGTGCTTCTGATTCTGCTCTTTCCATTTGAGAAGCTGATTTGATATCTATTTTCCAATTAGTCAATTTATGAGCGAGTCTGACATTTTGACCTTCACGACCAATAGCAAGTGATAATTGATCATCAGGAACAACAACCAATGCTTCGTGCGCTTCTTCATCATCTGCCATAATATCAACAGATACTACTCTTGCCGGTGAAAGTGCATTAACTATGTATTCAACAGGGTCTAAAGAATATCTTACAATATCAATTTTTTCATTTTTCAATTCACTGACAATAGTCTGAATTCTTGCCCCTCTTGGACCTATACATGCTCCAACGGAATCAACTTCAGGGTCATTTGACCAAACAGCAATTTTTGTTCTGTAGCCTGCTTCACGAGAAATTGATTTAATTTCAACAATACCGTCTTCAATTTCAGGAACTTCAAGTTCAAATAATTCTCTGACGATTTCAGGATGAGCATGAGATACAATTACCTGCGGTAATCTTGTTGTTTCTTTTACATTAAGAACAAAAACTCTGATTCTGTTGCCCGGCTTATAAAATTCTCCCGGGATTTGTTCTTTTCTCGGCATAATTGCATCGATTTTGCCGATATTTACGATAACATTTCTTCTTTCATCAACTTTTTGAATAATACCAGTAATCAATGTACCTTTTTTATCCAAAAATTCGTTCAAAACGAGATTTCTTTCTGCTTCTCTGATTCTTTGAGTAAGAACCTGATTTGCAGCCTGAGCGGCAATTCTGCCAAACTGTTCCGGAGTAACTTCCAATTTTACTTCGTCACCTAATTCAACATCTTCGTCAATCTCTTTGGCATCTTTTAATGAAATTTCGTTATCTTCATCTTCAACTTTTTTTACAACAGTTTTTCCTTTGAAGATACCGATTTCGCCACCCTGTTCATCAAGAATTGCTTCAACATTTTCAATTTCTTTTACTCTTAAATGTTTTTTGTATGCCGCAACCATTGCATCACAAAGTGAAGATACAATAACTTCTCTTGAAATACCCTTTTCTCTTTCTAATTCTTCAAAAACTTCGTTTAAGTTTCCTGCTCCGATTTTAATCATTTTTATGTCCTTTCGTTTATTATTAATCTATATACAACTTTGCTGATTGAATGTTACATTTTGGAATATGTAGTTCTTTACCATCATCAAATCTGAAAAAGGTTAAACCCTCATTTGTATCATAATCGACAAGTTCTCCTTTAAAGATTTTTTCGGTTTCACCTTCTAAAGGTTCTTTCAATTTTAAACTGATTCTTTTACCTTTAAATATAATAAATTCTTTTTCTGATTTGAATTTACGCTCTAAACCGGGTGAAGATACCTCCAAATAGTATTTGACAGGTATAAGTTCATCAAGAAAATCCTCTAAACTTCTTGTTACATTTTCGCAATCATCAAGAGTAATATCACGTTCTTTTGAATACAAAAATATTCTCAAAAACCAACGGTGATTTTCTTTTGAAAATTCAATCTCTATCGGTACAAGATTGTAACGCATAGCAGTATTTTCAATTAATGGAGTAATTTTAGCCAAAATTTCCAATCTGTTTACTTCCGTTCTCATCTTTTACCGACCTTTCATTTTAAAAGTTTATAGACTTGCATTATTAGTGAAAAAAAGAACGGGAACACCGTTCTTTTTTGACTTAAGCAATACTGCTTTCTATGGTTACATTTTATTATATCCGCTGACTGTTGTAAAGAGGTTGTAAATAAATATAAAGTGAAAGACAAAACTCTCAGCATCTTAACACTCTTATTTCACTTTCCAAGATTCTTTTCTGAAAAGTACAAGGAACGGAATAATTTCAAGACGCCCGACAAGCATATTGAATATAAAAATAATTTTTGTCCAAAATGACAATGAAGAATAGTTCCCCATTGGTCCGATTACATGCCCAAGTGCAGGCCCGACATCACCTAATGATGCAATCGCAGAAGTTACACCGATAACAATATCGCCCTCAATTCCGATTACAAGCAAAGCGCTTACAATAAAAATTAAGAAGAACCCAAGCATAAAGAAAATTGTCTGTTTAATAACATTTGTCGGTACAACAACTTTGTCAATTTTGATACTCAAAACCGCATTCGGATGCAAAATTCTATAAACTTCATTTTTCATATACTTGCATATCAAAAGCCAACGAGTCATTTTTACACCACCGCCGGCACTGCCCGAACAAGAAGATAAAAACATTGATATAAATAATATTAACTTCGCGTTCAGACTCCACAACTGATAATCTTCACTTGAACAACCTGTCGATGTCGCAAGTGAAAGCACCTGAAAAAATGATGCCCCGAAAGAATGTAATATCGAAAAGTGATTTTCAAAATATAAAATCAAAGCCAAAATAGTGGAAATTGCAATGATAATTTTTGTATAAAACCTAAATTCTTCACTTTTCCAAAACAGGCGAGGATCCATTTTTGTCAAAACTTTTGACTGAACAACAAAACTTGCACCTGCAATAAACATAAACACAAATATTATCCCGATAATCAAATTTGAATGGTATCCGCCAATACTTTCAGAATTTGGCGAAAACCCACCTGCAGAAAGAGTTGACATCGCATTACAAATGCAATCAAACGGATTCATGCCTGCAAAATAAAGGCAAAGCGCGCATAACACAGTCAAAGTCGCATAAACAATCCACAAAGCAGAAGCCGTATTTTTAATTCGAGGAGTGAATTTTTCCTCCGTAGGTCCGGGGGCTTCAGCAAAAAACATCTGTCTGCCTGCGACCGCAAACTGTGGCATTATGGCAATAAACAGAACTATAATTCCCATACCGCCAAGCCATTGCATAAATGAACGCCAAAACAAAAGTGATTTTGGAATATCAAATGAAGTTAAAATTGTTGCACCTGTTGTAGTAATTCCTGAAACAGATTCAAAAAGCGAATCTATAAAACTAAACCCGTTAAATAAAAACGGAATACACGCAACCAACCCAAATGAAATCCAAGCCAAAGATGCAACAACAAGTGCTTCGGTTCTTTTTATGTCGTTTAGAGAATCTTCGCTTTTTGAACGCTTTTCCGCTTTACGCAGAATATCCCCGACTGCCAAAGACAAAAGAGCAGCAGAAAAAAATGCAACAGCGCACTGCCATTCCTGAAAAATCAGTGCAACAACAAGCGGTATGAATATCATAAATCCGATATCCACCAACAACAAACCTATTGCATTTGCTATATAATTAAATCTCATTTACATTACCTTAAAATGTTCTTTAATCTTTTGAACATCTTCCGCTTTAGTAAAGACTATAAGAATATCTTTCACTCTTATCTGAGTATCCCCTTTTGGAATAATAACTCTGCTTCTGCGCTGAATTACACCGATAATTGCAGGTGCAGGAAATCGTATATCTTTAATAAACTGTCCGTCAAAATCGGATTTGACAGGAATTTCCAAAACTTCCGCCTCGCCTTGTTCAACTGTTGCAAGAATATCAACATCCGCTTCATCAAGGTCATTACGCACTTCATTTATTGCGGAAGTTTTTGAAGATACCGCAATATCAATTCCGACTTTTTCAAACAACGGAATATTTAACACTTTTGAAACTCTTGCTATAACACGCTTTACTCCAAGTTGCTTGACCAAAAGCGAACATAAAAGGTTTCGTTCATCATTATTTGTAACCGAAATTACAACATCACAACTGCCGATTTCTTCTTCGTCCAAAAGTTTTAAATCCGTACCATCACCGTTTATTACAAGCGTTGAATTGAGTTCTTGTGATAAAAATTCACATCTTTCGTAATTCTTTTCGATAATTTTTGATTTAATCTTCATTACTTCAAGATTTTTTGCAAGCATAAACCCGACATTCCCACCACCAATTATTGCAACAGATTTTACTCTCTCTTTTTCGTGGAAAAATGTACCCGCAAGAATGTCTAACGACCTTGAAGTACCCATAAATATCAGTTTATCATCCGCATTGATTTCTGTTAAACCGTTCGGAATAAATAAAAGTTCATCTCTTTTTATCCCGACAATAATTGTATCTTTGGTAAATCCGCAGTCTTTGACCATTTTACCGACAATAGAAGAAGTTGGTTTGACTTTGTATTCCAACAATCTTGCTTTACCATCCGCAAAATTTTCCACATCAAGCGCATGCGCAACTGTAACAATTCTGAAAAGTTCCTGTGTCAAAAGTTCTTCAGGCCAGATAATATTATCAATAAAGAAATCGCCCAAATATTCATTGGATTTATCCTGCGCCATTGCATTTTGATATTCTTTTTTGGTAACAAAACAAATCGTTTTCACACCGCTGATTTTCTTAGCCGTAAGACAGGCAACAATATTTGCTTCATCTAAGGGCGAACATGCAATAAACACATCTGCGCCCATTATGTCTGCTCTTTTTAAGACTCCGATATCAGTTGCACTGCCGCTTACAAAACTTATATCAAGTTTGTCAAATTCTTCAGAGCGATTTTCTTCTTTGTCAATAAGCGTTATATCGCAATCTTCAAAGAATTCTGTTGCAAGCAAACATCCTATTTCCGTTGCGCCATAAATGACTATTTTCATAAATTACCTACCCGATTAATCCTAAAGAAGAAAAAATCATTATCGCTCCATAGCGTACTATAAACTGAATAAAGAATAATACAATAACTGCAACTATAGGTGAAAAATCAAACGGTCCGACAAGCGGAATGATTTTTTTAAACAAGTTTAAATACAAATCCACAGATGATTTTAATGCACTTAATAACGGATTATCCCAATTCAGATTGGGCAGCCATGTCAAAAGACATCTGACACAAATCATCCAGAAATATATCTGGAAACACATATCAATCGCCCATATAATTTTTGCTGCAATCATTATTCTTTATCCTCACTTTCGGAATTTTTTTCTTCCTGTTCTTCCTGTCCAAATTCTTCTTTCACTTCCGAAACAACTTTATTAATATAAGCCTGCTCATTTTTCTTTATCTGCTCCATAAACTGTTCAGGCGTCATAACAAGAACTTTCGGATCCTTTGGCGCATAATATTTTGTATAAATTTTATCAAGTCCCATCATTATAAGTGCTGAAATTATCAACACAAGCATCGGAGAAATTATAAACCCGAAAATTGGCGGAATAATATAAAATCCGGCAATTTTGAAAATATAATTAAACAAAGGATAATTAGGATTTATATTCGGGACTAATGCCAAAAAGCATGCCATTACCACAAAATATAAATAGTAGTTTATCAGTCTGTATAAAAATCGTATAAATTTTGCCATAAATTAATCCAATTTTGTTGAATTTTTACATTCACAATTATTCGCATCTGACGGGATTTTTTCAATCATTTTAAACAACAATGATTTAAGATTTTCAACATTGTTATTGAATACTTCCAAAACTGCTTCATGAGAAACAGGAGGAACATCTCCGACCAAACCGGCGTCATAATCGGTTATCAAAGAAATATTTAACGGGCACATATTGAGTTCTTTTACCAAATATGCTTCAGGAAAAGCAGTCATATTAATAACCTGCCAGCCCTGTCTTGTAAAAAACGCCGATTCTGCTTTTGTAGAAAATCTTGGACCGTTTATTACAACAACCGTTCCGCCGTCATGAACTTTTATGCCAAGTTCTTTTGCGGTTTCAACAGCGAGTTTACGAAGTTCCGGACAATAAGTATCGGCAGGTGAAGGATGCTGAACAACAGGTCCTTCAAAAAATGTCGATTTCCTGCCATCTGTCCAATCTACAAATTGGTCACAAATAACAAAATGCCCCGGTTCAACTTCTTTTTGCAAACTGCCGGCAGCACAAGGCGAAATAACTCTTTTACAACCCAAATGCTTCATTGCCCAAACATTTGCTCTGAAATTTACCAAATGCGGCGGAATAGAATGATTTCTGCCATGACGAGGCATAAATGCAACTCTGTGTTCACCGATTTTGCCGATAAAAACACTGTCACTTGTTTGACCATAAGGCGTATCAACTTTTACTTCTTCAATATCTTTCAGAAAACTGTAAAAACCTGAACCGCCAAATACTCCTATATCCGCTTTATTTAATATCTCCATAATTAATCCTCCTTATTATGTGAATAGTTAAATGTGAGTAGTGAATTGACCATTTCATATATTAGTATTTATTGTATATCTTCAATAATGATATTGTAACTGACAATTCCCTATAATCATGTGCATATTTTACAATACAAATAGGGAATATACAAATTTGTAAAAAAAAGAGGGCAAATGCCCTCATTGGAATTAAGAATAGCTGGAAGTATGAAAAAGATTATCTACATTAAAAGCAAAACATACTTTCTGTGAAATTAGCCTGTCGGTTAATTTTTTAGTATAAAAAATGATGCCTTCTGTTAATACAAAAGACATCATTACTCGGTTAATTATAGGTATTTATGTTATTTATGATTCTGTGTGATTTTTTTTGTAGATATCTAAAAGATTTGTTATTCCGTCTTCATCAATAGCAGGCTTTTGAACAGGTTCTTCAACTTTTTCATTACCTTTCATTGACGGAGATGATTTATCAGGTTCTTCAGCCGGAAGTTCGCCGTTTTTCATTTTTTCGCGTTTATCAAGCCATTTTTCAACTTTACTTGCAAACGGTGTTGCAATCAACGGAACGATTACACGCTTACCAACGATAGTTGCTGCTGCCGTATCTAATACAAACTTGAATACATCTAACGCACCCTTTTGAACTTTATCGTCAAATATTTTTTCAAGTCCGAGTTTTTTCAAAACGGTTTCGCCTTTTTTATCCATCCACATACGCATTCTTGATACATTATTGGATCTTGCAATCGGATTAAATGATTTATCTAACAATTTATTGAATATTGCACCTGAATATTTTCTCATTGCAAGGAACATACCGATTTGAGCAACAATCATCAATAAGCCGTTTGTCAAATCTAATGCTGCAACGAATTTACGCTTTTCATCAGGTATCTTTTTGTTATTCATACTTTGGGTAACATACATTGCACAACCGATACCATCTTTTGCAATAATTGAACCTACTACTGCAGTTGCAAGTGCTTTTTCAAGGTTTCCGTCAAATTTGTCACCTAACCATTTTGCAGGTCTTGAATTAGTTGCTTTTGCAATTCCTTTACCTATTCCTTTTAAGGTGTTAACTCCTATCGCACTGATATTCATTATTTGTCACCTCCCTGTTGTTGAACCTGCTCAGGTGCATTATCTTTTTTTACTCCTGCAAGTTTCGGGAAAAAGATTTCCATAAATCTCGGGTAAACCCAGTTGAGCGCAGTACAAGTGATTGGTAATGTGATAAATACACCTACACCGATTTTGGTTATCTGATTCCAACTCTTATAATTGTTATCTACAAGTTTTTTGTATGCTTTTGCAATATCTTTATATATCTTTTCTTTAATTTTTTTACCGTTTGCAGAACTTGCGAAAGTATCTGTATTTTCTAAAAGCGGTTCAAGAATTTTATCACCTTTTTCAAATGTGCAGGCAGCCTGCAATTTTTTAATTGCTTTCTTGATAACATTTTCATCAGCCAAATGAGGTTCACGAATTTGCGCTTCCATCAATTGAGTAATTCGTTTATTCAAAACTTTATTTCTTTCGTGTAAAGCATCACCGTAATTTTCAACTGTGAAACCATCTTTATAAGATGAACAAATTTTCTTAATAGAATCTATACGCTGCAAAGTTCTTTCAATTCTGTGAGCACGCAAATCTGCAGGTTTATCCATTATTTCGCTTAAAACTACACGCACTTTTGGATTTGTTTCTTTTTCAAGAAGTTCCTGTACTTGTTTGCCAACCTGTTCATAAAGTTTGCTTAACTCTTTTTCGTCCATTGTTTTTCTGACTTTTTCAACAGGAATATCTTTGAAAATTTCTCTCAAATGATCTTCATTTTCAATTAAAGTTTGCGCTCTGTCTTTGTAGAAAACTATTTGGTCACGATTTTTCTTTAGAGCCTTAGCATCATCAATGTAACTGTCAATTTGTTTATTTATCAGTTTTGCAGTTGTTTTGTGTTCAAGATTTCTTTCGCCGATATGAATTACATTATCTTTTTCCAAACCATCTGCAACAATTTTTAATTGTTCATCTTTAATTTTATCTACTCTGCTGTCAAAATCTTTACTGTATGCTTCACGCTTTGCTTTAGCATCAGAACTGAACCAGGATTTTATCAAAGATGGTTTTGATAAACCTTCTTCTGCCATTGCTTTTTTAACATTACCTTTAATATATGAATCAGTATTTATAACCTGCTGATCCAAGTTTAATCTTGCATATTTAGATAATTCGGGATTATTAAATATAGCATCAAGACCTTTGTCAATATATTTTTGAACACCTGCCTGGAATAAAATGGCCAAAGCAGCGGAAACAGGCTGACGCATTGCTGTATATTGTTTTGTATTTTCTACATCCTCTTTTTCTTTTTCAGTAGCATTTTTAGGTGCGCTTACAAACGGATTGAAACCGATAAATATTGGAGCAACCAACCCTGTGCCCAACGCAGTCAATAAAATACCGCCAATTTCACCTTTTAACCACTCAAAAGACTTCATAAACTCAATTGCCTTTTTGTGATGAAGCATATTCATCATTTCTTTTTCAATTTGTTTTGATGACATGCCTGTAAAATTAGGTGATTTTTTTGTACTTCCGGCTTTTAAATTAGGCGTTAATGCCCTTGCCTGATAATTTTGATTTACAATATCTACTTTCATACTACCTATAAACCTTCCATATATATAGAAACCAAATCAAATAAAAAATTGCTATAAATTTATTAAATGTAAACAAATATTAAGCAAATTTTATATTGTATAAGTTACTGTATAAAATCCCCGAAACTACTTATCTGACTTGTATTCCCCAATTTTTAATAAGCAGAAACAAGTTTTATTATATAACAAAAAAATAAAAAAGAAAGTTTATTTTAAATTTTTACAAAAAAAAGCCTTTCGTAAAACGAAAGGCTTTCTAAAAATGTTTTAGATTTTATTTATTTTTACTGTGAAAATCGTTCATAAGTTCATCTAACTTATTCATATCGCCAAAGTTTTCATTCTTCAACTGTTCGCGTTTATCTGTTTTTGTATTAACCATGTAAACTGTCGGGAACCCTGCAATTTCGTACTTTTTAACCAATTCTTCGTTTTCTTTGTCATCAACATTGACTTTTACAAAATTAAACTGATTTTTATGATTTTTGTAAAGTTCTTCATAAATCGGCATAAATCTTATACAGAAACCGCACCAATCAGCATAAAATAAAACTATCATAGGTTTTTTAGCCTTGATTGCTTTTGAATACGGAATACCAAATTTATAATCTGACGGTTTTTTAGTCGGTTCGTTAGGATCCGGCTGTGCAGGAGCCTCAGCCTGAGCCTGTGCAGGAGCAGCACCGTTTGTTAATAAACCTTTTACCTGATAATTTGTAACTGCGCTAAATGTTGTAGCGGCAGCAACAAGTGTTAATAAACCCATTTTTAATGCTTCTTTAGCACAAAAATTTTCTGAACCCATGTTTTAATACCTCCGTTAAATAAATACTTTAACATGTTATTACAAACAAAATTATAATTGCAACTGGAAACTTTTTTGTAAATTTATCTTAATATTTCTTAATACATGACTTGAGAAAATATATATCATAGTATATACTAAATATATACCCCAAAGTAATATCTCGTGTTTGCCCCATTGCGACAAAAGTGTCGCGGGATTTGTGTTGTAAAAAATAAGAGGAGTTTAATGTTATGAGCAACGGTGAAAAAGTTATTCGCATGAAAACTTGTTATCAAGGTGTAGAAAGAAGAAGTGTACCAAGAGATGAAAATGATGAATTAAACACATATTTAAGAGAGATTTCTTCTTACCGGCAATTATCTGTTGAAGAAGAAAAAGAACTTTGTAAAAGAATTGAAAACGGAGATACTCAGGCAAAACAAGAATTAATAAGAGCAAATTTAAAACTTGTTGTCACAATTGCAAGAAAAACTATTCACATGTCAGGATTACCATTCGTTGATTTAATTCAGGAAGGCAATTTGGGATTGATGGTTGCTGTTGAAAAATTTAATTACAAATTGGGTTACAAATTTGCAACTTACGCAGGCTGGTGGATTAAACAAGCGATGTTTAAGGCAATTTCGGAACAATCACATTGTATGAAAATTCCTGTTTATATTCAGGAAACACTTTCAAAATATTCAAAAATCAAATACCAGATGGAACAATCAACAAATAATCAGGTTAAAGTTGAAGATATCGCAAAAGAAATGAATGTCGCTCCCGAAAAAATTGAAATGTTTTTATCTGCTTATACGAAAACAGTTTCAATAGAAAACGGTATCGAAAAAAATGACGGTAAAGAACTCAATGTTGCAGATATTTTGGCAGATGACAAAGCACTTATCAGCGAAAATGTTGAATATCAGTCTTTAAAAAATGATATTAATAATGTGATTTCAACATTAAAAGAGCGTGAAAGAGATGTTGTGCGCATGCGTTTTGGACTTGATGATTGCGAAAAATACACTCTTGAAGAAATCGGAAACCTATACGGAGTAACAAAAGAATGCATTCGTCAAACAGAAATGAGAGCACTTAAAAAACTGAAAGCAACAGGAGCCCAATTATTAGAATGTTATATCAGTTAGTATAATTTAAATAGTTTACAGGTTTGAAAGTTCATTTCAAATTAATTAATAACTGTAACGAACCTCAAACATCAAACTCAAAACCCACAAACTTTAAAAATAATTTCTCGTGTTTATTGTAATCCTTTCATTAAAAAAGCCGCAATTCAGGTAGAATTGCGGCATGTTTATAATTTTAATCAATATCCCTTGCAAGAATTTTAATCGTATCAACTATAAGGTCTATTTGGCTTTGTTCTTTTGAGACTTTTAATGCTCTTTTCAAAACTGTCAAAGGACCAACAAACCAATTTTCTTTAAATAATCTGCCGCCAACTTCTGCATATAATCGTGGTTTTTGCATATTTCCGGCAAGATATAAATCAGTTACCGCTCTGTTATTTTTTAATTCTTTCAAATATTTGTCACCTTGAATTGCTCCGTCTGCCGAACATTTTTTTGCAATGTGCATTACTATTTCACTGAAATTCGGCTCACACTTTAATGCTCCAAAACTTTGATTACTAACACTTTGAACCTGCATAATTAAACTCCTTATAAATTTATAAAGTCATGAAAACACATAAAAAATATTTTTGCTACCAAAATTTTAATTAAAAAACCGATTTTGCTATTAAAAACAAAATCGGTTTTCAAAACATATTTTAAACAATTAATCTTTTTTCTTTAATGTCGGGAATGCGATAACATCACGAATTGACGGTGAATTGGTCAAAAGCATAACCAAACGGTCAATACCCATTCCTAACCCGCCCATTGGCGGTACGCCGTGTTCTAATGCACAGATATAATCTTCATCTATTGGCATTGCTTCTTCATCACCCTGCGCTTTAGCCTGCATTTGTGCTTCAAATCTTGCTCTCTGGTCAATCGGATCAGTAAGTTCGGAAAACGCATTGTCTACTTCCCAGCCGTTGATTCTTGTTTCAAATCTTTCGGTCAAACGAGGATTATCTCTGTGAACTTTTGCCAAAGGTGAAATATCTCTCGGATAATCGTAAATATGAATTGGCTGAATCAGCGTAGGCTCAACTTTTTCTTCAAACACTTTTTCTACCACCTGTCCCCAATTTGAACATTCTTCAGTATCAATATGAAGTGTTTGTGCTGTTTTTACGGCATCTTCAAATGTTTCTATTTTGTTAAAATCAATTCCGGTTGCTTCTTCAACCGCACCAAGCATAGTTTTTCTGTCCCAAGGCGGAGTCAAATCGATTTCATTTTCGCCATAAGTGATTTTTGTCGTTCCAAGAACTTCCTTGGCAACATAAGCAACAAGTTCTTCTATCAAATCCATCATATCGTAGTAATCTACATAAGCCTGATAAAGTTCTATCATTGTAAATTCAGGATTATGACGGGTATCAATACCTTCATTTCTGAATGAACGGTTAATTTCAAATATTTTTTCACTCACACCGCCAACCATAAGCCGTTTTAAATAAAGTTCCGGTGCAATTCTCAAATACATATCCATATCAAGCGTATTATGGTGAGTAATAAACGGTTTTGCATTAGCACCGCCTGCCTGCGGATGAAGCATAGGTGTTTCAACTTCCATAAAACCTTTATTTATAAGAAATTCACGAATTTTTTGGATAATTAAACTTCTTTTTTGAAAAGTTTTACGAACATCTTCGTTTGTAATCATATCAACATATCTTTGACGATATTTTGTTTCAACATCTGTCAAACCATGGAATTTTTCAGGTAACGGCAAAAGTGATTTTGAAAGAATTTCTAATGATGTTGATTTGATAGTAAGTTCACCACGGGGAGTTCTGCGAACAGTACCCTCAAAACCTACGATATCACCTATATCAACTGTTTTTAGAGTCTTTAAATTTTCTTCGTCAAGATTTTCTTTGTGAGAAAAAACCTGAATTTTACCTGATGCATCAACAAGGTCAATAAACATTCCGCTGTTACGCACAGCCATAACTCTGCCTGCAACTTTGTAACTGTCAGAAGTTTCCTCACCGACAGGCAGGTTTGCATATTTGTCTTGCAAATCCTGTGCCATAATTGTTTTTTCGTATTTATAAGGATAAGGATTTAATCCTCTTTCTCTCAAATTGTTTGCTTTTTCAACTCTTATTTGGCGGATTCTGTCTTGTGATGAACCTGCCTCTTTTGCTATTTCCTGAATTTCTGCCATTTTTTATGTCCTCTTTGTTATTTATAATAAGTAAATTTATAATAGCATAAACAAAAAATATTATAAAAAATAAGACCTTGTATTGTGCAAGTATGCCCAACATGCATTTTATTGTGCATTTTTCAAGTCGTTATTATAAAATCAACTTTTTTGTCAAATTTATCAACAGGAAGATTTTCAACAAAAAGTTCTTTCGGAATGGGGCAAAGAGTTTTAAAATTTTGACCGTATTTATTTATAAATCTGTCATAAAATCCCCCGCCATAGCCCAAACGATAACTGTTTTTGTCACACATCAGAGCAGGCACAATGACTAAATCCAAAATTTCTGCATTCACAGGTTTTGAACAGGGTTCATATATACCAAAATCAGATTTTTGCAAATCATTACTATACGGACAAACCAAAAGTTCTGAGCCATCGACTTTTGGCAGATAAAAATTTTTATTATCATCTTTAGAAAGTTCTTTCAAATCAACTTCAAATTCCGTCGGATAAAAAATCATAACATTTTTTGAATCGCAATAAACTGCATTTTTTTTGATTAAATCAACTAATTGTCCTGAAATTTCTTTCATCGGAAGATTTTTGCGAATATTTTTTGCTTTTTTGCGAAGTTCAATTTTATCAGCCATATTTTTACTATATAATAAAATAGCGGCAAAAAAAATAAACGGGATTAAACGGGCTAAAGCCCTCACAATGACAGATAGGCACCATGACTGAATACAAGCAAATGAAATTGATAAATCCGAATTGGGACCAGCACGGATATATACAGGTTTATACGGGAGATGGAAAAGGTAAGACTACCGCATCATTGGGACTTGCAATGCGTGCTTTGGGTAGAGATTGGAAAGTTTTGATTGTGATGTTTACAAAAGGCGGAAACAATTACGGCGAACTAAATTCATTTCGTCAGTTGTCTGATAAAATCGCTGATAATTTGACTATTGTTCAGGCGGGTTTGGATAGAGTAATTTATAAATCAAACGAATGTGAAAAAGATCACAAACAAATAAAAAAAGGCTGGAATTTAGTCAAAAAAGCCGTAAAAAACGACGAATATCAATTGATAATTATGGATGAAGCCAATATTGCTATAGATATGGGTATTTTGGATGTCGATGAAGTCGTAAAAGTTTTAAAAAGCAAACCTGATGAGATGGAAATTGTTTTGACAGGGCGTAATGCACACCCAAAAATTGTTGAAATAGCACATCTTGTGTCAAGAATTGAACCTGTTAAACACTATTGGGATAAGGGTGTTCACGCAAGAAAAGGCATTGAGTATTAAAAAGTTATCAAGACAATAAGTCGTTAAGTTCGCATCAAATTATTTGTGAATTGTGAGTCGTGAATAGTGAATTGTAATTATCGGTGCTAATACACATTTTATAAATACAAAATTTGTAAAGGTCTATTCACAATTCACGATTCACATAAATGAATTTTGTATTGAAGCGTATTAAAGACTTAAAAAAGATATTTCCCCCAATCGTATTAGATAAATTTATTCAAACTATATTAAAAAGTTGATTTTTTGTATTCTGAAATTTGGCATAATAAGAATGTCATCACACATTTTGTAGGAAGAGATATGAATATTAATGAAGAATGTCTTTTGGGTTATTTAAAAAATCCCGATGAATTGTCTAATAATACGGAAATTTTAAAAATATATAACAAAATTCTTGAGCAAAAGTTTGTATTTAAAAATATTCTTGTCAATTTTCCTGCAATAAATTATACTGAAAGTGCAAAATAAGAATTAATAAAAAATTTGCTTCCTTTTAAGGGGAAATGCCCAAGGGGGTAAATAAAACAGGAAAATTATGCTAAAAAAGATTTTTTATATTCTTTGGATTTTAGTTTTAGGTTTTTTAATAATATTTGGTTTAAAAAACGGAAATTACAAAACATTTATTTCCTCAATGGAAAATCGCAGTTTTGATATAAGACAAAGTTATATTTCATCAATCGGTTTGAGGGAGCATAATAAAAATATTGTGATTGTTGCCATTGATGATGCAAGTTATGAGTATATTCTTGAAAAATACGGGGAATGGCCTTTAGACAGAAGTGTTTATGCCAAACTGACGGATTACATTGAATCACAATCTCCAAAAAGTATTGCTTTTGACCTGATGTTTGTAAAATCAGTTAAAAGTAGTGCAAATTCAGATAAGGCACTAATTGATATTTTCAAAAAATACAATAATGTTTATACGGCGATGAATCTTGATAATCAGGAGGTTGATTTAAGAAAACCTGCAATTTTGCCTGAAAAATTAGCATTAAATATAAATAATAAATCGAAAAAAGTTGATACAAAATATTATGAATTTACAAATTGCAGAAGTATTTTAGACGGAATTTTAAATTCTACAAAAAATATAGGAATGATAAATGTTTTGCGCGGTGATGACGGAGTTTTAAGGCAAATGCCGTTATTTTTAAACTACAACGGCAAATATTACCCGCAACTTGCACTAAAAGTTGCACTAAATTCACTTGGCTTAAACGATAAAAAAGATTTTGAAATAAATAAAAAAGGCGAACTGATTTTAGGCGATAAAAAAATTCCCGTAAACAAAGACGGTTCTATTACTCTTAATTGGTATGGCGAAACAGAAACTTTTGAACACATTCCGCTATATAAACTTATTAAAGCAATGGAAGGAGATAAAAACTATAAATTTGATTTTAAAGACAAAATCGTTTATTTTGGGGCAACCGTTTCAAGCCTTTCGGATATAAAAACCGTTCCTGTTGACAGAGTTTATCCCGGAGTTGAAGTTCAGACAACTTATGTAAATAATATTTTGGATAATAATTTGATTAAAAAGATTTCTCCTGCATGGAATATTGTCATCATTATGATTCTTGCGGTTTTGACAATCGCAATAGTTTTATCGCTTGACTCTATGCCTGTAATTATCGGTTCTGTAATAACAATTTATTTTGTATATTTAATTTCCGCCTATTATTTTATGATTCACCAAAATCTTTGGCTTGAAGTCGTTTCACCGGTAATTTTTATAATCTTCGCATTTATAATAACGGTAATTGTCAAATATCTGATTAAATCGAGAGATTTTGACAAGCAGTATAAACTTGCAACAACAGACGGTCTTACAGAACTTTATAATCACAGATATTTTCAGGAACAGATGCAGATGTTCTGTTCTAATGCAAAACGCTATGAAAGTGTATTTTCACTCATAATCTTAGATATAGATTTCTTCAAAAAATTCAACGATAATTTTGGGCATCAATCGGGTGATGCGGTATTAAGACAAGTTGCTTTTACATTAAAGAAAAATGTTCGTTCAAGTGATATTGTATGTCGTTACGGCGGAGAAGAAATGAGTATTATTTTGCCAAACGCAAAAGAAGATGAAGCAGTTTCTATTGCCCAAAAATTATGCAATATTGTAGCATCTCAAAAATTTAAACTGAGTAATAACAGAGAAAGTAATGTCACAATAAGCCTTGGTGTTGCGACTTACGGACAAACTGACGGTACAGAACCGGCTAAAATTATAGAATCTGCCGACAAAAGATTATATCATGCCAAAGAAAACGGCAGAAACAGAGTAAACTGATTTGCGTGAATAGTGAATTTTAATGAATACCAACTACATAGAACAAAAAATAAATATAAAAGATTTAACTTCTGATTCTCCTTACAACCCGTATCTTATCGGGAATAACGAAAAGCAGATAGAACAAATTTGTGATTTTTTGCAGAATGACAAAAAACTTTTGTTATTAAACGGTTTTGCAGGTTCAGGCAAAGGTGAAATTCTTAATTATACCGCTTCACATCTGAATGAAAATGTTGTTCTCATAAAATATATGTGCCTTGAAACAACTATTTTAGATGATATGTTGTTATCATTTTTTGAAAGTTTCAGAAATTATGCAATAAAAGGAACAATCACTCTGCCAAAGGGGAAAGTCGATAATTTTACCCAAAAAATAAATTCGTATTTTAATGCGGTCACAAACCCTGTCGTCGTTGTACTTCATTCATTTCAGGCAATTTTGAAAGAAAATAAAAAAGAAATTCTCAATTTTATAGAACACCTTGAAAAATTTGAAAACATTAAAATAATTTTATCGTCAAGGACATTTGACTATAACGAATTTAATAATATTGATTATGACAGAGTTTCTATTCTTGCGTTTTCAAAAGAGTGGTTTGAAAAATATCTTCGTGACAATGATATAAAAAATATCGGGCCTTTGTCAAACGAACTTTATAAACAGACAAGAGGATATTATACTTATGTTAATCTCTCCGTAAGAATAATGAAATTAAGACAATACAGTCTTGTAAAATTTTTGGAAGTATTTTCAAAAAGCGGAATGGGATTTTCCGAATTTGTTCGCAAAGAAGCACTGATGCTTATTGACCCCGTCAGTCTGCATCTTTTCAGATTGCTTGCGCTTATGCGAATTCCTCTCCATGTAAATTTAATCAAATCACTGCACCTTTTTAATCAGGAGCGAATTTACTTTTTTGTGCAAAATTATTTGCTGTCGGTTGATGGTGAAAACCTGTATCTGAAAGATTTTTTCAGAGAAATAATAGAACAGCAGATTCAACAGAGTGTAATGCTCAAACTTCACAAAGCCTGCGTTGATTTGTATGAAACACAATTGCCGCTCAAACCTTTAGAGCGTGATTTGAGATTATCCCGACAAACAATGAGAAATGAAATTGATTATCACTCATTATTCATCCCTAAAAGACCTCAGCAAGTTCAAAACTTTGCACCAAATCTTGCACAGTTTGTTCAACCGCTTACTCCGAAAGAATCTGAACCAGAACAAATAATATCTGTACCCGCTAAAGAGGAGACTAAAGAAGAAAAAATCGAAAAAATTAACTTCATATTTGATGATGAATCAATTTTAGATAATATCGCATCTTCTATTAATAATTTTATTCAGGAAACCGTAAACAACAAAGAAATTGCTCTTAACGGCTCGAAAATGACTCTGACAGATATTTTAAATTCCGCAAAACAGGAAGAAGCAAAATACAACTACAAACATGCCGTTTTATTGTACCAAAATGCATTAAACAAAACTGACGATGACAACTTTGATACTTTTTTACCGACAATTTATCAAAAACTTGTCGATGCATACAAGCATCTGTCCGATTGGCACAATGCCTTGGAATATTTGACCAACTTGCAGGATTACTATTTTAATATATCCGAAAACGAAAAAGCATGGGAAGTTCAACTTGAAATGGCAAATATCTACTTTACCACTTACAAACAAGATAACGCAAAATATATTCTGCATGAACTCGATAAAAAAGAAAACCTGCCAAATGATTTGAGAATAAAAGTATATCTTTCCCTTGCAAAAATTTCAGGCAATCTTAATGAAGAATTTTCTTATTACCAAAAATCCGTAAAACTTATAACTGCCGAAACGGATAAATCCGTTCTTGCCCAACTATTTTATCGTATAGCAGGAATTTTTGATGAAAAAGACGATATTCAAAAAGCCTCTTTTTACTACAAAAAATGTATCGAAATCAAAAAAGACAATCATTATCTTTCACGCGCAATGGCTAATCTTGCGGAACTTTATGATGAAGCGGGAAATACCGATTTTGCGGTAAAATATTATGAAAAAAGTATTGAAATTGATAAAGAAGCAAAAAATTATAACGGGCTTTATTCAAGTACCCGTCATCTGTCTGAAATCTTTGCCCCGAAAGACAGTGCAAAATCTTTAGAATACTTAAAACAGGCATATAATTATGCAAAAGAACTTAATGAACCATTCTACATTGCTGATGTATCATCAGAAATCGGTAATTTTTATCTTTTGAGAAAAGATTTTGAAAATGCTTATAAATACTTTATTCAGGCAAAAAATACCGCAAAAACTTCAATGACAAAAGATAATGCACAGAAATTTGATTCAAAAATTGAATACCTGAAAAAATTTATCCCTCAGGAAGAATTTGATAAACTGGAAGAAAAATATGGAAAATAAACAGGATTTTGAAAAATATTCTCAACTTTTTATTGAAGAAAACCATAAAGTTAATCTGATTTCAAAAAATGACGAACAATTTTTATGGGAAAAACATATTTTTGATTCCTTGTCTTTAGGCAATTTTTTTGACAAATACGGTACTCCTCAAACACTGCTTGATATAGGAACAGGCGGAGGATTTCCGTCAGTACCGTTAGCAATAAAATATCCGAATATAAAAATCACTGCGGTTGACAGTATCGGAAAAAAAATTCGTGCAGTAAAAAATCTGAAAAACGGCCTAAATCTTGAAAATCTCACCCCCGTTTGGGATAGAGTTGAAAATATTAACGAAAAATTTGATGTTGTAACTTCCCGTGCCGTTGCATCTTTAGACAAAATATGCACTTATGCCCTGCCAAAAACCAAAAACGGAGGATATTTTGTGGCATATAAATCCAAAAAAGCACAGGATGAAATTGAAAATGCACAGGATATTCTGAAAAAATTTAACGCACAAATCATTGATATTATTGAATATCAATTGCCTTTAGAAGAAACGATTAAAAGAAATTTAATAGTTATAAAAAAATGAAATTATGCAATATAAGATATTTTATTATCTTTTGCTTCCTGCGCCATTTGTTGTGCTACGGCTTTTTCCTGTGCTGATGCAATCATATAAAGCGTTTGATTTTGAGCATTATTCAAAGCAAAACGAGTATCCAAATCGTGCAGAGTATTCATATCATACCCGCCAAAAGACAAATTTCTTGCAACATGCATCATGTTTCTGCTGTTCTGCATCATAGCCCACTGTGCATTGTGCATTGTATTTATAGCATTCAATCTTGCCATCAAACTTACTAACATATTTTATACCCGCCTACTTTAAAAACTACAAGTGTAGTATAAATTAATTTTCTGATTTTGTAAAGCGGGTAAAAGATTTTGTAACATTTATTTACTCATTCTTCAATAATTTCAATCATTTCTTTGAGCATTTTATTGTAAGGAGTAGAAATATTATATTTTTCACCCATTTCAATTACTGCACCTGCAAACATTTCAACTTCGGTTTTTCTGCCTGCTTCAATATCTTGCAGCATGGAAGTTTTACCTTCTGGGCACATTTTGTCAAACCCTTTAAACGCATCATCAATTATTGTGTCAGTATTTTTTACTCCTTTTGCCTTTGCGATTTCCACGACTTCAAGCATAATATTTTTGAGTAAATTTCTTATTTTTTTACTGTTTTGCATCTGCCCAAAAGTTTTGTGCAAAATTGCCGAAATCTGATTTGAACTAACATTGAGCATAAATTTTAGCCACATTGAGCGCTCAATATCTTCAGGAATACTATAAGAGATTCCGGCTTTATCAAAATAATTTTTTAAAATTGTTTCATCTTTTTTGTCGGTAATATCGGAATTTAACACCCCAAAAACAATATCTCCCGTACCGTCAAAGGTAATTTTGTTGCCATCTCGCATTGCACTGTGTCCGATAAAATAGGAATGAATAATATGTTTCCATCCGTATTTTTGCGCAAGATAATCCTCACTTGTAACCCCGTTTAAAAGGGAAAGGATTATAGTATCATCTTTTACAAAATTCTTTATGTTATTCAGCACATCAAAAAAACCATTATATTTTGTAGCAATAATTAATAAATCAGCCTTAAAATTCTCATTATCCGGTAAAACATAGTTTAATTTTAATTCTTTTCCGTTGAAAATTTTTGGATTTTTAATATATTTTTCAAATCGTTTTTTATCAACAAGAATTTTTAAATTTTCATTATCATAAGTACTTATTTTATCGGCATAAATAGAGCCGATAGCCCCTATTCCGCATATCAAAACATTTTTAATTTCTTTCATAGCAAAAATATTTTAACACTAAAAAATTTTTAATTAAAAAAACTTTACATTTATGAAAATTAGGGCAATTCTCACGAAAAAAAATACTTTATATAAAAGTAGTAGTTATACATGTGTGTGTAAATTTTAATAGTGTGGTCTTTTAGTGGGAATAGAATTTAATCCTTGGCGGTTGTTTAGCAACCCCGTCAATCAGGTACAATTAAATAACAAATATACTATCCCTTTTGGAAATAATGTAGGTAAAGACAGTTTTCAAAATAATTCTGTTGAGCGTTTTTTCAATGAAAAAAGCATCATGATGGCGATTGTTCAAAACCGAGAATTAAAAGATATAATGAGCAAAAACAAGTTGCCTGTCAGGTTAAATATGAAAGAGCTTATGGAGTTGAAACAGGGTCATTGTCGGGATAGTGCGGAAATTTGTGCCAAAATTTACAAGGTTCTTCCGCCTGCGCTAAAAAGTCAGGTAAATATAAAAGACCTAAAAGACGGTGCTATGCTTCATGATTTTGGTAAAGTTTTAATCCCTGCTGAAATTCTTAATAAAGACGGGAAATTAACGGAAGAAGAATTTAAAATTATGCATCTTCATTCAGAACTTGGTTATCAGTTGCTCAAAAACAGCGGAGTAAATAACGAAGTTTTGGCTTTGATTCGTCATCACCACGATAATCTTGAGAGTAATAATAAATTTGTTCCCGATATGAATATTCAGATTCTAAATATTGCGGATAGATATTCCGCTTTGACGGAAAATCGTGTTTATAAAAAGGCTTTAAGTCCTGAACAGGCATTGGGAATTATATATGATGATGTTCAAAAAGGTCGTGTTCATCCGATTCTTTATTATTCACTTGTTCAGGCAGTAAGACAAACCCCTCAGCCCGTTGCAAAAGTTTAAAAAAGTGATATTATAAATTTATGGGTTTTTCTTTTAGAAAAAGTATAAATTTGGGTTTGTTCAGAATAAATATTTCCAAATCGGGAATAGGTATATCTTTTGGCGTAAAAGGATGCAGAGTGTCGGTTGACCCTAAAGGCAGAACTACTCTTAATGCCGGCAAAGGTCCGATTCGTTATACAAAAACTCTTAAAAAAGCCTCTAAAAAGAAATAATTATTTAGCAAAAAAATTTTTGTTTTAGTGTTATAAAAAACATCATGAGAATTTGTTCTATACAAAATTACAATTTAAATTTTAAAAGTTCTGCGCCTGTCAATGTTAATTGGCGTGAAAGTTATGCCCCTGATAACAGTGAAAATAAACCCCAAAAACAGAACGAATATCCCGAATGGCTGCGCAAGGGTGCGTTATTTACGTTGATAGGTCTTGCAGTATATAATGACCCGTCAACAAAAGAGTTTTTAAAACCTGAGAACATTAAACAACAGGAAAAATTAAAGCAGGAGTATTTTGAAGATGTTGCAAACAGAGGGATTTCTGTTTCAACTTATCATTTAAACAGACTTGGAGATGTTGATAAACCAATAATAAAATCAATAGGAATGGGAAATTATAACCTTGAATTAACTCTTGATAACGGTAAAAAAATTGAATTTGATGTAAATACATCTGAAAAAAATGACAATATGCTTGTCGGATATTTTAAATCCGGTAAAAATACATCATTAAAATACAAAGCCGTGTTTAATCCGCAAAATCCCGAAGAATTTGAAATTTTTGTACGCAACAAAGAAAATCAAAAATTTATTTTTGGCAGAAAACCAAACGGTGAATTATATCAGCTGAAAAACGGTAAAAAAATAATCTTAAACAAAGAAAATGTCCAAAAATATCAGGCGGAAATCAGACAGGCAGAAGAACTTGAAGATTTTGAGTTTTTCTCAACAAAAAATGATATGTGGCGAAAACTGAACCTGATTTTATTATTCTTATTAACCCTTAATGAATGGGGACATGACATGCAAAAAAGAGATGAAGCAAAAGAGAAAAGCGGCAAATAATAATCCGCTTCTTGAAATTAAACTTTGTTTGGGATAGACTTGATTGGCTGGGTATATGAGCAGAACAAACTTTCTTATGCCTGTTGAGTATTCCCTCTGAATGAGGGTTAAAAAATTTGAAAGGGAAAAAGATGTATAATGTCGCTATAATCGGAGCAGGACCTGCGGGAATTTTTGCCGCTTTGGAAATAATGAAATTAAAACCTGAATGGAAAGTGGTTTTAATAGAAAAAGGACAGAGAATTGAAACAAGAAAATGTCCTTTAAGACAAGGTTCACCGAAGTGTGTAAACTGCAAAAAATGCGGTCTTTTATGCGGTTGGGGCGGAGCAGGCGCATTTTCAGACGGAAAATTAACCCTCACTCCTGATGTTGGCGGACATTTGGCTGAATATATGTCAAGAAAGCAAGCAGAAGATTTAATCGGTTACGCTGACGATTTGTATTTAAAATACGGTGCAACTGACGAAGTTTTCGGAACAGACATAAAAGTTTTTGAAGAACTCGAACATCAGGCGGTTCTTGCGGAACTCAAACTTGTTCATTCCCCTGTCAGACACTTGGGAACGGAAAGAAGTCTGGATGTTTTGAAAAACATGCAGGATTATCTTGATGAAAGAATAACAATTTTAAATAATGTCTGCGCAAAATCACTTATAGTTGAGTGTGAACAGGTTAAAGGTATTGAACTTGATAACGGTGAAACAATTTGTGCGGAATACACGATTATTGCGCCGGGCAGAGAAGGTGCCGATTGGCTTACACAAGAATTTGCAAAGCACAAAATCGGCATGGTTAATAATGCAGTTGATGTCGGTGTCAGAGTAGAACTTCCTGCGCCTGTATTTGAACCTTTAACATCAAAATTATACGAATCAAAACTTATTTATCATTCACCGACATTTGGCGATGAAGTAAGAACTTTTTGTATGAACCCGAATGGTGAAGTAGTACAGGAAAATTATTCGGGTATTGCAACCGTAAACGGTCACAGTTACGCAAACTTTAAAACTCCGAATACAAATTTTGCGCTGTTGGTCAGCGAAAAATTCACTGAACCGTTTAAAGAACCTATCCAATACGGTCAGCATATCGCAAGACTTGCAAATATGCTCGGTGGCGGAATTTTGGTACAAAGATTCGGCGACTTGTTAGAGGGCAGACGCTCTACACCTGAAAGAATTAAATCAAGCGTAATTACTCCGACTTTGACCTGCGCAACTCCGGGGGATTTGAGCCTTGTAATTCCTTATCGTCAAATGACAAGTATTATTGAAATGCTTAAAGCACTTGACAAACTTTGCCCTGGGACAGCATCAAGATACACACTTCTTTACGGTATAGAAGTCAAATTCTATTCTGCAAGAGTAAAACTCACAAATGAACTTGAAACAGAGGGCGTAAAAAATCTGTTTACAATCGGCGACGGTGCAGGGGTAACAAGAGGATTACTCCAAGCCTCCGCTTCAGGTGTTTATGTAGCAAGAACCATCTGCGAAAGAGGATAATAATCATTTCGGAAAACATGCACCGAACATGCAGTCTTGATTTAATGCGGGAAATCCAAACTTAAAAGGCACAGGATACGACATTGTGGGAATTTGATACATTTTTTGAAGTTCTTCTTTTGTATCAATATTATTTTCCTGTGAAACATCAGGCAAGGTTTTATCGATTCCCGATGCCCCGCCTGTGCAACTTTGTTTCTTTTGCAAATCCTGCAAAAGACATTTTCCGTTTGCGTGCAAAGCAGTCACAACAAGTGCGACCAAACTTAATATAATAAACTTTTTCATAATCATACCTCCGTAAATTTATTATTACGGATTATTTGCAAATTTTCATGCCCCAAAATAACGACAGTAAGGCTATTACAAACGGATAATATTTTTAATTTTTTTCTTTTCCATTTTTTTCAAAACATCTTTAAACGGAATTATTGGTTCCATCTTGAATCCGCAATCATCTGATAGCGTTCCGCCCATTGCAAAAAGTTCTTCCTGCGGATAGCGTCTGCAAATCGGCGGACGCCAAAAATGAATCTTACATCTTTTTGTATCAGGGTCAAGATGCTTACACTCAAAAATTAATCCTAATTCATCTTTGCCGATAATTTTTAACCCCGAATAAAAACTGAATAACCCCTGCAACTTTTCAAACTCTTTTTCGTCTTTAAGTACATGCTTAAAATGTTTAACATAAATATGAGTACAGCACTGTCCGCACCCTTTGCATTTTCCGGTGCGCCAATAGTGTTTCCGAAAGACCTTTGCCCATATAAATTTTTTTAGTTTTTCAAGCATAATTACATAATAATATTAAAAATCAACCGAAATTGTTAATTTTTGTAAATATATAACAAAAAACAGGCAAAAGTAAATCTTGAGGAGAATTAAGAAAAGAGGAAAGACACAAAAAAATAAAACCTATATACAGTTTTTTAACTGACATAATACTATAACATAACCAAAAATAACCAACCTGACCTCGAAAGAGGTCTTTTTTTTATGCAAAATACAGATTAAGCCTTTGCCTTACCAAAACTTTTTTCAGTCAGTTTTACATATTTTTTATAATCTTTTCCCCAATCATAAAACGACAGTATAACAGGGCGCAGGGAATATCCGATATCTGTCAGGGTATATTCAACTTTTGTTCCGGCTTCTTCTCTTGTCAAAATTCCGTCTTGTTCAAGTTCTTTAAGTTTTGACGATAAAACTTTCTGCGTAATGCCTTTTAACGATTTTTTTATTTCACTGAATCTTCTTGTACCATTCATTAAATCTGCTATTATCATTACTTTCCAGCGGCAGCCAATCATTTTTATTGTTACTGCAACAGGATTTTTTGGTAAATCTTTTAAATTCATATATTCCCCGTATCTTTTTACTACCAGATTTTTATGCCATAATACCATATTATTTAAGGCTTTGCAACTGATTAGAAACTTATTTGGTCAATATTAAATTTAAAGGCTTCAACTTTGGCATAATCCGTTGGCAAAATAAAGGTTATATAATCACTGCCCGCTTTTTTATCAGTTTTCATAATATTTATTATTTTGTTTTTATCAAATTGAGGAATTTTTAAAAATTCAAATTTTGAAATCAAATCTTCACATAAAAACTTGTATTCTTTATCAATTTTGCCCAATTTGAATGAGAAATTCAGTGCAAACAATATTCCTGCCGCTACACATTCGCCGTGCAGAAATTTTTTATAATTCCCGATAGTTTCTATTGCGTGACCGTATGTATGACCATAATTGAGAATTTTGCGCAGTCCTTTTTCTTTTTCATCCTGATTAACAACAGAAATTTTTAGTTTTATGCAAATTTTTATCAAATCGGCAAGGGTTAAAATATCTTTATTGAGAATATTTTGAACATTTTCAGTCAAAAAATTCATAAGATTAAGTTCTTCATCACATAAACAACTTTTTTCAATGAACCCGTATTTCACAACTTCCCCAAGACCACTTTTAAATTGCCTCATATCAAGAGTCTTGAGAAAATTGACATTTATAAAAACTGCGCAGGGCTGATAAAAAGACCCGACAAGATTTTTACCGTAACTTGTATTTATGGCAGTTTTACCGCCGACAGAACTGTCTGTGCAAGCAAGCAAAGTTGTCGGAACCTGAATATATTTTATTCCTCTCATATATGTTGATGCCGCAAACCCTGCCAAATCGCCAACTACACCGCCCCCGATTGCTATTATGGAATCCTCTCTTGTGAGATGATGTGAAAGTGCAAAATTTAGAATTTTTGTGTAATTTTGAATATTTTTTTCTTTTTCGCCGTCTTTTAAAATAAAAACTTTTTCCTGCGGAAAATCTAAAATTTTGCCGTAAATTTTAAAAACTTTTTGGCTTATTACAACGATATAATTTTTTGACGGAATAGTATTAAAAATCTCATCACGCAAGGTTTCTATGTCGTGATTATTAATAAATATCGGATAATTTTTTTGCGTGCTTTTTATATTTACTTCAAGTTTGCACATTTTAATATTTCCCCTGCCAAATCGTTAATATTTTTATTATCCGTTATAACCGTAAAATGGGCAAGTTCGTAATTTTTTTTGCGTAAATCCAAAAGTTTTTTTATTGCAGATAAATTCATATTATTGTTCAAAAGTGGTCTGTCAGTTGAATTTTTCAATCTGTTAAAAATTGTTTCAGGAGAAGTTTGTAAATAGATTACAGTTGAGTTATTTAATAAAAAATTTCTTGTCCTGTCATTTTCAAATGCGCCTCCGCCAAGAGATATGACAAGATTTTCAGGTTCAAAAACATTTTTTATAGTCTGAACTTCAAGTGCTCGGAAAAAATTTTCGCCATTTTCGGAAAAAATTTCATTTATTGATTTGTTTTCGTTTAAGACAATTTGTTCATCAATATCAATAAATTTCAATTTACGCTTTTCTGCTAAAAATTTTCCGACAGTAGATTTTCCTGAGCCGGACATTCCTGTTAAAACAATGGTTTTCATAGTGTCATAATAACACAAAAAATACATAATATATGTTATCGGTAGTGATTGAGAGATTGAAACTTTCTGCCTGTTCATTTTTTCTTTTTGTCTTGAAGCAAAAAGAAAAAACGAACCAAAAAAGAAAAACTCGCTTATTACAATACCGCCTATGGCGGTATAAGACTGCTAACGCAGTAATATGTGTTTTTGCCTATCGGCAAAAATCTCTTAGCGCGCCTAAGGACAACGGCGCGCGCTTTCAAGATGTCCGACCTTTACGCAGTGAGCAATCATTGTTTGCGACACGACAACAAGGCGGGATTTGGTCGGGGAGTTTCTTTGCGCCCCGTTTCTTTGCGGTCAAAGAAATGGGGCAAGGTAGTTTTGATGAAACAAAAACTACCTATAACATATATTATGTTATTTATTACGCTTTTTTACAAAAAAGCACAATAGTGTTTATATAACCATGTTTGAGATATAATTTGCTTAAAGAGGTATATACTTTGAAACATTCAAAATTAACATGGATGATATTCATAGCACTTATCTTAGGTGTTATTTTTGGTCATTTTTGCCCTGTTTATGCGGTCAAAATGAAAACTTTTGCCGTAATATTCTTACGCATGGTAAAAATGATTATAGCCCCGTTGTTGTTTGCAACTCTTGTCCGAGGGCTTGCAAGCCATAGCGATATTAAAAAACTCGGCAAAGTCGGATTGAAAACCATTGTATATTTTGAAATCGTAACAACTTTAGCACTTATAATCGGACTTACCATGGGTAATTTGTTTAACCCCGGACATGGCTTTGGTAAGGTTATGGCAAACCCTCATCTTATGAAAGAAGCAGGTCTTATGGCAGCAACAAGTTCGCCTATGACTTCTGTTTCAGAGATTGTTTATAATATTTTCCCGACAAGTATAGTGGAAGCAATGGCAAACGGAAATCTACTGCAAATTGTAGTATTTTCAATATTTTTTGCTATTGCAATTTGTGCTGTCGGAGAAAAAGCAAAACCTGTCATGACACTTTTGGAATCAGTTTCACAGGTTATGTTTAAATTTACCGAATATGTAATGTATTTTGCACCGTTAGGAATTTTTGGTGCAATTGCATCAACAGTCGGAATGAACGGACTATCAATATTAAAAAATTATTTTAAAGTAATATTCTCTCTATATACGGCTCTTGCGGTATTTGTACTATTAGTTTTATTTATCGCCTGCAAATACGCAAGAATATCTTTGAGAAATTTATTAAAAGTTATACAGGAACCTGCCGTATTGGCTTTCACAACGGCAAGTTCTGAAGCGGCTTTCCCAAAAGCAATTGACCTTATGGAAAGATTTGGTGTTCCGCAAAACATTGTCAGTTTTGTAATGCCGACAGGCTACACTTTCAATCTTGACGGAAGCACACTATACCTTGCGATGGCAGTAATTTTTTGCGCGCAAATCAACGGGATTGAACTCGGATTAAGCCAGCAAATTGTAATGATGCTTGCACTGATGCTTACAAGTAAAGGTATAGCCGGAGTACCGAGAGTTGCACTTGTTGTACTTGCAGGAACTCTTGCAAGTTTCAATATCCCGCTTGTCGGAGTTGCAATTCTTTTGGGCATTGACCAAATTCTTGATATGGGCAGAACAACAGTAAACCTTGTCGGAAATTGCGTTGCAACCGTTGTTATTGCAAGATGGGAAAATTGTTTTGATTACGAAAAAATGAACAATTATATGAAAGAATGTGACAGCGAGGGCGGTTTATTTGGCAGTATTGCGAGAAAAACCGTACCTGAACCGATAGAAATTACACAAAATACAGAGGATAAATAAATGACTGAAACAACAGAACAAAAACAGTACAAAGATACCCTTAATTTGCCTCAAACCACTTTGGCAATGAGAGCAAATGCAACTCAAAGAGAACCGCAAATTCAACAATTTTGGGAAGAAAATAAGATTTATGAAAAAATGACTTCTAATCGTGATAAAACAAATTCATTTGTTTTGCATGATGGCCCACCGTATTTGAGTTCGGAAAAAATTCATGTCGGTACGGCTTTGAATAAAATTTTGAAAGATATTTTGATTAAGTATAAGACTATGAAAGGTTTTTATGCCCCTATGGTTCCGGGATATGACGGACACGGATTGCCTATTGAAAACGCAGTCGTAAAAAATATTAAAGGCGGTCGTCATTCAATTACAGAAGGCGAATTAAGACAAAAGTGCAGAGAATTTGCACATAAAAACCTCAAAGGTCAGGAAAGTGAATTTCGCCGTTTGGGTGTTTTGGGGAATTGGGAAAATCCTTACCTCACAATTAACCCTGAATACGAAGCGCAACAGGTTCGTGTTTTTGGCGAAATGTATAAAAAAGGCTATATTGAAAAAGGTTTGAAACCTGTTTATTGGTGTGCATCCTGCGAAACAGCACTTGCAGAAGCAGAAGTTGAATATGCAGATATTTCTTCAAAATCTATTTATGTAAGATTTGAATTTGACCAGACAAGTACAGAAAAAATAAATAATGAGATTCTGAAACAAGTTCAGAATGACAAAAAAATATATGCAATTATCTGGACAACTACTCCTTGGACAATTCCGTCAAATGTTGCAATATCAATGCACCCAAGATTTGAATACACTTTGTTTGATTACAAAGGCGACATTTATGTAACTGCAACCGATTTGCTTGGCACATTTTTAGCAGATGTAGGCTGGGAAGAAAGTGATATTAATGTTATCGGAACTGCAATCGGACAAGATTTTGAACTGATGGAAACAAAACATCCGCTTGTTGACAGAAAATCAAAAATTATTTTGGGCGAACATGTTACGCTTGATGCAGGTACGGGTTTGGTTCACACGGCTCCGGGGCATGGTCTTGAGGACTATGAAGTTGGGGTAAAATACGGTGTTGAAGTATTTTCACCGTTAGATGCAACAGGATGCTGGAAAGACGAAGTAGGTATTCCTGACCTTGTCGGTGTTCCTTATTATAAAGGAAATGACATGGTAATTGATATGTTGGAAAATTGTAAAGCATTAGTTTATCAAAATGAAATCAGTCACTCATATCCGCATTGTTGGAGATGTAAACACCCTGTAATTTACAGAGCAACACCGCAATGGTTTGTAAAAGTTGATAAATTCAGACAACAAGCAATGGACGCTATCCATGATGTCAAATGGATTCCTGCAAGCGGTGAAAGTCGTATAGGAAATATGGTTGCAAGCAGAACGGATTGGTGTATTTCCCGTCAGAGAGCATGGGGCGTACCTATTCCGATTTTCTATTGCGAAGACTGCGGTGAAGTTATCTGCAACGACCAAACTATTGAAAATGTTGCACATATCTTTGAAAAAGAAAGTTCTGATGCATGGGTAAATCATAGCGCAGAAGAACTTTTGCCGTCAGGATTTGTTTGCCCTAAATGCGGAAAAACTCACTTCAAAAAAGAAAAAGACATTATGGATGTTTGGTTTGATTCAGGAGTATCTTGGAGTGCGGTTGTAGAAGCAAGAGCAGACGAACTCGGTCATACACCGGTTGATATGTATTTGGAAGGTTCAGATCAGCACAGAGGCTGGTTCCAGTCTTCTCTTTTAACCTCTATTGCAACTCAGGGTAAAGCACCATATAAACAGGTTCTTACTCATGGTTTTGTATTTGGGGAAGACGGAAGAAAAATGTCCAAATCTTTAGGCAACTATATTCGCCCTGATGATATTATCAAAAATTACGGTGCCGATATTTTAAGACTTTGGGCGGCATCCGTTGACTATAAAAATGATATAAAAATCGGAAATAATATTGTCGGACAACTTGTTGAAATATTTAAGAAAACAAGAAATACTGCAAGATTTTTAATCGGTAATTTATTCGATTTTGACCCTGCAAATGATTATGTAAAATATGATGATTTAAAATTGATTGATAAATTTGCATTACACAAATTGAACAAATTAATTGAAGAAGTAACTCAAAGTTTTGAAAGTTATGAATTTTACAAATATTTCCAATGCTTACAAAACTTTGCTGCGGTGGATTTGAGTTCATTCTATCTTGATATTGTGAAAGACAGATTATATACTGCAGGCAAAAAATCTCTTTCCCGCCGTGCATGTCAGACAGTTTTGTACGAAAATCTCATGGCACTTGTACGAATTTTGACACCTGTAATGCCACATCAGGCGGAAGATATTTGGCAAAGTGTTCCTGAAGTGCAAAAAGGTGGTTTAATCAGTATCTTACTTGCCGATTTCCCTGAAGTTCACCCTCAGTGGAACAATGAACAACTTGCAGACGATTTTGCAAAAATTCTGAAATCAAGGGAAGTTGTAACAAGAGCCATTGAACCGTTAAGAGCGGATAAAAAAGTCGGAAGTGCATTGGAAGTAGGTGTTTACATAAAAGCAGAAGATAATTCTGTACTGAAAACCAACGAAAATGATTTGTCTGATATTTATATCGTTTCACAGGCAACTTTGACAGATGAAAAGCCGTCTGAAGAAATCTTGAATGAATACAGTGAAGATGGTTACACCGTTTGGGTCGTAAAAGCAAAGGGCGAAAAATGCTCACGCTGTTGGAAATATCGTGAACTCAATTCAAACGGTATTTGTCCTGATTGTGCCGAAGCAGTCGGTGAATAATATATAAAACACATTGAAGAATTAAAATTAAAAGTGCGAAATTATAATTTCGCACTTTTTTTGACATTTGCCTAAAAATCCTTAAATAAAACATGTAAAAAATCATACAAATGATTGACTACATAAGAAAATAAATATGGTACAAATAAAGTACCGGACAATAGAGTAGAGGCAGGTAGTTTTTTAATGGGATTGAGTCTTAACAACATATATCAAAGACCGTATGTGAATCAGGATGCAAGAAGTAATGTTAAACGCAAGGCGCAAGACGAACAAACCGCATCTGCTAATGCTCAACGAGAAGAAAGCGCAAACCCCAACGCCAAAAGCAAAGGACTTCAATATACAGAACAAAAAAAACCTGCATACACCCCGAATTATGCACAGTCTTTTGCGGCAAGCGCATATTCAAATGTAAATATTAATTCTCAAAAAACAAGAAATCAGGGGCAGGCAACTTCTTATGTTCAAAATGCACAAGAAAATCACACAGATTTTAATAATGCTCAAATAAATATTGCACAAATTTTGAAAGATTTTAAAAATACCGCTCTTGCAATAGGTACCCCTGAAAACATTTCCGATGAAGTTGACGGCTATCTTGCTTTGATAGAGAAACAGGTTACAAAAGATAATCCGAATGTAAAACTGATAAAATCAAATCTTAAAAATGCCGCATCATTACTTGACGGACACATCTCCGAAACCTTAAATAAAGATTCAAAAGTTGTTGAAAATTGGGTTGATACTCTGTTTTTACAAAAAATCAATTTCAAATATGACGAAAATGATGTCAACGAAAGATTTTTGGTCAAGTTTCCGGACGGCTCAACAAGCAAAACAAAGCGTCAGGAAGAATTGCAGGAAACAAATCAGGAAGCAACTTCAACCATAGAGGATAACTCAAAAGTTATTCCGATAAATGTTGCAGGCGACTCTGGAGTAAAAATTCCGCAGGATAAACAACTGAAATCACTGTTTATACAAGCAAAGAAATTTGCTTATGCACAGAACCCAGAAAAAGCAATTCAAACTTTTGAAAAAGCATTAAACAGAGCAAACGAAATTGATGACACCGAAACATCAGGCAAAATCTATTTTGAAGTCGGGAAAATCTATGACAACCATGATTATTTACCACAGGCATTGAAAAGTTATCATCAGGCAACAAAACTTTCAAAAGATGAAAATGTAAAAGCAAAAGCATACTATTCTATGGCTCAAATTTATGATGATGTAAGCCAAATTACACCTGCACTGAAACATTATGCAAGTGCGGTATCTCATGCAGGAGAAGCAGAAAATCTTCCGGCTCAGAGTGCTTCTTTGACAAAAATGGGTAATATTTATTCCGATATGTATGAACACGAAGCATTTGACTACTATGAACTTGCCAAAGATATTGCAGACGAAACCGAAAACTATAACCTTAAAGGCTTTGTTTCTTCAAACACAGGCAAAGCACATTTGAAATTTGATGAACCTGAAAAGGCACTCAAATCATTTTCTCAGGCAGTTCAGGATTACACACAGGGCGACACTCCGTTAAAAACCGCTCAGAACTATGAAGCGGCTGCTGATATTATGGTCGAATTTAATAACCTCAATAAAGCATACAGATTATTAACCAAAGCCCAAAACTATGCACGCAAAACAGACAATTTGGAATATATGCATGTAATAAATACAAAATTAAATCAGTTAAAGGAGTTAGATGTCAAATAGCAAGTATATGCAGGTTGTAAGCATGCCTGTCGATTTTACCCAATACATTATCCCGGAACAAAAAGACACAGAAAACTACAGTATTTTAAAATACATACGCAGTTTTTTGGAATTTAACACGCTTAATTGCAGTTACAAATTCTAAAACACTATTTTGTTGCAAATTCCTGGTGCATTTTTTCAAACATTTGCAATGTTTCTTCTTCACTGTGATTTTGAGCGTATTTGTCCATTGCTTCATTCAGTTCTGCAACAAGTTGCGGATGTTTTTGTAAAAACTTCAAATCTGTTTCAACAGAATCAGATGCAACCTGCGACTTCCCAAGTTCTGCAGCAGGCATATTTTTTAAATCTTTGATTTCTTTTTGCTCAACAGGAGCAACAGGAGCATCAGCCTTTGCAGAAGTTTCTTCAACAGCCGGCATTTGCGGAATCCCTTTGAAATTTACATTGTTTAGGTTGTTTTCAATTTCTCTCATAGTATCACCTGCTTTTCTTTAACTATCCATGTATCAATCTTTGTTTATAAACCATCTCTACGAATTTTTTTGCTACTTTGTACCTTAAATTATTACAAAAATTTACATAAAATTAATTTCATGTTATTATGCATTATATATTATAAAGGGGTTTGAGGGCAACTTATGAATTTTGAACAAATAAAAAAAAATCTGAATTCGATTCTTACTTCTCCAAAAATTCTTGATAATTTGCCTGATATGTTCTTGTATCTTGACTCTGACGGCTTTATCAAAGAAGCCAATTTTAACGCAAGAAATAATTTAGGTGCTAATGAAAATATTACGATAAATGAACTTTTTAGCAATGGGCTGAAAGCAGTAAGACAATCGATTAAATATAAAAAGGCCGTTCTTGTAGAAACCAATACCCCAAACGAATTTCTTGAATTGACTGCATCTAAAATAGACGGAGATTATTGCGTATGTATAAGAGATAATACAAAAATTATTAAAGATAATATTGAAAAAGACAATATAGAAAAATTTAATAATGAAAAAAATGCAATGATTTATAAACTTCAAAATGAGTTCAGAGCACCGCTAAATTCAATGACAGGATTTTGTCAGGGACTTGTTGACGGAATAGCCGGCGAAGTAACCGAAAAACAATCAAAATATCTTAAAATTATTCAGTCTAATGCCAATGAATTAAATGAATTTACCGAAAAATTTATTGATTTCAGTTATGCAGAATCTCTGCAATATGAAAGCGAATACAAAAAATTTGATATTATTTCGGAAATCAAAGATATTATAAAAGAATTTGAAAAAAACATTGATAAAGAAAAAATCAGTATCAATTTTATTTATGACAGTATTGAATCAAGAAATGTCTATAATGATTTTAATGCAATAAAAAAATCAATCATAAATATTCTTGAATTGTCTTTAAAATCAACGGAATCAGGTAACATTCAGGTAATTTTATCAAACCCGAATGATGAAGAATACATCACATACGGACTTAATGAAAGCAAAAAATATTTGCAAATAAAAATTATAGATACAGGAACACCTGTTGCACCAAAGGATTTGCGCCAAATATGCAATCCTTATGCACAACTTGAAAAAAATAAAAAACATATCGTAAAAAGTCTGCGACTTGGAATTATCAGCATACTAACCAAAAGAGCAAACGGTATTTTTAACATTAAATCAAACAATGGGAATGAATATAATATAATTATCCCGACTGAAAAGGAAGAAGATGAGTAATGTAATTTTAAAAAATGTCAAAAAAACTTATGACAACAACAAAGTAGTTATAAATAGCGTAAATTTAGAGATAAAAGACAAAGAATTTATAGTTCTTGTCGGCTCATCAGGTTGCGGGAAATCTACACTTTTACGAATGATAGCAGGATTAGAAAATATAACAGACGGTGAAATTTTCATCGGTGATAAAAAAGTCAATGATGTTCCTCCAAAAGACAGAGATATAGCATTTGTATTCCAAAGTTATGCACTTTATCCGCACATGACTGTGAGAGAAAATATTGCATTTGGTTTGAAAATGCGAAAAGTTCCAAAAGCGGAAATTGAAAAAAAAGTACAGGATGCCGCTCAAATACTCAATTTGACCGAATATTTAGACCGAAAGCCAAAACAACTTTCAGGCGGTCAAAGACAAAGAGTTGCCTTAGGGCGTGCCATTGTCAGAAATCCGAAAGTATTTTTGATGGATGAACCACTGTCAAACCTTGATGCAAAACTTCGTGTTCAAATGCGTTCTGAAATCAAAAAGTTGCACGAAAAATTGCAAACAACTTTTATCTATGTAACTCATGACCAAACAGAAGCACTAACTATGGGCGACAGAATAGTTTTACTAAATAACGGTGATATTCAGCAGGTTGACAGCCCAGATGAAGTTTATAACAACCCAAAAAATACTTTTGTAGCAGGGTTTATCGGATCACCGCAAATGAATTTTATTGATGGAAAAGATTTAGGTCTTGATGAAAATATTTTATACGGAATACGACCTGAAAAAATGGTCAAACCCGATGGTAATATAAAATTGACAGTTGAAGTTGACATATCAGAAATGCTTGGCAGTGAAAAAATTGCTTATTTTGATATTGGTACAAAACATTGTTCTGCGGTTTTGAGTTCGGATTATAATATCGGCAAAACACTTGACCTGTCAATAAATTCTGCTGATTTATATAAATTTGATAAACAAACAGGCGAAAGAATTTATTAAAAATAAAAATTAATGGTAATTATATAATATTTTACAGTTATGTAGGGTGCGTTTATACGCACCAAAAACTTCCCTAAGTAGGGAAGGGAAATTTAATATGTAAGTTGGGCTTTCAGCCCAACAAATAAAATGTTGGGGTAGAAACCCCAACTTACTTATTACTCAAAAAACGAGAATTTTGTCATTCTGAATCAGGCTCGAGTTTACAATTTGTAATATTTACACAATTTTATCCGTTTTGTCATTCCGAATTTATTTCGGAATCTCCTACTGAACACTCTTAAATTTGATTAACAAGGAGATCCTGAAACGAGTTCAGGATGACAATTTTGTTTATTTATGAATTATTATTAAGTTTTTGTTCTTTAAACTTTTAGTCTGTTATTATTTTTGTTGAGGGTAAGCCCTGTATAAACAACACTTACTTTCCGTTCGCTGCGACTGTAAATCGTACCAAAACGAATGATGAAAGGAGGTGGTATCATATGGAATTTAGTGTAACTACAAAAGCGCTAATCCTATTATTGCTAATAGTAATAGCGCTTAAACACTAAATCAAAGAGGGCTTTTAAAGAGGCAGGCTGCAACCTGCTTCGCCCTTTTCTTCATTATAAACTATTATTCTGCATTTTTCAAGTTACATCCACGGCTTGATTAAAAATTTAATCGCATTGCCTTCAATATGCTGCTGCATTGCATATTCAACTTTTTCTAAAGGCAAGGTATCTGTTATAAGTTTTTCAACCTCAACTTCGCCTGATGCGATATATTCAAACGCTTTCCTGAAATATTTCGGAGTATGATGAAAAACGCTCAACATCTTTATATCGCCATAATGCATTTTTGTAGTATCAAAACTAACTTTTGAACCCGATTTGCAGCCGCCAAAGAAATGCACCGTACCACCGGGTCTTACACAATTAAAAATTTGTTCCCAAATTTCAGGCAAACCTACGCACTCAATCGCAACATCCAAACCTTTGTTTTCATCAGAAAAACTTTTGAAAATCTTTTCAGGATTAGGGTATTTTTTTAAATCAACAATTTCATCAGCATGCGCAAAATCTTCCGCCATCTGAAGTTTAATCGGATTTCTACCCGCAACAATTACTCTTGCCCCCATAAGTTTTGCAATTCTTGCAAACATCAACCCAATAGGGCCGATACCGATTATGCCGACACTTTGCCCTTTTTTAATTTCTGTTCTGTATGCGCCATGAACTACATTAGCAAGCGGTTCGCAAAAAGCCGCTCTGTCAAAACTCATATCGTCAGGTAAAATGAGCATATTTTTTTTGACAATTCGTGCAGGAACAGTTATATACTGTGCATAAGCACCGTTTAATAAATCTAAATTTTCGCACAAATTATATTCTTCATGCCTGCAATAAAAACATTTTCCGCACGGTGCGGAATTAGCCGCTACAACTCTGTCACCGACTTTGAACCCTTCGACATTTCTGCCGACTTTTTCAATAATTCCGGCAAATTCATGCCCAAACCCTGACGGAACTTCTTTTATAAGTACAGGATGACCCCTGCGATAGGTTTTGACATCTGTTCCGCAAGTAAGTGCCGACATAACTTTTACAACAACTTCGCCCTCTTGCGGCGGTTTTATTGGTACTTCTTCAAATCTTATATCTTTCGGCGCATAAAATTGTATTGATTTCATAAACTAATTATATCATTAATAAAATTACTTATTAAAAATATATTCCGTTTTGGAGTTCAAATCGTCAAGAATTTCGTTATAATTAACCGTAACAGGTGTAGGTACGGAATTTTTTGCAGTATTTAAAAACACTTTAGCATTTTTTGGTTTTTGACCGTCAAGAAAATATTTTGAATTTGCACTATCCATTCTTGCAGGAACTATAAGACCACTCTGCGCAAATTTTTGCGAATTATCTTTTGAAGCCAAAAATTTAATGAGTTTAATTGCTTCGGACTTATGTTTAGAAGATTTTGATATTGCCCAGCCTGAACTGTCCATAAACATTGTTTTTGGAAATTCAGCCACATCCCAATCAAATTTTGCTTCTTGTCGAAATTTGGGTACCAGCCAACGACCTGATAAATACATTCCGATTTTACCTTGCAAAAACATCTGTGCCATAGTTGCACTGCCGATTTCCTCTTTCTTGGGAGCAACATGATATTTTCGCCTTAAATCCGCATAAAATTCCAACCCTTTTTTATTTGCGCTTTTATTTAAAACATCACTGCTGAAATAATTTGCGCTGTCATTTAGTCCCCAACCCCCATAATAAAGCATATAAGGCAGATAATAAAGCGGTTTTTCCTCAAAAGATATTCCAAATGTTTCCTTTGTAGTGAGTTTTTTCGCCTTATTTAATAAATCATCTAAAGTCCAATCTTTAGCCGGATAAGAAACTTTTAGTTTTTTAAATAAATCTTTGTTATAAAAGAACACAAGATTAGAAACATCTCTCGGTAACGCATAAATTTTACCTTTAAACTTCATTGCTTCAATTGATTTTGGAAAATACCTGTCGTATTCAAATCCCTCATAATTTGTTAAATCCTCTAACACTCCGGCATTTGCATACAACGGCAGATACAAATTGTTTATAAAAATGACATCAGGTGCAGTATTTGAAGCAAACAAAAGATGAATTTTCTGAAAATAATTCTGAGGAATATGCATTAAATCAACCTTAATTCCGTCATTTTGTTTTTCAAAATCTTCAAGCATCGGTTTTAAAATATTAATTTCAGATTCCGAACCCCAAGTCGCAAACTCAATATGCACATAATTGTCTCTTTTGTTATGTAAACAAAAAACTGTAAAAATAAGTACTAATATTGCTGATATAAAAATTATTCTTTTTAACATTCCCTCACCCGAAAATCTAAAACTCATACTTCGTTTTGATTTTCTACCCTCTCCCACCAAATTGATGCTGTGGGCGAGGGGATATTAATTATATTTCAAGCAAAGTACCCATTTTGTCTTCTGCGACATCAACAAGACACTTGAATCCGCCGACTTTTACGATATACACACTGCCGTAATCAAGTCTGACCTGAAGCGGTTTGTTTACGATTTTATCAAATTTTTTCAATACATAAACATTTTCGCCAATCTTACCGATTAGGGCCGAAACTCCGTCAGATTCAACCATGAAGATACTCTTGTCATTATCTATATCATATTTTGACTTGATAGAAATGTCAAAATCTGATGCCTGCGGTTTTTTAAACGGAACTTTTCTATCAACCGGATTAGTTACGCTCATCATCTCGGAACGGCTGCGTTTCGGAATCATATTTGTAATTTCTTCCGTTACGGCAGAAACAGGTTCCCTATTATTTTCATTATCAACAATACTCAAATATTCTTCCAAAGAAGATACCAAATACTGTTCCTGAAGTTCTTTCATTTCATCGGAAATTTTATTTTTCGGTAAAAATCTTCTGCCTGTTCTGACTAAATCAGATATGCTGAATCCGTGACCGCCAAAATTTCTTCTGCTGACATTTAATCCGCTATTTTTCAGTTTAACATGCTGCCCTTCATGAAGCGGTTCTGTAACGACATTTTCACTTTCTGACGGTAAACTTTGTCTGCTTGTCATTTTCAGGTCAAGATTTTTTGCAAAAGATTTTAAGTTTAGTCCTGACATTCTTTTTGCGATTGCTTCTTCTTCAGACTGAACACCCTTCGGGGAAGTACTAAACTGCTTCATAGAAGGAGTTTGAGAAAGTGCATGCTCCATTTGTGAAACTCTTGCAGCCATATCATTTACAAGTACACCTTTGGTACCGTCAATATTTGTAACATAAGATGTACCGCTCTGATTTTGACCATCTTTTGCTTGCGAATACAATTTGTATTTTTCCTGCCAACTCAAATTTTCATTATCGGCAATTTGAGAATAATCATCACCCTTGGCCTTTTCAGGTTCAGAGTTATAATTTTCAAAATATTCTTTTAACTGTGAATTATTCTTAACCGCTCTTGCAATAATATTCATCAAAGCACCGAGTATAAAAATACCGATAACCGATAATGCTCCTGCAATCGGTATAATAGGCAAACCTTTTCTTGTTGTTTTTGATTTAACAGTTTTTTCAATGTTTTTTGAATTATCTGCTTTTGCACTTTTTGATTGTGCCGGTGTATTTTTTAAATCAAATGCCGAAACAGGTTTGAATTCAACAGATTTTGCTTCAGGTTTAGATTCAACTTTTTGAGCAGGTTTTACTTCTGATTTAACCTCAATTTTTGGTTTAACTGCTTCGGTTTTTACTGTTTTAGGTTGAACTTTTGCAGTTTGAACAGAAGATTTTGCACTATCCGTTTTTATGACAGGAACATGAACAGCAACGGGTTTTAACGCAATTTTGTTCACATTTTGAGTAGTTGTCTTTGGTTGTGTAGTTTGCGGGGTAATTTTTTTTGCTTCAACAGGCTTTGTTGTCGTTGTTTTTGTAGTTGCAACAGGTGGCTTTGTAGCGGCAGTTTTTGTGATTGAAACCGCAGGTTTTGCACTTGAAGTTGCAGTTGTTGAAGCAGAAGTGCTTGTTTTTTTGAAATTTGCCATTTTCTTATCAGGATCAAATTTATTATTTTGAACAATCAAATTTTTATAATCCTGCTGAGCCTTAGTTAATGGTGCAGTTCTTTTTGTGTAAGTTTGAATTTTTATAGGTTTTGTTGTATTAAATGTGACTTTTGTATAACCGCCGATACCATCATCAACATTTTTTACTCTAACATCGGAAACCAAATCTTTTACTCCGCCCAAAGCAGGTACGATAGACTGATTACCTGCAACATTTGGCAGTAACACAACATAAGTGTTGCCTGATTTTCTTGTTACAACGGTATTTGTCGGAGCGCCTGTTGTATAAAATGTTACATCTACCGTATCATCACTTGAGGATTTTTTGACATCCATTCTCAATAAATCACTTGAATCCGCCATTACGGAATTGCCTGCAATTAAAAATGCTGAAAGAACAGTTGTAATTATAAATTTTCTATTTATCATATTTCCCATAATCTTTAAAAAACTACACTTCAATTTATATAATAGTCGAGAATAAAAATTTTTGCTACTTTATTAATATTTGGTAAATTTATGTTACAATACAGAAATGAAATGCGGATTTGTAACTATAATCGGACGCCCGAATGTGGGCAAATCAACCCTGTTAAATCAGATTTTGGGGCAGAAAATTGTTATTGCAACTGACAAAGCACAAACTACACGAAAAAGAATTAAAGGTATTCTGACAAACGAGCAGGGACAAATTGTTTTTATTGATACTCCGGGAATTCACAGACCGCTTAATAAACTCGGCGAATTTTTGATTGATGAAGCAAAAATCGCTATTCCTGATGCTGATGTAATAATTTTTCTTGTTGACGGTTCGGAAAGTGCCGGTAAAGGCGATAAATGGATTGTCCAAAACCTTTTGGAAACAAAAATTCCTGTTATTATAGTAATGAACAAGGTTGATAAGGTTAAAAAGCCTGAAAAAATTGAACAAAATCTGTTGAGTTACAAAACGCTTTTTGACGAAAATCTGCCTGTCATCAGAATTTCTGCAAAAACCGGGCGAAATATTGACACTCTGCTCAAAAATTTATACAAAAAATTGCCGGAAGGTGAAATCATGTACCCCGAAGATGTGGTGACAGAAGAAACTATGCGTGATGTTGCACAGGAAATTATAAGAGAAAAAATTTTGTTAAACACGTCTGACGAGATTCCGCACGCAGTTGCAGTCAAAATTGAAAACTATTTTGAGCAGGAAGATATTGATAAAATTTATGCAACAATTTATTGTGAAACAAAGAGCCAAAAAGGAATTTTGATAGGCAAAGGCGGAAATTTGCTCAAAAAAATCGGAACAGAAGCAAGACAGGATTTGGAAAAAATTACAGAAAAAAAAGTTTTCTTGGGGTTGGAAGTCAAAGTTGAAAAAGATTGGCGCAAAAAAGATAATATTTTAAAAGATTTTGGGTATCTGGAAGAAAAATAAATTCAAAATCATTTATACCAATTTGTAAGTTGGGGTTTCTACCCCAACAATATTAAGGTTGGGCTGAAAGCCTAACTTACTGATTACTACTCATAAATCTGTAAAGGACTATTCACAATTCACCACTCTCCATTCACTCAAAAGCATTATCCGACCTGCAATACCAACAAACTTTAATCAGATAATAAATACTGTTAAAATATCCGACATAAAAACTATTTACTTGAACTTTTAAAGACAATATAATGAACTTGATGTCTGTTTTAGAAGTAAAAAATCTTAATTTGGGATTTAATGTTGAAGATAGTTTTCAGCAGGCACTTTTTGATGTAAACTTTTCACTTGAAAAAGGTCAAACACTTGCACTTGTTGGCGAATCCGGTTGCGGAAAGACAATGAGCGCAATGAGTATTCTCAACCTTATACCCAAAACCGCAAAAATTACAAGCGGTGAAATTATATACAACGGCGAAAATCTTTTAAACAAAACCCAAAAAGAAATGAGCAAAATCAGAGGGGGTAAAATTGCACTCATACCACAAGACCCGATGACTTCGCTAAACCCGTTATACACTGTCGGCGACCAACTTTTAGAGGTTATAAAAATTCACAAAGGACTTAAAGGAAATGAGGCAAAAAGACAAGCCATTGAAGCGTTTGAAGCCGTACAGATACCTGATGCACGAAACAGGCTAAATAACTACCCCCACGAATTTTCGGGCGGAATGAAACAAAGAGCGGTTATTGCGATGGCTCTTGCAACGGATGCGGAAATTCTTATAGCAGATGAACCGACAACTGCGCTTGATGTAACAATTCAGGCACAAATTATGAAACTCTTAAACGAGATTAAACAAAATAATCAGACATCAATTCTTTTGATTACACACGATTTGGCGCTTGTAAGCGAAAACTCCCAAAATATTGCGGTAATGTACGCAGGCAGAATAGTAGAAAGCGCGCCTGCCAATGAATTTTTTGCAAACCCCAATCACCCGTATTCACAAGCATTGTTAAAGTCTATTCCGTCAAACAGACAAACTCCGCTTGAAACAATAAAAGGTCAACCTCCGACATTATCCCAAAAAATTGACGGCTGTCGTTTTCACCCAAGATGTGATTTTTGCGGAGGAAAATGCCAAACACAAATACCAAAACTTATTCAAATCGGGCAAAACCATTTTAGTGCGTGCTTTTTAAATGAAATATAAAAAGAATATTAGTCAGCGTTGCAACGCTGGCTAACCCTTACCGTCGGTAGAGGGCTCGAAAAAAAGGAAGCGAAAATCACTTCCTGTCTTATATATACTACTGTTAAAATATTATAAAACCCGTAAAAATAAAATTTGCAATATATCTGCGCTAATATCATTATTATCGCAAAAATACCCTCTCAAATTGAGAGGGTATTTTCATATTTTATAATCAGTCTTATTTAGAAGATTTTTTCTTTGCTGATTTTGCAGGGTAGTAATCTCTTACAACACCGTTGAATGCGTCAATATAGATTTCTCTGATATCACTCATTAACGGATATGCAGGGTTAGCACCTGTGCATTGGTCGTCAAATGCCAATTCTACCATTTCATCAAGTTTTGCGTAGAATTCTTCTTCTGTTACACCAAAATCTTTGATAGAATTTGGTAAGTTGATTGATTTCATAAGTTTATCAACTGCCTGAATATACAATTCAACTTTTTCATCAAGAGTTTTTCCGCCCAAACCTAATTCGTCAGCAATTTGAGCATATTTTTCTTTTGCATTCGGATATTTATATTGAGGGAATGTTGCCTGTTTATGCGGATAATCTACTGCATTATATTTGATAATTTGTCTGAATAATAATGCGTTTGCAACACCGTGAGGAACATGGAACATTGCACCGAGTTTGTGAGCCATAGAGTGACACAAACCTAAGAATGAGTTAGCAAATGCCATACCTGCAATAGTTGCGGCATAGTGCATTTTTTCTCTTGCTTTAGGATTGTTTGCACCTTCTGACCAAGACGGTTCTAAATATTTGAATACCAATTTAATTGCTTCCAAAGCGTTTGAATTAGTGAAGTTTGTAGCCATACAAGAAACATACGCTTCAGTTGCGTGAACCAATGCGTCAATACCTGATGCTGAAGTCAAACCTTTTGGCATGCCGTCAACAAAGTTCGGGTCAATAATTGCCATATTAGGAGTCAAAGCATAATCTGCAATTGCGTATTTAACATGAGTTTCATCATCTGTGATAATCGCAAACGGTGTAACTTCAGAACCCGTACCTGATGTTGTCGGGATTGCAACCATAGTTGCTTTTTTACCCAAATCAGGAATAGAGCAGATTCTCTTTCTGATATCCATAAATCTCATTGAAATATCACTAAAATCTGTATCAGGTTGTTCATACATTAACCACATAATTTTTGCAGCATCCATTGGAGAACCACCGCCCAATGCGATAAATACATCAGGTTCATAAGGTTTGATTATATCCATTGCTTGTCTGATTGTAGATAATGTCGGATCAGGTTTTACATCAAAGAAGATTTCATGGTCAATTCCGATTTCATCAAGAACATTTGTAATCGCATCAACAGCACCTGAATTAAACAAAAATCTGTCAGTTACGATAAATGCACGCTTTTTACCTGCCAATTCACGAAGAGCCAAATCAGTAGCGCCTCTTTTAAAGTAAACCTTTGAAGGAACCTTGAACCACAACATGTTTTCTCTCCTTTCAGCAACTGTTTTGTAGTTAAGTAAGTTTTCTACCCCGATGTTACCTGAGATAGCGTTTTTACCCCAAGAACCGCAACCTAAAGATAATGACGGTTCAAGTTTGAAGTTGTATAAATCACCAATACCACCCTGTGATGAAGGTGAGTTGATAAGTACACGGCAAGAAGGCATCAATTCTGCATAATGGTCAATTCTTTCAGATGTTCTCGGATCTGTGTAAAGAACTGAAGTGTGACCTGCACCGCCTTTTGAAACTAATTCATAAGCCATTTTTGATGCTTCTTCATAGTTTTTAGCCTTATACATAGTCAAAATCGGTGATAATTTTTCTCTTGAGAACGGATCAGACCAATCAACAGAAGGTCTTTCAACCAAAAGAATTTTTGAATATTCAGGAATTTCAAAGCCTGAAAGTTCAGCAATCTTAACTGCACTTTGCCCGACAATCGCAGGATGAGCAGTTCCTCTGTTCGGGTCGATAAACGGCAAATCAATCATTTTTTGCTGTTCTGCTTTAGATACTAAATAAGCACCTCTGTACTGAAATTCTTTTTTAACTTCTTCATAAACATCTTCAACAACTACAACAGATTGTTCAGATGCGCAAATCATACCGTTATCAAAAGTCTTTGACATAATAATTGAAGAAACAGCCATTTTTATATCAGCAGTTTCATCAATAACGGCTGAAGTATTACCAGGACCTACGCCCAATGCAGGATTACCTGATGAATAAGCAGCCTTAACCATTCCCGGACCGCCTGTTGCCAAAATACAAGCAATATCAGGGTGCTGCATCAATTGTCCTGAAAGTTCAACTGACGGAACATCAATCCAGCCGATAATATCTTCCGGAGCACCTGCCTTAACTGCGGCTTCCAATACAACCTTTGCAGCCTCAATAGTAGATTTTGTTGCTCTCGGATGCGGTGAAAAGATGATTGCGTTTCTTGTTTTCAAAGCAATTAAAGATTTGAAAATTGCTGTTGAAGTCGGGTTGGTTGTAGGAATAATACCTGCAATAATTCCGAGAGGTTCAGCAACAATTTTTATTCCGTTTGCTTTATCTTCTTTAATGATACCGCAAGTTTTTGCGTTTTTGTGCTTGTTGTAAATGTATTCACTTGCAAAGTGATTTTTAATAATTTTATCTTCCAAAACGCCCATGCCTGTTTCTTCAGCTGCCATTCTTGCCAAAGGAATACGAGCCTTGTCAGCAGCCGTTGCCGCCGCTTTAAAAATCTTATCAACCTGTTCCTGTGTATAAGTTGAATAAATTTTTTGAGCCTTTTTAACTCTTTCAATAAGCAGTTCAAATTGTTCTGCACTGTCTACTACTGTTGATTTGTTCAAACTTTTTTCAAGTTTTTCAACAGTTTTTTTACTTTTCGTTGTCATATTTTTCTCCTTTTATAAAATGATAACATAATAATTTTATTTTAATCGTGATTTTTTTCACAAATAGATTGTAATATTATTATATGATAAATAAATTTATTTATCAAGTGTATATTTTACAATCTTTATAAGTTCTTTATATTCTCTGAAAATTAAGTTAAAAAGGGAGAAGTCGGGATTTTTGGAAAAATATTGTGCAGTTTTTTGCAAAATTTTATTTACCTACAACAATAAGAGGATTCATTTTTGTCACAAAATTTTAATTTTCTCAGGTAAAAAACTCTTAAATCAAGGAATAAGTGTATTTTTGGCACTTTATCGTTAAACCTTTTGGTAGTCTTGATTTCAGCATGCTTAACAAAAGTTCATAATAGGTATTGACAAATTATTTATTATGATTTATAGTATTTGTGTTAAATGAAGTGTTTAATTTACACTTAATCCCGAAAGGAGAAGACAATGATTACAATAAATCCTGTAAAGATAACAACAATAAAGCCGATTTCATTCGGTACTAATAATAACAATAATAACTCAAGAGTAGGTTTGATGAATCTTGATAAAAACTCAAACAACAAAATCAACTTTGAAAAAGATTTATATATTACCCAAAAGGCAGATTTTGTTCATTCAAACCCTTTAAAAGCACTTGGTTACAGTTTTGTTAAGGCTTATAATATACTATCAACCCCAAAAAGAAGCACAGTAAACGAAAACTATATACATTTACCGTATATGGCTTAATAAATATAATTTAACTCCTAAATTAAATTTACCCCTATAAACCCCATAAACACAGTCTATTTTAGACTATTACCCCAAAAAGAAACTCAAGCAATTTACCCCAAACTGCTCGAGTTTTTATTTTTTTATAAGAACTATTCACCATTCACAATTCACTTTTTACTTTATTACTCTTATCCAGCCTTCCGGTGCTTCAATTTTACCGTATTGAATACCTGTAAGAGTATCATAAAGTTTTTTGGTAATTTCTCCAGGAGCGTCCATGCCGGATGGGAAGTTAATTGATTTGCCGTGGTCATCGATTCTCCCGACAGGGGAAATAACTGCCGCTGTACCGCAAAGACCACATTCTGCAAAATCTTTAAGTTCTTCAAGATAAACTTCTCTTTCTTCAACTTCAAGCCCTAAATAGTGCTTTGCAACATACATCAATGAGCGTCTTGTAATAGATGGCAGAATACTTGATGATTTCGGAGTAACAACTTTTCCGTCTTTTGTTATAAATAAGAAGTTTGCTCCGCCTGTTTCTTCAACTTTTGTACGAGTTTGCGGGTCAAGATATAAGTTTTCCGCATAACCTTCTTTGTGTGCGGTTACACCTGCATGCAAACTCATAGCGTAGTTTAGACCTGCCTTAACATGTCCTGTTCCGTTAGGTGCGGCTCTGTCAAAATCACTGACTTTTAATGTAATAGGTTTTGAACCACCTTTAAAATAAGGTCCGACAGGAGAAACAAAAATTCTAAACATAAAATCCTGTGCGGGTTTTACACCCATAACAGGAGAATAACCAAACAAATATGGTCTTATATAAAGGCTTGCACCTGTTCCGTAAGGAGGAACATATTTCAAATTCGCTTTAACAACCTGTTCAACTGCTTCAATAAATTTATCCTGCGGATATGGTTGCATTTCAAGTCTTTGAGCAGTATCAAACATTCTTTGAGCGTTCATATCAGGTCTGAAAATTACTACATGTCCATCAACAGTTTCGTAGGCTTTCATCCCTTCAAAACATGTTTGAGCGTACTGCAAAACACACGCACACTCATTCATAGTAATATTTTCATCATCTGTCAATCCGCCTTCATCCCATTTGCCGTCTTTAAACATAGAAACAAATCTTTTATCGGTCTTGTAATAACCAAAACCCAAATTTGCCCAATCAATATTTGCTTTTTCCATAGTTTGCATAAAATATCCCTCCTGATATGTTTAGTATAACATAAAAAAGTCAATAAATTATTTACAAAATTATATTTATGCTATAATTTAAAAGTTGAAAAGGGGATATTTTATTCGCAAGGGGAAAACACCCCTCACCCTACCCTCTCCCATCAATGGGCGAGGGAAGAATGAAAAATAAGGAGAAAGATTAAAATGACTGAAAGAAAAATTGCTTTGATTACAGGCGGTTCAAGAGGAATCGGTTTTAGTTGTGCGAAAGAACTTGCACACGCAGGATGCGACATTATTATCAATGACATTTGTGATGCGGCAACTGCACAGCCTGCTATTGATGAACTCAAGGCTATAGGTGTTAATGCTTGGTTCTATCAATTTGATGTATCAAATGATGAACAGGTTAAAACAGCCGTTGACAAAATGATTGAAGAACACGGACACATTGACATTTTGCTAAACAACGCAGGTATTACAAAAGACGGTTTGTTTATCAGAATGGATGCTGAACAATGGGAAAGAGTTATTAAAATTAACCTTGGTTCTGCATATTATGTAACTCATGCAGTTATCAAATATATGATGAAAGCAAGACAGGGTTCAATTATTAATATGTCATCAATCGTTGGTGTTCATGGTAACGCAGGTCAGGCAAACTATAGCGCATCAAAAGCAGGTTTAATCGGTTTAACTAAAACTCTTGCCAAAGAATTTGGTTCAAGAAATATCAGAGTAAATGCTGTATGTCCTGGATTTATCCAAACTGCAATGACTGCAAACCTTGGTAATATCGAAGAATACGCAGCAGCAATTCCGATGAAAAGATTCGGTACTCCTGAAGATATTGCAAAAGTAGTTAAATTCTTAGCACTTGATACTGATTATGTCACAGGTCAGGCTATCGAAGTTGCCGGCGGTTTGATGCTGTAAAACTGTTGAACAGTTGAGAGATTTAACTTTTATATAATAAAAAAAGAGGCTTTTAAAATTCTGAAATAAGTTCAGAATGACAAAGCCTCTTTTTTATATTCATTGTTGGGTTACACCCAACCTACATTAAAATATGCTTTGTGTTGGGCAGGTATGCCCAACATACTATGGCTGAACACTCTTAAATTTGATTAACAAGGAGATCCTGAAACAAGTTCAGGATGACAATTTTATTTATGAATTATTATTAAGTTTTTGTTATTTGATTTCTTTGTTTGCTATTATTTTTGTTGAGGGTAAGCCCTGTATAAACAACACTTACTTTCCGTTCGCTGCGACTGTAAATCGTATCTGTACGAATGATGAAAGGAGGTGATGAAGGTGAAATTCTGTATAACAGAAAAAGCGCTTTGGCTTATCTTACTGATAATCATTGCGCTTTACTTCACCAAATAAGAGGGCTTTTAAAGAGGCAGGCTGCAACCTGCTTCGCCCTTTTCTTTATTATAAACTATGGTTTTACATTTTTCAAGACTACACACAAAATAATATTTCCTTTTCTTGTTAAATATTTAATTTTTGCGTAAAATATCTTTAACAAAGGAAGATGTTTATGAAAAAGTTTAGTGTTTTATTATTAATAAGTATTTTAGGAATTTTTACGGCAGTACAAAACCCGTCAGATGCCATTGTAATCACTGCAAATAATGCTCAAAATACAAAAACCTACACCAAATCTATGCCGTATTATAATTATCTCAAATTCTATACCATTGAAAACGGCAGAGTACAAATTCATTTTAATAAAATGAATGATGAAGTTGAGAAAAATTTTGTCCGTAATTTAACTAAAGAAGAAAAACAGGATTACAAATATACAAAAAAAATTCAGCAACTCATAGACAAAGGTGCCTGGGGTGAAGTCTTATATAAGTATCCGAATTTTTATCCCGCTTTAGTGCAATATTATAATAATTGCATTGAAAAAGAACTCTATGAAGAAGCACTGCGTACAATGGATAAAATTCGCATGGCAGACAGAAATTATCAAATTTTTTCAAAAAATACAATAAATGATGACCTTGGCAGGCTTTACATGAAAAACAATCAATACCAAAAGGCGCTTGATGTATATAAACTTTATGAAAACACCGGTGATGAAAAAATTTATTCCTCAATGGCAAAATGCTATTACGGTATCGGAGATTACCAAAATGCTATCAACTACATTGGTAGAATAAGAAATAGAAGATACGAAGATAATGAACTTCTATACACAATTTACAGTGAAAAAAATGACATGCCCAACGCTCACAGAATCGCTATTGCGCTTAATAACCAAAAATATAATTTTGAAAATTTGATGCGAATTCAAAAAACATCCCAAAACGATACTGACAGACTGAAATACGCTTATCAGGCACGAAATACAACCATGAATGAAGGTGACATCGCAATAGTTAATGAAATTATTGCCAATTTGGAACAGAAAAAAATTGACAAACAATTATCCAAACTAAAAATATTTATTAAAGCACCAAAATGGGAATATTTCAGAAATCAACTTCCTGAGAATATAACTGCAGCGGAACTTTGCCAAAAACAAGACGAATTTTTCCGCACCGCAAATCAATATCTTATAAAATATGATGGGCAGCAACTTACAAATGCCTTTTATTCGCTTAATCAGGACTATATGAACTATGTTCTTGCCAAAAAAGAACAATATTACAGGGAAAAACAACAAGAAGCGGAACAAATAATGCTTGAAATGCAAGCACAACAACAATATATCAATGAACAACTAATCCAGCAGCAACGCATGCAAAACTATGTTCGCATGCAAAGAATTCAAAACCTCGGAAATCAGTCATATTATATGAATCCTGCAGTTATGTATGACCCGTTTTGGTAGAAATATTACAGGGGCATATTAATATTTCTTAAAACATGGGTTGGAAAAGGTTAAAACATGTTTTATACTATAAGTGTAGTAATAAATTTGTAGAAATAGCGGGGCATGAATTAGAAATTTGCGGATTTCCATCTGTTTGCAGTATTTCATAAAGGAAAGTTTTAGGGTAAAATTTATTTAAGTAATGTAAATAATTTCCAAAAATTTGTCAAAAAAAATTTGTTACGAAACTTTAGGAAAAAAAACAGGTAGTTGAATTTTGGAAAATACAGAAAAGAAAACTGAAGAAAAAAAGACTCAATCTAAACAAAAGTCTTTGAGTTCCAATCCTATTGAAAATATATTAAACAGGATTGAGGAGTCTTTGCCTAATGTTTCTGAAAACAGGAGAAATCCTTATAGTTCGGAAACATCAATATCTGCTCCGGTTCAAGAACCTGTCAAGAAAAATCCGTTCGGAGAAAATCAAAGTTTCAGCAGTATTGTTGAAACAATAAATAATTTTAATATCGACAGAGCAAAATCTCATCCGTTTGTTCCGTATCCGGAAGAACAAACTTCGACGCCTGTCGCTGTAAATTATGCAGAGATAATGAAAAGCATTTCTGATGCATTTACAAACAATTCAAGTTTGATAAATCTGTTTTCACGCTTGAATGATATTTTTGTAAAAAAACAAAAATGGAATTTTATCGGTTTTGGTATTTTGCATGAAAAATCAAAATGTCTTAATATCAGATTATATTCAAAAGCAGGTAATTCATACAGTTCAAAGGTATTTTTATCTGACGAGTCAAACCCGATAGTTCAGTGTTTCAATTCAAGAACAATAATTGATAAAGATAACATTGATTACATAAAAATCCCTTATTTGAGCAAAACCGGTTCAGTAATCATCCCGATGATGTCTGTTGACAAATGTATTGGTGTAATGCTTGTCGGCAAAAGCATTTCAAGACTCAATATTAATCTTTCCACATTCCTTTCAAATTATATGGGAATGTATATCCACAATATTCAACTGCTTGAACAGACAAACAAATTTGCAAACACTGATAACCTGACTTCTTTATACACTCACAGAGGATTTCAGGAAGTTCTTGCAAAAGAAATGGCAAAAGCAAAAGACAACAATACGCCTTTGTCTGTCATAATGTTTGATGTTAATAACATCACAAAAATCAACAGAGAACTTGGGCATGCCAAAGGTGACGAAGTTATTAAAATTATTGCCGAAAAGGTTAAACAAAATATCAAAAATACCGACAGTGCAGGTCGCTACGGCGGAGATGAAATCGCTGTTATCATGCCTGAAACCGATACCAAAAATGCAAAATATATGGCAGAATATATTACATACTGTCTGTCATGTTGTTTTGTAGATGATGTCGGGCCTGTTAAGGTATCTGTCGGGGTTGCAACATATCCTGACTGCGCACAGGATCAGGAAAAACTGTTGTTACTTGCCGAACAAGCAATGTATATTTCGCAGGCAAAAGGCTACAAAGAAGGCATGTCTGCAATTATCAGTACCGAAGATTTCAATTTCTGGGATGATGTTGCGGTTAATTCATTTACCGAAATCCTTGCAAAACGCCATTTTGAAACAGGCATAAATTTTGAAGACGAATTTGTTAAAAAGATTAATAATGTTGATATTCTAAACCATAACAACCTTATGGAAATGGTTACATCGCTTGCGGGTGCAATTGATGCCAAAGACCCTTATACAAAAGGTCATTCAACAAGTGTTTCAAGATACTCCGAAGCCCTTGCAAGAGCAATCAATCTTCCTGAAGCAGATGTTGAAAGAATTAAGATTGGTGCAATGTTACATGATATCGGCAAAATCGGTATCCCTGAAACAGTCCTCAAAAAACCGGGTAAACTCACTGATGAAGAATGGGAAATAATGAAACAACACCCGACAATCGGTGCAGAAAAAGTTCTTGCGCCAAATGAAGCGTTGAGAGAATTTATCCCGATAGTAAAACATCATCACGAAAGACTTGACGGAAAAGGTTATCCTGACAAATTGAGCGGGGAACAAATACCACTGGAAGCAAGAATTGTATCGGTTGCAGATGCTTATCACGCATTGGTCAGTGACAGACCTTACAGAAAAGGCATGCCGATAGAAAAAGCATGCGCTATTTTGCAGGAAGGTGCAGGAGTTCAGTGGGACAGCGATTTGGTCAGAGCATTTATTGCTATCGCACCGTCTTTGACAACTAAAGTGTAATTTTTATTAGTTTGCAAATTTAGGTATTTATATACTTAATTAGCCAAGAAATAAAAATATTTCCCTCTCCTGTTTACAGGAAAGAAAAATCTATTTTGGCTAATTAAATATATAAAACCCCAAATTTATTTCATATTTGTGTTTTTATCTTTTCGTAAGTTGGGGTTTCTACTGCTTTGTAAGTTGGGGTTTCTACCCCAACAATTATAATGTTGGGCTAAAAGCCCAACTTACAAATTTAATTAATAACTGTAAAGAACTTCAAACTTAAAACCCACAAACTTTATTAAAACAAAAAGCCCTGCATTATTGCAAGGCTTTTTTAAATTTGGAATAATTATTAAACTATACTTCCTTAAAGATTAAAGAAGCGTTTTGTCCCCCAAATCCAAAAGAGTTTGAAAGTGCCGTATGAATTTCTGCCTTAACGGCTTTATTCGGCACATAATTTAAGTCCGCTACTTCAGGGTCTTGGTCTTTAAGATTGATAGTAGGAGGAACTATATTATCATTTATTGTCTTAACGCATGCTATCGCTTCAACCGCACCGGTTGCACCAAGCATGTGTCCGTGCATACTCTTTGTTGAAGACACATAAAGATTCGGGTTTTGTTTTCTGTCACCAAATAATTTTGCAACGGCATGTGATTCTGCCTTATCACCCAAACCTGTACTTGTACCATGTGTATTTACATACTGAATTTGTTCAGGTTTTAAATCTGCATCTTTTAGAGCAAATTCCATAGCCTTTATTGCGCCTTTACCTTCAGGATCCGGAGCAACAACATCATAAGCATCTGCTGTTTGACCATAACCGGCAATTTCAGCATAAATATGGGCGCCTCTTGCTTTTGCGTGTTCATATTCTTCCAAAACCAAAACACCTGCGCCTTCGCCCATTACAAAACCATCTCTGCCTATGTCGTAAGGTCTTGATGCAGTTGCAGGGTCATCATTGCGTCTTGACAAAGTTCTTGCTGCTGAAAAAGCGCCGACACCAACATCACAAATTGTTGCTTCACAACCGCCTGCAACAATTATGTCAGCATCACCGTACTGAATTGAACGGAATGCATCACCTACAGAGTGAGTACCTGTTGCACAAGCAGATACAACAACTTTGTTCAGACCTTTATAACCGTATTTCATTGAAATTTTACCAGACGGCATATTTACAATCATCATAGGAATTGTAAACGGTGAACATTTGTTTGGTCCTTTTTCCAAAATTCTGATATGGTTGTCTTCAAATGTTCTGAACCCGCCTGCTGCTGAACTGACTATTACACCGACTCTATAAGGGTCTATACCCAAACTTTCAATATCTTCAATTTTTGCATCTTTGATTGCTTCATCAGCCGCAACCATTGCAAACTGAACAAACCTGTCAGTTTTCTTAATTTCTTTCGGATCCATATAATCTTCAGGATTAAAATCTTTTTGTTTTACTTCCCCTGAAACATGAACAACATGCTTTGATATATCTATTGATTCGGATAAAGTTATTCCGCTTTTTCCTTCTTTCAAACTATTCCAAAATTTATCAACACCAACGCCAAACGGGGTAACAGCGCCTAATCCTGTGATAACTACTCTTCTCTTTGTCATAATTAATTTCCTTATTAATTGGCAGACCAAAGCCTACCCTACAATCTATTTTCTTTGTGTCTTAATGTCCTAATATTTTTTAGTATCTTATAAACAATACGGGAGCGAAACAATACTGTCCCACTCCCATATTTATAAAATTCAATTTTTAAAACTCAAATTAGTGAGACAATTTGCTGTCAATATAATTTACAGCATCTTGAACTGTTTGAATTTTTTCTGCGTCTTCATCAGGGATTTCGCATTTGAATTCTTCTTCCAAAGCCATAACTAATTCAACTGTGTCTAATGAATCTGCACCCAAATCATCTGTAAATTTTGCTTCAGGTGTAACTAATTTTTCATCTACACTCAATTGCTCTACTACAACTTTTTTAACTGTTTCTAATGTACTCATGTTTTTCTTTCCTCTTTTTTTGTAATAAATGTATTACTATTAATACTTCTCTTACATAATTATATTTCAACAAATTTTTTTTGCAAGAAATTTACAATTTATATAATAATTTGTTATAAAACTTTATAAAACAACGCAAAAAAAGTTTTGTTTGGATATTATTAGGAGTAGATAAGCAGATAAGGGAAATCACATGCAAATATCACCAATAAACAACAATAATCAAACTTTCGGACATTCTTTCAGAGTAAGCATTTGCACAAGAGGGGATGACGGCATAGCAAAATTTGTAAATCCGTCCGAAAACAGTAAACTTTACAAACAACTCAATTCAAAAATTGTAAATTGGCTTAACGAAGATTATTATAACAACCTGCGCAGTCTGTACGGAATACCACGCAAAGTTGAAAAAACAAAACCCGAAACTTTGAAACACAAAGAAATGTCTGCAAAACTCAGAGAAATTGACGATGATTATGCAAAATTCAATGTTGTCCGCTCTGTTTACCGCAAAAATAAACTCGGTATAATTGCAACCGGTGCGGATGTTTCTATCATAGAAAACCTCAAAGGCATAAAAAACTTAGGTCTTGCAAAATCTGATGCCATTTGGACGCAAGGTGATGCGCACAGTGAATATGTTAAAGCACTGTCAAAAGCAGTAAAAAATAATGTTACGGATTTTGTGCAACATGACAATGTTTTGTTACATTCCCCGACTAATAAAGAAATTATGCTGAAAGCGATATTCAAACCGCTTGGCAAAAAAGCAGGAGTTGAACGCTATGAACTTGATGATTTTGAATTTCACCCAAATTATACAAAACGCACGCTTGCACCCGTCAATCCGAATTTTATCCGCTTCAAACAAAGTAAAGGCATGCTTGCGGAAATTAAAAAAACTGTTGAATATCATTTGAACAAAATTCTCAAAAAAAGAGTCCATTTTGAAGATATAGACAAAGTTTTGTACCCGAAATTTGAAACTCCTCAGGCGATAAATAAAGCAAAAAAAACAGAACCGAAACCGACATTCATCCGCAAAGAACCAAAACAGTTAGAATTGAAGTTTGAAGAGTAACTAATCTTAAATTAATAAATTCTTGTTATACTCCCATCAAGATAAGGTATTATCATTGATGTGAATTTCGGTGCTCTTGCTTTCATCCTTTGTAATAAAACTTCTCTTGGTATAATCGGATTTGTATATTTTGATTCCATTTCTTCAAATATTTTTAAAACTTTTTTATATGACAAATTTAAGATATTGACTAAAAATTCATCGGGAGTTTGAGCTTCAATTGAAAATTGAATTAAATCTTCTTGGGGAAAATCTTTAACATTATAGGTTAAAATAACTTGTGAATCACTACATATTGCTGTACTTACTACATGTCTGTCTTTTGGGTGAATATTTGTATCTTTAAAATCAATGTTAGCAGAATTGTTTAAATCCATTGCTTCGGGAAATGCTTGATTTAACGCATTAACAATTTTTTGTACTTTTGAATAGTCAATTCTTTGAACAAGATTTTTTTCAACTTCTTGACAAATTTCTTTGCTCCATATAGGTCTGTATAATTCTTTTTCTGCTATACACAAAAGAAAATCTCTCATGACAGAATCATACAATACACACGCATCTAAAACTACATTAAAATGTCCAAGTCTAATCATATAAGCCATACTCCTGACTTAGATTTATTATTTCATTAATTTTATTTGTACGATTTTTATTTATTTGCTCTTTATATTCTCTTAAATCTTTCATAAGAATTTTTCTATGTGTGCCTGTTTTATGAAAGGGTATTTCACCATTTTCTAATAAATTCACTAAAAATGGTCTTGAGACATTTAATATATCTGCTGCTTGTTGTGTTGTTAATTCCTTTTCCATAGGAATAATTGTTAAAGCCCCGCCTTTACTCAAAATTGTAATAATTTCATATAGAATTTTTGTAACTATTGAAGGAATTTCAATTTCTTGACCATCAGATTTAAGCATTACAAATTGATCTAAATTCGAAATTTTAGAAACTAATTCAATAATTTCTTGAAGTTCTTCCTCATTTTTAGGAGGCTGAATCATAAAACCCGCATTTGCCATAATAAAACCTTTCTTATATGTACAATTATATTATAACATATAAACGAAATAATCGCAATATAAGAAATAATCGAAATTTTATATATCAAAATTTTTCAGAAATTTCCACAGCATTATATATACTTGTAATTATATAATTAAATTTGAGATAAAAAAAGACCTGATAAATCATAATCAGGTCTTTTTACAATATATTTGTCTCAAACTACACAGATGCTAATGTTTTAGCCTGTTCAAGTTGCAGGGTTACTGTCGTAATATCGCAAACAGAACTTGGTCCGAAATATTGGATTGCCCCAGGGAACAGGTATCTGTCATTCATTGCCCAATCTTCACGGTTGTTTTGCAACTGTGCAAAAACAGGACCGTTAAGTTCAACCAATGCTTTTTTAATAACAGGTTTCATTGCACCGTGGCGTTTTTCCATGTTCATCATCATTGTCAATGGAACACCGCCAGCAACCCATTCTTTTGCAGGTGCAGTAAGATTTTTAACTGATGATAAATAACCTGTCAATCCGTTAGAAATTAATGCATAAGCATTGTAACCCAAAGAATAACAATAATCCGCATCAAAGTTTGACGGGAATGCACATCTGCCTTCATACCCAAAGAAATGAGATTGTGTTGAGAATTTGCCTATATATTGACCTTCTGATTTTAATTCTGCTAATTTTGTTGAAAGCATTTCAATAAGTAATTTTTCTGTTTCAATTTTAGAAACCTGAACATTACCGTGCGGATCTCTGTCTGCAAGCAACTGTTCTTTAATTATTGAAGGTAATGAGTTATATACTTTTGCATTTTCATCATCAAGTCTGCGTTCAACTATTGTAAATTTTTCACGAATTGTTGTTGCATTTACAAAACTCGGGTCAGATTCAAGTTCTGCCATAATATCATTTAAATTCGCAATCATCGTTTTCATTTCAGGTATAAATTCAATTAAACCTTCAGGAACAACTGCTATACCGAAATTTTTACCTGCATTTGCGCGTCTTACAATGATATCTGACATATAATCAATAATTGATGATAATGACATTTTCTTTGCTTCAACTTCTTCACTGATTAAAGTGATATTTGGCTGAGTTTGCAAAGCGGCTTCAAGTGCTACATGAGATGCACTTCTGCCCATAATTTTGATAAAATGCCAATATTTTTTAGCGGAATTAGCATCTCTTTGGATATTCCCTATTAGTTCGGCATAAGTTTTTGTTGCGGTATCAAACCCGAATGAAATTTCAATCTGGTCATTTTTCAAGTCACCGTCAATGGTTTTCGGGCAACCGATAACCTGAATACCTGTTTTATTTTTCACAAACCATTCAGCCAAAAGTGCGGCATTTGTATTTGAATCATCACCGCCGATAATTACAACTGCGCTGATACCAAGTTTTTTGCATACATTATAAGATTCATGGAATTGGTCTTCTGTTTCCAATTTTGTTCTGCCTGAACCGATAATATCAAATCCGCCGGTGTTTCTGTATGCATTGATAAATTCATCATCAAATTCAACATACTTACCGTCAATGATACCACTTGGACCGCCTAAAAATCCGTATAATTTACTTTCAGGATTAGCACTTTTTAAAGCATCATAAAGCCCTGCGATAACATTGTGTCCGCCCGGAGCCTGTCCGCCTGAAAGAATTACACCGACATTTCTTGCCGGAGTTTGTTTTGAGTCTGATGTTGATTTGAAGGTAACAACAGGTTTCCCGTAAGTATTAGGAAACAGGTTTTGAATATCCTGCTGATCTGCAACTGACTCTGTTGCGGAACCTTCTGTCATTTCAAGCGAATTAATACCGTTTTGCAAACTTGCAGGAAGTTTTGGCTGGTATTTTAATCTTTCAATCTGTAACGGTGAAAGTTTTGTCATAATTTCTTCCTTTCTCTCTTTGTGATAATTTTTACATTTTAAATTGTACTATAAAAATAATTTATTATTTATTTTTTGTTTTGTTTGTCGTAAAATTTGCATATAAAATATTTTTAAGGAGTAGGGTATATGAAATTTATTATAGGAAAAGAAGATTTACTAAACGGCATAAGAATTGTAGAGCGTGCCACATCTCAAAAAGCAGTTCAGCCTGTTTTATACAATATATTGATTGAAACACTTGAAAATAACAAAATTCGTTTGAGTGCAACTGATTTGGTTTTAACAGTCATAACAACCGTTGATGCACAGGTTCAGGAACAGGGCAAAATTACGCTTCCTGCCAAAAAACTTAATGAAATCGTTTCAAAACTCGGCAATGACCTTGTTACATTTGAAGCCGAAAGCGAAAATACAAATGTATCCATTACTTGCCAAAAATCGAAATTTGATATAATAGGAATCAGCGCAAATGAATTTCCTGCAGATATATTTAATTATGAAATTGATGAATCAAAATGTTTTGATGTTGAATTAAAACCGTTTTTAAAAGGTATCCATCAGGCAGGTTTTGCGGCTGCAAGTTACGAAGTATCAAACCTTTTGTCAGGTATAGTTTGCGATTTCAATAACGGTATATTAGAAATTGCTTCAACTGACGGTAACAGACTTGCAAGAGTGAGAGAAAAAATTACAAGTGATATTTCAGAACAAACTCAACTGATTATTCCGTCAAGAACTTTGAATGAACTTTTGAAAATGAGTTCGTTTATTGAAGAAGATTCAATAAAAATCTGCAAAGATAAATCAACTATTATCTTTAAATCAGAAAAAATTACAACTATTTCAAGACTATTGGAAGGACAGTTCCCGAGATATAACCAACTTATCCCGTCAGAAAGTCCAAAACAGGCAGTAGTCAATGTTTCACAACTTATTTCAGCATTGGAAAGAGTTTCTGTAATGGTTAATGACAAAACAAGTATTGTTAAGATGCTTTTTGCGGATAATGAATTAACCTTGAGTGCGGATACTCCTGATGCAGGTAAATCAGAAGATAAAATTGACATTGAATATGATGCGGAAGAACTTTTAATTGCATTCAATTACAGATTTGTGCTTGATGCTTTGAGAATAATCGAAAGTGATAATGTCATTATCGGATTAAATGCTCCGTTATCGGCAACCGTATTAAAACCGCAGAGCGAAGATGATTTTATCTGCTTAATTATGCCTGTTCAAATCAGATAATAAGAATTTAAACAGTTATGAAAGAAATTAAACGAAATCATTATGTAGATACAGTAATCTATTCTGTTGACATGATTATCAAAAACCTAAAAGCGGAACTCAAGCACAGAATTGACAAACTCGATTTGGGTATAACCGGTGAACAGTTTGTAGTGCTTGATACTGTTTCGTATTACGAAAACATTTACCCTCAAAAACTTTCAGATATTTTGATGAAAGACAAATCAAATACGACAAGAATGATTCAGATACTTGTTGATAAGGGGTTATTGATTAAAGAAGCAGGCAAATCAAATAACAGACTTGTTTATATTTTAAAAATTACCGATAAAGGTAAAAAACTTGTTAATGATAATATGCCAAAAATCAAAAAGTATATAACAGAAATTTTCGCAAATATTTCTGATGAAGAAATTGAACTTCTGCACAAAATGAGTACAAAATTTGAAACAGCACTAATAGATAACATAAAAAATAAAACTTAAAAAATACAAATTTGAATTTTATAATATTTGACATACTATTAAGATGATATATTTGAAATAAGAGAAAAAATAATGGAAAAGTTTAAATTATATAATGGGGATTGCAGATCTTATTTAAAGGAAATTCCGGATAATTCAATAGATTTAATTATCACAGACCCTCCATATTTTATTGATGGAATGGGTGATGAATGGAATGATTGTGATTTGACGAAAAAAGTGAAAAAAGCAGGGGTAATAGGGGGATTACCTGTTGGAATGAAATTTGATAAAGAACAAGGAATCCGTTTGCAAGAATTTATGCAACCAATATGCAAAGAATATTATAGAATACTTAAACCCGGAGCATTTTGTATTGTGTTTTCTCAAGCCAGATTATATCACAGAATAGCGGTTGTTTTAGATGATATTGGTTTTGAAATGAGGGATATGCTTGGATGGAAATATGAAGGACAAGCAAAGGCATTTTCTCAAGATCATTTTATCAAAAAAAGAAAAGACTTTTCTGAAATAGAAAAGGCTAAAATAATAAAAGAATTACAGGGATGGAAAACTCCGCAATTGAAACCACAAATTGAACCTATGACTTTAGCACAAAAACCCAAAGAAGGTACTTTTGTTGATAATTGGCTGAATTATGGAGTTGGACTGATGAATACAAATGAATCAATAAACGGAATGTTTCCCGGGAATATTATAGAAATTTCAAAAAAAGAAAGAAATGAAGATGAAGATTTTAAAATCGAACATTTGACTGTAAAACCGGTAAAATTGATTGAGCATTTAATTAAATTATTTACAAAGGAAGGACAAGTAGTATTAGATTCTTTTGCGGGCAGTGGTTCGCATGGTGTCGCAGCATTAAGAAGCAATCGAAAATTTATAGGAATTGAAATAGAAAAGAAATATTATGACATTTGTTTAAAAAGATTAAATAGAATTGAGGAGAAATCTTCAAATCTGATAAAGTTAAATTCTTATGAATATAATCAACAAATGGCTTTATTTAGCAATTAAACTTTTTAAAAATTCAAAAATTTCCATACGAAGAATTGGGGTAGCATTTTTTAAAAATTCTTTTACTATTCTGGCTCCATCTTGAGAAACAGCAACAGATATAACTCTACCTGTTTTATCATATACCCATTTATTTCTATCAGGTCTGTTACATACCTGACATTGCGGAATAATATTTCCTTCTTTGAGAGGATACGCAGGATTCATATGACCTTCTTGTAATTGAACAATAACACCCTTACGAAAAAAGTGTTCTTCTCCTTCTTTTGAACCGCAAGTTGCACATCTGTAATTATACGCTTTTTTTATTGCATCAAAATTCCCTTTAAACCCTTCGCGTCTGTCACGACAAAAAGCAGGATAAGGTTTCTCTAAAGTAATCAATTTGTAAGAACCACTTGGTATTTTAGCATCTCCACGAGTACCGGATGCAATATACCAACCTTTTTGCATGGATAAATGCCTTGCTTGTTGAACATCCCTTGTATCAGGATAAAATTCGTGCATAAATTTTGTAAGTTCTTCTTTTGATAGTATTTTAGTATTTGGATATCCTTCTGAAAGTTTTATTAATACTAAAGCATCTTTTACATACTTTCCGTTTGATACCAATTCAGGTAATTTAATTCCATAACCTGTTAAGTATTTATTATGATACTCTTTAATTAATTCATATTGTTTTTTAATTGCTTCTTTATTCATATACCAGCCTTCTCTTAACAATTATAAAAAAGTTGGTTTAATCTGTGCACCTCTATTTAGACGAACCTAAATGTAACTATCAAATATAAAAAATTCTCAAAAATTAACATATTGTATTTATTTGACAAGATTTTTAAAATATGAGATATTAAGAATGTTAGAATATAAGTATATTCTTATAAGAGGGCTTTTAATATGGAAATTGAAATAAAAAATACCGGAATAGACGGATTGTATGCAAAAACTTCAGGCAGACTTGATTTGGATTCTGCAGTAGAATATGGTGTAGCAATCAAAGATGCATTGACAGATGCATCAGAAGATATAAAAGAATTAGTGCTTGATTTTTCAGAAATTACTTTTATTTCAAGTTTCGGATTAAAGGTTGTTTTGGAATTGTATAAAGAAATGCAAGCAAAACAGGGGACTTTAAAATTAAAAGATATACCCGAACAACTCAAAAACTCTTTTAAAATGGTTGGATTTGATAAATTTTTAGATTTAGATTAATGTTTAAAACTTTAAAATCAAAAATTATTTTTACTTCATTCATAATGCTGACATTGTTGATGTCTGTGTTTATATTTTTTGCCATTCAATCAAGAATGTTCACCAAACAACTTATGGTGCAAAATTACAGGTATTCTATTGATGCATTATTTGTTAATGACATTAATGACAGCATAATGACATTAGAAGATAATCTTAAAAGTTTGGCACTAATCGGCGGATTGCATTACAGAACCAGCCGTAGTGATGAACTTACTGATGAAGTTGTAATAAGAATTTTCCGCAATTACCCTCATACCTTGGGTGGCGGGATTTGGTTTAAACCATATATTTTTGGTGATAATAAAAAATATAATTGTTTTTATGCATACCGAAATAAAGATAATAAAGTCGTACTTGATAAAAATTTTGCAAGTGCGGAATATGACTATCCAAATCAACAATGGTATAAGGAAATCATTTCAAAAGTTACTCCAAAACGCAATATTGTCTGGACTAAACCGTATTATGAAAAAATCGGAAGTACAACCAAAATGGTTACCGCAGGTACAGGCATATATGCCAAAGGAAAACTTGTCGGTATTGCTACTGTCGATTGGGAAATAAGTTCGGTTATAAAAAATATTTCAAAAATGAAACCGCATGAAATGAAATTCTCTATGTATAAAACAGGAAAAAAAATAAAAAACAGTTTTGTTTTACTGGGACATGCTGATGATGATTATATTATTGCCACAAATGACCCGTATCTTGACGGGGATTCTCTTGTAGGTCATTCATTAAAAGAAATTCCATGGTATGCACCTGATTTATACGGCACAACATACTTTACATATCATGGTAAAATATATACACCATTTTTTTGGAAATTACCTAACGGAATGGTTTTAGTAATATGTCTGCCGAAAACAGAAATGTTCATAAATGTAGATATGTTTTATTTCCCATTTACAGCCTTAATTCTTTTGTTTATTTTTATGATATTTGTGCGTGTATATTTTGGAATAAACCGCTATATTATAAATCCTATTGATAAACTTATTGATATCGCGCATAAAATCAGTGACGGAAAAGATGTAAATATCAAAATTGATAAACCTGCCGAGTTTGCGCAACTTGCCTCAACTTTTGACACAATGACAAAAGACTTGAAAATTATTACAAAAGAAAAAGAACATATAAATTCCGAACTTAATATCGCAAAATCCATTCAGGCATCAAGTTTGCCTGATGTATTCCCGCCATTTCCTGACAGAGATGAATTTGATATTTATGCGTTTATGGAACCTGCTAAAGAGGTTGGCGGTGATTTTTACGATTTTTATTTTATAGACGAAAATCGCTTTATGTTTTTAATTGCTGATGTTTCAGGCAAAGGTGTACCTGCAGCATTATTTATGATGACAGTTAAAACACTTATTAACAACCTCTCCCAAGTCGGTTATGAACCACAGGAATTGATAAAAGTAATTAATAACAAGGTTTGCCAAAGTAACAAACAGGGATTTTTTGTTACGATGTTTGCCGGCATAGTTGATGTTGAAACAGGCGACATTACTTATATAAATTGCGGTCACAATGCACCGTTAATTAAATCAGGCATAGGTGAATACAAATATTTGGAATGTGATTCAAATATTGTACTCGGTGCATTTGAAGATTTTGATTTCAAAATTGTTCAGTCAAAACTTGAAGTTGGCGATACAATTTGCTTATATACTGACGGTATGACGGAAGCAACAAACCAAAATAATGAAATGTACGGCGAAGAAAGGTTGCTTGAAAAAATTAATAAATTTGATAATGATGATATTTATACAATGGCATCTGATATGAAAAATGATGTTATTAAATACAGCGAAAAAATTGAACGCAGTGATGATATTACCCTTGTGATTTTCAAATACAAAAATAAACATAATAATGTACGCAAAACTATTTATAAAGCACCTGCTTCACAGGAAAACTACAAGGATTTTTACAAATGGCTTCATAATATTTGTGACCAGTGGCAAATTAATGATGAACTGAAAAACAAACTTGATATGTGCGGAGAAGAAATATATGCAAATATAGCATTTTATGCTTACCCACAAACAGAAGGCGATATTCGTGTTGCAGTTTTAAAAGACGAAACACAAGTTACACTGAAATTTGCAGATGACGGTATTCCATACAACCCGTTAGAAAAACCTGACCCTGACATTACACTTCCGCCGGAACAAAGACCGCTTGGGGGGTTAGGAATATTTATGGTTAAAGAAATGGCTGATGATATTCAATATGAATACACAAATAATAGTAATATTTTAACTTTAAAATTTAATCTGCAATAATCAATATTTTTATATTATAATAATCTTATTGAGAGAAATTTTGAATTAAGAGGGATATTATTATGAATAAATTAGCATTTATCTTCCCCGGACAAGGGGCTCAGGTTGTCGGTATGGGAAAAGATTTGTATGAACACTACCCTGCGGCAAAAAAAGTTTTCGATATTGCTGACGAAGTATTAGGCAAAAAGGTTACAAAAATGTGTTTTGAAGGTCCGGAAGATGACCTTAAACAAACAATAAACACTCAGCCTGCAATAGTTACAATGTCTATTGCGGCACTTGAAGCATTCAAATCAAAACTGAATCTTACACCGCATTTTACGGCAGGACACAGTTTGGGTGAATATTGTGCAATGTTTTGTTCAGGTGTTATGAATCTTAAAACAACACTTTTGGCAATTCAAAAACGTGCAGCATTGATGAATAAGGTTAATAAAGGTATGATGGCAGCGGTTTTAAATGCTCCTGAAGGAAGTATTGAAAAAGCATTAAAAGAGGCTTCAAAAGAAGGTTATGTAGATGTTGCAAACTACAATTCCCCTGTTCAGGTTGTTTTGACAGGAGATGAAAAAGCAGTAAATAAAGCAGGTGAAATTCTTACCCAAGCAGGTGCAAGAAGATTTGTTCCGCTTGCGGTTTCAGGTGCTTTCCACTCAAAATATTTAAATGAAGCAAGTAAAGAATTTGGCGAATTTGCAAAGGAATTAGATTTATCAAGCGCATCAGTTCCTGTTGTTACAAATGTAGATGCATCAGCAACAATCAGTGCAGAAGATTTCAGAAACAAAATGCCTCGCCAGATTTGTTCATCTGTTCACTGGACTCAAACCATTGAAAATATGGTCAAAAACGGTGTTGATACTTTTGTTGAATTTGGACCGGGGAAAGTACTTGCAGGTTTGAACAAAAAAATTAATCCTGAAGTAAAAACCTATAATGTTTATGATAAAGAATCATTAGAATCAACCATTTCGGCTCTTGAACATGAACATGCTAATGTTTAAGTTATGAAAAAAATAATAATAAAAATATTTCTTATATTAGTATTTATTGTCGGTAACTGTGCAATGGCACAGGATAATTTGGGCAATGTTTTGGATTCTACATCTGTAGAGAGTTCTGATAATCAAGGTATAAATACTAAAGAAGAATATTTATTTGTAGATTCACGCATCAAAAAAGAATTAAAAAATTCTATTCAAAATGTTTATGGTCAAGATAATGTCCAAAATATATATGATAATATAATTAAACATGCTCAAATTTCTATTGAAAACAGGCCTCTAAATCTTAAACAACAAGATTTGGAAAGAAATTCCGATTGATTTAAAGATGAAATTATCTATATGTTTTATGTAAATCAATTTGGGGTTATTCAAAATGATAAAGATAATACTTTTGATAATACAAAAGAAATGCTTGATTATCTGCAAAATTTAGGTGTGACAACTCTTTATTTATTACCTTTTGTTGATAGTCCAATGGAAGATTCCGGATTTGATGTCAAAAATCCACAGGATGTTCGCAGAGACTTAGGCGGCATGGAACAATTTAAAAATTTTATTAAAACCGCCAAAGAAAAGGGGTTTAAAATAAAATCCGACTTAGTTTTAAATCATTTATCCGATAAGCATGATTGGTTTCAAAATTTAAAAAACGGTGATTTGTCGTATTTAAATTATTTCATTTGGCGAGATAAAATGCCGGAATATAAAAAGTACTACGATGAAAAACTCGGAACAATAGTTGAATATACGGAAGATAACGGAACAGTTTCTAAACGACGATTGATTTTCCCTGAAAATACCGAAACAAATTGGCGAGAAGTAGAAATAAACATAAAAAATGAAAATGGTGAAGACGAAACAAAAACATTTTATCTTTATCATACATTTTACCCGTTCCAACTTGATATAAATTGGGAAAATCCTGAAGTTCTTTATTATATGCTTGACACAATCACAACTTGGGCAAATTTGGGAGTAGATATTTTCAGAATGGATGCAATACCTTATTTATCAAAAGAAGAAGGAACAAATGCCGAAAATCAGCCTAAAACTCATTCGATAATTAACATTTTGAGTAATTATTTGCAATTAACAGCACCATCATCTGTTATTCAGGTTGAAGCATGCCAGCACCCCAAAGATATTATTCCATATTTTGGCAAAACAAGAAATGTAGAAGTTGATATTTTAGAAAACAAAAAAGAACTTTTTAGAACATCAGAAGCACAAATTGCATATAATTTCCCTTATATGAATGCTATTTGGGCAAGTTTAATTTCTGAAGATAAAAAATATTTTATTGAAACCTATAAAAAAACACCAAACATTCCTAAAAATACATCCTGGGGAATATTTTTACGGGTTCATGATGAATTAACACTTGAAATGGTATCACCGGAAGTCAGAAATCTTATATTTGAAGACTTGGAACCAAAGGGAGCCGGTTTTAGAAACGGTTTTGGTGTCAGCGGACGACTTGCTAATTTTTTAGACAAAAATCCAAGCAGAATACAAGAGGCTTTTGGGATATTATTTTCAATTCCCGGAATTCCAATTATTTATTACGGAGATGAAATTGGTGTAACAAATAATTTTGAAAATGCAAAAAAATCCGCTCAAAAAAGAAAAAATAAAAATAAATTTTTAAAATTATTATCTTTTTTTGATTCTCGAGACATAAATCGTGGAAATGTACCCAAAAAACTTTTTTATGGTTCGACGAAAGGTTATTACAAATTTAATTCAAAAATTTACAATATCACAAAAAATCTGATTAATATAAGAAAGAATAATCCCGCACTTGTAAACGGGGATTTTGAGATATTAAAAACAAATTCTCCGCACAATTTTGCATATATCAGAAAAAATAAAGAACAGCAAATACTTGTAATAAATAATTTATCTAAAGAAAAATTAATTGCAGAAATTACCCTGCCAATAAATTTAGTCTTAAAAAAACAAGGAAAAATAACTCGTTTAAAAAATCTTATTAACAGAGATAATATTAAAGTAAATATATCAACAACGAACCGAACAATGCATTTAAGACTATCACCATACCAAGTTGTTTGGCTTGAATTGTAGGAATAAATGATGGAAATACAACATAAAAAACAATTTTTAAATTATATAAATATATTTAGAGGACTTGCAATTCTTTTGATAATTGCAGGACATACAATGCAATTCGGAGAAAGTTCAAGTTTAATACACAAAATCAATTGCGAAATAATTTGCGGCGGAACGGCATTATTTATATTTATTTCAGGTTTTTTATTTCAACATTTGTCATACAAATTTGAATATAAAAACTATCTTTCAAAAAAATGGACTAATGTGGTCTTGCCATACTTTATAACATCAATAGTCGGTATTATATTCTGTTTCATTTACCCCCAAACTTACGGAAATTCTTTTGACGGATTAAATCCGTTTATTCAGATACCAATGTTTTTAACGACAGGCAGAATACACAATACACCGACTTGGTTTATTCCAATGATAATCTTATTTTTTATCTGCTCATGGATGTTGTTGAAATTGGAACAAAAGGGGTGGTTATACAAATTATTACCGTTTATGTTTTTAATAACCCTGATTTGCCCCAGAATAGATGTTGATTACAATTCAATAATGAACTTGACATATACTCAAAAATATCTTGCTTGTTTGGGGTATGTATTCAACGGTTTTATACATTTCTTTTCTTTGTATGTTTTTGGAATGTTTTGTTCAAAGTATAAGGAAGTTATTGATACTTTTTATAACAAAAGATTTATTCTTTGGGTATTGATGCTTGTTTTGGCAGGAGCAAATGTATATTTATCTTATAAGGGTATTTATTCAAGTTACACAATCTCAAAAACAATACTTACAATGCTTATTTTAGGATATCTGAAACATTATGATAAATGGATTATGAAAAAGGAAACACTAAATAAAGTCTTTGATATTACGGCAAAATATTCTTTCGGATTATTTTTTGTTCATTGGTATTGGTTCTTCATTTATAATCAAATTTTTGGATTAGAAAAAGTTATTCCGATTATTGATAATAGTTATATGGGCGTTTTAGGCATAGTGTTTATCAGATTTGTCGGAGTCACAGTACTTTCTATGCTTTCACTGTATTTAGGTAAAAAATTTATTTTACTAATAAATAAAAATGCTAATGTAAGAATGTTTTTAGGCATTTAGAAATTATTAACTAATGATAAAATCAGATTTTTGGGAAATAAAGTAGTCTTTGTAATCAATGACTACTTTATTATTTTGAGGAACATAATGAGAGAGTCTTTTTTGTCTTGCCGAATTTTTAGAGTGAATAAAATCCGCAGTTGTCAAAGCAAATGAAATTCCAAAAATAAAACAACTCAAAGCAATTATTGGCAAAAATAATATATTATCAAGATTTATATAAAAAACTAATGACAGACTGAATAAAAATCCTAAAGCATTAAATAACATTGTCAAAAGGTACAATAAATTTTTCATTTCTTCTCTCCTTTAATTTCTTTTTCAATTTCGATATTTTTATGTTATTATGTGCATGCGTCAAAAACGGTTGTATAAATTTGAGGAGTATAAAATGTTGGATAAGCCAAGATATTCAAGAGTTTCGGATATTATTGACCTTGCAACTTATATGGCATCTAAAGTTCAGGGAATTACTATCGGTGATATTATGGAAAGATATAATGTTTCACGCAGAACATCAGAGCGCATGCGTGACAGTCTTATGAATATTTTTCCTGAAGTTGATGAAATTGAAACAAACGACAATTATAAACACTGGGGTTTCACAAACAATGTAATTTCGAGTTTAATCAGTTTTAAGCCTAAAGAAATCGCCAATTTGGAACAAATGCAGCGTCGCACAACAAACAAAGAACTCAAAAATGAACTTACTGACACAATTACCAAAATTAAGGCACTGACAAACAAACGACAAACAAATGCCGAAGAAAATATTGAACTTTTTATGCAGACAGAAGGTTATGCCGTTCGCCAAATGCCGCAATATACTATTGATTTAAAAACTTTGGATATTATAAGAAAAGCACTTCAGACTTCAAAAAAAGTAACTGGAATTTATCACGATAAACAGCGAACAATTGAACCTTTGGGAATGATTTACGGTTCAAAAATTTATTTAATTGCAAGAGAAAAAGCAAAAGGTGACGGAATTTATAACTATCTTTTGCACAAATTTTCAGACCTTAAATTGACAGAAAAAACTTTTGACAAAGGTGATTTTAATTTGCACGAATACGCAAAAGAATCTTTTGGGGTTTATCACGGTGAAATTTTGAATGTTAAACTTCTTTTCTCAAAAGAACTTGCACAAGAGGCGAGTAATTTTAACTTCCATCCGACACAAAAGGGAACATTAAACCCTGACGGCACTTATACGGTAACTTTTAAGGCAAGCGGTGATAAAGAAATTATCTGGCATGTTTTCAGATGGGGTGAAGGGTGTAAAATTCTCTCACCAAAATCACTCCAAAAGGAATACAAACAATATTTGCAAAATTGTTTAAATAATTAACTACTTTATTGCAGGAAAGAAATATCTTACTCCATTATCACTACGCCATCTGACATAGCCTGTTTTTGGGGTTTTATCCAAATCCATAACACTCACAAGCGCAAAATTTCCTCTGATAATATTCAAATGAATTTTTTGCGGCATGTTCATTGTAGAAATTGTTTGAGATAAATCATCAGGCGAACCCTTCAAGTCTTTACAAACTGACGGCGCACCTTTTAGTATAGTCAAACCGTATTTTTTGCCGTAAGTATTATAAAAATTTGTCCATGTCATAAATTTGTACGGATCATCTTCTTTTATCCAGCCTGTCAAACCTTTTGAATTGTCATAAACAATTTCAACCCAACCATCGACAATATCGACAACATTTACATAAGCCAAATCTTTTTTGGTTATAAATAACGCAAAGAAATTATCTGCACCTATGCTTTCAGGGAAAAATTCTTCTTTATTCCAGCGAATACGATAAAGAATTTGCGCATCTTCGTCAGGAAATTTATAAACATTTATATCGTCTTTAACCTGATACAACCCGACTGTACGAACCCCTTCCATAGACGGAGTTACAGGAATAATATCTTTTGCCAAAACACCTAAAGTCATTACAAAAACCATTAATATTGATAAAAATATTTTTTTCATATATTTGCCCTCTGTTTTGAAAAAATCAATCTAAATATTATTATAGTTATTATAAAAAAAAATACAAGAATCAAAAAATGCCTTGTATTGGACAAGCATGCCCTATCTACAATTCTCATACCCTCCCCTTGAGGGAGGGTGAAAATCTTTGATTTTCGGGTGGGGTTAAATATTTGTCGGCATAATATGTAAGTTGGGCTTTCAGCCCAACAAATATAATGTTGGGGTAGAAACCCCAACTTACTTATTAAAAAAAAGAGGCTTTTGTCATTAATGAACTGACAGTTATACTGTCACCCTGAACTTGTTTCAGGGTCTCACCCCAAGCATATTATATGACAATTTTAACAGAGTGTTTCAGAATCTTAAAGCCTCATTTTTATATTTTTTGTTGGGTTTCACCCAACCTACAGGCTCCTACTGAACACTCTTAAATTTGATTAACAAGGAAATCCTGAAACGAGTTCAGGATGACAATTTTGTTTATTTTATAAACTATTATTCTGCATTTTTCAAGTGACAAACTACTCTCTGAAACTAATCTGTGCATAAGTTTTTTGAAGTTTTTCACGAACAGACTGCATTTGTTGTTCAATAATTTCATCTGTCAATGTTGTCGTTTCATCCTGCATTTTTATTCTGAACGCAACTGATTTAAAGCCGTCTTCAACATGTTCACCCTGATAAATATCAAAGATTTCAGAGCCTTTAAATATATTTTGTTTAACGGAACCTTTGATAACCTTTTGAATATCCTCGCAGGTTACATCTTCATTTATAATAAATGCAATATCTCTGCGAACTTCAGGGAATTGAGGAATATGTTTAAATCTTGGCACTGATTCTTTTACGGCACCGATAAGTTCGTTCAAATCAACTTTAAACAAATATGCTTTTTGATTTAATTTCAATTTATCCTCAACTGTCGGATGCAATTGACCAAAATATCCGATTGGTGTGGGTTTTTTGCCTAATAACATAATTACACCCGTTCTGTATGGGTGAAGAACATTGTGCGACTGTGCCAATTCTGTTTTGTCGAGTGCTACAAATTTTATTCTTCTTGAGACTTCAAGTTCATTAAACAAGTTTTCAATAATACCTTTTACATAATAAAAACCTGTTTCAGTCTTAACTTCCCACTTTGAATTTTGAACTTCTCCGGTTATAACACCTTCAAGAACTCTTGTTTCTTTTACACCTGTGTGCTTTTCATCAGCCTGACCGACTTTTATATAAGTTTTGCCGATTTCATAAGCCCAAAAAGTTTTCTGACCGTTATCAAAATTTGTTTTCATGCAATTCAGGACACTGACGGCAAGATTTTGTCTTAACATTGAAAATTCTTCACTTGCAGGATTTGCAACTTTTATGGCATTTTCATCATCATAAGTCATTTTGAATTTATCTAATAAAGATTTTCCGATTAATGAACTTGTCTGAATTTCGTTAAGTCCTGCGCTTTGCATGATATCTCTGACTTTTGCAATAACTCTTTCTTCAAGAGAAATTTCAGGCAGTTCTGTTTTTGACGGTAACGAAGGAGAAATCTTATCATAACCGTTAATTCTTGCAATTTCTTCGATTAAATCTATTTCTCTTGAAACATCACCGGCTCTGAAACTCGGTACTGCAAATTTTGCAGCAAGTTCGTTTCCGCCCAATTTTTCAAACCCGAGTTTTTCAAGAATATTTATACATTTTTCCGGTTCTATTTCACAACCCAAAATTCTTTTTATTTGTGCGTAGCGCAGAGTTATATTATTTTCAGGCAGTTTATTTTCTCCGTCTTCGACAACGCCAACAACTTCTGCATCTGCGTATTCAACCAAAAGTTGCATCGCACGCATCAAGGCAGGTTTTACTGCTTCTATATCAATTCCTCTTTCAAATCTTGCACTTGCTTCACTACGATAACCCACACTTCTTGCAGATTTTCTGTTTGAAACAGGGGTAAAATATGCGGCTTCTAATGCCATAGATGTTGTATTGTTATCAATTTCGGAATTTTCACCGCCAAATACACCCGCCAAGCATACACCTTTATCTTTTGTGGCTATCAAAACACTATCCGTTGTCAATTCTCTTTCAACACTATCTAATGTTGTCAGTTTTTCGCCTTCTTTTGCGCGTCTTACACACAAATACCCGTCTAATTTGTCAAAATCAAATGCATGCAACGGACAACCGTATTCAAGCATTACATAGTTTGTAATATCTACAACATTATTTATTGGGCGCATGCCTGATGCAATCAATCTTTTCTGCATCCAGTCAGGAGATTTTTTTATTTTTATATTCTTCAAAAGTCCGACAGAATAGTATTTACAAACATCTTTATCAATTATTTCAACTTTGAATTTGTCAGTTGTTAAATCTTTTGTGCACTCTATAGGATTAAATTTTAACGGCTTATCAAACAATGCACACAGTTCTCTTGCAACCCCGATAACAGACATTTGGTCACCCCTGTTTGCCGTTGGTGCAACATCAATAATAGTATCCTTTTCAAACCCTAAAACATCTTTTACATCAATACCGATTTGAACATCAGGAAAAATTCTGTTCAAAACCAAAATTCCGTCTTCTTCCTGATAATTTCTGTCAGAAACACCGAGTTCATCTGCAGAACAAAGCATTCCCTGAGATTCAACTCCGCGAATAACCGCAGGAGTAAGTTCAAATTGTTCGCCGGTTTTTCTGTCCAATACTTTTGAACCGACACTTGCATAAGGAACAATCTGACCTTCTTTTATATTTTGCGCACCGCAAACAACTGTTTTAATTCCCGATCCTGTGTTTACCGTAACTAAATGCAAATGATCTGAATTTGGATGATTGTCGATTTTTTCTATTTTCACCGTTTTTATATCCGTAAAAGACGGTTTTAAATCTTCTATCGCTTCAACCTCTAATCCGCTCATAGTAAGTTCATGAGCAATCTGGAGCGGTTCTTTGTCAGATAAATCAACTAATTCGTTCAACCAATTCAATGATATTTGCATTATAAAATCCCTCGTTTTTCTTTTAAATACATAAAAATAGTATTACAAAACAAAGGGATTGTAAATAAATTAGTCGCTTTCTGCAACGACAGTTGCAATAAGTTCTCCGTAACTGTCAACACAACCATTTGTTTCTTCAACAATATATCTTAAATCACTGTGACCTTCAATTGCTTTTTCTGCACAGTCCATAGCATCATCATATTCTTTAAATTCACCGATTAAATTTTTTGATAGTTCTGATTTGTCTTTTGCAGTATATACCTGAAACATCTTTCACCTCTAAATATTTTGTTACTACAAAAGTATTATACACCAAAAACTTCAGACAATTTATAATCTATTGATTTAAAAAACGGCAAGCCTGTTGATATATGATTTGTATTATCAAAAATTGGAACAATTTCATCCGGATTTTCTGTTATGTATTCCAAAACTTCGTCATCTTCAATTGCAGATTCAGGTTCAACTTTTACATATTGCGAAATTTTTTCAAGCATTTCAATTTCTTTATCGGCAGATTTTTCTGTTCTGTAACCTTTGAAAACATCCCCGAATTTTGATGCTTTAGTCAAATTTTCAAACTTCATAGCCTTTGCCATTGATTCATCTAATGTTTTAGAAATCATAATCCTCTCTCCTCATTTTTTCTTATTATATATTTTCTTCTTGCGGATTACATACACCAAAAGGTTGAAAAAACAGTAATTTCTACCATTATATTAACTTTTGTAACAAACTGTATATATCCTGTAAATACTGGAAAGCAATTTTCAATTGAAAAAATTTTTTTATAAGACATAGGGGATAAAAAATCTTTTAGGATAGAAAGTTTTAAGGAGGAATTAAGAATGACAAAAGCATTAGACGTTGTGGATTTTCAGGGTTACACTGCGAGAAATTTGAAAAACGGTAAATATGTAAGTGCTCAACAGGCAGGAAAATTAGTTAAAGATAAAGTTGTTGAAATTTTTAAGAAAAAACCAAATATTTCATCCGGAACAATTGATGCAGGTCTTGGAATTGGCAGAGCAACAAAATCTGCAGAAGAATCTGCAAAAGTATTTATTGAAAACGGTTTTAAAGAAGCCACTAAAAAACCGAGTATGTGGAAAAATGCATTAAAATGGGGTGCAATCGGTCTTGGTATAGCTGCATTAGTTGCCGGCGGTGTTTATTTATACAAAAAATACAAAGATGGTAAAGCACAGGCAAATCAACCGGTAAACCCGACACCAACTCCGGTTCCAACAAAACCAGCAGACCAAACAAAACCACCGGTTAAGGGTGATGAAAATCAGGCAAATCCAACAAAACCAACTATTCCAACAGAATATACGGTTAAAAAAGGTGATAATCTCTGGAACATTGCAAAACAATATTTAAAAGATTTGCATAAAGACGACCCGAATTACAAACCGACAAACAAAGAAATTTTGGAAAAGACGGAAGAATTAATGAGATTAAACAACAAAGAATACAGAACACCACTTCCTTCAGACAGCAGAAAAAGAGTTGTTGTAATTCACGAAAACGAAAAAATAAGACTTTCTGCATAAGTAAACAATCATAATAAAAGGGCTTGTTCAACAGAACAAGTCTTTTTATTTTCCCAAAATCCAATCTAACATAGGACGAATTTCACCACACTCTATATTATACTTTTTTGCAAGTTCACTGTTCAAAACTCTGTCTATTCTTAAATTTACCATCGGAACATCTTTTATATTTAATGTATTTGTTTTGGTGTCAAAATATTCACTGTAATTAAGACCGTCAAATACACAGTCCGGAAGCCTTACATAACCCTCTTTATCATCATAATAACAAACTCCGAAAGTTCGGCAGATTATTCCCCGATATTCATATACACAACATTCGTTGTTTATTAAAAACGGACATTTATGTTCAAATCTTTGCTCTTTTGAATTTTGTTTTTGTTGTAATAGTTCCTTTATATTGTTTTGAACAATTTGCTTTATTTTATCATCAAGATTTATAAAACCCTGTGTAAGGTATGCAAATTCTATCTGCGAAAATGGGTAATCGCCTTTGGAACAACATCCGGCACAACCCTTTTTGCATTTTATATATTTTTTTTGGGCTTCAAATATCGGTTTTAATGCATTGTCAAAATCGTGTATAAATTTTTGATATGTTTTGAACATATTTTCTTTCCGGTTTGTAGAAAAGTTTTTATTTTTTTGTACTTCCAATTATTATTTTTATTTTTCTACAATCTTTTGTTTTTTTCTTTTTTTTTCTACATTTTTTATTCATGCTATATTTCTTTTATAGTCTTTGTTTCCAAAGTTTTTGACAATTAATTTTTGTTATTACTATCATTATTTATTACTTATTAATTAATTTATTAATTAATAATATTATAAATTTTTCAAAAACTTTTACCAAACAACTTTTTCTATGATTTCTATTTCATATCCGTCAGGATCTTTTACAAAAGCAATTTTTGAACCTTTTCCAGTTAAATCATAGGGTTCGTATAAATATTCATAATTCAAAGATTTTAATTTTTCAGAAAATTCTTCCATAGATTTAATCCCGAATGCAAAATGCCCGAATCCTGTTCCTATTTCGTATCCGTCTTTTGGTGTTTGGTCATTGTAAGTCAATTCAATCTGAAAACCTGTTTCTTTATCTTCCAAAAAATACAATTCACAATCTTCTAATCTTTTCTTTTTACAAAGTTCCATATTGAACAAATTTTGATAAAAATCCAAACTTTTTTGAATATCTTTTACTCTAATCATTGCGTGCAAAAATTTCATTTTATTCTCTCCTTTTAAAAAATCATAATACATTAGAAATAAAAAAACAAAATATTACATAAAAAGTTTTAGGTAAATAATTTCTTGATCATTATTACAATGAAATTTTACTTTTTTACAATACCCCAAAAATTTTTTCGGTAAAATACATATATTATTTATTTTTGCGCCATTTTATGTATATTTTTATTTGTCTTTTTAAATTAAACCATTCTTTTTTTTCTGTCGCATCTGTTTAAAATAATATCTTCTAAATTGCAATATATATAATACAATTCTCCCAATATCGTATCAGGTAAAATTATATCATCTTCTGAATCATAAAATTCTAATACATTTATATTTTCATCAAATATTTCGTTCATAATAATTTTTATTCGTTATTATCAAATAATATTTGGTATAAAATAGCAAAATTTTATATATTTGTCAATATTTATTAATAATTTAGACTATTAATATGTTAGATATAAAACAGGAAATTGGAATATTACTATGGAAAAAGGGAGTTCGCTCTATGCGAAAACTCATATCACTTATGAATGATGAGGGTTATGATATACCTAAACCAAGTACAATGTCTGTTCAATTAAATAAAAAGCGTGTAAGATTTCAAACTGTTCAAGAAATTCTTGACTTTCTCGGTTATGAACTTGTTATAAAAGAAAAATAATTCTGCCGATGCTTTTGTCGTGGTTTCGGTGTCAAAATTGTTTGGCATAAGAATCAATTTGCATATTATTTGAATTTTTATTCATAAGCATTGCCTTTTTGTGGAATGTGGTATTTTACAGCTTTTTGCAATATTGGATATATGAACAATGTAAATAAATTATTAAATGCTTTAAATGAAACAACCGAACTCTCGGTTGATGATTGGACTATTGAACATCAAATTATTGCCGGTATGAAAAAATGGGTTGCAAATATTGTACCGTCAGAACTTTTATCCCGAAGTATAAAGGATACACTAAATTCATTAATGACATTGAATCAAGACGGAAATTTTTACAAAACATTTCCTGATAAGATTTTGACCCCTGATTATGGTGATAAATGGGGTGTCAGTGCAAATTATATTGAAATAAATAACCGTGCAATTGCGGAGATGAAAGTAAATGAAAACGGTGAACACATCTGCCGAAACGGTTTGCAAAGTACAATAAAACTTCTGCCAGCAATAGTACCAAGTGCAAAAAGTTGGGCAAATTGTATAATTTTATCCCAAATTTTTCCTAATATATACGGTGACGGTTACAGTAAACCTGTAAATGAAGAAAACTCAATTTACGGAATAAAACTAAATAACGGTTTTAGTAAAAACATTATAAATTATGATATTAAAGACAAAATAAGTCCGTCAGAGCAGTTTGAAGCCTTTAACGATTTGGCTCATTTTCACGGGTTAAAGACAGGTTTTCGTACAGTAATTTCTGCCGACCAAATAAAAGTTGTTCAAAAAGACGGCAGTGATATAACTTTTGACTGGAATAATCCGGAACATTTTGATTTGTTTTTAAATTCACATATAGAACTTATTAATATGGGATTTGAAGCAATTTTTATAGACAGTGCAAAACATATCGGCGGATATGATATGGATAATTATACAGGTGTCGGTGCATTGCCAAGTTATGAGCAAATGCAATATATAATTCACGAAATAAGAAGCCGCAGCGGTAAAACACATTTAAGTTTTGTCGGAGAAAAAAGTACCGGAGATTTTTCCCGTTACGAAAACCTTGGTTTATCAACAGGAACAGGTTTTATTGACCCAAACGATTTTCACAGTGTAAAAAAAGAGGCTATTGATTATAAATATTCAAAAAATTACTCTCCGGGGGTAGAAGTATCAAATGACAACGATACAGGAGGCAGAAGTTATGAACAACGACTGCACAGAATACATAACTCAATATTTGCCTATGAATATCCGAGTGACAAACTTGCATGTTTTATGCAGATGGAAGATTTGTTTCCGTTAAGATATGACACAAACACGCACCATCTTATGATGTGTAATCCGTCTTATTCAACAGACGGAACACCGCAAAGTCATTGGGAAAACCTTTTTACAAAAGATGACGGCAGAGAATATAATAAAAAAGTTGCAGAACTTTTCTTACATGCATTAAATTTGTAATTATAATTCTTTCATCGGTAAATTTACGCTATAGGTGTGAATTAGTTCTTTGCGTTCAAGTTCTTCTGTGCGTTTTTTCAAACTGTTTTTTATATCTCTTGTGGTTGCTTTCATTGGAATGATATTGTCTTCCAACGCATCAAAATCACCAATTAAATAACGATTATCATTTTCTCTTTGAATTTCTCTTTGTTCATCAGAAAGAGGTTCAAAACCCATTTTTTTATAAAAATCCTTCGCAAAAGATTTTTCAGGTACTTCAGATCGAACATAAATCTGTTTGAAACCGTCTTTTAATGCAGAATGAAAAAACTCTGTTACAATAACTTTGCCTTCGCCAAGAATTTTTTTATTCCAGGTTGCAAGCCAATCAAGTTCTGTTTCGTCTTTAGAATGATTTTTTCTGCTTGAGTAATGAAAACCGCCGTTTTTATCGACTTTTAAAACATTACCGATTAATATTGCGCTTGGCTCCTCATCAGACAGGGCAAGTAGTACTTTTGCCTTCTTTTCATATTTACTTTGCAAAATTTCAATACCTGCATCTACGGCTTCTTTTACAACCTGTTTTGTAGAATCATCCTTAATATCGTGTTTTTTATAAAAACCGTCTATATTATCAGAAATGTACTGCAAATAATCAACATCTTTTTTTTCGAGTTGATAAACCATTACATCCTGTTTTTTATCATGCAGATAACCGTATTTGGCTAACGGTATTGCCGTAAAATTAAGAGTATAAGTTCTATTTTGACATATTGAGCAGATATTCATATAAACCCTTATTTACTGATTTTGCTACTTGCTAATCTTTTTATAAATTTAATATATTCTTCAATTCTTTCTTCTAAATTATAATAATATCTATCTATGCTATCGCCAATTTTTGTATATTCAAATTTCAAATCATCATTTTTTATTTTTATCCCGTTAATTTTTGATTCGGCAGAAATATTTTGTTTTCTGAATATAGAACCGGCATTTATATCGTTTTTACCCAAGTTTATGATTATTCTGTCTTTGTCAGTACCAATAAATTTTGCTTTCCATGCCCATTTTTCCTGATTTTCTGCTAACCATTCTCCAAAATATTTGTCAGGTTCTTTAAATGTTTTGTTACAGTTAATTTTAAATCTTGCCCCAAAAGCGGTTGAATTTGAATTATTGATATTGTTTACAATCATTTTATTTTTCTCCGTATTGTATATTTTGATATTTTGTATAATGTCTATAAATATTTTTATTGACATAAAACAAACGCATTTTTACAATACTTAATATTTTGTACTATTTATTAATTTTTTACCCGTTACGCAAAAAAATGTTATACTTAAAGAAAAGGAGAGTTTTATTTATGGATATTAAAATTGTAGAAAATGTAAAAGATACCGAATGTGATGTTTTAATTATCAATAAATTTGAGGGTAAACAAACAACTTGTGATTTAGTAAATCAGTTTTTGCCTTCAGATTTTAGCGGGAAAAAGGGAGAAACTTTTGTTCTTCACACGCACAAACAAAGACCTGCAAAAAATATTTTGGTTATTGGTCTTGGGAAAGAAGAAGAAATTTCAAATAATATAGTCAGGGAAAGTGTTGCAAAAGCAATCAAAAAATGCGGAGAATTAAAGGCTAAAAAAGTCGGTATTTGTTTTGCTACCGATTTCAATTATGGCGGACCTGCCGTTTTGGGTGCTAAAATCTCAGATTATCGTTTTGACAAATACAAAACCAAAAAAGATTTTCACATTGAAGAACTTTATCTTTCAAATGTAGATAATGAACTTGTTAATAAAGCAATTGTTGTTGCAGATTCTATGGAACTTTCAAGAAATTTGGCAAACGAACCTGCCGCTTATGCAACACCGACAAGACTTGCTCAAATTGCTCAAAGTCTTGAAGGTATTGAAACAAAAGTTTTTGACCATAACCAAATTGAACAAATGGGAATGGGCGCATACCTTGCAGTTGCAAAAGGCAGTATTGAACCGCCAAAATTTATCCACATGAAATATGTTCCGCAAAATCCTAAAAAAAGAATTGCAATTATCGGGAAAGGGCTTTGTTTTGACAGCGGCGGATTAGACTTAAAACCTGCAAATTCAATGCTTACAATGAGAGATGATATGTCCGGTTCGGCAGTTGTAATAGGTATTATGAAAGCAATGGCTAAATTGAAACCTGATGTCGAAGTTCACGGAATCATCGCCGCATGCGAAAATATGCCGGGAATGGGTGCATACAAACCGGGTGACATCTTAACCGCTATGAACGGTAAAACAATTGAAGTTGATAATACTGATGCCGAAGGTCGTTTGACACTTGCGGATGCTCTTTGTTATGCATGTAAACTTGATGTAGATGAAGTTATTGATATAGCAACACTTACAGGCGCTTGTATGGTGGCTCTTGGTACTGCAGCATCAGGTATTATGGGTAACAATGAAGAATTTGTTTCTAAAATCATTGAAACAGGAAAAGTTTCGGGTGAAAAATTCTGGGAACTTCCTATGTGGCAGGAATACAGAGATAATATGGACAGTGATATTGCAGATATGAAAAATACAGGAACCCGTTATGGCGGAGCATCTGCTGCCGGAATGTTCTTGAAAGAATTTGTTACCGATAATGTAAAATGGGCTCATTTGGATATTGCAGGAACAGCATTTTTGGAAAAACCACAGAAAGAGTTTTTCTGCAAAGGTTCAACGGCCTGCGGTATCAGAACATTGATTAAATATATTACTGAATAATATATTTATCTTTCAAAAATAAAGGACAAGGGAATTTTTCTCTTGTCCTTAAAAATTGCTTTTATTATGTTTATTTAATTACTTTTTTACATCTTCTTTTACAACAATCAAATTATTCATAATTTTCATTGCAGTAGTAGGAAGAACAACATGCTCTAAACCATCTGCAATACTGATGATTTTGCCTGCACCCAAAACTACTTCTTCCCCTTTGTAAATGAATTTGTAATCTGTTTCTCTGTCTGAACGAATTGTAATTTGTGTTGTCATTTCTTTTCCTTTCCAAATCGGTTAACAGTGTTTATTATAAGCGATATTTCCCCTTTTTGCAAGCAGATATTTTATGCAAAGATATCTAATATTTTTTTGTCTTGTTCTTTTGACAAATCCGAAATAGATGGTTTTGTTAAGATTTTTTCGTCCCAAAATTCTTTATCAAACGGGTTTTCTCTTTCATCCGTAAATGAATCGGTTATATCAGGAACATTTGCTATATCATCCCAATCTCCGACTGATTTTTTTATACTGCCGTGTAAATAATCACTTAATATTTTTTGAACTTTCATTTTATATTTTCTACCGTGTCTTTTCTGTCTATGGTGATTTGTTCACCTGTTTTCAAATTTTTTACTGAAACTTTATTTTTTTCTATCTCATCTTCACCTAAGATTATGGCATAATTTGCTATTTTTGAGGCTTTTTCAAGTTGTTTGGTAAACTTTTTATTTGTCAAATCCATTTCTATATTTAAACCCTGCAAACGAAGTTCCTGTGCAAGTTTTAATGCTTCTGTAGTATTGTTTGAAACAATATAACCGTCAAGTTTTGAACATTCTTTTTCTTTTAGTAATGATATAAGTCTTTCCATTCCCATCGCAAAACCGATTGCAGGAGTTGGTTCTCCGCCGAGTTCAGATACAAGGTTATCATATCTTCCGCCGCCGCATACCGCATTTTGTGAACCCAAATTATTTGATTTAATCTCGAAAACAGTTCTTGTATAATAGTCTAAACCTCTTACAAGTAATTTGTTTTCGCTGTATTTTACATTTAATTCGTCTAAATATTTCTTTAATTGAGTATAATGTTCACGACATTCATCACACAAAAAATCTGATGTTATTATTTTTTGTATTTCCGGTTTTGAAAAAATTTCCTGACAAGACGGGACTTTGCAGTCTAACAGTCTTAACGGATTTTTTTCAAATCTTGACTGACAATCTTCACACAAATCATTTAGGTAAGGTCTTATTACATTTTTCAGATTTTCTTTAAATTCTGCTCTACATTTCGGACAACCGAGAGAATTTATTTCAACATCCAAATCATCAAGCCCGATTGATTTTAAGAAATTTTCTGCCATTAAAATAATTTCGGCATCAGCAGACGGTTGAGAAACACCAAACATTTCAACTCCAACCTGATGGAATTGTCTTTGGCGACCTGCCTGCGGACGTTCATAACGGAACATCGGACCTTTATACCAAAGTTTTACAGGTGCAGGTAATCTGTGCATACCGTTTTCTATATATGAACGAACAACTCCCGCCGTATTTTCAGGACGCAAAGTTATTGAGCGTTCACTTTTTTCAAATGTGTACATTTCTTTGTTGACAATATCTGTTGTTTCACCGACACCTCGCTGAAATAAATCGGTATTTTCAATAATCGGTGTTCTTATTTCTTTTACACCAAATGAAGAAAATGTTTTCAGGGCATTTTCTTCTACAAAATGCCACATTTCAATATCCTGAGGTAAGATGTCTTTTGTTCCTTTTAAAACTTTTATTATATTTGCCATAACTTGATTATATTATAAATAAAATTTGTTTACAAAATTATATTTTTATATTAACTTAAAACTCATTTTGTTTAATAATATTTTGCAAAGTTTTTGCAGATTGTTGCAATTTTTCGGTTTCTTCTTTATTTAACTGAATAGGAACAAGAGTTTCTACACCGTCTTTACCCACAATTGCAGGCATGGAAAGAGAAATACCTTCTATTCCGTATTGTCCGTGCATCATTGAAGAAATCGGAAGAATTGATTTTTCATCACGAATTATTGCCTCACAAATTCGTTTTACTGCCATTGCAACTCCAAAGTATGTTGCTTTTTTTCTTTCAATAATTTCGTAGGCACTATTTTTAACGCTGTCTGCTATTTTTTGCATATTATCTTCATGATTGCAATATCCGCGCATTTCGCAGAATTTGTTTAGCGGTATTCCTGATACATTAGCGCTTGACCAAGCCGCAATTTCGCTGTCACCATGCTCACCTATAATGAAAGCGTGAACACTTCTTGAATCAACATTCAAATGGTTGCCAAGTTCATATTTTAATCTTGCACTGTCAAGCACTGTACCTGAACCTAAAACTTTGTTTTGCGGTAAACCTGAAAGTTTTATTGCAACCGTTGTCAGGATATCAACAGGATTTGCAACAACAAGCAAAATACCGTTGTAATTCCGTTTTTTAATTTCAGGAATGATTGATTTAAAGATAGAAATATTTTTTTTGACTAAATCAAGTCTTGTTTCACCTGGTTTTTGGTTTGCGCCTGCGCTGATAATAATTAGTGATGCATCTATTATATCATCATAATCTCCTGCATAAATTTTTATCGGCTTTGCAAATGGTACACCATGACTGATATCAAGTGCCTCCCCTTGTGCTTTTGCTTTGTCCGCATCAATAAGCACCATTTCCGAGAATAATCCTGACTGCATAATTGAAAAACAGCATGCAGCACCGACAAATCCGCATCCAATCATTACAACTTTTCTGACCTTATTGCAATTTAAACAATTATTTTCCATAAGATACCTCTTTTTATTTTAATTTTACCTTAAAAAATTTTTAAAAAATTGTAAAAAAAGATTAAATTTCATGGCAAAAAATTTCTTCACAATGTTTTAATTATATATGTAATAGGTGAAAAGTGTCGGAGGTTTTATGAAAATAGGTGCAATCAGAAGTTATCAGACAAATTTTGGGAATAACCAAATTCAAAATCAGCAAGCAATTGCTCAAAATCAGGAACAAAAGGTTAATAAGCCTGATTTAAAACTACCGAATATTATTAATCCTCAACCGCTTGCCGGTTTAGTTGCACCACCAAAACCTTTGCCATTACCTTATCCGATATCAAATCCGCCAATCGGCGGTTTGATTGCGCCTCCGCCGGTGCCAAAACATCCATATCCGACTGTTCCTGCACCTGTAGGCGGTTTGATTACGCCTCCGCCAAAAACAAAATTGCCGACAATTCCTACGATTCCTACCGTAACAGCAGGGCTAATCGGTCATCCTGATGATAAAAGAATTAAAGAACATCTTGAGAAAATAAAAGAAGAAATTGCAAAAATAGAGCAAAAACAGTAAAATAATACATAAATATAGAGGAATCTGTTTTATGTATAATCTCGTTACTGTTACTCTGGAAATTACACGAAAATGTAATGCCAATTGTATTCATTGCATAATAAATGCCGGTTGTGAAAAACAAAACGAACTTACAAATAATGAAATTATAAAATTGTTGGAAGATGTTGCCGATTTGGGTTGCAGAAATGTTGTTTTGACCGGTGGAGAGCCATTTTTGAGAGAAGAATGGCCAATATTTCTTGCTAAAATTCATAATCTTGGCATGCAGGCTATCATTATGACTAATGCCCTGATGATAGATGATGATGTTATAGAAATATTAAAACTTTATCCGTCAACTGCGATAGGTATTAGTCTTGACGGTGCGGATGCTAAAACGCATGATTACATAAGAGGTACAAACGGTATTTTTGAACATTTTTGTCAAATCGTACCAAAATTGAAGCAGGCAGGAATTTATGTTGCAATACCTACTACTGTAATGCAGTCAAATTATAATCAACTTGATGATATTTTAAATTTGCTTATAGGTTTAGGAGTTGATACTTGGCAACTTCAGGTTGTAAAACCGAGTGAAAAATTGCCTGAAAATGAACTTTTAAGCGAAAAGCAGTATTATGAACTTGCGCAGAAAATTGCATATTTCAGAGAAAATTATTCAGATAAAATTTCTGTAACCGAATCAGATTGCATAGGATATTTTTCATCACTTCAGCCAAAACTTGCCATTCAAAATTGGCGAGGTTGTGAGTGCGGAATCTATAGCGCAAGTATTGAAAGTGACGGAAATGTAAAAGGCTGTCCAAATATGAATAACTCTGAAGGTAACATAAAACAAAGATCGTTTAAAGAGATTTGGGCAGACCATAATTCGTTTAAATATAACAGATGTCCGCAGATAGAGTTATTACAAGGTTATTGTAAAACCTGCAAACATAAATTTGTTTGCCGGGGCGGGTGTCCGACAAACAACAAAGACAAATGCGGCGCATCTTATTGTCTTTACAAAATCGAACAAAGCGGTTGTACTGAATAAAAAATTATATAAGGAGAGAGAATATGTCAAAAAAAGTTTTAATTATTTCAACAAGTTTAAGAAACGGTGCAAATTCTGAAATTTTGGCACATGAAGCAGAACGTGGGGCTAAAGATGCAGGGCATCAAGTAGAATTTGTTACATTAAAAGATAAAAATATCGGATATTGTAAAGGTTGTATGGCATGTCAAAAATTGGGGCATTGTGTTATAAATGATGATGCAAATGCAATAACCGAAAAAATGAAAAATTCAGAAGTAATAATTTGGGTAACTCCAGTTTATTATTATGAAATGTCAGGACAGATGAAAACTCTTATAGACAGAGCAAATTCTCTTTATGTAACGGGATATAATTTTAAAGATGTTTATGTAATAACAACTTCCGCAGATGGTTCTGACGATGTTGTTCAAACAGTAATCAACGGATTAAACGGATGGTGTGCTTGCCTTCCTGGTACTGCAATAAAAGGTTATGTTAATGGCGGCGGTTTGGAAGCCCCAAATGATGCAACTAAAAATCAGGAACTTTTGCAAAAAGCATATAATTTAGGAAAAAATATTTAAAGTAGTTGTATAAAAGGAGTCGAAGTAATGAAAAATAAAATAACAGTTTTTTTAATAATTTGTGCAATATTTTTTGCCCCAAAATCTTTTTCCGCACAAAATATTCTAAATAAAACTATTTTTTCAAATAAAGCAGAAAAAAATCTGACGGTAAAAAACAAACTCTTTACTTTGACATTGCCAAAAGAGTTTAAAGGGGTTTATGAAGCAAAGATTGAAAAAGATAAAATTTCTTTGTATCATAAAGCCTCTAAAAAAGCAGGTTTTGGCGGTTTTGCTTTTGGAATAAAAGCCTATAAAAATCCATCAGATCATGCAAACCTACCGGGAGGTGTAAAAATCGGGGAATTGGCTGATAAAAAGGGAGTAATTTATGATATGGTGCTGAAATATCCGACGGATGTTCAGTATGATTACACAAAAGGTACGCAAGCCCCCGAATCTTTCAAAAAACTGTATGATTACGGCAAAAAGGTTGATATAAAAGGAATAAACGGTGCAACGTACTTTAAAAATCAAGGCATGAAAGGAAAAGATTTATACAATGATATTTTGCAAAAGCATTTGACTGCTCTCAATGAAAAATGGGATTCCTCAAAACTTGAAACAGAAAATATGAGTTATATGTATAATATTATTCCTGACAATAAAGTTGGCTATGCTTATTATGATGTAAATGCAGACGGAATTGAAGAACTTTTAATAGGTGAAATTGCAGATGGAGATTGGAAAGGGGTAATTTATGATATTTACACCATGGTAAACCGAACCCCTAAACATGTAATAAGTGGCGGAAGCCGTGACAGATATTATGTTTGTGATGATGCATTTATCTGCAATGAATATTCATCAGGCGCATCAGAAAGCGGTGTAAATGTTTATAATTTAGTGGAAAATTCAACCGAACTTTTCCCGCAGGTAAATTTTAAATATGACGGTTATGAAAACTCAAAACAACCATGGTTTATTTCTTATTCTGACGAAAAATGGGAAAATGTAACGGAAGAATATTATAACGAAAGAAAAAAAGTTTTTGAAACATACGAACGATTTGATTTTATTCCGTTAAATAGTGTTTCTGTAACTTCAAAAAAAAAATAATAAATAAACTCCAAGACAGATATAATTTTCAAAAAGATTATTTTGATTATTCGGTTGTCTTAACAGATTTTCCCCAAAATTATTATTATACAACTGTAAAAATAAACAAATCCAAAGAGCGTATTTTAATAATTACTGACAAAATAAATAAAAACAAAAATTCAAACTATGGGTTATTTTACTATTTTGCCAAAAATGGGTTTGTATATCCGCTTGGGTATTTGGAAAGTACGAAATCGTTTATGCAGTCAAAAAATTATTTGTACCTGAATGACGGGCATGAAGATTTAAAATTCTATATGTCAGATAAAAATTTAGAAATTAAAAAATCAAAATCAACCAATAACGAACAAAAACACAATATTTTATTTGAAACAATAGAAAGTGCCGATAAATTTGCAGGAGATTTTGGTTCTCCTGCAGGAGATGATATTAAAAAAGTTGTCATTGACGGATTTTATTTTGAATATCACAAGCCTCAGTATAAAAGGTCATATATAAAAGAACTTATGCAGCAATGTATAAATGACGGGGTAAAAACACAGGTTCAAATGTATTGCTGTGTTGTAAAAAAATTGCATCCGTAAACTGTTTTAATTTGTAAGTTGGTCTATCCAAAATAAAATATTTAAGTTGGAGTTTCTATCCCCAACATTCATTTAATCTGTACAAAAATTTTCGGCATTTTTTACAGGTTTTAGTGAAATTAAAGCATCTTTTTCGTAAATAATTTCTAAAATTCCAAAAGGTGAATTGTAAAAAGATTTGTTCATAACAAAATTTATCTTATTTATTAACAGATAGCGGAGTTCCTTTTTCGCCAATATAAAAAACAATCAGTTCAACCGGTTCATTTCCGGTATTTTTACCATAATGGTATTTCCCGATTAATTCAGGCAAAACTTCTCCTTCGTGAAGTGTTATTTCTTTATTATCATCAGTAATTACCGTTAGAATACCTTTTTTTACATAAGCAATATTTACTAAATCATGTTTATGCATAGGCAATTCTTCATTGACATTTATAATAATCTTTAATACCGTAACTTCAGGTTTTTTAATTTTTAATTTTTTATAATTTGCATTATCCCAGGTGGAAGTTGTTTTTAATAGTACATTTTTTTCTGCCGAATATGCTGAAATTGTTGTGCATAAAATCATGACAAAGAGTGTAATTACTAATTTTATTGCTTTATTCATACTATTTAATCCTTATAAATTTAAATACCAAAAACTATAACTATAATACAACAAACTGTTAAATTTATATACAAAATTATATGGGGTTTATTTGGGACATTTGAATTGTAATTAATTTGCCTGTGTTAGCCGCCACCTTTAGGTGTTAGCGATTTTATACGAATTGACTCAAATGTAACGAAACCTAAACATACTCTATATTATAACGATGACGCATTTAGGACAAAAATGTACCGCTTAAAGCGCCTATTTTTTAACTCGGAAGCAAGCCGGAAGCATTTACTACATTTGAATAGCAGTAAAATTAAGACTCTAAACACATTACGAAATAGTAAAAATCCGTTCCAAAAACTATCGATTTCAGTCAAGTTATTGCTGCGGGCGTAATCTGTTATTAACCCTTAAGGCATTTGTTACCCAACCCTTTGTTCTGGATGCAACTACGAAATCGTTATAAACTGGAAGTATCTTCGATGGATGTTTATCAAAATTGGCAAAATCAAATACAGTATTATCTCCACCACGATTTTGTTTTGCGTGAATATCATTTGTATCATACGCTACGACTAAAAAATTGACACCCCAAATATTTTTGACAAATCTCTGTAGGTATATAATTTGTCGTAATGCTGTTTTAAATATTTTATTTTATCTTCTATTGGATTTTCGATTATATCTTGCAAATGAATTTTAGATAATTCATTTAAAAGCATTGTTTTATTAAGTATTTTTTTATCTTGAAGAACCATTTGGCGATTTATCTCATTACATATTTCTTTAATTTCTGCACCTGATAAGCTCGTACAACTATTTGCGTATAGTTGCAACATTTTATTGTCAATGTCAAAATTTATAAAACTTTTAATCATTTTTGAAACAATTAATTGATTTGGTTTAATTATTTCAATTTTATATGTAAATCGTCGCCATATAGCAGGGTCCAATAAATGTTGATGGTTTGTAGCTGCCAATAAAATTGTCTGCTTGTCTAACATATCTATATTTTGCAGCAAGCTAACAACAATACGTTTTAACTCTCCTAATTCATTTTGATCGTCTCTTAATTTTGCAATCGCATCAAATTCATCTAAAAATAAAATACATGGTCTTGAATTCGCATAATTAAACAATTCTCTCAAATTTTTAGATGTACTACCTAGATATGAAGAAATCAGAGAATCTAATCGGGCAGTAACCAGAGGTAGCTCTAGTTCAGAAGCAATGTATTTAGCAAGTTCTGATTTTCCACAGCCGGGAAGTCCGTATAATAAAAGCGATGGAATAAATTCTACACCTTTTTCCAATAATAAATCATTCGATTTTATATATTTTATAAAATTTTGAACTTTTTCCATGATAAATTCGTCAAAAAATATATCTACTTCTCCTTTTTGAAAAAATTCTTTTTCGGCGAGTGAACTCTTAGATTCACTATCAACTGGTAAAATATCTCTGATATTTGCACCATTTGGTAATAATTTTAAACTCTTAGAGTTTAATATAGCCTTTTTTAATTTAGAAGATGCAGATTTATCGCCTTCAGCTTCCAGTTTTTCAGATAAAAGTTCTGTATAATTAACAACTTTTTCTATATCGGCATTTAATGCACCATTTACTATTTTTAAAATTTCAGGTAAATATTCCATGACAATCCCTTTTTATATTTCATGAACATAATAACATATTTCGTGAACAAAATCAAGATTTTGTGAACAAATTATGTTATTTGGTGAACAAAATGCTAGATGTATGAACAGAATAATAAATCATTGAACATGTAATTGGATAACCTAAGTTCTTTTTTTACTTTATAAAAATCTTTTCTGATTTTGCGTTTTAAGAATTTCTTTTGTTGTTCATCTCCTGTTAAAATCGTGTTCAAAGGCTGTTTTAATGTGATTAAATTTTGAACAATTGAAAGCATGTATGGATATTTCTTTTTCAGGATTTTAAAAAGCTGTGCCAGTTGTTCCGGAGTTAATATTTGAATTTGTCTTTTAGGAATATCGGCTATTCTTTTTACTTCAAAAATACAGGTTTTATCAATATAACCTTCATTTTGAAAATATTTTATTATTTGATTCAAAAGTGCAAGAATATTCTTAATTCTGCGTTCAGATACTTTATTATTTTGTAAGTATTTTCTAAAATTCAGAATATCCTGAATAGTTATATCTTTTAATCGAAATTTCATAAAATACGGAATAATTTTTGAATAAACAAAGGTTTTATATACTTGGAAAGACATCTCTGTCAGAGTATTCTGCTTAATTTCTAAAAATATTTCGCAAGCTTCAACAACTGTAATATCCAAATTTTTACTTGGAATATTTTTATCAATAATTTTAAATTTATCTTCTGCTTTTATTGTTTCCACATATTCAAACTTATCTCCACAGGACTTTATATTCTCCGATTCTTGCAAAAATTTTCTGGCGGTATCTGCATCAATATCGCAGAACATAATAATATCTTCAATAGAAAATGTTTTTAATCTTTTTGCAACTTTCAATATCTTATCCACCCAATACCTCCTGAGCTATATTTTCATCAATTTCTGTTAATCCGTTTGCTTGCGCCACTTTTTCAAATGTATCAATTGTATTTACAATTTGCCTGAAACTTTTGGCTTTGTTGTGTATTAAGTGTACTGCCCCTTTTGTAATTTCAACTTCCGAGATTTCCTCAGTAATTTGTTTGATATCTGAATATTCAAATTCAGTAAAATTATATATTTCTGAAATCCGGTCAAACAGGTGCGTATGCTTTTTGAGTTTGTGTTTTGCAAGCTGCATTCCGACCAAAATTATTGTTACACCCGTTTCATCGTGTAAATCTCTAAGTGTTTCTATTGTTCTAAAATCTTTTAACAGATAATCAATTTCATCAACTATAATCATCTGCGAATTAGTTTTTAGAGCATTAACGCATTGCCTGAAAATATCTGCAGTATAAAATCTTGGTATTTCATCAAGCTCTTTGGCGATTTCTTCCAATAACCACTTTGGGCTCATAGAGTTTATTACCCTAATATAAATTGCATCATATTGTATTGAAAGATAAAGTGCAGTCTTTGTTTTGCCTAATCCTGCATTTCCATATACAAGACCAATTTTTGATATATTATCAGGCTTATTATTCAGGTTATGAATAAGATTAATAAATCCTTTGACATTCTTAGTTAAGACAAATTTAGGTTTCATAGTTTATTCCTTTCTTGGTTGCCGGCGATAAACGGGCACGCTGACGCTTCGGCCCTCTGCCGGCAATCCGCAAAATCGGTTTCATATTGCTTATACTCCTTTGATTCTTTATACGCTGTAAGCCAAATTCTATCATCATTACAAGTGCAGCCATGTTCCATAAGGTATTCATATCTTTCTCTGCTTGTTTTGAATAATGGTTTTACCGCCGGATTATATTTTTGAGACTTTTCTTTTTTAATTTCTATTTTAGGAACAATAGGCGGTGGTAAAGGTGCATCTTCAGTTTTATCCATTTCACACTCTAAAATTTCCAACTCTTCAATATTCAAAAACTCTTTACAATCCTTTATTGTCTTATTTTTAAGCTGTTTTTGTTTTTGGATTTTCTGTTTGTAATCTTCAATATCCTTAACTTCGCCTGTGTAATAAGCAAGCGGATGTGTTAGTGTAATTCTGTCTGCTCTGCATAAAAACTTACCTGATATCGTATAAACATTAATGTAAGATAAATCAAACAGGCTGTATTTTATTAGCACTTTCTGCCTCAACCCATAAAGTGCATCGTTATAATAATCAGATTTTAAGAACCTTATACCCTGACTTGTAATTGTTTTAATCTCTTGCGCCAGCATTAAATCGTCCAACTCTCTTTGGTTTATTTCTTTCTTTTCAACACTGTCAAGCATTTCTTTAATACTTTTTGTCTTATCATTAGGGCAGGGTAGAGAATTTTTATACTCAAGCCAACTGTTTATCATCTGAATTGTCTGCTGAATAGTGGGCACAAATTCTTGGTGTATTTCACTATGGAACTTTTCATTTCTCCTTAACCTTGCCGGTTTATTTTCTATATTTGTTCCGATATAACTCGGCAACAGTTTTTCAAAACTTTCCTGCATCTCCAGAAAAAATCGTTCAATAACTTTAGCTCTGGCATTATACGGATTTGCAAAAACAGTTGTTATACCGAGTTTTTCATATACACCTTTAAATCCGTATTGTTCAAATCCATCCTTATATTTACCCCTAAAATATTTACCCCTGAATGCTCTGCCGTTATCAAGATAAACAAACTTCGGAATTTTACCCAGATTTAATATTGCATTTCTTAGAGCTGACGCAATATTTTGCGTATTTTCTTCTATCATTATTTCATACCCGACAAGTACAGTCGATTTCCAATCCAAAAATCCGATTAATGTTGCACGACAGGGTTTCCCTGTAAACGGATTTATTACCTGAAAGTTTAATCTTTTCCCATCTGCTACCAAAATTTCTCCGACTTCGATTTTTGAAATATCCCTTTTGATATGCGGAATGACATCTTCTCTCAGGGCTTTTTCGCCGTCACGCAAAAGAGTCCATTTGTCAAAATAATTTGCTTTATACCAATTGGCGAATTTTCTGAATGTCGGCGGTGCAGGGATATACTCTGCCCTCTGAGTTTTTAGAACATATTGGGTTAAAGATATTGCTTTTCCGATACTGAATTTATTCGGGTGCAATAAAAGTTTCAAAAATATTTGTTTTTCGTGTTCTGTAAGACAGGTTCTTGAATAATCTTCGTAATGGTAATTCGGAATTAAAAGTTCATAGTTACTACTATTTCCTAAAATCCGTTTCCACCTTTGCAAAGTTCCTATTGAAACATTCCCGAGTTTTGCATAAATATCAGGATACAAAACTTGTGCGTTATATGCACCTAAAAAATCATTATCAAACTGCGTTTTATTCTGCTGATTTTTGCGTTCGTTTTTCCAAAGATTTAATAAATTCGATCTTGCAAGTGCAATAACTTTTGCTTTATCGGGTTTGTGAAAATCAGTTGGTACGGGAAGCTGTTTTTCAGCATAACTCGGAACAATTTTGGAATAATACTTTTCCTGAAGTTCCGGTTCAATGCTTGATAACAGAATCTCAAAACTTTTTCCGCCTTTGACAGTGATTTCTCTGGTAATGTATTTACCCTTTGACAGCCTGATAGCTCGTGTACTTACACCTTTGAGTTCTGCTAATTCTTTGATTGTAATGTATTTTTCATCTGTCATTATCTTGGCTCCTGTGGGTATTTCGGCACCATTCGCCTAAGTCGGCTCATTGCCTCAATTATCCTACGTCGCTATCGTAGTGCTTACGCACCGGCTACGCATTCCATTAATGACTCTGAACTCGGAAAATTGGAACTGTTTCCGACTTAATTTGTATCATTCGGACACATAGTCGGAAACAAATAAGGACTTGATGTTTCTTTAAAACGAGTTAAAATGTGTGTACCCAAATCATCTACCCTAAAGGAGTTACCCCATGAAAAAAGAATTAAGAAAACAGGTTGAATTACTTGAGCAAAAAATGTCAAAGAGTCCGAATAATAAGAAAAACGGTGGAAGTCATTTTCTGTACCGCAGGGAAAGAATGATACGTTTTAAAATGTTGCAGAAAAATATACCGCAAAAAATGCTTGCCAAAAGATTAAATCTAACCGAAAGCTACATATCAAAACTCATAACCGGCAAACGCTATAACAAAGATTTTGAAAGTTATATTATACATATTTTAGACATAAATTATTGTTGTATTTGATTAATGTAAAGACATTCAATTGTCATGCCTGCTATTATTTGCATTTAATTTTATATTCACTTCCCCATTTATCCATAGCATCAAGTATGGGTTTTAGACTTCTGCCTGTTTCGGTTAGAGTATATTCCACTCTTGGCGGAACTTCGGCATAGACTTTTCTTGTAACAAGTCCGTCCTCCTCCATCCCTCTGAGGTTTGTTGTCAAAACCTTTTGCGACACTTTTCCGATTGATTTTCTAAGTTCTCCGAATCTTTTTGTGCCGGTGATTAAATCCCTAATTATCAAAACTTTCCACCTGTCTGAAATCATGCTTAACGTAACTTCAACAGGACATGGCGGTAATTCTTTTTTGTTCTTCATAATCTAAAACCTTTCATTTATTAAATAGTTTCTAATAGTTACTATATTACTTTTTTGTGCTTACTTTACAATATATACCGACTAATTTATTATAAAACCATAAAAATGAAAAAGCAAAGGAGAGTTTTATGGTAAAAATCGCTATTGTATGCGCTAACGGCAGGGCAGGAAAATTAATCACAAACGAAGCTGTTTCAAGAGGTTTGGATGTTACAGCAATTGTAAGAGGCGAAAATCAAACGAATGCTAAAAATGCTATTTTAAAAGATTTGTTCGACCTGACAAAAGAAGACTTAAAAGATTTTGACGTGATAATTGATGCGTTTGGTGCTTGGAGCGAAGATGCGCTGCCTTTACACGTAAAAAGCTCACAATATTTGTGTGATTTGTTGGCAAGAACGGATAAAAGATTGTTAATTGTTGGCGGTGCCGGAAGTTTGTATGTTAACCCCGAACATACAATTCAAGTATATCAAACTCCTGATTTCCCTGAAGTTTATATTCCGCTTGCAAAAGCTCAAAGCAAAGAACTGGAGGAATTAAGAAAAAGAAATGATGTTAAATGGACATTCTTAAGCCCTGCGGCTGATTTTCAAGCAGATGGAGAGAGAACGGGGAAATATATCCTAAACGGAGAAGAATTAATACCTAACAGCAAAGGTGAAAGCATAATTTCTTACGCAGATTATGCCGTTGCAATGGTCGATATTGCCGTTCAAGATAAATATATTCAACAAAGAATATCTGTAGTAAGAGAATAAAGAATTTTTATTAAAGAGTGCGAAACATAACAGATGTTTTCGCACTCTTGTTATATAATAACCTTGAGAGGTTTATTATGCTGAAGTCGGAAAGTTTTATTAAAATTGCAGGGGTTTGGGTTATTGCCCTGATGTTTATCTGGTCAATTTTGATAATAATTTTAAATCATTCCGACTTAATGATTGTATATGGTTTTGGGAACATTTTAAACAGACTTCCTTTTTATTCACCCTCAAAAATATTGAACGTTGTGTTTGTAAGTTTTTTCTTTATTGTGTATTTGATTTCATTTTTGAAATTAATGCAAAATAAAATTCACGTAAAATCGTACAAAAACATCTGCTGTCTTTTATTAATGGCAATTTCCGGCAGTATTGTCTGTGTTTCTTTGAACTACATCGTAAGTCTGCTTGTTGGCTTTGTTTTAAAGAAAAAATATTCCGTAATTTTAGTTTTGTTAAACATTTTATCTTGTTTAACGGTTGATATTTTAGTTCCCGACGTTAAAAAACTTGAATTCATTGATATTGTAAAAGGCACTCTGCTTGACCAAATTTTAGCTGATACGGTTTCAACCTGCAGTTTTCATATATTTTTGTTTATTCTTGGGATTGTGTTGGTGCAAGAAATTAAACAGAGGCTTGAACTTGAAATAACGAACGCTAAATTGAAAGTATTTAAAGAAATTGATGATATTTCAATAAGAAACTCTGAAAGAATTGATATTGCAAGAGAGCTCCACGACAGCATCGGGCATCATCTCGCTGCAATAAGTACAAATCTTCAGCTTGCAAATGCTCTATGTAAGGATGAAGCAAAAGAACCGATACAAGATGCTTATGACACATCAAAAGTTTTAATGAATGATATCAGAGGAATAGTTTCTGCCTTAAAACAAGATAAAAGTTTAGATTTATACGAAGCAATAACGAAGATTATAAAATCAATAAAATCGCCAAAAATCACTTTTGATATGGATAAATCCCTTGTTATACAAAATCAAAAAATAAAACACGTTTTATTTAGAACTGTTCAGGAAATTATTACAAACGCAATGAAATACTCGGAAGCCGAAAGCCTTTTTATTTCAATAAAATACGAGAATAATTTTATTATTTTAAACGCTAAAGACGATGGAGTAGGCTGTGAAAATTTAAAACTCTCAAACGGACTAAGCGGTATGACAGAAAGAATTGAAGAACTTTTTGGATGTGTTGAATTTAGAACCTCAAAAAATAACGGCTTTGTTACAAATATAAAAATCCCTTATGGGGGTAACAATGATTAGAATTATTGTTGCAGAGGATCAACATTTAGTCAGGAAAGGAATTGTAGGTTTGTTGAAGCTAAACAATGATTTTGAGGTAATTGCAGAAGCATCTGATGGGATTGATGCGTATAATAAAATTATTGAACTTAAACCCGATGTTGCGCTTTTGGATATTAAAATGCCGAAAATGAACGGGATAGATGTTTTGGAAAAATTGAATAATGCAGGTGTCAAAATAAATTCAATACTTTTAACAACGTTTAACGACGAGGATTTATACAAAAACGCACTTGTTGCGGGTGCAAATGCTTTTCTTTTAAAGGATGTGTCAATTGAAATTTTATCTGATACTATTTATAAGGCTGCGAAAGGCGAGCATATAATTAACCCTTTGATAACTCCAAAAACAATAGAAAAAATTCAAGCGGATACAAGGTTCATTTCAATAGATGATATAACAGAGGAGCTTACAAAAAGAGAAATTGAAGTTTTAAAGCTCATATCAAACGGTTACAGCAACAAAGAAATCGGAGAGTTATTGTCAATTTCAACGGGTGTGGTTAAAAATTATACCTCAGCGATTTTTCAAAAATTAAATGTAAGAGATAGAACAAGAGCCGTTTTAAAAGCGATTGAGATGGGGTTGATATAATATATGACTTTTGTCACGTCAATATAAAAAACATTTATATTAGCATAAATTTATGAAAAAATTTGTGCTTTTTTTATTATTAATAATTCAATTAGGTGCAAGTGCAGAAGAAATAAAACCAATTTCTTTAAATGAGGCAATCCAAATAGCTTTAGAAAATAATTTGGACTACAAAAGCGGCAAGTTAAACATTGATATTGCAAAAAACAATATAAAATCTGCAAACAGGCTTCAAAATCCGGGGATTTATACTTTTTGGAACTTTGGTAAATCCGGTCATGGCAACCCTCAGCAAATAGGGATTACACAAACTATAGAAATCGCAAAACGAAGTCCTCGAAAAAAACTTGCGCAGGCAAAGTTGAAATTGACTGATAACGATATTTTGTATATGGCGTTTAGACTCAAAACCGATGTAAAAATAGCTTATATTGAAACTCTTGGAGCAAAAACAAAATTTCATACCTTGAAAGAACAAGAACAACTTTTACAAACCCTTCTTGACATCGCAAAAAAGCGAGTTGAAGCAGGAGCGAGTGCTGAAATTGATGTTTTGCAAGCAAAAATCGCCTTAAATCAAATGACAACGACAATTAATAATGCCAAAACCGAGATAGATGTAGCAAATATAAATTTTAATAAAGTACTAAATGTTCCAAACGAACAGTATGAAATAGAAGGAAATTTTTTAACTGACAGTAATATTACAAGTGATTTCAAAACCCCGCCTTTAAACATAAATTTGCCTGATACTCAAACTGTTGTAAATAATTATCTTGAGCGAAGATTTGATATACAAATAGTAAAAAACAATATTGAGGTTGCCGAGAAAAATTTGATTAATGTAGTAAGACAAAGAGTTCCTGATATTGAACTTGAAGGCGGTTATGGGTTTCAATCTAAAGGTATGTCAGATGACGGAACATTCCAAAACGGTGGATATATTGGGGCGAATTTAGTAAATATTCCTGTTTTGTATTCATTTAGTCCTGAAATAAAAAATGCGAAATTGGAATTGGAGCAAGCTCAATTAAATTATGACTCTACAAAAAACAAAGCAGCTAAAGATATTCAGGCAAAGTACGAAAAGTTTTTAACATCAAGAAAAAATCTAAATTACTATAATGAAACCTTGTTAAAAGAGTCAGCAGAATTTATAAGGTTATCAAAAAGAAGCTATGAAGTTGGGAAATCAAACCTCACAACTTTAATTGTTATGGAGCAAAACTATAGGGATATTATTTTAGGGTATTCGGACACGTTGGCTCAATATTATACAGATTGGCTGGAGTTTTTACTATCAATAAATCAAGAGGAAATGGATGAACTTTAATAAATTAATAAAATATGTTTTAAAAAACAAAAAAATTGTACTAATTTTGTCTGTAATAATGATGCTTACAGGATTGTTTTGCCTAAAAACTCTTGATATTGAAGCCTATCCGGATTTTACTTCCCCAATGGTTCAAGTCATAACAGAAATGTCCGGAAAAAGTGCCGAAGATGTTGAAAGACTTGCTACAATTCCTCTTGAAAAAGAATTAAACGGGATTCCCCATGAAAAAATGCTTTATTCAAATTCATTATTCGGACTTTCGGTTATAAAGGTTGTGTTTGATGACAACATGCCCTCAAACCTAATCAGACAGCAAGTATTAGAGCGGATTTCACAGGCTGATTTACCGGAGGATATCAAGCCGCAATTAGGGCCTGATGCTTCACCTATCGGTGAGATTTTCAGATATACTCTAGAATCCGATTTTTATAACCCTATGACATTGAAAGCTCTTGAAGATTGGGATATGGAGCGAGCTTTTAAACAGGTAAAAGGTGTTATTAATGTAAATAGTTTTGGCGGGCCTGTTAAAACTTATAAAGTCATTTTAAACCACGAAAAAATAAGGTTTTATAATCTGGATGTAAGAGAGGTTTATGATGCTATAAAGCAATCAAATTCAACAGCCGGCGGGCATTATATTGATAATAATAATCAGGCTTTTATTGTAAGAGGAATCGGGTTATTTACAGATATTGAAAGTCTTAAGAATACCGTAATATCTTCTCAAAAAGGAACGCCTATCAGGATAAAAGATGTCGGAGAAGTCGTAATTGAGCCTGCGGTAAGACTCGGACAAGTCGGTAAAAACTTTAATGATGATACGGTTGAAGGTATTGTTTTAATGAGAAAGAGCGAAAATCCCTCAAAAACAATCAAAAATTTAAAGCGCTCACTCCCTGATATTATTTCTGAACTGCCAAAAGGAGTAAAACTTGTTCCAATTTATGATAGAAGCACGTTGATTAATAACACGATGAAAACAATTTCGCACAATGTAATTTTAGGTATATTTTTTGTGGTCGTGATTTTGTACGCTTTTATCAAAAATTTAAGGCTGACGCTTATCACTTCACTGACCATTCCCCTTGCTTTATCTTTTGCGTTTATTTTATTTAAAATATTTTCTATCCCTGCAAACCTTTTGAGTATGGGGGCAGTAGATTTTGGGATTTTAGTCGATGCAGCGGTTATTTTAGCTGAAAATATTTATACAAAAATATCCGGTTATAAAAATAATCTAACCGAATGCAGAAAAAAAGTTTTAGTATATAAAGCAGTTAAAGAAATGTGGCAGCCGATATTCTTTTCAACATTAATAATTCTTTGCTGTTTTTTGCCGATTTTTGCATTTAATGGTGTTGCAGGAAAACTCTTTCACCCTTTAGCTTTTACAATGGGTTTTTCTTTAATAGGTGCCGTTATAACCTCGTTATTTATAATTCCTGTTTTAGTATCAAAATTTTTGCATTCCGTAAAAATAAAAGAACAGCCTGAAATTTTCGGCAAGTTTTATGAGAAACTTCTTGATAAAACTTTGAAATCACCTAAAAAATTTTTTATCATACTTGGTGGAATTTTAATTTCTTCATTTATCCTTTTGCCATTTATTGGGTCTGAATTTTTACCGAATTTAGATGAAGGTAATATTTGGCTCAGAGTAACGGTAATCCCGAGGAGTACAACAATAAACCATAGCGTTGAAGTAGCAAGACAAATAAGGGAAACATTACTAAAATACCCTGAAGTTACAAATGTTATTTCACATATTGGTTCAGCCGATGATGGCGAAGACCCGAATTTATTATCAAATATAGAAAATATGGTGGATTTAAAACTTTCTAAAAAGTGGCGGTTTAAATTTCATAAAAATAAACAAAAACTGATTAATGATATGGAAAGAAGTTTAAATGAAATTCCCGGAATTACTACATATTTTACCCAATATATTCAGGATAATGTGGAAGAAGCCGTTTCCGGCTCAAAAGGTCAAGTTGTCTTGAAAATTTATGGTCACGATTTATATAATCTGCAAAAACTTCAAGATGAAGCGGTTGAGTTGTTAGGAAAAGTGCGAGGGATTGTAGATATTTCTTATGACCAAATAATCGGGCAGCCGCAGTATCAAATAAAAGCGGACAGGACAAAAGCCGCAAGGTATGGTTTAAAAAGCGACGATATCCAAAAAGTTATTGAAATTGCAATCGGCGGTAAAAATGCTACTCAAATAATTAAAAACGAAAAACGATTTAATGTGTTTTTACGTCTTGAACAGGAGGACAGAAACAGTTTAGAAAAGCTCGAAAACATCATCGTCAAAACACCTGACGGAATTTCTGTTCCTTTGTCTAATGTAGCAAATATTACGAACGACAACGGCGCAATGATTATTACAAGGAGTGAAAATCAAAGAGTAGCAATAATTAGATTTAACATAAGAAATCGAGATTTAGGTTCGACCGTAAATGAAGCGGAAAAGCTATTAAAAAAAGAACTTAAACTGCCTGATAACTACAGAATAAAATGGGCAGGGCAATCAGAGAGTCAAAAAAGTGCCAATATAAGACTTGGAATAATTTTACCTCTTACAATTCTTTTAATTTCGGCAATTCTTTTTATCCATTACAAGAAAAAACGCTATGTGGGGATTGCTTTATGCACAATTTTGCCTGTATTATCAGGGGCTATTTTTATTCTGTTTTTAACTAAGACATATTTTTCAATCTCCGCCGGAGTTGGTCTAATTGCGGCAATAGGAGTATCAATACAAAACAGCGTAATAATTCTATCTTCGCTTATAAAAACAAATACCTTAGGTGATGAGGAATTAAAAAGTCTTGCGTGTAAAAGATTACGTCCTGTCCTATCAGCTTCACTTGTTGCAATACTCGGGCTAATGCCGGCAGCACTTTCAAACGGTATTGGTGCACAAAGCCAGAAACCTTTTGCAATTACTATAATTGGCGGACTTACTTTTGGCACCGTTATTACAATATTTTTAGTACCTCTACTGTATAAACTGACAAAGGAGAAAAAATGCGAAATTTAATAATACTATTGATAGTTTCCCTGATTTGCTGCGGCTGCGGAAAAATCGAAAACACAAAACATGATGCTATAAAAATAATTAAATTAACCCAGAGCCAAGAAGAAAACGCAAAAATAGAAACAGCAAAAGTAACATACGAAAAATTGAAAACCGAAATTACACTTCCGGCACAATTTAAAGCGCAAAATAAATCGTTGGAAAAAATTTATGCACCAATGGAAGGTAAAATTGAAAAAATATATTTTGATATAGGTGATACGATTAAAAAAGGTGATACAATAGCTCTTTTAAAAACCGATGAAATAAGCCAAATTCAGCTTGAATTTTTAGAAAAAATTATGGATATTGAATCAGACATTAAAACTCAAAGCGCACAATGCACGCTTTCAAACAGCGAATACGAAAGAGAGCGTACTCTATACAATGAAAAAATATCCTCAAGGGCAGATTATGAAAGAGCATTGGCTGAAAAACAGAAAGATATTGCAAAACTAAATTCCCTAAAATCAAAACGCAGCGCACTCATTAACGTTTACCGCAGTCGTTTGGGAGTTTACGGAGCAAACATTGACACTGTTTTAAAAACAAAAAAGGCGCAGCCTTATATTGAATTAAAAGCCTCTATCGGCGGAGTTTTGCTTGAGCGAAAAGTTAATACGGGAGAATTTGTAGAAGATAACAAAGAAATATTTGCACTGGCGGATTTATCAACGATTTGGCTTGTCGGTTATGCTTTTGAAAAAGATTCAGCGAAACTCGCTGTCGGTCAAAAAGTTGAAGCCAAAAGCGGAAATGAAAGTATTGAGGGAGTGTTGTCCTATGTTTCTCCGATATTGGATAACGAAACAAAAACTCTTGAAGTCAGAGCAGATATAGAAAATTCCGATTTTAAATTTAAACCGAATATATATGCTGAAATTATTGTAAATACAGGAGAGAAAGAAACGCTTGTTGTGCCTGATGGTGCAATAGAAAAATACGGCGATTATAATTTTGCTTATGTTAAGACTAAGGAGGGAACTTACGAGGAGAGAAAAGTAGAAACAGGGCTAAAAAACGAAAAATACACAGAAATTCTCTCAGGCTTGAAAGAAGGTGAAACAGTAGTAACAAATGGTATATTTTCACTCTTGGGCGAAAGCATAAAAATGAGTGAAAAATAAAAATCTGAACACGATTAAAACACTCATTAAACGGCATTTATTGTTAAAATTTTTTGAAAACTTCCGACTAAATATGTCAAACTCGGTATACTTTATCTCAAAATCCCTCATACACAGTA
>CACYKF010000005.1 GCA_902774905.1 uncultured bacterium
TTGCGACACGACAATCGTAAGTTGGGGTTTCTACCCCAACATTTACTTTGTTGGGCTGAAAGCCCAACTTACTTATTTATCCCGCCTGTATGTGGAGCAAGTACAAATGATTAGCGAACGGAGTACCGGTCGGCGGGTTTCTGCTTGGTTGCTCGCCATCGACAGCTCTGCGCATTTTGCTTTTTGTGGCTTTTACCACAAGCAAAATGGCTTCGGCTTTGGCTCGCAATCCGCTTTGCACCCCCGTTTCTTTGCGGTCAAAGAAATGGGGCAGGGTAGTTTTGATAAAACAAAAACTACCGATAACATATATTATGTATTTTTCATTGATGAATCACGATAATGTTTTTTGATTTGTTCCTGCAAATCCACAGAAATTTGTATATTTTGAAGTGACATATTATATTTTTTTAAATCGCCGATATTTTGCGTTTCGTCAAGCAAATTTTTTTCAGGTGGAAGTTCGACAGAATCTTTAACTTTCTCAAATTCCGTTTTGGCTTTTTTCGCAAGAATATTTGCAACAACCTCGTCTAAATCACTGCCACCGGTTGAATATTTTGATGCAATTTCATTAACCGTTTTCCCTTGCGGAAAAGTATAAAGCCAATTTACTGACAATCTGTCCCCAGGGCCAACATGTATTATACCCTTTTGATGAGGAGAGTACATAATATCGTTTTTAAACGGACTGTGCCCTAAACCGATTGCGTGACCGATTTCATGCAAAATAGTATGATATATTTCACCTTCGTCATTATAATCAGCGTGGACAAGTCCTTCTGTTAAACCGATTGTAACTTCGGCACTGTAAAGACGATTACTCCTGTCATACTGAAAAATACAATGTCCTAACGCCTGTCTTTGTACTCTTTTCCATTCGATATTTACATTTGACGAAAGCAGATTATCAACAACAACAAAAGAAACTTTACCGTTTGAAACCTTATGCCACTCATCAAGCGCCTGCCTTACCATTTGGCGATACTTCAAATCCTGCCCCTGCTTTGAATAAAATTTCATCGGCTCAATAAACACTTTTAAAGGCATCGTATTCCAACGCATCAAACGACCGCCTTTTATTGATTCTTGTAAATATGTTTTCTTTTGCATACCTTTATAGTATAATAGAAATTGCACAAAAGTAAAACAGACTTTAAGGAGAGAAAATATGGGTTTAAATTTAGGTAACCTTATGAAACAGGTTCAAAATGTTCAGAAAAAAGCATCTGAAGCGCAGGCAAGACTTGCTTCTATGGAATTGATCGGCGAAAGTGCAAACGGCGGCGTTAAAGTAACAATGGACGGTCAGGGGAAATTCAAATCTATTAAATTATCAGCAGAAGTTATCAATCCCGAAAATCCGTCAGCAGTTGATACTGATACAATTGAAATGCTTGAAGATGTAATATCTGCAGCCATCAATGATGCGACACAAAAAGCATCAAAAGAGATGGAATCAACAATGAAAAATGTTACAGGCGGAATGAAAATTCCGGGATTGAATTTTTAAGAAATGATATATCCTAAATCAATAGCATCTTTAATTGAACAGTTTCAGAAATTCCCGTCTGTCGGGCCTAAATCAGCACAACGAATGGCATTCTTTTTACTGAGGATGTCAAAGTCTGATGTGGAAAATTTTGCAAAAACAGTGATTGAAGCAAAAGAAAATACAAAAACCTGTGAAATTTGTTTTAATCTATCATCTTCAAGTCCCTGTGAAATTTGTTCATCAACTTCAAGAGATAAATCAACCATTTGTGTTGTGTCCGAATCAAAAGACCTGATAGCAATAGAAAAGACAAATGAATACAAAGGATTGTACCATGTATTGCAGGGATTGATTTCGCCGATGGACGGAATTGGTGCTGAAGACATAAGAATAAAAGAACTTTTGAACAGATTAACAGATGAGAGTGTTAAAGAGGTTATACTTGCACTCAGTCCGTCAGTTGAAGGCGAAGCAACAAGTTTATATTTGACTAAACTGATAAAACCTTTTGGAATAAAAGTTTCAAGAATAGCGTTCGGTTTACCTGTCGGAGCGGATTTGGAGTATGCGGACGAAATAACAATCGCAAAAGCTATTGAGGGCAGACACGAAATAGATTAACAATTTTTGCGTTGTGCAATATCTTAATTTTTGTTCATAATTTTGTTAAATTTATTGTACTTTTTATCTTTTTAAAATAGTATATTGTTAGGATTACACTATAAATGTAATTTTATGTTTTAGGATTCAAGGATATGAGGTAAATAGAAGTGGAAAACATTGTAGCAGACCTGTTTGCAGCCAAAGAAGCACCCGGCGCAAGTCACGGAACCAATTTTAAATCAAATATTAACCCTGCAAATATTAAAGTTGTCGGAGTAGGCGGAGGCGGAGGAAATGCCGTTAACCGAATGATTCGTTCAGGGTTGTCAGGAGTTGAATTTTGGTTATTAAATACCGATTTACAGGCATTGGCGCAGGGACAAACAAAAAACAGAATTCAGTTGGGTTCTTCTTCAACTCAGGGACTTGGCGCAGGGAATGACCCGTCAGTAGGTGAAAAAGCAGCAGAAGAAGCACACCAAGAAATCACTCAAGCCTTAGACGGCGCGGATATGGTATTTGTCACTGCCGGAATGGGCGGAGGAACAGGTACGGGTGCGGCTCCGGTTGTTGCAAAAATTGCAAAAGAACTTGGAATTTTAACAGTCGGCGTTGTTACAAAACCGTTCACGCTTGAAGGAAGAAAAAGACAAAATCAGGCGAATGCGGGTATTGATAAATTAAAAGAGTATGTTGATGCGGTAATTGTTATACCTAATGATAAATTATTGCAGGTTGTAGATAGACAATGCAGTTTAATACAGTCATTCGGAATTGCTGATGAAGTTTTACTTCAGGGTGTTCAGGGCTTAACAGATATTATTACAATTCCGGGAATTATCAATGTTGACTTTGCTGATGTCAAATCTGTAATGTTATCTTCAGGTTCTGCTTTAATGGGTATCGGAAGATCTCAAGGAGAAGGCAGAGCAGTTAAAGCGGCTCAAATGGCAGTAAATTCTCAATTACTTGAATCTTCAATCAACGGAGCATCAGGAGTTATCGTTAATATTACCGGCGGTCCTGATATGGGACTTCACGAAATCAGTGATGCGGCTTCTATTATTCATGATGCAGTTCTTGATGATGCAACAGTTATTATTGGTACTGCGGTAAATGATACAATTAAAGACGGTTCTATTCAGATTACCGTTATTGCAACAGGATTTGAATTGAGAAATAATTCTTCAAATCTGAATTTGGCATCATTCGGTTCAACTTCAAATTCATCATTTGACGGTGACATATCAAGATTGAATGCTGCAGATTATTTTTCGGGAGCGTTCAATAATCAGTCTAAATCTGTTTTAGATAGCGGAAATGCAAGCAAAAATTTCACAAATATTGAAATTCCTGATTTTCTAAAAAGATAGTTTACAAATTATAATAAAATAAAAAAGGGCAGAAATTTGTTTCTGTCCTTTTTATTCGCTCAAAATTGATATATTCATCAGTTCAATATCATCATAATCAAGGTGATTACTTGCATAAGTATTATGCCCTGTTTTAATTGTAATTTGGTTTTTTGCATCAGGTTTTATGAGAGAATTAGGAATTTTAATTCTTTGTCCGTCACCGTTAATTTTAATTTCTCCGATTTTTTGGTTATTAAAAAAGATTTCGGTTGGAGTAGAATAGGCAGAGGTTCTTATTTTATTTTGCCCCATTTTTTTTGCAAGCAGGGTATCAAGTCCGCAAATTGAGCCAATGCACAGGTAATTTGTACTTTTTTTGGCATTACTTGTCATAATAAAATCCTTTGAATAACTTGCTCCAGAGGATTGGAGTTTAAAATCTCGGGCGGAGGCTGAATTTTTGGAAAAACTGTTATCGCCGAGGTGAATTATCTCAGAATCAAGATTTATGTCAAAGGGTTCTGATTGAGCAATTTCAATTTGCATGGGGTTATTAAGACTTTGGTTATTGTTAATGGTAAGCGAAAATGGTCTGTAACCTTCTTTTTCGACATTCAAAATTGTCGGTTGTTTAATTTGAATATCTGGAAGTTCGAAGTTGCCGTTCATGTCTGAAAATGTACGAAATTTTTGTTGAGGGATAGAAATTTTGGCAAATTCAACAGGTTGTTTTGTTTGCGCATCAATAATTTTGTTGCTTTGCTGTTGCCCGATTTTAGTCACTCCGCCTGAATATGTAGTTGCATTAGCAGGCAGGATAAGTAATATAAGGAATAGTAATAAAATTTTCAGTTTGTTCATATTAAAGTTATTAAATAATTTAAGATAAAAAAAATTCACATTTTGGAAAAATATAGAATAATTATAATTTATTGTTGAAAAATAATATTTTTTTGATAAGATTAATTTACGGAAACCAACAAGCCGGTGTGATGGAATTGGTAGACGTGCCAGACTCAAAATCTGGTGAGGTTCACGCCTCGTGTCGGTTCGACCCCGACCACCGGCATATTAAAGACAGACTTCGCCAGTAGTCTGTTTTTTTATTAGGTGGTTGTTGGGAGAACCGACCTTTTGTCGGTTCACGAGGAGCGAGCAGAGGCTGGAGCAGATTTTGGCTTGTGCCAATAGGCACAAAAGACAAAATGCGAAATGCCGTTTACTGCGAGCGACTCAAGACAGACCCCGACCACCGGCAGATTAAATTCGTAAGTTGGGCTTTCAGCCCAACAAATCAATTATAATAACGCTGAACGACAAAAAACATTTTAAAGGATTGACGCCTCACCCTGTAAATCCAACAAATTAAAGTTGGGGTAGAAACCCCAACTTACCTATTGAAGACTTTTATAAAATAGTAAAGGCTTTGACTAAATAATTACTTCATCTGTGAATTTGCACCACTGATTACTTCAATAATTTCATTCGTAATCGCGGACTGACGGAGTTTATTGTATTCAATAGACAAACTGTGAATAATTTTTTCAGCATTTGTAGTCGCCGCAGACATAGCAGTCATACGAGATGCAAGTTCACTTGCTTTCGCTTCCAATAATGCCTGATAGAAAGTATCCGTAATATACATCGGAACTACTTTTTGCAAAATATGATGCATATCAGGTGAAAATTCCATCAACGGTTCAATTATATTATCTGTTATCTTTTCGTGATTATCTTTAATATCATCAACAGGCAAAACCGACCATTTGTCAACACTGTAACTAACCATGTTGCGAAATCTTGTTGTAATAATTTCAATTTTGTCTATTCTGCCATCGACATAGTATTCGGCCAAATCTTCTGCAATTTCTCTTGCTCCCATAGCATCAGGAATTTCTACTGCAGAATAATATTTCTTTTCTATCTGACAATTCAAAGGTATAAGACGCTTTGAAAGCATTGAAACACCTTTTTGACCTGCAACAAAAACTTTAACATCAAGTCCCTGTTCTTTGAGTTCTTTAATTCTTTTTATTGTGGCTTTAACAACATTTGCGCTGTATGCACCGGCAAGCCCTTTATTTGAGGTTATAACAAATAACCCAACTGTCTTAAATTCTCTTTTTTCAAGAAGTTTTGGATAATTATCGACTGCATGCTTAATTTTAAGAGTTTCAGAACTAAAAGTTCCGACAGAATTTAAAAGCTTTTTAAACATGTGATAAAGTTCTTTTGCATAAGGACGTGACGCTTTAACAGCAGTTTCCGAACTGCGTACTTTCGCAGCCGCAACCATTTTCATTGCCCTTGTAATCTTTTTGGTGCTTTGAACACTGTTTATTCTTTTTTTTATGCTTTTTAAACTTGCCATATTATTTCCTTTATTTTGCCCTCTCTCTTTGTGAGAGGGCAGGATTTCTTAATGAGTCTGAAAGACAAATTTAGAAATCCGGGTGAGGGTTACATTTTAAAATGTTGTCTTAAAAGATTCAAGCGCATCTTTTAATGCTTTTTTATCATCATCAGAAAGCGCATCTCCTGCGTTTAATCTCTCGGATAATTCAGACATATTTGCATCAAACCAAACAAACCAGTCTTTTTTAAATTTCTGGATTTTTGAATTTTCAATATCATCTAAAACTCCTTCGTTTGCAGCAAACAGGATAGAAACCTGCTGAGCAACACTCAAAGGATTATATTGAAGTTGTTTTAAGACTTCAGTTAACTTTTCACCTCTTAACAATTGCTTTTTAGTTGAAGCATCAAGATCTGAAGCAAATTGCGCAAACGCTTCAAGTTCTCTGTATTGTGCAAGAGCAAGTCTTAATGTCCCTGCAACCTGTTTGATACCTTTAGTCTGGGCAGCACCACCAACACGGGAAACCGAAATACCTGCATTGATTGCGGGTCTGATACCTGAATTAAACGCATCACTTTCAAGGAATATTTGCCCGTCAGTAATTGAAATTACATTGGTCGGAATATATGCGGAAACATCACCAGCCTGAGTTTCAATAATAGGCAAAGCCGTAATACTACCGCCACCGAGTTCGTCATTAAGTTTTACCGCGCGTTCTAAAAGTCTTGAATGCAAGTAGAATACATCACCCGGGTACGCTTCTCGTCCCGGCGGTCTTTTAAGAAGCAAACTCATTGCTCTGTATGCCTGAGCGTGTTTTGACAAGTCATCATAAACTATCAAAACATCTTTTCCCTGCTCCATAAATTCTTCACCTATCGTTACACCGGCAAATGGTGCAATATATTGTAACGGTGCGGATTCATCAGCAGTTGAGGAAACGATAATTGTATAAGCCATTGCTCCGTGTTCTTCCAATGTTTTTGCCAAATGTGCAACCGTAGATGCTTTTTGTCCGATAGCAACATAGATACAAATTACATTTTTACCTTTTTGGTTAATAATAGTATCAATCGCAATAGCGGTTTTTCCTGTCTGTCTGTCACCGATAATAAGTTCTCTCTGACCACGCCCTATAGGAGTAAGAGCATCAATAGCAGTCAAACCTGTCTGCAAAGGCTGATAGACAGAGCGTCTTGTAACAATCCCGGGGGCTACTCTTTCGATAGGTCTTGTTTTTTCATAAGGATATTCACCTTTTCCGTCAAGCACTGCTCCTGTCGGGTCAACAATTCTGCCGATTAAGCCTTCTCCTACCGGAACGGATGCAATTCTTCCTGTAGTTTTGACTATCGTTCCTTCTTTAATTTCTGTGTATTCTCCTAAAATTACAACACCGACATTATCTTCTTCAAGGTTCATTGCAATACCCAAAGTTGAATGTCCGTCTTCAAACTGTATGAGTTCGTTTGCCATAACATTTCTTAGTCCGTAAACTCTTGCAATTCCGTCACCGACTTCCAATACTGTACCGGTATTTGATACCTCAGTCTGAAGTTCGTAATTTTCTATTTTACTTTTAATAATTGAACTGATTTCATCAGGTTGTATTAGTGCCATTATCTGCTCCTATTTCATTACTTTACTAAAATTTTCTATCTTGTTTTTTAAACTCGAGTCAATTACGGTGTCCCCTATTTTGAAAATCAAACCTCCTATAATTTCAGGTTCTATATTCCAATACGGTTGAACTTTTTTATCAAGTTTTTGTTCAAGTTTATTTATAATTCTGTTTTTATAATCCTGATTTAATTCTGTTGCGGAAATTATTTCTACAACGCTTATTCCTGAATTTTCGGCAGAAATTTGTTCAAAAGATTTCAGGATTTCACCAAGTAAATTTATTTTATTTTTTTCTGTAAGAATGTATAAGAAATTAATAAGTTTTTCGTCAATTTTACCGCCAAAAATTTCTGATAAAATTTCCTTTTTCTTATTAAAATTAACAGAAGAATTTGAAAGTATTGCTCTTAAATCATCAGATTGTTCGATAACTTCAATAATTTGAGTTAAATCATTTATTATTGTGTTTTTATCAGCATTTAACCCGATAAGAGCATTTGCATAAATTTTTGACCCCTGTGATATAAATTCCGTCATAATACCACCTCATCAAGTTTTGCAATACTTTCTTCTATAAATTTGTCATGCAAATGCGGATTGTTTTTGAGTTCTTCAATGATATCGTATTTTGCAAATTCAACCGATTTAACACCCAGTTTTGAAATCAGGGCTGAGGTCACATGTTTTTGTTCTGCGCTCAGTATGTTTTGAGTATTATTTTCTATATTAGAAATTTTTTGTTCAGTTTCAAGCGCAATTTGTTTAGACAACGACTCTGATTTTTGTTTTGCGTTTTCGGAAATATTTTCAAGTTCCTGAGGAAGTTTTGAATATTGTGTCTTTGCATCAGCCAAATTGCTCAAAGATTTTTCTTTTGTTGTCTTTGAATTTTCAATTTCAGAAGACACTTTTTCTTTCATTTTTTCCAAAACAGCAGGAACATCAATTTTTATGCAAATAACAATTATTATAAGCATGAAAAATGCGAAATTAAACAAATTAGAGTGCAAAATCAAATTAAAATCCATTGCTTTGCCCTCCAAATAATTTGTCTTTAATCATTTGCGCATACTGTCTGATATTTTCGCTTAAATTCGCTTCCGTCATATCACTTTCCTGTTTAAGCAAATCTTTTTGCTCTGACAGATACTGCACGCTCTTGACCTTTTCTTCTCGCAATTTTTCGGCACTTTCATCATAATCCTTTTTCAATTTTACATCAATTGAATGTTTCGCATCTGTCTTGGCTTGCGCAAGTTCATTTGCTTTCTTTTCAAGAATTGATTTTGCTTCAAGTTTTGCACTTTCACCATCAGAATAATTTTTCTCAATCAATTCTTTTCTTTCATCAACAATTCTTTCCAAAGGACGATAAAGTATAGCATTCATTAAAATAGTGAATGTTATAAAACTTATTATCGTTATAAGAAAAGTTGCGTTGAATTCCATTTAATTAACCCATCATACCTGCTAATTTCAAAGCAATAATCAATGCGTAAATTGCGCAGGCTTCTGCCATTGCTGCACCGATTAAGAAAAAGATTAACGCTTTTGTTGCGACTTCAGGCTGTCTTGACATTGCTTCCATCAATCCTTTTGTTGCAACTCCGATACCCAAACCTGCGCCAACCGCACCAAATCCAATTGCAATGCCTGCTCCTAATTGTGCTAATTCTGCTACCATAATTTTTCTCCTTTTATTTATAACTACTGTATATTATTCTTCCTGTATCGCCGTTGATACATAAACCATAGTCAGCATTGAAAATACCAATGCCTGAACACAAGCCACCAAAACTTCAAAGAACATAAACGGCAAAGGCAAAAAATATGCACAAAGCCCAAGCATAGCAGAAATTAGTATTTCTCCCGCAAGTATGTTCCCAAAAAGTCGGAGAGCCAATGTTAACGGTCTTGTAAACATTTCTAATATATCTATTAAACATATAAATATGCTTATAGGCGATAAGTCTTTTAATAAAAATTTAAATTTTTTCTTCTTTAAACCTGCACAAATGTAATAAACCAAAACTATTATTGCCAAACCTGCAGTTAAATTAATATCATTTGTCGGAGATGCAAGTTCCCCGTTTTTAAGTTCCAATACCCTGAACGGTATTTGTCCCATAAGGTTGGCAACAATAATAAACAGGAATAAAGAAGCAATTAAAGGGATATGCTTTCTTCCTTCTCTGCCCATTAATGAATCTGACATCCCCCAGAAAAAGCCGAGAATATTTTCAAATGCAACCTGCAATTTTGAAGGAAAAACAGAAACTTTACGAGTGGCAAAAAATGCCAAGACAAGCAAAACAGACATGGCAATCCACATTGTTATTACGGTATCGACATTAAACGAAAACCAAACACCGAACAATTTTGTATTGCAAATCCAATGTTCCATATTACTCCCTTCGTGTTTATAATAACATTGAAAAAAATATTTCGCAAACAGTTAAATTTTTATATTATTAAGTATTGTTACCAAAAATAATTCATAAAAGGCAATTTAACATAATAAAAAAACTTTATAAAAATAAGGAAAGTAGTTTTTTTTGAAAGTCGAAAGGTGAAAATTATGGGAATTGCAAAACTCGGATTCAGCGGACTAAAATATTTGTTTGGTAAAAGTGCAAAAACAGTTGTAAAAACAGCCGAAAAGATTGCACCGAAAATTCAGAAAGATATATTTGTCCCATCACAAAAACATACGGAATTTATAAAACAAACAAGCATTTATGACCCGAATTCTTATGATTTTATTCACAGGTTATTCTAAATCATTAATTAAGGTTAGCCCCTGAATTTTAACAAATTCCGGGGCTTTTATATTGTAAACTTTATAAAACTTCAAAGATATACTTCATGATATATTTTTATAATAGAATAAATGAGTAAAAGTGTATCAGGTCTTTGTATGAGAATAAACAGTATTACAAGTGTAAGAATATATTCCGCAAATAATTCTAATCAGCATAAATCAAATCAGGAATCTGTGCCTTATATACGCAACATTGAAACAAACACAGTCAGCTTCGGGATGCGCATTAATTACGGGATTCCTGCAAAACTTCCGCAAGATTTACAGGATAAAATTGTAAATATACACAAAAATCTTGATCTTATACAAAACTTTTTTGGGAAATACACTACTAAAAACCCTCAACTGGGGGCATTAATTAAAAAAAATTATTCGGATTTAATTCCAAAGCGCAAATCTGGGATTGTTTTTAAACTCCCTAACACTGAAGATACCATAGAAATTATGCGCAGCCAAACAAGAGATAATATTCTTTATATAAGTATTGATAACGGTTCTGTAGATTTTAACGGTATTGTTGTTGACGGCAAAGACAGGCTTATTGCAAATTACCTGAAGCGTCATGCCCATATGCTTCCAAGGGAATTGAAACACATGAATGACGAGCGAATGGTAAAGGCTCAGCCTGAAAAATTTATAAATATTGCAGATGAAAAACTGCAAAACTACGGGGATTATATAAGAAAATTAGAATCAGGTGAAATTCCTATGCCAAAGGTAGGAATGACGCCCGCAAGAAAAGCCTGGCTTGAAAAAGATAAAGAAAATAAAATTGCAGTCAACAAAACAGAAATTTCTCAATTACGGACTGCAAAGTTAAGTGAAACAAAAACTAAAACTGATTCAAAACTAACCAAATTTGTAGATAGAAATCCGGAATCAAAAAATCGTCCTGTCCACAAACCGCCACGTCTTACAAGTGAAAGTTATGCTGAATTAATCACCCAAAAATCAAAAAATATTGTAAAAAATATAACTAAACTTTTTGGACAACCGGAAAATGATTTTCCTCCTCATTTAACCCCAAAAACTACCCCAAACGGAACAATCCTTGGGTTTACCCTCAATACCGATGACGGCGGAACCCTGAAAGTTATGAAAAAAGTTGTAGGCAGTTACGGAAGTTCTATGCCTTATTTGTCTTTTGAAAAAGTAAATAAGGACAAAACCATGAATTTTATAAGTATTGATATGATAACAAATAAAATTTTGCGCACAAAAGATAAAGGTAAACCTCATATATCTTCCGATCATATAGTTTATGAACTCACTCCCGATGAACTCAAAAAACGAAAAATTGAGGAAAAACTTGATTATTATATGGCGCAGATTACAAAACAACAAGCGGAAACAAGTTTACCCGAAACAATAACTGCAACGGAAGTTATTCCGGCTCAACCCCCCAAAAAAATAAAAACAGCAACAAGGCCCCAAAAAATAACAAAAACACAAAAGCCTAAACGAATCAAAGATTTAGGTAATGTTGAAGATTTGGACAAACTCAAAGAACAAATGCGCTCACTTGGCAAAAAGAACGGAAGTATTGCTGCAACAGAATATTTTAATGCATTTAGAGAACAATTTATTGCAGAAATACAAACAAAAATGTCCGAATTTAATTCGAAATTTCAAAAATTTATGGATGAACTATCAAAAATTTAAAAATTGCTAAATATCCGTTAAAGATATATAATGTGTATAATAAACAGAGGCGCTTTAATGGATATAAATAGAAAAAAACAACTTACTGCAGGGGCTTCAATACTTTCTAATATTATCCTGACAACTTTAAAACTCATTGTCGGGGCAATATCCGGGAGTATGAGTATAATATCAGAGGCAATTCACTCCTTGAGCGATTTTAGCGCATCTGTTCTGACATTTTTTTCTGTTATAAAATCATCTCAACCTGCAGATAAGGATCATCCGTACGGACACGGCAAATACGAAGATATGGCAGGGTTCATTGAGGGTATTTTAATAATTCTTGCAGGAGTCTTCATTATATATAAATCCTCAAAAAAAATAATTCTTGGAGAAATTTTACCTGCTGAAAATAATCTCGGTATTGCAGTTATGCTAATTGCAGTTGTAATAAATATCATAATAAGTTCGCTGCTTTTCAAAACCGCAAAAGAAGGGAATTCAATATCATTATACGCAGATGCCCAACACCTCAGAGCAGATGTTTATTCATCATTTGGAGTATTACTTGGTTTAATTTTAATAAAATATACAGACTACAACCTTTTAGACCCTATAATTGCAATTCTTGTTGCATGTTTTATATGTAAAACCGGACATAAAATAGTAAAACAATCCGTTATGAGACTTTTAGATTACTCTTTGCCTAATGATGAAATAACAAATCTATACAATACAATAGGGAATTTTAGTAATAAGGTAAAACTAAAAGATAATAGCCTGAAAGCGCGTCAGGTCGGGCCATCAACGGATATTGATTTTGTATTGGTATTTCCGAGTGATACTTCACTTTGCCAATGTCATCAAATTTGCGATGAAATCGAAAATCAAATCCGAAACATATATCCAAACGCATCAATATCTATTCACTCAGAGCCCGAGTGTTACAAAAAAAACTGTCGAAATTTATGCACTAAAAATTGCAAAAATTTACAGATGTAGAATTTAAAATTCCATTTCGACTAATTTTTTACCCAAATCAAATACTTTTTGCAAATCTTTCGGGAATTGTTCATCTCGTACTTTTGCTTTATGGGTTTCATCAAAAAGATCGCAATTGTATTTTGAATAATCTGCAAATTGATATGTGTCATAGGCATATAATCCCTGCGCATATCCTAATACGTGATTCAAACATTTTACATTTTCATCTAAAATTACATCATAGTTAATTTGATGAGCCAAGTCCTCAGGGCAGTTCATTGTAAAAATTACCCCTACAGGGATTGTTCTGTCTAATTGAGATTTACATCCGCCTCTTTCTTTATCAACCATATAAGTATGGTTAGCAAACATTAACCTTTCAACAAAATTTCTGAATACTCCGGTCGGATAAGAGAAATACACGGGTGTCCCAATTATTATTGCATCTGCGTTTATGCATTTTTCAAGTATAGGCCTTATATCATCTTTAATTGCACAAACATTATTTGTTACAGAACCTTTTCGCTGGCAGGCAAAACAACTTCTGCAACCTAAAAAACTGTAGTCGTAAAGATTGAAATATTCGACTTCCGCACCAACAGACTGTGCACCGTTTTGCGCTTCTTTTAACATCTTCGCAGTATTAAAATTCTTCCTCGGACCCGCATTCAAAACAATAACTTTTTTCATTTCTTTCCCCCTTTTTAATTTATTATACCAAGTATAATTATTTATGATACTATGAATTCATTAATAATAAGTAGGAGGGTAAATATGAGTATATTCGGACAAACAAAAGGAACTGAAATCGAAAAACAAATTGCTCAGTTGGCTACAGGAGAGGCTATTGGCGGAGCAATGTATTATGCGCTTGCAAAAGTTGTAAAGGAACAATTCGGACTTGACGATGTTGCAAAAGAATTTATAGAACTCGGCAATCAGGAAACAAACCATGGTGCTTTTTATGCATCTTTAAACGGAAGATACCCTTATGATGAAAAAACATTCTGGCAGATGGTCAGAGGGCTGTCAAAAGCAGAATACAAAGGCGAAAATAATATAAATCAACTTATAAACTTGCATCTATGGGGGTTGATGAAAAAGCAGTAGAACAGGTGCGAGAATTCGCACTTCAGGAAAAACACCATGGAGAAGTAACCGAAGCAATTATTAATAAATATGCACCAAAAGAAAATGATAATAACTCTAATAAGCCTGTATATGTATGCAAAGTATGCGGATTTGAGTATGTCGGAGATTTAGACAAAGAACCTGATGATTACAAATGCCCGATTTGCGCAATGCCTAAAACTGCATTTGAAAAGAAAATACTTTAAATACCCAATTATAAAATAATAAGCAGTTTACCATTATTAAACTGCTTATTTAATTTTGAAAAATTTACACTTTATAATTGATGCAAATTTCAACTAAAGCATATAAAATTTAAACGAAAGTAAAAGAAACAGATAAACAAGTGGATAAAAGACCGGTATGGACATCTAAATATGCTTTTATAGTAACCGCAATAGGTTCTGCGGTCGGCTTGGGCAATATTTGGCGATTTCCTTATGTGATGGGACAAAACGGCGGTGCAATATTTCTTGCTGTTTATATAATCTTGATTTGCACAATATGTTTTATTCCGCTTTTAAATGAACTTTATGTCGGTAAACTTACCCAAAAAGAATGTGTGGGCGCTTATGAATCAATTAACAAAAACCTTAAACCGCTTGGCGCATTAAACCCTGTAACTGGAATTTTAATTTCAGCCTTCTATTTTATAGTCGGTGGCTGGATTATTAACTATATATTTAAAAGTTTTTCATCAGCGGGAATAAAAGATTACGGACAATATTTTTCATCTTTCATAAGTGAACCAGTATATCCGTGTATCCTAACACTATTATTTATCTTTTTATGCGTATTTTTTACCGCAAGAGGGCTCAAAAACGGAATAGAAAAGGCTAATAAAATTTTTATGCCTATGCTTGCCTTGATATTAGTCTTTCTTGTAATAATTTCGCTCAATCTTCCTGACGCACAAAAAGGTTTGGAATATATGTTCAAGCCTGATTTTTCAAAACTTAATTCGCACATGTTACTTGCTGCATTAGGTCAGGCTTTTTTTACGTTAAGTATTGGGATGGGGGCTTTATTAACTTACGGAAGTTATATAAAAGAAGATAAAACGCTTGTAAAATCAGTTTACACAATAATTCTATCCGATACAACCTTTGCCATTCTTGCGGGGATAATGATTTTCCCTGCTGTGTTTTCATTCGGGATGCTTCCTGACTCCGGTGCGGGGCTTGTCTTTGTAACTTTGCCGAAAATATTTTCACAAATCCCGTTTGGAAATCTTATTTCTTCTGCGTTTTTTATTTTGTTGTTTTGCGCTGCGGTAACATCAGGAATAAGTATTGTTGAAGGACCTTGCGCAACTCTTGTTGAAAGATTTAAAATTTCAAGAGTAAAGGCCTGCACAATTTTATTTACAATAATTTCGCTTATAGCAATTCCGACAACACTATCATTTGGACTTTTGAACGGATTAAAAATATTTGATAAAACGCTTTTTGAATTTTTAGATTTTCTGACCTCAAATATTATGCTTCCGTTGAATACTTTGTTTTTATGCATTATTTCAGGTTGGTATCTGAAAATTAACGGACAAATTATAATAAAAAATAAAATGTCTGCGAAATTATTTAATTTCGGACTAAAATACATTGTTCCGATAGCATTGATTTGCCTGATTGTTGCAGGGTTGAAATAAAATATTTTATGTAAAATATTTTTATGATAATATAATTTTGGAACTTTTATTTTTCTAAAGGATACCAAATGACACTTGATAACCGAAAAATAAAAAAAATAGGAATCCCAAGAGCGATTTCATATTATACAAACTACCCTTTCTACTACGGATTTTTTAATGCGTTAGGGGTAGAAGTTGTACTGTCTGATAAAACGACCGCAGAAATTATAAAAAACGGCAACAAGTATGTCGCATCGGAAACTTGCCTGCCTATAAAAGTTTTTGTTGGACATGTCGTAAATTTGCTTGAAAAAGGAATAACAGATATTTTTATTCCGTCAATTCAATCTACAGGATACAAAATTAATAATTGCAGTAAAATCAGAGGATTGCCGGAAATTATCAGAAATGTCATAGACAAGCCTTTTAATATGATAGAGCCGACTTTTGACAAGACAGAAAAACTCGGTTTTAAACAATTTTGGGTTGAAAGTGCAAAATCATTGGGGATTACAGATAAAAAACTTATTAAACAGGCAATAGAATCGGGCTGGGAATGTTATGACAATTTCAGAATGATGACTGAATCAGGCATTAATTACACTACGGCACTAAATAATGCCCTTAACGGAATCTGCGAAAAGAAAAACATCGAACTTGTCAAACCGATATCAGTTGTAATTATGGCTCATGGTTACAACCTGTTTGATGAAAGAATTTCGCTAAACCTGATAAAAAAACTTGAAAAAATGGATATTAAAGTTTATACATCTTTAAATATTCAAAGAGAAGACGCAATAAATGCGCTCAATGAACTTGATGAAACGCAGTATTGGGCAAACGAACTTGATTTAACAGCAACAGCGGCGCATTATCTAATAAAAAATAAAATTGACGGTATAATTGCACTCTCAGCGTTTGGTTGCGGACCTGATTCGCTCATGGTAGATGAAATTGAACATCACGCAAAAGATTTCGGAGTTCCGTTATTGCACCTCAATACTGACGAACACACAGGTGAAGCAGGGTTTATAACAAGGCTTGAAGCCTTTGCTGATATGCTTTTGCGCAAAAAACGACAAAAACTCAAAAACATTGAACCCGAAAAAGACGATTTATCTCAAACAGAAAAACAAAAAATCTTACTTTCAGTAAAATAGATGAAGAAAAATACAACAGATAAATACAAATATTTTGGTGCAATTCATATTCACACCTTGTACTCTGACGGTTCAGGGGATATTGAAACCATAACAAATTCGGCAAAAAAAGCCGGATTAGACTGGATTATAATAACAGACCACAACAATTTTGATGTGCAGGAAGGGGTTATTAACGGTATTTATGTAATAAAGGGCGAAGAAATTTCGCCCGATTACGGTAACCACTATATTGCATTGGGTATAAATAAACTAATCCCTCCTTCGGATAATTGCCAAGATAATGTTGATGCAGTAAAATCAGACGGAGGATTTGGATTTTCGGCGCACCCTGATGAATCCGATATTCGCAAAAACTCACACCGACCACTAAAATGGACTGATAAAAATATTATTCCTGACGGGGTTGAGATATGGAATTTGTTTTCACAGTGGGGCGATAAGTATAATGAAAGAAATATTTTTACAATTGCATATTCTTATTTGTTTAAACAAAATCTAATAACAAAACCGTATCAAAAAACGCTGGAATGGTGGGACGAACTGAATAACAAAAATGGAAAAATCGTTCCTGCTATCGCAGGAAGTGATGCCCATGAATTCAAAATTTCAAAATACATAATTCCTGTCAAAGTGCTTTCTTATGAATATTCATTCAAAACTATACTTAACCAAATTCATTTAAAAGAAGAATTGAGTCAAAATTTTAAAATAGCAAAAGAGCAGATATTAAACGCAATAAAAAAAGGAAATAACATAATCGCAAATATGTCTGTATGCAAAGATGTTCCAAAAATCAGCATATCAAGCAGCAATACAACCGTTCAATGCGGAGAAACTTTAAAATTGGACAATAATACATATATTAATGTAGAATGTAAAAGAAAAATAAAAATAACAGTAGTTAAAGACGGTATAAAAATAAACACGACAAATTCCAAAAAATTAAAACTCAAACTTTCTGAAGGGGGGAAGTACAGAGTTGAAACGGAATTAAACGGCAAAGGTTTTGCCTATTCTAACCCGATAATAGTGGAAGATTAAACATTGAATAAATCCAAAGAAAAACAATTTTATAAAGAGCGTTATGCACAACAAGACCACTCTATAGCGACAAAAGACAGAGTTGTAGCCTGGCCGAGGATGGGAAATATTGATTTGTCTATGGGAGCGTTAGTCAGTTCTTTGGGAGCAAAAATTGTTATGCCTCCGCAAAACACAAACAGAGCACTTGAAATCGGAGTTAAAAACAGTATTGAAGGAATTTGTTTACCGTATAAACTCAATCTTGCCAATTACATAATGGCACTTGAAAATGGTGCAAATACTCTGATGATGTTTCAGGCTCCGGGCTCTTGCAGGTTTGGCAATTATACCAAAATGGCTCAAAAAACTCTAAAAAAACTCGGTTACAAATTTGATATGTGCGTATTTGATATGTACCAAAGTAAAATGAAACAAACACTTGAAGCGTTTTGGCATGTCACAAGATGCTGGAATCCTTACAGATATTATAAAGGCTTTAGTACTGGGTTTAACAAAGCATTTGCAATAGATAAAGCCGAAAAACTGATGTTCTACACAAGACCGAGAGAACTGAATAAAGGCGATGCCGAAAGATGTTATAAAAAATGGTATGAAATCATAAGAGAAACAACGTCTGTTCGTGAATGTAAAAAATTAAAACAGCGTGTGATAGAAGATTTTGCAAAAATTCCTATAGATAAAGATAAAATTGTACCGACAGTTTATCTTTTGGGGGAATTTTTTGTATTATTAGACCCCTACACCAATCAGGAAATAGAAAAAACATTGGGCGAACTCGGTATAGAAGTTCAAAGACAAATATTTTTCTCCGATTGGTTAGAACATGTACTACAGCCATCGATATTTTATAAAAAAGAATCTCATCGTCAACGCTGCGTACGCTTTGCTAAAGATTATATGAAACGCGCAATAGGCGGAGAATGCCTTGAAACTGTAGGCGATACGGTATTTGCTGCAAAAAACGGTATTGATGGTATAATACATATAATGCCATTTTCCTGTATGCCGGAAATCGTGGCTCAAAATATTTTACCAAAAGTCAGCAGACAGGAAAACATCCCCATACTCGAACTTGTGCTTGATGAACAAACGGGTAAAGCAGGGAATATAACAAGAATTGAGGCTTTTGCAGATTTAATTAAGAGAAGAAAGATAAAGAATATAAAGGAAAACGAGGAAGAAAATGCAATCAAGAAATAGTATGACTTTAGAAAGAATCAAATATTACAGACACTTATTCGGCGGTGCTTTAGAGTGTATCCAGAGCAGACTTTCAAAAAATCCGAAACCGTTATGTTTTTCATTAATGGTAACAAGTGCCTGCAACTGTGACTGTGATTTTTGTTTTTGGAAATCCAAAAAGGGACAAGATGATATGCCAACCGAAGAAATCGTAAGATTATTGACAGAAGCGGGTCAAATCGGATATATGGACAGTATTCTTTGGGGCGGAGAACCATTGTTGAGAAAAGATTTCACCGAAATCTGTAAGGCATCTCACGATGCAGGTTTATATACAAAAATTGCAACAAACGGTTGGTTTTTGGAAGAAAACCCCGGATTTGGGCAATACACAGATCTTATGTTCTGCTCTTTAGATGCTGTCGGTAAAGCGCACGATGATATTCGTCATTTACCGGGAATTTGCGACAGAGTAATGAGCGGTATTGAATACCATAAAGTCCATTCTCCGAAAATGAGAATTTATATTTGCTGTACCGTATCAACTCAGACTAATTTTGAACAGATTAAAGAAGTTGCTCAGTACTGCAAAGATGCGGATATCTTGTTATACTTTACGGTAAATAAGGCGGCTTCAAGACCTGAAGAAGCAGAAAATGTCGTAAATACAGAACTTGAAAATGACCAGTTATCAGAAATGTTTATAAAAATTAAAGAACTCAAAAAACAAGGTTATCCAATCAGAAATTCATACTACTTTATGGATTACATTATTGCAAAGAAAAACTATTACGAATGTCATTGGCCAAGAATTGCAACCGTAATCTATTCAAACGGCGATATGCTTCGCTGCTATGACAGAAAACCATTTATTAGCGTAAAAGGTCGTTCTTTAAAAGAAGTCATCAGTGACCCGGTATTTATAGAAACTGTTAATAAATGTAAAGATTGTAAACTCGCATGCGTAGGCAACTATGCGCTTGATGCATCGGGCTTGTGGAAGTTAGAATGGCCTGCAATAAAATCATTAATGGAAATCGCTATTACATAATAGTAGCAAATAATATTTTTTTTGAATATTATTGTGCTATATGTATATAGTAAAAGATATAATAAAGGATATATAAAATGAAAATTTTTCAACGAATAATTGCTGCTCTGCTTGTATTACTATTTTGTAATATGCAGGTGGCGTTTGCGGTGACAGAAGCTGATGCTCTGAATTTAAAAGATGTATTTGAAAATAATCATCAGAGTATAGATGAAGCGCATTATGTTGCAGGCAGTCAAATAGAAGAAATGTTTAACGGAAAAGAAAATAAAGTTTCCGGAACAATTTTGCGCCAAAAAGGTTATGACCATTTTACAAACCCTATTGATGCATCTTCTGCAACAGGCAAATATGATGGCGGTTACAGACTCACAATCGGTACAAGATTAATTGTCAATGCCTATGGAGATTCAGTGGATATGATGGGAATGACAGGTGCAAATCTTGTTACTCCGTCAAGCCAAACAGAAGTATCTTCAAGCGGTGCAATTTTTATATCAGGTATAGGCTTGATAAAAGCAGAAGGAAGAACATTAAGCGAAGTTGAAAATGATGTAAATTCAATTGCTCGAAGCAAGTATAACAATATGCGTATAAAACTAAATGTTTTATCGGGCAGTCAGTTCCCTATATATGTATATGGTGAAGTCGGCAGACCGGGTAAAGTTTTAATCGGTAACAATTCTACACTTATGGATGCTTTAGGGGCAGCAGGCGGAATCAAGAAAACAGGTACATTGAGAAATGTTATGTATAACAAAAAGAGTACCGACCTTTATTATCCGATATTTTTAGGGCAAAACACAAATATAATGGTAAAACCGAATGACACAATTTTTGTCGGTAAAATCGGCAGTGTTGCGGCTCTCAAAAACGGGGTAAAAGAACCCGGTATTTACGAATTAAAAACAGGTGAAACTCTTAAAGACTTGGTTAAATACGCAGGTGGATTACTTGTTACAACAAGACAAGATGATGTCATAATGACAGGTTTTGATAAAAACGCAAACCAAAAAATTGCAAGAACAGTAAAATGGGATAATGCAATAAATTCTAAACTCACAAACGGCGAATCAGTCGAATTTAAAGAAACATATAATAATTCCGAAAACACAATCGCAATTCAAGGTAATATTAAACACCCTGCGACTTATGTTTATCACGAAGGTATGAGACTTTCAGAAATTTTGAAAAATGAAGACGAATTTTTGGAAGAAACATTTACAAATCAGGCTGTTATAAGAAGAATATCCGGTGACGGCAGAAATGTTGAAATTATTCCTGTATTCTTAAAAGAATTTTTCTCGGGAATGAACGATCCGTTACTTCAGCCGAGAGATGTAATTACGATTTATAAAAGTACAAATTCTCAGTTTGTTGATGTTTACGGATGTATAAATACCCCAAAACATATGCCTTATATGACAAATATGACATTGGCAGATGTATTGTCAAATATTAAATTTATGGAATCAGATATTAAAACAGATGAAAATGAATATAAAACATCAAGAAATGACGGTAATTTAAGATTAAAAGTCGGTACTGAAAATTCAAATCAATTAATCCCGACAGAAAATGTAGCGGTTGAAATTACACCGCCGGGAGGAAGCACAAGCATTTACTACATGTACGATTTGATGGTAAGTTATGATAGAATCAAATCCATCAGTATTGCACCGGAATCAAAAGTGTTCTTCAGAACATTAAGAAACAATGAAGTAATTAAGACTGTTAAGGTTTCAGGCTTTGTCAAAGAACCCGGAGTATTCTCTTTTGTCAAAGGTCAAAAATTGTCTGATGTCATTGAAATGGCCGGCGGTTTGACTGAAGATGCGAATTTAAGAGGTATTGTATTCAAGAGAACGAACTTGAAGGCTAAACAGACAGACATTGCGGAAAAGAATAACGAACGAGATATTCAGTTGATTCAAGGAAAACTTGCAAGCGGATATAAACAATCCGAACAAGACCAACAAGCTAAATTGGATACAATTGCGCAATTGCAAATTTCCCAAGGAAAATTATCCGAAAGATATACCGGTCAAATCGCTCTTAATATTAAAACCGGTGACATCAAAAAAATCGATAAAGTTGATAATATAGAAATTCAGGACGGAGATGACATTTATATTCCGAGAATGTCTAATCATGTCAGCGTTATCGGTGAAGTCTATAATGAACAGTCATTCATTTATAAAAACGGAACAAGAGTCAGAGATTACATCCGAGAAGTTGGCGGATATACTCCTAATGCAAACAGATTCAGAGTATATAAAGTCGGAGTAAACGGCAGAGCAGTAAGGGCTCACAAAAGAACAAAAGTTTATGCAGGAGATACGATTGTTGTTCCAAGAAGAATTGCCGGAAATGATTGGATTACACCAATTTCAGCCGCACTTCAGGCATTCAGCCAGGTATTTTTGATGGCATTTGCAGTTCATAAATGGTAATGCTAAAGAACAATATTAAATAATCAGTTATACTACAAGAGTTTGTCAAAAATTTTTGTAGTATAATTTTTTATAGGGAAAATTAAAGGAGACAATATGAGAGTACAAAAACAATCAACGGTATGGCAATCCAACTCAATGGGTGCTTTTGACAGAATAAAATTACAGTTAAGCAATCTTGCAATAGATTCGGCTATAAATTATCTCGGGCACAATTTCAGTAAAGAAAAACTGATAAATCTTGCAAAAATATTTGAAAAAATTTCGGGTTCAAAGGGAGGAATTAACCACGCAAAAAGAATGCAGTGGCTTTTTGAAACTGAACACGCACATCTTTTCTGGTGGAAAAGAATTTTAACAGAACTTCACCCTAATTGCCGTAACAAATGGATTAAAAACTTTTTTGTAAATGGCTATTACGGTGATAATTTGAGAAAGCGTTCAGAATTTAATGAGAAAAACGGTTTCTTCCCGCCGACAGTACTTTTGGCAAGTATTACAAAAAGATGTAACTTCAATTGCAAAGGCTGCTGGGCACACGAATATGATGTAAAAGAAGATTTGTCAAAAGATAAATGGAGAGAAATATTTACCGAAGCAAGAGATGTTATGGGGATTCACATTTTCCCAATCGTAGGCGGAGAACCTTTTGCAAGAAAAGAATTTCTTGAACTTTGCGAAGAATTTAACGACTGCACATTTATCACATTCACAAACGGTTCTTTAATTACCGAAAAAACAGTTGAAACACTAAAAAGACTCGGTAATGTTCAGCCTATGTTCTCCTTAGGCGGTTTGAAAGAAAACACTGATGCCGTAAGAGGTGACGGATGTTTTGATATGGTTATGCAAAAGATGGATATGCTCAGAGAAGCAGGGATTTTCTTCGGTGCATCCGTTACAGCTACAAGTCAAAACTGCGACGAAGTTACTTCGGACGATTTTATGAAGATGCTTTCAGATAAAGGATGCTTATGGACTTGGTTTTTCCATTATGTTCCTGTCGGTGACAGTCCTGATGTTAGTATGACTCCGAACGCACAGCAAAGACGCCAAATTTTGAAAGCAGTTTACAATGCAAGAAATACTTTGCCAATGATGACTGTTGATTTTTGGGGCGACGGACCTGAAATGATGGGTTGTATTGCAGGCGGTCGTCAATATATTCATGTTAATCCAAGAGGAGATGTTGAACCTTGCACATTTGTTCATTTGGCTACTCATAATCTTAAAGATTGCACATTAACAGAGGCTTTGGCTTCTCCGTTTATGACTGCAATAAGAAACGGTATTCCTTATGAAGACGGCAATATGCTTCGTCCTTGTATGATTGTTGACAGACCTGATGTATTGAGAAAATACTACGAAGAATTTAAACCTTACGAAACACATAAAGGCGCTGCAGATTACCTTACAAATCCTCAAATTAAAGCAGAAATTGACAAGTATTCATCTGAAGTAAAAGAAATTCTTGATAAAGATTGGAGAGAAAATCTATGGATGACAATATTCCCGCTTGAGGGGGAATATTACATTGACAGAGATCACTTTTGCTCAACCGAAAAACCTGAACACGCCTGCGATGGGCACTGTGCAGGATGCGGATGTCATTAAGGATAGTAAAAAGTGAAAAAAAGTATTATTATACTTGTAATATTATTTATAATTTATTCAATTATTGTAAACACCTGTCCCGTTGTTACTCAATGGGACAGAGGTGTAATATTATCCGTTCAGGAATTATTAAAAAATCTGCCTGTTTCCATACCTGATATGGCAGGTTCATGGCTTTACAACATTTGTTTGTATCTTCCGCTTATTATTGGCGGGATTTACTTTTTCAAAAAATATTTACTGATTGATTTGATAATTTTTGTATCATCTCCAACGATTGCATATTGTTTTAACAAAATATTAAAAAATGTAGTGCAAAGACCAAGACCTCCCATTGAAATGCAATTATTTGTCCATAAATCGTCATTCAGTTTTGTATCAAATCATACTTTTATTACGGCGACTCTCTACGGACTTGTTATATATTACCTTGTAAAATATTGTAAAAATAAAATTATAAGGACTGCGGGGATAAGTTTTGCGATATTATGGATGGCATTTGAGGGTTTCAGCAGAATTTGGTTAGGGGTTCACAATCCGACTGATGTTATCGGAGGTTATTTACTTGCATTAATATTTATTTTGATTTATATAAAACTGATAAGACTTATCGGGGGCAAATACTAAATGAAAAATGCTCTTGTCGTTTTCAACTATAATGCAGGTCGCAAAAAAGCAATTCTCCACAAAAAAATAATACATAAATTTCTGCTGAAAAGATGCAGTTTGTTTAAATTTGTATCAATAGATGAACTTGATAATACCGATTTAAACGGATATGACACTATTTTTGCGGTTGGCGGTGACGGGACAGTTAATAAGGTTGCAAGAATTATCGCAGGTACTAATAAGGTTCTTGCAATAATTCCAAGCGGTACAGCAAATTTGCTTTCTGCAAAATTAGGGATCCCGTCAAGTCTAAAAAAATCATTAAAAATAATTGATAAAAATAATATCAAAAAAATTGACGCTCTTAATATAAATGATTTTCCGTCATTTTTACGATGCGGATTTGGCTACGATTCTGATATAATCTGCAAAACTCCTCAGTCAATTAAAAATGATTTCGGTTATTTTGCATACTTTTTGGCAGGTATAATTTTTGCATTGAAACTGAACATAAGAACTTATGATATCAATTTTGACGGCAAAGATATCAAAATAAAAGCAAGTTGCATAATTGTTGCAAATTCGGCGAATATGTACCGAAATTGGGTTTCTGTCGGAAGAAAAAATGAACTTGATGACGGACTTATGGATGTTTTTGTTCTAAATACCAAAAACCCAGTTTCATTTTTTATTGAATTTCTGAAAATCCTTTTGAATATAAAATTTAATACAAAAAAAACTAAATATTTTAAAACGAATAAATTAACTATAAAAAATAACTGGGTTGCCTGTCACATAGACGGAGAAAAAATGAAATTGAAAAACGACATAAATATCTCTGTCATCCCGCAAATTTTGAATGTTTATTCAAAATAAATTCAATATGTTTAACAATTTTGACGAAATAAGAAAAAATTGTAAAATAGAAACAATGGAGATAACTTTTGATAAATATTCCTTAATGGTTAACGGAAAACGCACTTTTATAAAAAGCGGGGCATTTCATTATTTCCGCACGCCGGGTGAAAAAATGGCGCGCGACAGATTTTTTAAGATGAAAGCCTGCGGTTATAATACCGTTGATATTTATTTTAATTGGAATTACCACAGTCAAAAAGAAGGTGAATACGATTTTAGCGGTATAAAAGATGTAAGAAAAGTTTTGCACTCATCAAAAGATGCAGGCTTGTTTGTAATCGCACGCCCCGGACCGTTTATTAATGCCGAAGTAAATGCCGGCGGTCTGCCGTTTTGGCTTCTGCAAAAAGAAAGTGTTATTCCTCGCAATCGTATCGGAACAGAATACAAGTATTCTCCCGAATACATGAAATATATTGCACAATGGTATGATCAAATCATTCCGATAATAAATGAATTTGATAATGTAATACTCTTTCAGATAGAAAACGAATATGCAACAGACACAATGGAAGAAGATTACATGCGTGAACTTTATAAAATGGCAAGAGAAAGAGGGATAAAATGCCCGATATTTCATAATGATGCATATTTTGCGGGATTATGGGCAGACTGCGTTGATATTTATGCACTTGATTTATACCCTTATATCAACCCTAACCAAAACTGGAAGCAGGACAATTACTGCTTTGACACATTAGATAATGCAGAAGAAATATTCAGAAGCGCAAAAGAAGATTCCCCGCCATTTATTGCCGAAATGCAATCAGGCTGGTTTGACAAATGGGACGGTTGCACATACGAAAAAATGAGAGAGTACTTAGGTGATGAGCATATAAATATAATGACTAAAACTGCACTCTCGCAAGGAGTAACACTTTTTAACCATTATTTAACCGTCGGAGGTACAAATTGGAGCAATTTAGCCTGCGATGAGGTTTATACAAGTTATGAATTTTGCGCCCCGATAGATGAATTTGGAATTATAAGAGCAAACGGGCTAAAATCCAAAGAAATAAATTATTTCCTCGATTCTTTTGATTTCACAATGACTGAACCGAAAGATTTTGAATTTTCGCAGAATAATATATACGCAAAAATGCGCCACGATTTGACCAACAAATGTGACTGGCTGTTTTTGAGAAATATGAATGAACAAACAACAACTCTTGACCTGCCAAATGGTAAAACGGTTAAAATTAAACCTTATGATATGAAAATTTGTCCTGTTAATTTAAAATTAAAAGGGTGCGAGATTGAATTTTGCGACTGCGAAATTTTTGCGAGATTAAAAAATGAAAAAGAAGATGCCATATTCTTTATTGCAGACAAAGATGCAAATATTTACCTGTCAGATGGCAAGATTATATCAGGGGATAAAAATGATTATGAGCATTTAACATTTGAAAAAGACGGGCAAAAGACTATTTTTGTATTTTTGACTAAAGAACTTTCTGACAAATCGTGGTTTTTAAAAGACAAAATTATATTTAATGCCGATTTTGTTTTGCCAAACGGCGCTATTGCATTAGAAAAGAATACAGAAATTGCATACTTTGACCTAAAACACGGATTTTCTAAAAAAACTTATGTAGTCAATAATATTCCAAACTATAAACCTCAAATTGCCAAAATTGATACTGTTGAATTTTGTTCACCTGAAATTGATTACGGGTATGATTATTCATCTTGGAAAAAAATATCCGGTAAAACGGATTCATTATCCTGCGGATTATATGATGAATTTGTATGGTACAAGGCGCAAATCCCTGACAACTTGACTGATATAACATTGAGCGCAAGACATCTTTTTGCTGTTTATATTAACGGTAAAGAAGTTCTAAACCGCAACAGTTACAAGATTGAAAAATTGCAGGATATTCCTGAAACTATTTCAATTCCGCTTGATAAAAATATTTTGAATAAAAAAGACAACGAACTTACAATCCTTGTCCAGAATTTAGGGTTTGACAAAGGTTTCTCTGGCGATACAAATAACCCCAGAGGACTTGTCAGTTTTGAAACAACTCCGCAAACAAATATTGAATTTTCGGTCTGCGAAAGACTATCTCTTGAACGAAGCACAAAATATGAAAGTGAAAATCCTTACCTGACAAAAATTACGGCACATTTTGACTGTGAACTGAACGATAACGAATTTTTTGCAAAGTATATTTCGTTTGAAGATTTTTACTGCAGACGAGCGACAATATTTTTAAACGGAATAAAAATCGGCAGATACATTAAAAGAACACATGTACAGGATAAATTTTACCTTGTAAGTGAATTTTTAAAACCTCATAACAAATTAGATGTTGTCGTATGGGAAAAAGACAGAAACATAAAATCCCCATGGGGGTTTAAATCCGATATAAAAAATGTTAAAATATTAATAGGCACTCAAAAATTATACAAAATTTTTAAATAACGAGGTATGAAATGGCTATTGTTCCTGAATTTTTAATCAAAAGAATTTATCAAAAAGGTTCATTAAAAAAGATTGAAAACGGAGCAATTTTGAATTTAAAAAACATATTAGGTCCTGGGGTAATAAGCGGTTTTAATTATGTAAAAATCAACGAAATAACTTTTTCCCCTGAGAATGTAACATTTACCACAAACGGAACAGAATATAAAGGAACTGAAGTCAGCGAGACAAACCCTGTTGTATTCAGACTCGGACAAGTCGGGACTTTAACTATGGTTGGACAAGATTGCATTATTGAAGGTAAAAATACAATAACAATAGAGGCTTTAAATCCGGAAGCAGGAATTGTTCGGCTTAATGCGGAAGATAATATATAACTTATGATTTTTTATTTGCGCTCATTTCTTTCCTTAAATCATCCGCAATTACGCCCATTCTGTTTAAAATAAGACCTGAGATAAACCCTAACATAATTGATTGACCACTTGATAAAAGTTTAGTCGCAGATAAAAGAGTAGTTGCAACACCACCTACAATAGGAATACCGGATTTTAATAATATAGATTTTTTCTCCTCGTGATTTTTTGCCTTGTCAAGGGCAGATACAATCATCCATGCTGAAAATACCAAGGTAAGAACATCTGTCGGTGCCGAACCTATATCTAAATCTCGGAGTTTATCATACAATTCTCCTGTTTCAAGATGAACCGAACGGTCAAAAGATTCAACAGATTTTCGTGCGACATCCAAAGCCCCGGATTTTGACAACTCGAAAGGTGCTAAACGCCTGTAAATATTTATCATATCATCAAGTTCGCCGGTACCATCATCATTTATCATTGTGCGAATCATTTTGATATTAGTTTCTTTATCTTTTAACTGAGATGCACTCATACTCACATCTGAAGATACTGCCGGTTGATGCTTTTCCAATTTATCGAGTTCATATAAAAAATTTTCTTTATTAACCGTTAATGCCGATTTATCCTGAATATACCATTCCAATCTTTTTAAAATATCCGCCCCTTCAATATCATTCTCAGGAATAACCGAATCTATGTTATTTAAATAGCCGGAAATATATCTTGATTTCGCTTTTGGAGTATAAGAAAGCGTATTTCTGGCAAATGAGACATTTTGAGCAAATTCTGTTTTGTTAAGTTTTACCTGCTCAGCAGCAATAAAAGTCTGCCACATCTCTTTTCGTGTAAATTTATTTTCTTTTGTCCAAAAACCTTTAAATGATTCATTCCAAAATCTTGAATACAATGAGGATGTCGAACTTTTAATGTTTTCATAACGAATCTGCTGCGTCGGTCGAGCAATAAATGAATTTACCACAAGTTTTACACTCTCTCTGTAACTTTTTGCTTCTTTTATCATTTCTTCAAAAGTTAACTGCTTACCCTTATATTCATAGGTCTTATCTTTTATCGGATGTTTCAAAAGGTATTCATCAAACTTGTCAAAAAGATTATACATTTTATCAAATTTTGCTTGAGTTTTTCTGTATGATTTTGAAACTGTATGCCTTGAAAGATTTTCAAATAATTTGGAAATTGAAGAATGAATCCATTTTGTAGGTTTTGTTTTATACATCAACTTCATAAACAAAATATCCTTCAATGAAATCAAATTGTTAAGACTTTCAGATTTACGAATAAAAGAATCAATTCTTCTGCCGGTAAAATTATAAAAATTTTTTTTAGACTTTGAATCATCAAAAAAAGATTTTTGATATTTCTTATCCGTGTATTTTTTTAAATTTACAAGAAACTTTTTTGCATTTTTCTGAATCCCTTTTGACAACATCAAAAGCGACACCGTGGCCAAAATTAGTCCTGCCGCTTCTTCTTTTGGGTGTTTTTTATTTGAATTGGCAAACGGGTCTTTCAGCCACAAATATTTTTTAGACGAATATATTTGACTGTAAGGATTTAGAGATTTATATGAATTATTTGGTTGTATTGTTATATCGTACATAAATTATAAATTTCGTTTTTTATTTTATAAAATATTAAACCCTAAAAAAATAAAATTTGATATTAAAAAATGAAAATAACACAAAATTTAACATAAATACTTATTTATTATATTCATGCTAAACTAATTAAAGAATGGTTAATTCTAATTTGTAAGTAAGTTAAGATGTTTTGGGACAATTTTACATGCCCCAGACAAATTGGATATTATGAATAAGAGCATATTTTCAAAGATATTTTCGCTTAAAGATTACGGACAGACGCATAAAATTTTATATATTTTCGGAATAAAAATTAAATTTCCGAAAAGCGAATATATACAGAAACAAAAAAATAACCCTTTTGAAGAATATAAAAAGAATAATATTGATATAACAACACTTCCGCCTGCAACGGGACAAATAAGAGATATTCAACTTGCAAATTTGGAAATGCTAAAAGAACTTGATTATGTTTGTAAACAACATAATTTAAAGTATTGGCTCGATTTTGGAACCTTGCTCGGAGCCGTCAGGCATAAAGGTTTTATCCCTTGGGATGATGATATTGATGTAGGTATGATGAGAGATGATTATGAAAAACTCTATGAAGTTTTTGATAAAACGACAAGAAATCCGGATATAAAATTAAAAATACACATTGATAGAAATAATAACATCATTGTTAAAGTTTGCCACAAAAAATGTAAATATATTTTTGCAGATATATTTTCTTACGATTTTGCGCCGGATTTAGACTTGAATGAACAAATAAAATTAACTGCGAAATTAAAAAAATATAACCGCGAAGATTTTACCAATTTCACTTCTTTTGAAGATATTAAATTTAAAATAAAAAAAGCCACATCAACTTTTTATCAGGGAGTCGGAAATCTCATCGTTTTTGGGATGGAATATCGTAATACACCTAATAATTGGTTCTTCACTTCAAGTATATTTTTTCCTTTGAAAGAAATGGAGTTTGAAGGATACAATTTCCCCGTGTTGAATGATTACAAAAAATACCTTGAATTCCTATACGGAGATTATATGGCTTATCCTAAAAAATTTGGCATGGGGCATACAATGTACTTGAATTTATCAGAAGAAGATAAAAAAAATATAAAAGAATTAATAAAATCAAAATAATAAAAGAAACCATAAGAAATATCGCTGCTATATTAAAACTTATCTCACACGAAAATTACAATAGTGAACTTGTTAGAGAACTTATCAATTCGTTGCCACCAAAGACAGTTGAATTCACATTCTCCGATACCGATTTAAATATATTAAACACCGAAAAGAAAGATAGAATTCTTGTGACACTATAACTGTTCAATATTATTGAGCAAATAACAACATATAATAATTCTTATTATCAGTTGTTATTTCAATATTTTTTTGCTTTAATTTATTCATAATAACAGATAAGAAGGGATATTATGAAGAAATTTTTGAAAATAACAGGGATAATTTTAGGTGTGATTTTAGTTGCATTATATATTAGTTTTCTTTTTGTAGTGCCAAGAGTCATTGATATTACGCAGTATAAAGAACAGATAAAACAGATTGTTAAAGAACAGGCAAATCTCGACCTTGATTATAAAAACGAAGAACTTATCACCACTCCGATTTTAGGGGTCGGATTTAAGGCTGATGATGTTACGGTAAAATTACCTGACAAAACAACAATATTTTCTTCAGATAAAATTAAAGCAAGTGTTTCTTTACCGCATCTGTTATTTTTAACCGTAAGAGTATCAGCAATTGATGTTCAAAAACCATTATTTAATGTTGAAATACTTAAAAATGGTGAAGAATATAAAATTGTCAAACACATCGAAGATATTCTGAATACACGAAAAGAAGCAACATTCGGGCAAAAACCCGTTGTGGAAGAAAAAGAAGGTTTTCAGTTTAACCCTGAGTGGATAAAAATTATTATACCAAATGTCAGATTGCATAATTACAAAGTTTTGGTTACTGATTTGGGAACAAACCATTATCTTGATTTGCACGGCGAAGAACTCATTTTTGGTTACTTTGACCGCAAACATATCAGAGTAAAAACAATAGCCGATTTATACAGCGATAAAAATAAAAATGTTTCAATGAACATTGATTTTGATACATTTTTACCCCCGCCATCTCCTGAACTTGATGAAGAAGATGACCCAGCGGAAAAAATTGATATTCCGTTTGTAAACCCTGTTAAAACATACCAAAATTACGATTTAAAAGCAAACATAGATACAAAAATCAAAATCCGCAAAGCCAAAAAAGGCGGTCTGATTTCATTTGGATATTTCAATGTTGAAGATTTAACATTAAGACTTTCACATATACAACTGCCGAAAAGTTATTTCAGAATAAAAACATTTGGCTATGATGCCGATATTGATGCCAATATTTACACAACAAAAGACGAAAATATCCAACTTTTGGGCAGAATATTCTACTCAAAACACCCGAGTATTGATATGAATATCAAAACTGCGGATATAAAATTCCAAAATCTTTTGGATTTGGGCAAAGCATTTTTGGATTCTCTACAGATTCCAAACGAACTCTACCAATACAAAGCATCAGGCACTTTGCTTGCTGACTGCTATATAAAAACAAATTTCAGAAAACTAAAATCTAACGGGTTTATCAATATTAAAAACGGCTCTCTTTCTGTCAGAGAGATTAATAAAGTGCTTTCTGATGTCAACCTTAATATAATACTTGATAACAATATTCTCAACATAGTTGATTCCGGTTTATATGTTGAAACATCGCCGGTTAAAATCAGCGGAGCAATAGATGAAAAATCTTATACAAATGTTGATATTGAAACAAAAGCAATTCCGCTTTCAAAACTTTTCAACGCCTTTGCACCTAAAAATCTGAGAAACTCTTTCAACTTGAAATCAGGCTATTTATCTTCATCCTTCAATATTAAAGGTAAAATGAAAGAAGCCGTTGCAAAAGCCGATTTAAAACTGAATAATTTTGATTTTGGGGATAGAAAAAATACTTTTGATATCAAAAACGGAGAATTAAATTCTTCATTTAATTACGATTCAAAAACTCAGGATTTTAAAGGAAATATCAATAACAGCGATTTTAAATTTATTTTCCCGAAGACATCCTCGGTAATTTCTGTTCCAAAATTAGGGATAAAAATTGCAGATAAAAATATAGTTATCGCAAAAAATGATTTATTATTTAATAACAATTCGGTAATAAAATATTCAGGACAAATAACCGATTACGAATTGATGCAAAACATTGATTTTAATGCCAAAGGTTCGGTTGATACATCAGATTTAATCAAATTTATCGGAAATGATTTAAGACCGTATCTTAATTCAAAAGGCAAATTGCCTGTTGAACTTGCGTTTAACGGAGATTTCAGAAAGAAAACTCTTTTCGCGCAGGCTCTTGGGAGTTCCGGCTATTATATTACTCCTGTGGATTTTGATGAACTACAGGGCAAAAATACTTCACTTCAGGCAACAGTCGTGTTCAAACCGAACAGAATAAAAATCAAGGATACCGGTTTATTTACAAGAAGTGTTTCAACTGACGCCGAGGGAAATAAACAAGTCAATTTGGGTAAAATTTTTGACCTTGACGGAACACTTGAAAATGGTCGTATAAACCTTATGAAATTTGATGTAGATAAAGATTTGAGCGGTAAAATATATCTTTTCCCTCGTTCAAAATTTACATTACAAAAATCAAGAATATTTGCATTTGGGGGGATGATTAAACCGCTTATCAGAGGTGATATTAACATAAATAATTTAATTATTCCTGAAATTCAGACTGCACTTGATAATTTCAATATTAAAATCGGAGGGCGTGAATTGTCTTTCAATATGAAAGATTTAATGCTCAAAAATTCTGATATCAGCGCATCAGGCAGATATTCCCTTGAACCTCAACAAAATATTGAAATTAATAATTTGAGAGTAAATTCAAAACTTGTAAATGTTGATGATTTAACATCCGTTTTGGATTCTTTGAACCGTCACATGCCTGCACAAAAAAATACAGCCAAGGCAGGTGCAGGTGCAAATGCGAATATTCCTGTAGTCATTCCTGATGGACGAATTGATTTCAGAAAAATTGTTACTGGTAATATTGAATTGACAAACACCGTTGCTCAGATGATATTAAGACATAACATTTTGAACCTTAATAACCTTGCAACAAACATTTTTAAGGGTCAGGTTAACGGTAAGGTTGATGTTGATTTGATAAAAACACTTATAAATGTTGATCTTGCAGGACAGAATATCAATATTGAAAAAGCCTTGCTTGATGCTGCAGGAATGAAAGATGCATTGTCAGGCACAACAAGTTTCACGGCAAAACTTGCAATAGATGGGAATGCAAAAACACAGGCACAACAGGTTAAAGGTATTAATGGAGAAATCAATTTTGAGGCAAAAGACGGACAATTCGGGCCGTTTGGCAAATTAGAAAATATGATTTTGGCTGAAAATATCAGGGAATCACAGTTCTTCCAGACTGCTTTGGGCGGAATTATAAATAAAATTTCGACAATTGACACTGCACATTTTACAAAACTCAAGGGACAACTGCTCTTAAAAAACGGAGTTTGTGACATCAAACATATAACTTCAGAAGGAAATGTAATGAATTTGCATATTTTAGGCAAATTTGATGTTATCAAAAATTATGCGGATATGAAGGTTAGGGTAAAAATTACCTCAATAATTTCAAATCTTTTAGGGCCATTGAACGCAATTAACCCTGTAAATTTGGTAAACAGTGCGGCAAGTATGAATGTTGTTACGGCAAAAGCATTTTCACTATTCTGTGAAACCGTTCCTGAAAATGAATACAATGTTATGCCTCAATTTTCAAACAAATATGTTGACAATTCGGCAACAAAATTCCAACTTGGGGTAAGAGGGGATGCAGCAAAACCATTGAAACTTATCAAATCATTTAAGTGGCTTGCTACGAAAGCGGAAGTTGAAAATGCGCAGAACTTTGTAGATTCAATTCCTGAACAAATTGAAGGAAGTACTGCAACAACAATTGAAGAAGTAATCGCAGAGCGTAAGGCTTATGAAGAAGCGCAGCAAGCCGCCCTCGAAGCAGAAAAGAAAACAATCAAATACAAATTAAAACATTTGTTTAAAAAAGAGGATTAAGCACAAATTTCGTCAATGACAATAACAAATATGTGATATAATTGTGTCAGGCTGGAGGAATAATATCAAATGCTAAATTTAACAAATGAACAATTGAATATATTTGATGTTATAACTTCTGAAAATTATAACAATAAGTTGCAGTATTATACATTGGACATTTATATAAATGATATTAAATCAAAAGGATTGGACGAAACTTGGAATAACATTTGCAAATTCATAAAAAATAATCAGGATAATCTTCCTGAAATATTATCCGTTGAGAATTTGGGGAAATTATATGAAATCGGACTTTCTACAGACGATAAAATTTCTAAAAAGAATAGCGGACAATATTATACCCCTGAAGATGTCGCAAGAGTTATGTCCGAATGGCTATCCAAAACCGAAGGGGATAATATATGTGATGTCGGTTGCGGAACAGGAAATCTTATCTTATCCTATTTGGATTTTATTGGTTTTGAAAAGGCAAAAAACCTTATTTCAAACGGGAATATTTATTTATATGACAATGACAAAACTGCTCTTAATATATGTAAAACCGCTATTGGCATTAAGTATGGTTTTGATATAATTTCAAAATTAAATATTACTTTATGCGATTTTTTAGATAAGTCAGTGACTTTACCTCAAAATAGCAAAGTAATATCTAATCCGCCTTATGCAAAAATAAAGCGAATTTCGGATAAATGGGAAAGTTCCTCGGTTATAAAAGATACTATGGAATACTATGCATCTTTTATGGCTAAAATATTTAAACAATGCAAAAGTGCTGTCACAATATCCCCATTTAGTTTCATATCCGGCGGGAAATTTTATTCTTTAAGACAAATTATGAGCGAATATTGCGGATTTGTTGTGTCTTTTGATAATGTGCCCGGAAATATTTTTCACGGAAGAAAGCAGGGAATATTTAATTCAAATACCTCAAATTCAGTCAGAGCCGCAATTACTGTATTACAAAAAAATAATAACAAAGGTTTTCAGTTTTCACCACTTATCAGGTTTAAACAAACAGAAAGAAAAAAATTACTCACATGTTCAACCTTAGAAAACTTTGTAAATCCCGCAATTCAAATTGTCGATAAAAATAATTCTATGTTTTTTAAATGCCATAAAGAATTAAACGAAATTTTTGAAAAATGGAAAAATTTAAGTAATGGAAAAATATTATCAGACTATATAAAATCGGATGGCAAATATGTTATATCAATGCCAAATACTTGCAGATATTACACAACTGCTTCTGATAAAAAAATGAATCGAAGCGGTCAAATTACATTAAATTTTGAAGATAAAAAAATATTTAATTTTATTTATTGCCTTATAAATTCATCTTTTGCTTATTGGCATTGGAGAATTTATGACGGCGGTATTACATACCCTAAAAATCTTTTATTGTGTATGCCTGTATTTTTGGAGCTTTTAACCGAAGAAGATTATACATTCTTTGAAAATCTTGCAAATGAAATGATTTTAAATTCAGAGAAATTTATAATCAAAAAAAATAATGTCGGAACTCAAGAAAATATTAAATTTCCACGACAGTATAGAGATAAAATCAATAAAAGAATATTTAAAATATTAAATATAAATGAGGATGAAAAAATATTGGATTTAGTACATTCAAACATGGCTTTGGAGGTGAATGTATGATTCCTTTAAGTAAATTGCAAAAAGAAATAATGGAAGAATTTTATTCTATAACTCCAACGAAAGTAATTTTTGATAAAAAAGAGCGCTCTAAATTGTGGAAAATGGCTACATCTAAAAAAGTTATTGATATAAAAAATATTGAATCAAAATGCCCTGCCCTTGCGCATCAAATTTTAAAAAGTTATGATTCGGGAAATAATATTCAATCTGCAGTTTTTAGTGAATGTGTTTATGCTCAAACTTTTGCGAATATGCTTAATTTAAAACAGTTTGTAAATTGTGCAACGAATGATTCTTTTTTACCTGTCGAAATTTTAAGTTTACTAAAATCTTATCATTTATTCCCAAGATATGCTTATTCAAATAATGACAAAAGTAGAATTTTAATTCAGGCGGGCGGTTGCAAAGGAATTGACAGTGCATTGATTACAGTATTGGATTTAAATATTTATACGATCGAATTTAAAGAACCCGGAGCAAAAACAAGTGAACCCGATCTACCAAAATATAAGGAAGATGGGAATTTAAGAATTACAAAAGATTTTTTGGAAAAATACCCTCAGTTTGAGGAAATGTTAAAAGAACAAGTTGGACTGAATTTCTTTGATGTTATGGGTAATAATATTCACAATTTCACTAAAGAAAGTATTGATATTGCAATATCGCATAATTACACTAAAAAATACGCAGATGTAATTTGTACCGAAGATAAAAACGGATATTTGGTAATGCTTCCAGCAAATCAAATTTCACTGTGGGCTGATATAGAAGGAGAAATACGACCTGCAGGAAGAAATCATTATAGAGTCTGGACACCTGTTGCACTTAAAAATTTTCTAAAAGAAATGGGGGCAATATTTGAAAATGACAAAGTTACAATCCCTATTAATAATTTAGCAACAAGAAAGGAACGAGGGGGAAACGGAAAAATATCAGGCTATAAAATTAATCCGTTATTTTTTGTATATTTAAAGCATTGTTCGAAAAAAGACAATCGAATTACATTTGACATTAAAAATGTTGAGCAACTCAACCCCACTATTGCAGGAAAAATGTTTTTTAAGAATTTAAAATATAAAGAAACCAAAAAATATTATTTTCCTTAACCTATTTCGCAACCTTTAAAATTTCCATTATTGCAATATAGTGGGCTACGGCACCTGCGATTACAAAAAGATGCCAAATACTGTGCATAAATTTCTTTTTTAATAAATAAAAAACGCATCCGACAGAATACCCGAGTCCGCCGCCTAAAAGCCACCAAAAAGCACTATGGCTTGTGTTGTTCCAAATTGAATATGCCAAAAATAATGACAACCAACCCATTACAAGATACAAGCCTGTAGAAAGATATTTGAATTTCAGAGTTAAACAAGAATATATAATCCCTGTTATCGCAAGGTACCATGTCATTGCAAGCAAAGCAACCGACAACGGAAACGGAACAACAAGAAGTAATATCGGGGTGTAAGTACCAGCAATCAACATAAATATTGCGCTATGGTCAATTCTTTGAAAAACTTTCTTGGCAGTCTGATTAACCATCGCATGATATAGTGCCGAAGACTGAAACAAAATAAATAATGTTGAGCCAAATATTGCAGTTGAAGCAACCTCTATTGCGTTATGCGAACTTACAGCAAGCATAACTATTGCATAGATAGAAAACAATGCCCCGATAGAATGTGTAAAGGCATTGGCAAATTCTTCAGCCGGAGTATATTTTGCTTCTTCTTTCATAAATTGAAGTTTATCATGGATTAAAGGATATTACAATTATTTATTATTTTTATTGAATGTGAGTGCAAAACATGGTAGAATAAACGCAGAGTTTTAGTTTAATAGGGGAGATGTGCAAATGAAAGATAAAACTTTTTTAATGATACCGGGACCAACACCTGTACCGGAAAGCGTAATGTTAGAGATTGCAAAACACCCGATAGGGCACAGAAGCAGCGAATTTTCAAAAATATTGGAAAGAGTTTACGCAAATTTGAAATATGTTTTCCAAACAAAAAATGATGTATTTGTTTATACTTCATCAGGAACAGGCGCAATGTGTGCTGCGTTAGAAAACCTTATCAATGAAGGGGACAAAGTTTTATCTTTAGTATTGGGTAACTTTGGCAACCGCTGGGCAAAAATTGCACAAAGCCGCGGGGCAGATGTTGAAAAAATAGAAGTTGAAACAGGGGAAGTTATTGATCCTGAAGTTTTGCGCGCTCGCTTGGCACAAGATGTTAATAAGGAAATTAAAATCGTAACTTTAACTCATAGCGAAACTTCAACAGGTGCAGCAAACGATATTAAAACACTTTGTTCAATAATCAGAGAGCATGGCGCATTATCGGTTGTTGACGGCGTTACATCAGTTTGTGCAATGGAATGTAAGCCTGATGAATGGGGCATTGATGTTTTAGTTTCAGGTTCTCAGAAAGGATTTATGATTCCGCCGGGGCTTGCTTTTTTAGTCGCAAATGAAAGAGCGTGGAAAGTTTACGAACAATGCAAACACCCGTCATTCTATTGGGATTGGGCTGCATACAGAAAATCTACACAGGCAAATTCAACACCTTTTACACCTGCGGTTAATTTATTTGTAGGATTGGATAAAGCCCTTGAAATGATTAAAGAAGAAGGGATTGAAAATATGAATGCCCGTCATGCCCGTCATTGCAATGCTTTAAGAAGTGCCATCAGAGCAATCGGGTTAGAACTTGTTGTAAAAGAAGATAAATGCGCAAGTCATTCGATTACTTCAATTTATCCGCCTGAAGGTATTAGCGTTCCTGATATTCGTTCAACAATTACAAAAGATTTTGATATAGTTGTTGCAAATGGTCAAAACGCATTAAAAGACAAAATTTTCAGAATGGGAACATTAGGTTTTGTCTGTGACAGAGATTTAATCTCTGCAGTCGGCGCATTAGAAGCAACATTATACAAATTAGGCTACAAATTTGAACTCGGTGCAGGTGTTGCAACTGTAATCAAAGAATTAGCAAAATAGGCTTATATGTTGGGCATACTTACCCAACAATTCACAAAAGGAGACAAAATGAAAGTATTAGTAACGGATAAAATAAATGAAGCGGCGGGAAGAATTATTGAAAAAGCCGCACAGGTAGATTTTCTGCCTACGATGAGTGAAGATGAACTTGTAAAAATCATTGGTGAATATGATGCTTTAATGGTTCGCAGCCAAACGAAAGTAACTCCGAAAATTATTAAAGCGGGTAAAAATTTAAAAATTATCGGCAGAGCAGGTGTAGGGGTTGATAACATTGATTTAGACAGCGCAACTCAGCAGGGGATTATCGTAGTAAATTCACCTGACGGCAACACTATGGCTGCCGCTGAACATACTGTTGCACTAATGCTTGCTATGGCACGCAATATTGCCCCTGCGGCAACTTCAACAAAAGAAGGCAAATGGGACAGAAGCAAATTTACCGGAACAGAACTTTATAAAAAAACATTAGGCATCATAGGGTTTGGCAAAATCGGTTCTCATGTCGGCGAAGTTGCTTTGGCACTCGGAATGAAAGTCGTTGTATATGATCCGTTTACATCAAAAAGCATTGTAGAAAAATTTGGCGGAGAGTATGTTGAAGATTTAGACGAATTTTGGGGCAAACCTGATTTTATTACAGTTCATGTTCCAAAAAATAAAGATACAATTAATATGATTAATAAAACCACCATTGCAAAGATGAAAGACGGTGTAAGACTTGTAAACTGTGCAAGAGGCGGAATTATTAATGAAAGTGATTTAAAAGATGCAATAGACAGCGGAAAAGTTGCCTCTGCGGCGATTGATGTTTACGAAAATGAACCAAATATCTCAGAGTGTCCGCTTATAAATTGTAAAGGCAACATTGTTTTGACTCCGCATTTAGGTGCAAGCACACAGGAAGCACAAATGAATGTAGCAATAGATGTTGCGGAACAAATTAAAGAAGTTTTGTCAGGCGGAAGCGCATCTTCAGCAGTTAATATTCCGTCATTAAGACCTGACAAACTTGAACCTGTAAAAGACTATATGCAGATTGCAGAAAACACAGGTGAACTTGCAGTTCAACTGTCAAACGGTGCAGTTCAGACTATTGAAATTTCTGCAGACGGCGATTTGGCTGATTTGGATATTCAACCGCTTGAAGTTGCAATATTAAAAGGCATTTTATCTTCAAAACTTGAAGGGGTAAATTATGTCAATGCACCATTAATTGCCAAAAAGCGTGGAATTAGTATCATTTCAACACATTCAAAAGCAAATACAAATTTGGCAGGGAGAATTACTGTCAGATTAACAACCGATAAAGAAACAACAGTAGTTGCAGGTGCGTTGATTACAAAAGATGTTCCAAGAATCGTAAAAATAAATTACTACCAGACAAGTATCAGACCGGAGAAACATGTTCTGATTGTACCTCACACAAACAAACCGTCTATGATTGCAAAAGTAGCGCAGGTTATCGGTGAAAAAGGTATAAATATCAGTTCAATGAATGTTGTTCAGAAAAACGACAAACATGAAACAGAATCAATAATGGTTATCAATACTGATAGTGCTGTCGGAAGCGAAGTATTAAATGAAATTGCCAAAATCGACGGTGTTCATAATCCTAAATATGTAAACCTTACCGTATAACAAGGTTTTCATACCACCGATAGGGAATAATTAAGCGGAACACTATGACTTAACTTGCACTAAACAACCCTCTCACTCTTTGGGGAGAGGATAGGGAGAGAGGCTTAATAAATGACAAACAAACTTGCGGTATTTGATTTTGATTCAACTCTGATGGATGGCGAAACTTTAGAATTTTTTGCCAAAGAAATCGATATTGGCGATAAAGTTAAAGAAATTACAGACAGGGCTATGCGCGGGGAATTAGACTTTTTTGAGAGTTTGACAGAACGCGTGTCCTTTCTGAAAGGTTTTCCTGTAGATAAAATTAATGAAATATGTGCAAAATTACCGCTTATGAACGGAGCAGAGGAAGTTGTTTCAGGGCTAAAAGCAAAAGGATATAAAGTGGTTTGTTTTTCGGGCGGGTTCAGAAATGCAACAACATTATTTGCACATAAACTTGGTTTAGACGGAGAATTTGCAAATATTTTACACTCAAAAGACGGGGTATTGACAGGACTTGTCGGCGGTGAAATGATGTTTAACGATTCAAAAGGGCAAATGTTACAAAGACTGCAAAAAATACTTGATGTGACACCTGAAAATACAATAGCCGTAGGTGACGGCGCAAATGATTTGAGTATGTTTAAATATTCAGGTAAAAGAGTTGCATTTTGCGCAAAGCCTATATTAAAAGAAAATGCAAATATTATTGTTGAAGAAAAAGATTTAAGTAAAATACTAAAATACATATAATTTTAAGATAATTGTAAATAAATGTAACAAAACGAAAAGCATGTGAAATCAGTGCTTTCCGTTTTTTTTTATATACATGAGAGAAAAATAACAGAGAGAGTCAGATATGAGTATGAACGCCATACGACAACTGAATAGTGGCGGTCTGAAGTTAAAATCTAACTTCAGTGCTAAATCTGTGGCTGCAAATGTAGCGGCAAACAGAGGCTCTGCGGCTGCAATGGTAAAAAGCAGTAATTATACATTTGGCTCTAATTTATTATTTACACCAGCCAACAGAATAGGTGGTGCTCCAAGATATGCAAGTTCATCTGCATTAAGCAGGGCTTTAAACGGACAAAACATGCGATTTGTCGGCGGTGGAGGTATTCCTGCATATTCAGGAGTAAGTTATAATAAAAACTTTACAATGGGAACCTCTAATGCATTCAATACCGGTATGGGTGTCGGAAGTGCCATTAATATGCTGTTGCAACTTGGCGGAATAGCAAAAAATATGGGACTATTTGGAAGTAATACAAATGTTCAGCAAAATATTGGTGATACGCTATTAGATAAGACAAATTTAAGCAACACTGCAACAACAATAACAAGCAGCAACTTTACAAGTTCTCTTTCTGGAGCTAAATCATTTGCAGAAGTCAATAAAATTGAAAATGAAATAGCCCAAAAGAAAGCAAACCTTAATACTGATTATAAAGAAGTCGGAACAAAAGCAACCGCTAATGTTGATGAAATTCTTGGCGGAGAAGGCGTTTCTGATGGTATGAAACTTGCCGGAGTTGAAATAGATAAATCCGCCTTTACTTTATCAGAATTAAATCCTGAAGATTTAGAAGGCAGCGCAAAAACAATCGAACAAGATATCCAAAAAATAGGTGACTATAAAACAAATGATTTAGTACAAGCAAAAGCAAAAATTTCAGAAAAATCAGGTCAAATATCAGGTACACTTACAGTTAAAAAAGGTGATTTAGACAGATCTAAAGCAGAATTAAGTACATTAGAAAGCGCAAATAGTGATGGGAGTAAAACATCACAAATCAACGAATTAAAAGGAAAAATCGAAAAACTTGAAAAAGAAGTTAAAGAATTAGAAGACCAGAAAAAACAAATAGAAGCGGCAGAAAAGGCAGTTGATCAAATATCAACAGAAGCACAAAATACAATTGACAGTTTAAAATCAAAGAAAACTGAAATTGAGGATATGAAAAAAGCCGAAGACGGTATGAAAGATAAAAAATACGATTTGGCAAAATCTCAAGATGAAGAATTAGGCAAGACTATGCAAAAACTTGAGAAATTGAATAAAGAAATAAATGAATTAATGCAATCTGATAAGAGTCCTGATAAGTATGACAAAAAAGATGAAAAACGTGCAAATAAATTGAACGGACTTATGGCACAGCGTACAGGATTATATACTCAATTAGGGCAATTAGTGTCATCATTGTCATGCGCAGGTGAGACAACATTTAAAAATAGCAAAAATCAATCTTATACAATTAAAAACCTTGAAAAAGCAAACAACATGATGTCAAGCCAACCTGCAAACATCTCTGAAGATGGGACAAAACCAGGTTCTACTACAGTTACAAATCCACAACCAACTGATAACTCTCCTGTGACACATAATTCTGCAACTCAGGGGAATACAAGTCAAGGAGTTACTATATCAAGTACAATGAAAGATTTAACAAAGGTTTCAGATCAATACTTACAAAATGCACTTAAAGGTGCGCAAGAATTAGGAGATAATGAGCAAATAAATAAAATTCAGGATGAAATTTTCAGAAGAAGTAGAAGCGATATAGAATTTGCAAAAAAATTGGTTGGTACGGGAACAGAAACAACACTGCAAGTTGGACAAGGTGAACCTAAAATAAAAGGATACTACGGCATAAATCCTGAAACAGGTAATACTGTATATGTAGACCAAGATGGTAACAAATATACAGAAGAAGCGTTTAAGAATTGGGAAAAATTAGCAAAAACCGGTTCATTAGATTAATAACAAAAAAGAAGATTAGATTTAAAATCTAATCTTCTTTTTTGTTATTAAGTTAGGCATATTTGCCATAATTCTAATCCGCAATAGCAGGTTTTTTCGGTGCATTTGCTCTTTCTGTCCAGAAATCAATAAGCATTGAGCAGAAGAAGATACTTGAATATGTACCTATCAAGACACCGAGCATCATAGCCAAGACAAAGTCTTTTGTTGTCACTCCGCCAAAGAAATACAATGCCGCCAATGCCAAAAATGTTGTCATTGATGTATTGATACTTCTTGTCAAAGTCTGCTGAACTGATGCGTCTACAATTTCACCAAACGACATTTTCTTTCCGTTATATCTGAGGTTTTCTCTGATACGGTCATAAACAACAATTGTGTCGTTTACTGAATAACCGATAACCGTAAGCATCGCAGTCAGGAACAAACCGTCAACCTCAACATTGAAAAATAATCCCAAAAGTGAAAATGCACCCATTACAAAGCAAACATCATGTATCAATCCCAAAATAGCACTCACCGCATACTTAAATTCAAATCTGAATGAAATATAAGCAATAATCCCGATTATAGCGGCAAGTAATGCTATAAATGACATTCTGAAAAGTTCACTGCTCAATGTCGGTCCGACAGATGTGAACTGAACCATTTGCGCATCTTTGTAATCTTTTTTGATAACACCGGCAATTTTATCTGCCATATCAGAACCTTCGTCAATAAATTTGGTTCTGACTGAAATCATTGATGTCGCATTATCCTTTTCATCTTTTGATGTACCTTTGAGCACCTGAACATAAGCACTTGGCACACCCGCTTTAGTTAAATTTGTCTGAATAGTTCCGACATCTTTATGGTCAACATTTGCACTTGTTTCGTATTGCAAAATCGAACCGCCCGTATAATCAATTCCGACTTTTACGGGTGAATGTGTCGGATAATTTATCATAGAATAAATCATTGCAACGATGCCGGGTAAGAGCAATACGGCTGATAAACACATCCATAGAACTCTGTACTTGACAACATGTATTCCGTTCTTATTAAAATTAAACATTTTTATCTACCTCTTACTCTTAATCTAATATACCAAATCTTGCTTTTTCGCGTTTTGTTTCTTCAAATACCGCAGCCTGCCCGATTTCTTCTTTTCTCAAACCGAATAACCCCGGATATTTGAGTTCGCCTGTACCGAATATCAAATGCATAAAGTTTCTTGTAACGGTAATTGCCGTAAACAATGAAACAATAATACCGATAAACAGCGTCAAAGCAAAACCTTTAACAACACTTGTACCTAAGAAATACAAGATTACACAGGTAAGCATTGTAGTCATATTTGAGTCGATAATACTTGTCCAGGCTCTATCAAAACCGGAGTTTATTGCAGTAAACAGATTTCGTCCTGCCCTTAACTCTTCTTTTGTTCGTTCAAAGATAAGAATGTTGGCATCAACCGCCATACCTATACTCAATACAAACCCTGCAATACCTGCAAGAGTTAAAACAACGCCAAACGCTTTGAATAATGCAAACAAGATTAAACCGTAAATAATTAATGCAATATCTGCAATAAATCCCGGTAATCTGTACATCAAAAGCATAAATAACATTACAAGTCCAATACCAATCATACTTGCGGTTTTGGATTTGTCGATACTAACTGCACCCAAAGTAGGTCCGACTGTATTTTCCTGAATAATTTGTGATGGAACAGGCAAAGCACCCGCTTTTAGCAAATCAACCATTTCTTTGGCTTCTTCAGGTGAAAATCCTGATTCACCACCGCCTGAAATTTCAGCCCTTCCGCCATAAATAGGTTCATTGATTACAGGTGCGGAAATTTCTTCTCCGTCAAAATAGATTGCCATAGGTTTACCAACCCATTTTTCTGTTAATTCACCAAATTTTTGAGCACCTTTTGAATTAAATTCCAATGAAACAGTCCATTGACCTGCCTGATTTGTGCCGATATTTGCATCTTTTAAATCTTCACCTGTTAAAGTTTCACCTTCAGCAGTTTTTGCACTTTCCCATACCGGTGCATGCGTTTTCGGGTCACGGGCCTGAATATTTCCGTCCATTACAGGCTGTTTAAACTCTAATTGTGCGGTTTTACCAAGAATTTTTTCCGCTTCTTTAGAATTCATAACCCCCGGAATTTCAATTAATAATCTTTTGTCACCAACTTGAGCAACACTTGTTTCCGATACCCCAAGTTTGTTTACACGCTTTTCAATAGCGGTTTGCAAACGATTCATTGTATCGGGAGTAATTTTTCTGATTGAATTTGTTGTCTGTGCTTCAAGAACAATTCTTGAACCGCCGACCAAATCAAGTCCTAATTTTGTAGGCATTTTGCAAACAGTAATTATGGATGCAATTACTATCGCAACAATAACCCAGAACATAATTAATTTGTTTTTCAATTTTCTACCCTCTTATATGTATAATATACTAATTACTATCAAATGTGAATCGTGAATTAACCCTTACAAATTTCAGATTGTTGAATATGAGCATCAGCGAAAACACCTATTCACAATTCACTACTCACTATTCACTCAAAAACTATTCTCCGTTTTCAAGTTCTTGTTTGACTTGATCAATTACTCTGAAAAGAACTATTTTTTCATCTTCGTTCAAAGTAACCAACGGACTTCTAACATATTCTTCTATCAAGCCTTTATATTTTAAAGCGGCTTTGACAGGAATAGGGTTCGGAGCCATAAATAACTGCCTGAATACAGGATAAAGTTTTTTATGCATATTTCTTGCAACAAGAACATCGCCTGACTTAAAGTTTCTAATCATTGATTTTATTTCAGTTCCGAACAAATGAGAAGCAACAGAAATTACCCCTCTTGCGCCAAGTGAAAGCATCGGCAGAGTTAAACTGTCATCTCCGGAATAAATTGCAAAACTGTCAGGACAAAAACTTCTTATTTCCGTCACTTTATCCATATCGCCTAAACTCTGCTTTATACCTACAATATTTTCATAGGTTGAAGCAAGATATGCAACCGTTGAAGGTTCAATACTTATACCTGTTCTTGACGGAATGTTATAAAGAATTATCGGCAAATCAGTTGATTTCGCAATTGCTTCAAAATGACTTAGCAAGCCTAACTGATTTGGTTTATTATAATAAGGAACGACCGATAAAATTGCATCTGCTTCCTCTTTTTGAGCATTTTTGGAGAATTCAACCGCTGTTTTTGTCGAGTTTGAGCCTGCGCTTAAAATAATTTTTGCCTTGTTTGCTACCGCATGTTTTACGGTGCTTACAAGTTCTCTTTCTTCCTCATTTGTCAGTGTCGGAGATTCCCCTGTTGTACCGGCAACCAAAATAGCATCACTGCCGTTTTCAACTAAATATTTGGCAAGTTTTTCGGCTCCGTCATAGTCAATTTCGCCTTTTGCGTTCATAGGCGTGACCATAGCCGTTATAACTTCACCGCAATCAAATCTTGTCATCCTTTGTCCCTCGTCTTTAAATAATACATGATAATTATATTACAAAGACGGTCAAATAGACAATTATTAAGATAATTTTAATAATTATGCAGGAATTTCTGATAAAATTTTAGAAGATTTTATTCGCTTGGAGCATTTATTCTCAATATATTCTTTTAAGAGTTCAAAGGTAACTTCGCAAACTTTTTCATTTGCTTTTTGCTCAAATTCCCCAATTACATCAAAATCATTTTTTGCCATTTGTTTAAAAAATTCGCACAATTTCGCAGGCATTTGTTTTTTTGTATAAGGTACCGTATTAGCACAATCATGACAAACAATCCCACCCAATTCAGAAACGAAATAAACTGTCTGCCCGCTTGTTTGATGCTTACAATTAAGACAAGAGTCGAATTCAAGCGAAAAACCAGCCTCCGTCATCATTTTTAACTGAAACTTTATGACTGTAATCATAATTTGAACCTTATTTTGCGCTTCAGAAATTTTGCCCAACGCACCATATAAAAGATTATAAATTTCATTGGACGATGGATCATCTTCAAGTCCGAAATTATGAACAACTTCAGCGATATACATTGAGTAAAAAATTTTATCCAAATCGGTTCTTGTTTGTTTGAAAGTATTAATACTTTCAGCCTGACAAATTGTGTTAAAAGTTTTGCCCTGATGAAGCATAACAGTATTTGCAACAAGACAATCCATTCTTGCGCCGAGTTTACTTTTTGTTTTTTTTACTCCTTTTGCTATCCCTTTTATAAGTCCTTTTTCTCTGGAATACATGACAATTATCTTGTCAGATTCACTGAGATTATAGGACTTTAAATTTATAGCATCCGTCACATAATTATTTTGCATCTTCTTCCCAAGTAATTTAAGAGATTAAACTTTATTATTAACCCCTGTCCCGTGATAAACACCCCTTATCATCTGTTCAAGTTCAGACTTTGCATCAGAATAATAAAGGGCGGTTTCTTTTGTTATATGACCTTCTTCATACAATTTGTATAAAGACATGTTCATAGTAACCATGTTATTATATGAACCTTGTTTTACAAGGTCATATACTCTTTCAAGTTCATCTTTTGCAATAAAATCAATAACAGGCGGAGTAACAACAAGTACCTCCGGAGCCGGTAATCTTGTATCGGCATCAACAGTAGGAACAAGTTTCTGTGCTATAGTACCGCGCAAAGTATTTGATAATTGCTGCCTTATAAAATTTCGTTCTCCCGGTTCAAAGAAGTTTACTATTCTATTGACAGTTTGCACTGCATCATTTGTGTGAATTGTTGATACAACCATGTGCCCTGTTTCGGCAGCATTTAAGGCTGCTTCAACAGTTTCTCTGTCACGGATTTCTCCGATAAAGATTACATCAGGGTCTTGCCTTAACGCATATTTGATACCGTCAGTGAATGACGGAGTATCAATCAGCAATTGTCTTTGAGAAACAATTGATTTTTTGTTCGTAAAAATGAATTCGACAGGATCTTCAATTGTAACAATATGTTTTGCATATTTTTCATTTATATAATCAATCAAAGACGCAATTGTAGTTGATTTTCCCGAACCTGTCGGACCTGTAATCAAGACTATACCGTTATTAAAATCAGCAAAATTTTCTATTGTTTTAGGCAGATTAAGTTCCTCAAATGATTTTATATAATAAGGAATTACCCTGAAAACTATCGCATTTTTTGCAAGTTGATGGCTCAAATTTACCCTGAATCTTGAAAATTTCGGGATTTCATAAGAAAAATCTATATCAAAAAACCTTGAAATTCTGTCTTTTAAGTGTTCCGGTGAAATTTTATCTATGGTCTGCATCAAATCTTCTTCTGTCAATGGCGGAAGATTTATTCTCATTATTTGCCCTGCGACTCTTATTGCAGGTCGTTCCCCAATCATAAGGTGAATATCTGAAGCCCCGACAGTAACAGCCTGTCTTAAAAAATCATCTATATAAAAAGGAGTAGAATCGCCCATACAAAATTACCTCTTAAAAAACACTGTTCACTCTTTAAACATTATAAAGCATAATATACTTATATCACTTTTTATAATTTTGCACAAGATTATTTTATGTTATCATTTATCCGTTGGAATTATGTTTGACAGGGATAAAATAAACGATTTATTACAAAACAGAAATTTTGTAATGTGCATGGCTTCACTGTTTTTTATGTGCGGAATTATGTCATACTTTTCGCAAAAAGAATTGTTAAGCGCAGGTATTATTACAATTGTTCTTTGTATTTTACTTATCATAAGAATATTTGATATAAAAAGAGTTTTAATTTTGGCATTTATATTTTACTTTGGTTTTGCAATTACTTTTTTAAAAGTAAAAGAGTCTGACGAACTTATTAGTCTTGCTCCTGCTAATACGGATTTTTACGGACAGATTATCAGTATTCCTAACAGTGCAGAGAAAGGGAAAGTAAAATTTTTCTTTAAGGTTGAAAAAGCCGGAGATAAAGAAGTTAAAGGAAAAACACTTTTAACCGTCAGCGCAGAGGAAAAAGAAATTTCAAAACTTAATATCGGACAAAAAATTACAATAAACGGGAATTTGCGACAACCGTTCAGGTCAACAAATCCGTCACAGTTCGATTATAGTTCTTACCTTAAAAATTTTGGAGTTTTTACTGTTATTTATTCTAAAGGCGAAAACTTAAAAATTCACAATGAAAAAATGACCCCGAAATGGAAATTTTTATATGACCTGAATAATATAAGAAATTCCGTACTAAAAACACATTCAAAATATTTGAAAAGCCCGAATTTAGAAATATTGGGCGGGATAGTTTTTGGAGATGATGCGGTTGCACCGCCGGATTACATAAAAAATTCATTTATCAATTCAGGATTGTTGCACATACTTGCGGCATCGGGTATGAATGTGGGTTTTATTTTTTCATTTTGGTTCTTCATAATGACATTTTTCAGAGTTCCCTATAAACCAAAAGTTATAACAGGAATGATTCTTGTCATCGGTTATACACTTATGACCGGACTTGGGGCTTCTGTTGTCAGGGCATCTTTAATGCTTTTATTTGTACTTGCAGGAAAACTCATAGACCGAGATGCTCATTCAATTTCTCTGCTATCTTTTGTCGCAATACTTATGCTTTTATACAATCCCGCTTATATAAATGATGTTGGATTTCAACTGTCATTTCTTGTAACTTTCGGGCTTTTGACTACCGCAAACATTATTATAAAAAAATGGGACAATGTGCCGGATAAAGTAATATCTATTATACTAATTCCCATTGTTGCACAAATCTGGGTTGCTCCTATTCAGATGTTTTATTTTAATACATTCAGTTTGTATTCTATTCTTGCAAATATAACATCCTCAATTCTTTTAATTGTCATAAGTTTTACGGGATTTATAAGTTCTGTTCTTGCTATATTCCAGCCTGTTGCAGATATTGTATGTATAAGTTCGGATTTTATTAATAACTATCTGATAAGCACGCTTATTGTAATTTCTGATTTCTTTGGAAGTCTGCCGCACAGTCTTATCCAGACTACACATCCAAATGTTATACAAATTTCAATTTATTATATTATGCTTATTTGTGTTTCACTACTTGTTAAATATAACGAATACAAAAAGGCCTTTATTACTGTCATTTGCGTTTCTTCGGTTTTACTCATATCTACAGTAAACATCCCGAATAAAAATCTTGAAGTTATCGCTTTTGATGTCGGAAATGCCGACAGTTTTATGATTAAAACACCCCAAAATAAATATTTCTTTATTGATACGGGCAAAAAACCTTACCAAAGCGGAAATTCACAGGCTAAAATAATTATGCTCAAATATTTAAAAGATTATGGAATTAAAAATATTGAAGGGCTTATCGTTACACACTTTGACAACGACCATTCAGGCGGGACACCTGAATTTTTGACAAATACAAAAATTAAAAAACTCTATTTAAACAGTACAAAAACAGAAACCCAAACTGCTGCAAATATATTTAAAACCGCAAAAGAAAATAAACAAAAATGGGAAATTGCTAAAAACAATAAATTGATTTACGAAGAACCGGATTTAAAAATCTATACCTATAAGGCTGATATTAAAGGGAAAGATGAGAGTAACGGATGCTCAATTATTACACTTTTGTCTTACAAAAATTTTGATATGATTTTTATGGGAGATGCAGGGGTTGAAGCCTTTGAACAAATAAAGCAAAATATTCCGCGCCATATTGAAGTTCTGAAAGTCGGTCATCACGGTGGACCAAATGTCGTCAACAAAGAAATGATAAATCATTTGAATAATCAAATTTCTTTAATTTCTACAGGAATAAATACATTTGGACATCCAAACAAAGGAACACTGGATACTTTACGCAATACCAAAATTTTAAGAACCGATTTACTTAATTCCATAAAAATTTCAACAGACGGAAAAGAATACAAAATTTATTCCTATGATACACATGATAAAAAATACAAATTTAAAGAAAAATTTTTGCCTGACAATTTAAAAAATAAAGACTGATATTGACAAAATTAATGTAAAATTTACACTAATTTTTTACAAGTAAAAGTCACGCTGTGAGAGGGTTTTCGCTATTAAGGATTTTTTATTTATAAAAAAAGACTTGAAATTTTAAATTTTTGTAATACAATGACAACATAATCACATTCAAAAAAAGTGAAAAGTTTATTAATTTAGACAGTAAAAGTAACTTTTTGAGAATTTTCAATTTACAACTTTGAGGATTTTATTTTGACTTTAAAAAAATTATTACTCTTAGCCGTAGCATTGGTTTTAATGTTATTTTCACAAGCGAATGCGGCCAGTGTGGATACGGTGAAAGCGGCAATAGTCAAGTATTCTGTCGAAATGGGGGTTGACCCCGCAATTACACTCAGCATCGCAAAAACAGAATCCGGTTTCAGACACGAAGCCAGAAGTGTTCACGGTGCAGTCGGAGTATTTCAGTTATTGCCGTCAACGGCAAGGAGAATGGGTTTGAATCCATATTCTCTTGATGACAACATCAAAGCAGGAATTATGTATTACAAATCCATGTACAAAATGTTTGGCTCTATGGAACTTGCAGTAGCCGCTTACAACGCAGGGCCTGCAAATGTAAAAAAATACAATGCAATCCCTCCGTTCAGAGAAACAAAAAGATTTGTATCTCAAATAATGTCTGACTATTACTACTTAAAGGCTCATACAGACCCGGCGGTAGTTGCTTACAACAAAGAACAAAAAGCGAAAAAGCAGTTAGCGCAAAAACAACCTCAGGCTCCTGTTCAAGCCGCTCAGGTGGCACAAGCTCAGCCTCAGAAACAGGTATCTATACCTAAAATTGATATAGTTCCGCAATTTGTCGCTACTGCACCTGCAACTGCAAAAGCACCTGTTCCAATAGAAAAAACTAAAAATGTCGGACAGACAGATATCTTAGATTCATCGTCAGATGCGGATATTTAATTGACTTGGATATCTTAAAAATTTGCTAAAAGGTCGTACATTATGTACGACCTTTTTATTATTAACAAATTTGTAAAATAATATTTTCATGAGATAATTAGAATAAAGTGAGAATAGTAAGAAGGATAATGATATGAGTATAAATACCCCAAATAAACAAACTTCACATCTTAAACGCGAAATTTTGGTAAGACTTATCAGATCGTACTTAGGTAACAATTACGAAGAAGATGTCAGATTGATACCATATAAAATGCGTCCGCAAGGTAGTGAAGTGCCTTACAGATGTTGTATTCACAAAGAGCGCGCAATTTTAAGAGACAGAGTAATTGCAGGCTTGGGATTTGACATTGAAGAAGCAAAAGATTATGAACTTTTATCTGACTTAGCAGATAAGGCAACAAAAAGAGAAAAACCCGAACAACATCCTTTGACACTATTACAAACAGCCTGCAACGAATGTGTACCGGCAAGAATACATGTTACTGATTTGTGTCAGGGTTGTGTTGCAAGACCTTGCGAAAGCGCCTGCAAATTTGGGGCAATAAAGGTTGTTGACGGGAAGTCAAGAATTGACCAGTCAAAATGTAAAAGTTGCGGATTATGCGCTCAGGTATGTCCGTTTCAGGCTATTACAAAAATAATTGTTCCGTGCGAAAATGCTTGTCCTGTCGGGGCAATTGCAAAAGACGAAGACGGATTAACAAAAATTGATTTTGAAAAATGCATTTCCTGCGGAAAATGTGTTAGTGCTTGTCCATTTGGAGCAGTTCACAAAAAAAGTCAGATTATTGATATTTTAAAAAATATAAAAAGCGGTAAAAAAGTTGTTGCAATGCTTGCACCGGCAATTATGGGACAGTTACCATGCACTCCTGCCCAATTAAAACAAGCAATTTTGGAACTTGGATTTACCGATGTTGTGGAAGTCGCTCAAGGGGCAGATATTACAACAAAAAACGAATCCGAAGAATTTAAGGAAAGAGTAAAAGAAAACGGCGCACCGTTTATGACAACTTCTTGCTGCGCAGCTTATAACGAATTAGTTGAAAAACATATTCCTGAAATTGATAAATATCGTTCAACAACAAAAACTCCGGCATATTATACGGCAGAACTTGTTAAAAAAGAGCATCCGGAGTATGCAACTGTATTTTTCAGCCCCTGCGTTGCAAAGCGTACTGAAGCAAGCAAAAATCCGAATATTGATTATGTATTGAGTTTTGAAGAACTTGGAGCGTGGTTTGTTGCTTTGAATATTCAGGTTGCAGAGTGTGAAGAATCAGAATTTGTAACAAAATCCTCCGCTCAAGCAAGAAACTTTGCCGTCACGGGCGGAGTTGCTCAGGCCGTAAACTCTTTACTTGAGGATAAAGACAAAGCACAACCTTATGTAATCAACGGACTTGATAAATCAGGCATCCGAGATTTGAAAAAATTTGCCAAAAACGGAAAATGTGAATTGGGCGATTTGATTGAAGTTATGGCATGTCCGGGGGGATGCTTAGGCGGTTCAAATACGATTAATTCATATCGTCAGGCTTCAAAACAACTTGGTACTTATGTGGAACAAAGTCCGCAAATTAAAGATATAGTAAAATAGTTGTATTTATAAAATTGTATTATTAATTATTCAGACCTGCATTTGTATTTATACTATGTTGGTATTTTACTTTTATAATCTTTTTCTATTCCTTTTATAAGAGTATTCATTCCTTGCGAATAAGTTCCTGTACCAGTACTTGACATAGTACCGGAGAAGAATGACGCATCATATCCGTTATGCTGATAACCTTTATTCACAAACAAATTTAATATTTTATGCCCGTATTCAAAAAATTGATCAAATAATGAAGAACTATGCTGCGCAAAAGGAATCGCAGAGTTTGAATTATGAACAATCATATCAGCCCCTGATGATGCCCCTGTCATAATAGATGAACTTCCACCGGAAACTAAAGAAATACCTGTACTTTTTAACAATTTACTTTCAATTTTCGGTTTATTAATTTTTATTCTTGCCTCAAATGATAAGTTGTTTTCTATCTTTGAAATTTGCATGACATATCCTTATTGCATATTATAATAGATTAAACCCTGTAAAAATAATTTTTGCGAAATTTAATCTTTTATTTACAATCCTTAATGACAACCACCGCATCCCGAACAACCGCCGGACTTGTGGCATGGATTAGAAAATAAATCGCAAAAATCAAAGACTCTATCATTTAAAATTGAATCTATTACAACGGGCAAAAGTTTTGATGCAACTGAATGAATTTCACTTATAAAATCATCTATATGAGTATCGAGTCCAATAAGAACAGGGTATTGCGCAATAATTTTGTCTTTTGAATGAACTGTTATTCCGCTTACTTTTACACCGTCTTTAAACGCACTAAAAATTGCATCTTTACCCTCATAAGCAGGTAATATGGACGGATGAACATTTATAAAATTTTCACCTTTTAAAACACAATCATAATTATCAAAAAACACCAACAAATCAGCATCATATTGAGGGTTGTCTTTATCAAAAACAACAAGTTCAACATCTTTATCTGTAAAATATTTTTTTAATTCATCAAATATTTCAGGATAAGATATTACAACTTTTTTTAGCATATTACCACTTTCTTCTGTTTCTTGATGTTATCTTTGCCTTACCTGAACTCACAAATATATCAGAATCAGAAATATTTGCAAATTTACAATGTTTAGTTTTTCCCAAGTCGTTCCCTATTGAGTCTTTGAAAAGTGACTTTGCTGCCACATCTAACGGGGTTAATATTTTCACAATTTTCATGATAATTATTGTATTATAAACACTTTATAAATGCAATAACTTTACATAGCAAAATATTAAAAAAAAAGAGGAATGCTTTATGCCTTCCTCTTTTTTATATAATGTAATAAATAACTATTTACATAATGCAAGCAAAATACCTGCGGCAACGGCAGAGCCGATGACACCTGATACGTTAGGGCCCATAGCGTGCATCAAAAGATAGTTTTGAGAATTGTATTCCAAACCGACTTTATTTGATACTCTTGCAGCCATAGGAACCGCAGATACTCCTGCAGAACCGATTAACGGGTTAATAAGTTTTGGTTCTCTTTTACCGATTTTAGCGGCAATAATTTCGCACAGGTTCATAAATTTTGCCATCAATACCCCTGCACCCGTTGCAAATGAGAATGCCAAAATACCAAGTACAAGAATAAATAATGTCTGAACTGTTAAGAAATGATCCGCAGATAATTTTGAACCGACTGTCAAGCCTAAGAAAATCGTAACTATATTAATTAAAGCATTCTGCATAGTATCCGATAATCTGTCAACGACACCACATTCTTTACACAAGTTACCGAAAGTGAATGCCCCGACTAAAGGACATGCAGACGGTAACAAGATTATACACATAAACAGAACGATAAGCGGGAACACGATTTTTTCCCTTTTAGAAACAGGTCTTAACTGTTCCATTTGAATGACACGTTCTTCTTTTGTAGTAAATAATTTCATAATCGGTGGCTGAATAACTGGTACCAATGCCATATATGAATATGCAGCAACCGCAATTGCTCCTAATAATTCAGGTGCAAGCGAGCGGGTAACATAAATTGATGTCGGACCGTCAGCGCCTCCAATAATACCGATAGCACCAGCCTGCGGAAGCGTAAACCCAAATAAGCACAATGCCATAAGCAAAGCACCGAATATACCAAACTGAGCCGCACCACCTAAGAGCGCAGTTTTTGGATTCGCAATCAACGGACCAAAGTCTGTCATTGCACCTACCCCCATAAAGATTATCAATGGGAATAAGCCTTTATCAATACCAAAATTAAATATTATACCCAAAAATCCGTTCGGACCGGCAATTGCTTCATTCGGGTCTAAAAATGCGATATTGGATAAAATTCCGCCAAAAGCGATAGGAACCATCAATAGCGGTTCATACTGCTTTTTAATACCTAACCATAAAAGGAATAAGCATATCAAAAGCATTATCGGGTGACCGAATACATGCAGGAATTGTTCAACTCCGCTAAGTTTCGGGTCAGGTGACAATATCAGGTTATAAATCCCCGTATTTTGCCACAGATTTATTAAACCATCTGTAATTTCCATCCAAAACCCCCTAACCGATTGTTACCAATACTTGTCCGTTTTGGACTTTATTACCTACTTCAATTTCGACCGATTTAACAGTACCGGACACAGGTGATTTAATTTCTGTTTCCATCTTCATTGCCTCAACAACTGCAATTACATCACCTTCTGAAATGCTGTCACCCTCCGATACAAGAACTTTCAATACATTTCCAGGAAGTGCAGCCTTGACAGGAGTACCTTCACCGTCAACATTTGCCTTAGCCTCGATACCTTCTTTAACGCTAAAATCATACAATTTACCGTTAACTGTAGCCTTATCGCCTTCCAAAGCAACTGCATATTTTTTGCCGTTTAATGTAACCGTATAACCGTTTGTATCGTTGCCTGCATCTGATTTAGGTTCTGATGATTTTTCATTCTTACGAACACCGATTGTACCTTTACCCTGCAAGAACAGAATACCTTTTTCTTTACAAGCGGCAGAGATAAATAAGTTTTCATCATTAACTTCCAATCCTGCATCTTCAAGGCGTTTTTTAGCAACTTCCAAACCTTTATTCGGATCTTTATCATTCAAATCAACAACCGTTTCAGTCGTCGGCTCAAGTCCTAACTGTTCGTGAGCAATTTTTACGACTTCAGGATCCGGAGCGCATGGAGTTTTACCGAAATATCCGAGAACCATTTTGCCGTAACCTTCGGCAATTTTCTTCCACGCTCCGAACATTACGTTATTAAATGCCTGTTGGAAATAGAATTGAGAAACAGGAGTAACAGATGTTCCGAAACCGCCTTTTTCAACAACTTCTTTCATTGCTGCAACAACTTCAGGGTATTTATCCATCAGATTGTTATCACGAAGCATTTGAGTATTTGCTGTCAAAGCACCTCCAGGTAAAGGCGATTGGATAATCATAGGATTAACTGCCATTGCTTCAGGCGGTAAGAAGTAATCTTTCATACATTCTTTAAAGATTTCTTCCGTTTCCAAAATCTTTTCAACATCAATACCCAAATCGTATTCTGTGCCTTTGAGTGCATGCCACATAGAAACGATATCAGGCTGAGCAGTTCCGCCCGAAACAGGTTTCATTGATAAGTCGATACAATTTGCACCACCTTCTAATGCTGCCAAATATGCCGCCAAACCTGTACCTGCAGTTTCGTGTGAATGGAAACGAATATCTGCACCTTCACCTAATATTTCTCTTGTTCTTTTTACTGTTTCAAATACTTTTCTCGGCGCTGATGTACCTGAAGCATCTTTAAATGCCAATGAATCGAATTCAATTCCCGCATCTAAGATTGAGCGTAATACTCTTTCATAAAATTCAACATCATGAGCCCCCTGACAACCGATAGGAAGTTCCATCATTGTGATAGTTACTTCATGTTTCAAGCCGTGTTTTTTAATACATTGGCTTGAATATAATAAGTTGTTTACATCATTAAGGGCATCAAAGTTTCTGACTGTTGTAACACCGTGTTTTGCAAACATTTTTGCATGCAAATCAATAACATCACGAGGTTGAGAATCCAACCCGACAACATTTACCCCTCTTGATAAAGATTGCAAATTAATATCAGGACCAACTGCGGCTCTGATTTTGTCCATTGTTTCAAAAGCGTTTTCGTTGCAGTAAAAAATCGGGGACTGAAATCTTGCACCGCCTGCAACTTCAAAGTGTCTTAAACCTGCTTTTACCGCAGATTGCAGAGCAGGAATAAAGTCATCAACAAAAACTCTTGCTCCGTAAACAGACTGGAAACCATCTCTAAATGAGGTATCCATTACTTTAATAAGTTTTTTACTCATATATATATCCTTTCATTATTAATTAAATTTAACCTCTTTTTGCCATTATTGCCGCTATTGCTACTGCTATTGCTTCGTCAACATTTGAAGCAACTTTTTTTGCAGTTGATTTAACTTCTTCAACTGTTTCAGGGAAAATTTTATTCAACCATCCCACAATTTTTGACATTATACCCATCGCAAATATAAGCACCGTAAGGAATGCCAAAACAGTACCCATTCCGATAAGCAATAATGCCAACCCGTTTTCAAAATTGTTCATAATATATCTCCTATGTTTAATATCAAATCTTTGTTATCTTCGGTCTGCAAAATAAGTTCTCCGTTATTATTTATTCCTTTTGCATAGCCGGATTTTACGCTATTTAGAACCTGAACATTCAAATCTTTTTCAAGAAAACAATTTCTTCTAAGGTAATCATTCATTATATATTCAAAACCTTTTGATAAAAATTCATCATAAGATTTGAAAAATTCGGTTAAAAATTCATCTAAAAATACTTCTGAATTAACACTTTTACCTATTTCAAGGTTAAGAGCGGTAACAACTCTGTCAGGAATATTTTCAACATCTTTTTTTGATGCGTTTAAATTTATACCGATACCTAAAATTATTCCTTTAAGTTCGTTATTTTCTATAACTGTTTCACATAAAATCCCGCAAATCTTGCGCAATCCGTCAATCATAACATCATTTGGCCATTTGACTTTAGGGTTTAGACCGTAATTTTCAAAAATTTTGCATAAAATAACTGATGCGTATTGGGTAAGATTTGAATAAACGGGGCAAAACGCATTTGACGGTTTTAAAACAATAGAGAAGAATAAGTTATTATCTCCTAAATCAACCCATGTGCGATTTAGTCTGCCTCTGCCGTTTGTCTGACGAAGGGCATGCACAATACTCCTGTCTTCAAGCAGGGTAATATGCTCTTTTGCATAATTATTGGTGGATTGTGTCTCCTCAAGTTTTATAACTCTCATAAAATCCTCTAATCAGAATTTTCCAATTAGTGTAATTGTACCACAAACAAAATATATATATTTACAAATTAAGTTTCAAAATTAATATTTGGCATCAATTAAATATTATTCTATAATATATATATGATTACTTTTTTAATTGGCATAATAATTTTATTTTTAGGGTATATATTCTATTCCCGATATATCGATAAAATCTTTGAGCCTGACGAGCGATTGACTCCGGCACACAAGAACAATGATAATGTTGATTTTATACCTATGTCAAAAAGCAGAAACGCACTTATTCATCTTTTGAATATTGCGGGAATGGGGCCTATTATCGGGGCTATACAGGGAATATTATTCGGACCGATAGCCTTTATACTCATTCCTGTCGGCTGTATATTTGCAGGCGGAGTGCACGATTATTTTGCAGGAATGCTTTCGGTTAGAAATCGCGGCGCACAAATTACCGGACTTATTCATAAGTATTTAGGGAAAAATGCGTTCAAGATTTTTATGGTTATTGTATCAATAATGCTTCTTTTACTTGCTACAGTATTTGTTTACACCGCAGGAGATTTGTTTGTTGAACGATTTTTCGGAGTTAGTGATTTTGGAATTACTAATCCTGTTGTACTGTATTCATATATCATAATACTTTTATATTTCGTATTAGCAACTCTTTTTCCTATTAATAAAATTATAGGTAAATTCTACCCGATTTTAGGTTTATTTTTAATATTGGGAACAGGACTTATACTTATAGGATTTTTTATAAACGGGGTAAATTTACAAAATCTGACTTTTGCGAATTTTAATATACACCCCAAAAATCTTCCTCTTATACCGATGTTTTTTATGACCGTAAGTTGCGGCTTACTGTCAGGATTTCATTCCACACAGGCAACAATAATTTCAAGGGCTGTTGATAAAGAAAAAGACGGCAGACAAATTTTTTACGGCATGATGTGCCTTGAATCATTGATAGCAATGATTTGGGCGGCAGCATCTATGGATGTTTACAGTCTTAATCAGGTTCCTCAAAATCTTATAGGAACAGTAAATGTCGTAAATATTATTGCAAACAAATTTGTACCGCTCAATCTGGCATTTTTGGTAACTCTTGCTGTAATAATACTTCCGATAACATCAGGGGATACTGCCCTGAGAGGATTAAGAATCACAATAGCAGATGCTCTGAATCTTGAACAAAAGAGAATGATTAATCGCCTTGCTATAGTTATTCCGATTGTTATTTGTGTTTTGTTGGTTTTAGTATGGGCAAAAATAAATGCCGACAGTTTTTCTATGGTTTGGCAATACTTTACTTTCTTTAACCAATTAATAGCAATTCCGACTCTTTGTTGCGCGACTATATATATGGCAATAAATAAGAAAAACTTTTGGGTAACACTAATCCCTGCATTATTTTATGTATTTATAACTATGGCATTTATATTCAGCGAAAGAATAGGATTTAATCTTCCGTTAAAATATGCCGAAATAGTTGCGTTTATCATATCAATAGCAGTACTAATTTATCTGTTAGTGAATATCAAAAAGCAAAGAGTTAAATAATGGTTTATTGTTTAGATGATGTCATTTTTTACCAATTTTATACAATTTAAATGAGGTGGAATATGCGTTTTAGTGAATTAAAAGAGAAGTACGATAAAGAAAATGGTAATGCAACAGAGGTTAATTGCATATTACCAGTTCATACAACTATTAATAAAATCGAAACAGATTCATGTATTGTGTTTCCTGATGTTAGGAGGGGATTATGGAAGAAGCAGGATACAATATCACTGAAAAAGAATTTAAACAGATTAGCAATGGAGCAGGCAGGTTTGCGTGCAAAGAAAACACAAACTGTCGGAATATGGATTATAATATTCCCGTCAATTTTTATATGGATAATTGGTTTTACACTTATAGCAAGACTTAAAAGAACATTTATTAAACCTATACAAGAGTTGAATGATGTTATTTTTGATTATAACAACGGAAATCGTATGCGAAGATGCCCGTCTTACACGATATCAAAAGATTTACAAAAACTGTATGACGGCATAAATCATATTTTGGATGTAAAATAATTTTTATTCTTAGAACTCTATAACTTGCGGGATTAGGAATTTACCTTTGGGGTGTTCAATCAAATATGATGAAACAGGAAGCCACAGTCGATATTCTTTCTTTTCAAAAATTCCTGATGCTTTAACATTTTTTCTTTTTCGGTCATTTATAACTATCCTGCTATTTTTATAATAAACACTTTCACTATAGTCACTATAACATAAATATCACTTGACAATAATTAGACATCTAACTATAATATTTTTATGAGAAACATGTTAGCACTGATATCTAAAATTCACGAAAAAGGTAATCGTTTTATTATCGAAGAACTAAAGAAAAACGGAGCAGATGGGCTTGTACCGAGCCATGGTGATATTTTAGTTTGCCTTTATCATAATGATAAAATAACAATGAAAGATATTGCAGATAAAATTCACAGAACAAGACCGACAGTTACGGTTTTAGTTGATAAACTGGAAAAATTAGGTTATTTACAAAGAAAAATTTCTCAAGAAGATAGCAGGTATACATATATAGTTTTGACTAAAAAAGGAAAAGATTTCAAACCTGTATTTGAAAAAATTTCAAATAAATTAAATGATATGTTATATAAAAATCTGTCAGAAGAAGAATCAGATATTTTAGAAAATCTTTTACAAAAAATATAAAAATTTTTAAATAAATAGTTAGACATCAAACAAAAAGGAGAAAATTATGACAAATTTTAAAAAAGAAGAAATCGGAACAATGGCTGAATTAGGTAAAAATTATGAAAACGGAAAAGCATTTTTGCATGATTTATTAGGTTTAACAAGTTGCGAAATTTCTGTCAGTTCAATGCCTGCAGGAATTAAATTACCCTTCAATCATAAACACATACAAAATGAAGAAATATACATTTTCTTAAAAGGCGAAGGCACAATGACACTTGATAATGAAGTTATAGAAGTTAAAGAAGGGTCTTGTGTAAAGGTTCTTCCTGAGGCTGTAAGAACAATGGAATCAAAAACCGATTTGCAATATATTTGTGTTCAGGCAAAAACTAACAGTTTGGAGCAATTTGGTTTTGGCGATGCGGAATTATGCTAAAAATATTTTGACAAACACAGAAAGCCGAGAGTATAAAACTCTCGGCTTTTTGATTAATTCCCTATAAATTTTGAGATAATATACATCGCAACCATTGTGACTATCATGAAAATCATTGAAGCCAAAACTCCGGTACCTGGAGCATTTGAATAGTATTCTCTATTATTTCCTTCGCTAATATTATCTGTTTTGTCATTATTTTCTTCCATAATAAAATTCCTTTATTTTAAATACATTAAGTAAATGTATGCTGTACTGATTACAAGTGAAATTCCGACAACAATTACACCGTATTTCATAAACTGCATGAATTTAATCGGATGCCCGAGTTTTGCCGAATTTTCACTAACAATAACATTAGCGGCAGCTCCTATCATAGTCATATTACCCCCAAGGCAAGCCCCTAATGATAAGCACCACCATAAGGGAATTGTGTAGTCCACGCCCATTGATTTTTGTATTTCAACGAGCATTGGCGACATTGTTGCAGTATATGGAATGTTATCTATTACCCCTGAAATTATACCAGAAGCCCAAAGAATCAACATTGATGTTGCAGTTTGAGAGCCTTGTGTAACTTTTAATATCCATTCAGCCATAAGTTTAATACCGCCTGATGCTTCAACACCGCCAATTATTATAAATAAGCCGATAAAGAAAAATATTGTGTTCCACTCAACATCTTTCAGTATTTCTGTCGGTTTTTCAAATAACAACAGTATGCTTGCGCCAACCATAGCAGCAACACAGGTTTCAATGTGTGTAATATCGTGAGTTACAAAGCCTGATATTACTAACCCTAAAACCACAATTGAACGAATCATTAATCCTTTATCCGTTATGGTTTTTGAGTTATCAATATTAATAACTTCGTGCATTTTTTCTTTTGAGGTTTTTAAATTTTTTCTGAAAACAAAAGTTAAAAATGCAATTACTGCTAATAATATTACTGCGATAACAGGTGTTAAAACTTTGACAAAATCCATAAATGATAATCCTGCTGCACTGCCAATAATGATATTGGGGGGATCCCCAATTAAAGTCGCCGTTCCGCCTATATTAGAAGCAAACACTTCCCCTAATAAATACGGTATCGGGTTAATATTTAATTTTTTAGCAACAAAGAAAGTAATCGGCATAATCAAGATAACAGTTGTAACATTATCTAAAAATGCACTCGTTACTGCCGTAAAAATTGCCAATACCGCAAAAATTGCAATAGGTTTCCCTTTTGTCAGTTTAAGTAATTCATTGGCAATCCAATTAAACATACCGCTTCTTGTTGATATATTTACAATAATCATCATTGAAACAAGTAAAAATATTACATTGAAATCAATAAAATTAACAAAATAATGAGGATTTAGAACATCGCCAATCATTTTATGCTGACTGACTAATCCTAATAACAAAGTTATCCCTGCACCAAGTAGTGCAATAGTAACCTTTGGTATTTTTTCCAATGCAATAAAAATATATGAGATTATAAGTAGTGAAGCGGATATTGCTACACTATTTTCAGAAATAAAACTTGCTAACATTTTATATTCCCTTTGCCCTTTCTCTCATCGCAACGGCAATAGCAAGAGCAATTTCAGATTCATCATCTTGCTTTTTCTTTCGAATATTTTTTTCTTCAGGTATTTGTTCCGGTAAATATTTATTTATAATTCCAACGATTTTTGCAGTAATATTCATTGCAACAATCATGATGCCTAAAAATACAAATACCGCAGCCATACCAATTACCATAAGGGTAATCCCGATATTCAAATTTTCCATTATGAGTTTCTCCTTAAAATTATTCATTACAAAACTTGTGCATTTTAATTTAAAATACACTTACGATTTTTGTTTGTCAGAAGTAACTCAACTACGGTGCACGAGTATAAATTGCATTTTTCAAATTTGGAGATATATTATGAGAAATGCAAGTATTGGATATTGAATTATTAATTATATAATTGTTTAAAATGGCAACATCAACATTTGCTTTATCGAAACTACCAAAACAAAAATTTTGATTTTTATTTGACAGATTTGAAACTTCAGTTCGGTTATTATTTTTTGAAATTACATAATATTCTTCATTTTTATTATTTATAAGGTGTATTTTGGATTTTGAGAATGAAGAAATATAATATTGATGAGGATTATCCTGCCCGATATTATCGCATGCAAAAGTATCTCCCGGCTGAATAAATAATGCCAGAACTAAATAAATAAAAACAACAAGTGTTTTAATAAATCCTCTCATACCATAATGTTAACACAAAAAATTGTCAGATAAAAGCCGAAATTAAACTTTCGGCTTTTCCATTTCATTATTATTATTATTATTTTTCGGATAAAGTATCATAAACCTTGGCAACAATTTTCCACTCGCCATTGATTTTATTTAAATTCAAAATGTCAGTAAATTTGTATCCATGCCAATTATCTTCAATAACCTGAACAACGGCGATGGTTTTTTCTAACATCAAAACATCAATTCTTGAAATGTAATCATCTCCGCAAGCACCGAATGTATCAATAGTTTTATAAAATTCTTCTATCGAACCTGACTGATAAGTTTGCTCATTTAATTGTCCAAAAAATACTGCTTTTTCATAAAAATACGGCTTTACAATTTCACTTCTACCGGCTTTAACTGCTTCGCAAAACTTTCTTGCAACCTGCTCTACTGCATTATACTCTTTAATATCGTCTCTCATAAAACACCTCTTTCTTGTTTACATTATAATATAAAAGTTAGAAAGGAATTTTTATGTTCAGAAATTTGAGAAGAATAAAGCAACAATTAACTCAAGAAGAATGTATTTCTGTTCTCAAAAATGAAGTAAGAGGAGTGCTTTCTGTTTTGGGCGATAATGGTTATCCTTACGGGGTGCCGATTAATTATTGGTACAGTGAAGATGAAAATAAAATTTATTTTCACGGGAGCCGAGAAGGGCATAAAATTGATTCAATAAAAAAATGCGATAAGGTTTCTTTTTGTGTGTATGATAAAGGAATCCAAGTTGAGGGTAAAAAAGGGCTTGATTATAAAAGTGTTATAGTTTTTGACAGAATAAAAATCGTTGATGATTTTGATAAAACCATTGATATTTGCAGGAAATTAAGCCAACAATTTGATTTTGGCGATGATTATATTGAAGAAGAAATCAAAAAATTTGCAAAATTTGTTTTGTGTTTAGAACTCACCCCTGAACACATTTGCGGAAAAATTGTAAACGAAAGTTAAATAATGAATTACAAAAAATATACAGGATTAAATAACGATATTATAAAAATCAGAACAGAAGTTTTTATTGAGGAACAGGGGTTTAAAGATGAATTTGATGAAATCGATAAAACCTGTTCGCACATCGTTTTATATGATGGGGGTATATGTGTAGCAACTTGCCGTTACTATCAAGAAAATGGAACATATCACATAGGCAGAGTTGCAATAATTAAAGAATATAGGGGGAAACATTTAGGCAATAAAATTATGCAAATAGCCGAAGATTATATAAAAAAAGACGGTGGACAAACAATAGAAGTTTCTGCACAAGTCAGAGTTTCAGAATTTTATAAAAAGCTCGGCTATAACAAAATCGGTGATATTTATTTTGATGAATTCTGCGAGCATATAAGAATGGTTAAATTTCTATAACATACGAACCTAAAGTCAAAAACTTTCGGCTCTTATATATTTGGCATTACCAGTATTATTTGTTTCCTTTTTCGAGGCTGTCTGCATATCTGCTATCAAGCCAAGCCGAAATCCATTTTCTGTCTGATAGTTCCATTAGCGCTTTTAATCTGTATGTTTCAACTTTGTCGGGAGCAATTTCTAAAGAACGTTGAATATCGGTATATGCTTCCGCTCGACTTGCTTTATCTTTTACATTATGTTTACTTGTGCTTGGGAAATGTGTAAATCATTAGCAATTGATTTTTGTTTTATATCTAAAGACATAATAATGAATTTTGTTAAAATAGTTTTTTGATTTACCACGTGATTCATTAAAATCAATTCCTCAACTTGGCACTATTTTACGATTTTATAATACCAATTTTTTTGATTTCCATATATTCCCCAGTTAGGCAACTTGATTATGACTTTTTACAAAAATCATATATTTAATGTAAGTTTTCTAACTTTCAGGATAAGTCTATTATAAAAAATACAAAATGGCTGAAAAGCCCTCTCTGAAAGTGATTAGTATATTTATACTAATAAAAAAAGAGAGCATTTAATTTATTAAACAACTCTCTTTTAATTTAGTTAGTATAAACTTACCAAAACAAAACTTAATATATTATAATTGTTTTATGGAAATCTTGGATCGATTAACAAAATCAAAATTCAGAAGCAGATTTAAACTTCGGGAAAAAGAACTCGAATATATTAAAGATAAAGGAATGGATAAAATATATTCTCATGCCTGTGATTTTATTCGGGATAGAGTTGCGCCGGCAGATCCTGTGAACGATGGCAAGCAAACTCCAATGCGAGGACATCCTGTATTTGTTGCTCAACACGCAACTGCTACTTGCTGTCGTGGGTGTATTGAAAAATGGCACAAATTTCCTCAACACAGGGAACTAACCAAATCCGAGCAAGAGTATCTTGTTTCAATAATAATGGAATGGATTAAGAGACAAATTTCATAAAAAAGTTATCAGAGAGTTTTAAGCATTTTATCAGCTTATTTTTAACGGTCTCTTTATAAACGTTTAACAAATAAATTAATTTCCTGTTCCAAGAGGCGAAATACGTTTGCAACTAAATATCCATCTGCAATTGCATGATTCAAACGAACACTTACAGGCATAACAAGCTTTCCATTTTCTTCTCTGTATTTTCCCCAATTAATAATTGGAGCAAAAAACAAATGACCGTCAGGTAATTCGATATTTAGAGCATCATAAGAGAGCCAAGGTATAAATGATGCATCAAACCAGTTAGGATGGTTTGCCATATCAAGCATATATTCTCTTGTCTTTTTAGCATTTTCAATATCACTTAAAGCCTCGTCATAGAACTTTTCATAATCATTATCATATTTTGTATAAACAGGAGTACAAGTTTCAGTATCTTCATGAAAAACGTATTGTGTGGGATTTATTACATCATAACAGATTAGTTCATCAGTTTGGTAAAGATATCCCATCCTGTAATCCTCACGAGAATTAAGTACCTTAGATAAAATATAAAGGAAGTTAATATAGAACTTTGTCCCTGATTCTTTGGAATAATTAACAAGATCAGTAACATCAATTCTTGCGGTCATGGATGTTGAACACTTGCAATCCTCTGAGAAATGGCGGAACACTCCCTTTCGATAGTATGCTTCTCTGTCTATAACTTTATAGTTCATATAATCAAATTATACCTTTTGTTAATTTGATAATAACAAAAATATTATAAACTTACTATAAATTAATTATCAGTAAGTATTGAACAAATTATCTTTTCAATTTGAACTGTCTGACAGATAGAATTGAACAATTTCCGACTTAATTAAACACAAAATTAAACTTTTCAATTTCATTGTAAAGGTGTTGAAATACCTTCAACACCTCTAAATAAAAAATACTCCCCAGGCTGGACTCGAACCAGCAACCCTTCGATTAACAGTCGAATGCTCCGCCATTGAGCTACTGAGGATTACTCTTAACCGATTATATTTCGGCTTGCTTTACTATTATATCTTAAAAAAAATTTCTTGTAAAGTACTTTTTATTTTTTTAATCGACTAATTGAGTAAAATTAACTTATATGCTATAATATCAGCGACAAGATACATAAATAAGGAGATTTTATTATGCCTAATCCAACATTAAGAGATGAAGTCTTTAATACTATTGATAACCGCTCTGACGGACTCGGAGTGGAAAAAACCATGACCGAAACAGGAACTCTGCTCAAAACCCTGTTCTTAGGCGGTTTGCTTTCAATGAGCGCGTTCTATACCTGGTATCTTGTCGCAGCAGGTTTTGCGGACAAAGCAAATATGCTAATGACTGCCGGTATCATTGGCGGACTTATCACTGTACTTATTGCTTGTTTTGGTCCAAAAAACAAATACTTATCCATAACAACATCAATTTACGCATTGTGCGAAGGTCTGTTTTTGGGCGGAATTTCTGCCATCTTTAACAAATATTATCCGGGAATAGTTACGCAGGCTATACTTGGTACAATGCTGACAATTCTTGGCATGTATATCGCATATTCGGTAAAACTAATCAAAGTAACAGATACATTAAGAAAAACCATTTTTATCGCAACTTTTGCCGTTGCAGGAATTTATGTTTTGCAGTGGATTTTGATGTTATTCCATGCCTCAATTCCGCAAATATTTTCCAATTCTCCGATAGGAATCGGGTTCAGCATAGTAGTTTGCGCAGTTGCGGCATTCAATTTGCTCGTCGATTTTGATTTCATTGAACAATTCAGCGGAAGAACCCCAAATTATATGGAATGGTATGGGGCATTTTCTTTGATGGTTACAATTGTTTGGCTGTATTTGGAAATTTTAAGACTACTTGCTAAAATAAGCAGCAGAAGATAAATAATAACGAACTATAATCAAATAATACAAAGCGAGATTTTCTATAAAAGAAAATCTCGCTTTATTAATTCCTGACTTACTATTACATTAACAATTTATCCGCAAGTTCTGTTTCAAGCGTACCGTTCAAGGTCTTATTAACCTTTTGTAATTTATCTGCAATTAATTGCATTTCAGGTGTCCAAACAAAATTATCCTGAACATATTTTTCTGCCTTGTCAAAATCTCCATCTATCTGAATTCTGACAATTTCAGACAGCATTTCTTTTGCAGTAGGAACAACTTTTTCTATATCGACATGAATTTTACCTTCCGAAGTAATTTCATAAACACCTCTGTCAAAGAAATACTTATTCTGCATAACGGTTCTGACTCTGTGCGCCTGCGACATTGTCGGTTTTGATTTTGGAAACATATCGACAACCGCAGTTAAAAGAATCTGGTCGCGTTGTTCTTTTGAATACATCCCAAGTTCGGTCAGCAAGTCAACAAACGCTAAAGCACCCATATCAGCTTTGTTTTCTTCGATAATATTTCTGTATTTTCCTAATTTTTCACTCCCTTCTTTCGGTCCGAGAGAATGTGCGTTTTCATGCCCGATAGTAAACCAGTGATCTGCTTCGTTGTTATAATATTTTTGCTGGTCTTTGTCTAAAATTGCATCAAGCCGTTCCTGAAACTTTTTCATATCACTTACAAAACGGATTTGTCTGTGATAAACATTTCTTCTTCCGCCTCCGATAGTTAAAGATAATTTATCAGAATTTGGCAGGTTTTCGGCAAGAGTAATTCCGCCTCTGTATGCTCCGACATCTCCTGAAGCCATTACCATATCGACATCTACCATTGTTTGTTTTGCATCTTCATCAGAAGATATTGTTTGTTCATACTCATCATTAAACGGCATATTCTTTGCCAAAACAGGCAAATATTGTTTTATTGCCATCAACGCTTCTGTGCCTTCTTTATTAATAATACCTACTCTGCCCCCGAGAAAATCTTTCGGAACAGGGGAAATCCCGTGTTCTTCCAATAATTTTGAAAGTTCTTCGTTTTCAACAATTGTACCTGTCATTTCGTCTTCATAATTTTCTCTTGTTATAGTAAATTCAAGCGGAGTGTCCTGCAAAGTTGCCCATTTTTTATCAGCATAAGCATCCAACATAGGATCGGCAGTTCTTAATGCTTTTGACTGCAATAAAAGATATTCGTTAAAATCCGCATTAGTTGATGTTTTTGATGCAAGTTCAAGTTCATCAGCCATTTTAGCAAAATCTTCACTAAAATAATCTATGTAATCAATACCTTTTAATTTGTCCCCATCACGAACAACCATTGAACGTGATGTTAAAATTTTCTTTACTTCTTCATCCTCTCCGTTATTTAACATGCGGGTTAAGACAGAATGAAATTCTTCTTTAGATAAATCCTCAGGATAAACACCTTTGCCGAGTTTTTCATCAACACCCTTGGCAAGTCTTATAGGAGTAGTCATTGAGTCAATCGCATTTACACCTTTTTGAGCATCAAATAAAATCTTTGTAAGTTTAGCCTGCTCGTTGCCTTTTTTTACTTCTTCTTCCAAATATTTTTTAAACGGTAAATTATGTTTGCAATCAATTTGCATATGAATATTTTCTAATATTGCAGCGGCTCTAACAAGATGTTTCAAGGCTTCTTTATCACCATCTTTCAGTTGCAAGAATTCAGGTGCATCGGCCTTTAAGAATTTTTTGGTTACAAGATAGTCTTTATGCGTACGCTTTTTCAATTCATCCATAGACAAATTCATTTCGTAATTGCTCATTTTCTCTCCTTTATTTAACTCTATTAACGGATAAATTATAACACATTTTTAAAGGTTCGTAAATCTTGGTATGTTGTCTTATTTTCTCAAATTTTTAAAAAATTTGTTTATAAGATTATCGCAAACCTGTTCACAAATTCCGCCATAAATATTCGGTTTTGTTTCGGATAGTTTATCTAAATGCGCAGCGCTAAATCCGCCGTAATTATTATCATAACTGCCAAAATAAATATTTTTTATTCTTGACTGTAAAATTGCCCAGGCGCACATTGGACAAGGCTCTAAAGTTACATATATATCACAATCATCAAGACGCCAATTATTCAATACTTCTGATGCTTTTTTAAGTGCAACAATCTCTGCATGAGAAGTTATATTTTTGTCATTTTCTTTTGTATTAAATCCGGTTGAAATAACCTCATCACTTTTTACAATAACCGCTCCTACAGGAACATCATTTTGAACCTGTTTTGCCTGTTCTATTGCAAGTTGCATAAATTTATTATTCATAATCTCCGACAATATCCAATGTAATTTTGGCAATAAAGCCGTATTCATCGTTTGAATCGAGTTCTATAGTACCGTTCATTGCCTCAACAAGACCTTTTACAATAAATAACCCTAAGCCTGAACCTCTTGTTGTTCTTGTCATTTCATCATCAAGTCTGATAAATTTGTCAAATAATGTATCCAGTTTTTCCTTTGAAATTTTGTCACATTTATTTTTAACAGTTATTACTGCAAAATTATTTACAACTTGCGTATCTGCAACAATTTGAGATTCCGGATAAGAATATTTAACCGCATTTTCATACAAATTTACTATAACCTGTTCTAACCTGCCTTTATCGGCAATAACCTTAGGGAAATTAGGTGCAAGATTAACAACAATTTCATGCCCGTCATGTTTTCTCAAGAGTAATTCTGCCTGTTCAAACACCTGAGATAATTCAACCTCGGTATTAACCGTTCTCAATCGCATACCCTCAATATCCGGAATTGTCAAAAGGTCATCAATCAGACGCTTTAGTCTTTCTGACTGCTCTTTTATAATGCGCAAGGATTTTTGTTTTGTTTCGTCATCTATAACAATATCATTTCTCATAAGCCTTGAAGTATAACCCTGAATACTTGTAAGCGGAGTCCTCAATTCGTGAGAAACAGTATCTATAAGATTTGAGCGAAATTCATTTAACTCTTTTAACTCTTTATTTTTGGCAGTGAGTTCAGTATATGATTTGTGAATTTCAGATGCCATTTGATTAAATTCATTTACAAGAAACACTATTTCATAAGGAGTGAAAGATGTTTTATAAAGTCTTATCTGATGTTCGTAATTACCTTTTGACAAAGCAATAATTGCTTTAAATAACTGTCTTATGTTTATATAAAGATAAAAAATGTAAAAACCAATAACAACCATTGTAGAAAGAATAGCAACTAAAACAGACAATATGATTTTAATTCTGCTTTCTATAATAGAATTTTTTGCCATTGTTTCTGTTGTCGTAACAATGATAGAATATTTTGGATCTTTATATTTTAAATAAACAATAGGCTGATTTTTTTCCTCTCCAAAAATAAACGGTTTATTTTCTTCAGCATTATTTATTTCGTCGGGAAGCATTGACATTGTATCTTTAAATACATCTTCGGTGTAGTTGTGAGATGCAACAAGATGCTTATTATCAAGTAATATATAAATTTGCCTTGTATCGTTTACCAAAGATTTGAATAAATCAATATTCATATCTTTTGTATCATAAGTTACCGCAAGGAAAGAGCCGTCTTTCAGTTTTGTACTCATAACAGGTTTATCATTTGTTTTTGAAATTTCTATGATTTTATCAAGTTCCTTCTGCGTTTTTACGATATCAATTTTTTCACAATGCGGATATTTTTTTGTAAACTCTCTAATAAATTTTCTTTTTTGTTCGTCAGTAGGCAAAAATTCAAGCGCATCAGCAATTTGATTAAGAGTTCTGCTATTAGAACGAATTAAAAAATCCATTTCATCAGAAACCATTGCCGCAACAAGAGAAGCCGATTCTCTCAATTGATGCCTTACAGATTGCTGGTTGATATTATTGATAATAAACCCGCTTATTGACATCGGAATAACAACCGCAAAGAAAAATACAATTGCTATTTGTTCAATTATTTTAAGTCTTTGAAATTTGAATTTTAACATTTTCCTCACCCGAATTTCTAAAACTCATACCCCGTTTTGAAATTCTACCCTCTCTCACCTAACTGACATTGTGGACAAGAGATAAAGAACTATGCAAACGGAGTCAATTTATACCCGACATTTGTAACCGTATGCAAATATTTCGGATTTTTAGCGTCAGGTTCAATTTTGTTCCTCAAACCGCCAACATGAACCCTCAACATTCTCACATCCTCATTACTGTCATACCCCCAAACTTCGTCTAATAAAGTAGCAAGTGTAACAGGATTATTAAAATGCTGCATTAAACAATAAAGAATTTCAAATTCTGTCGGGGTTAATTTTACTTTTTTATTAACTATTACGGCTTCCAAAGATTCCGGAAATATTTCAATATCTCCGCTTCTTAAAACTTCATTTGACAAAGGAGATTCATTTACCACCACATTATTTCTGCGCAACAAAACTCTTATTCTCAATAGAACTTCCTGCACATCAAAAGGCTTGACCAAATAATCATCCGCACCACAGTCAAATCCGCTTGTTTTATCTTCAATTGTACCCTTTGCGGTAAGCATTAATATAGGAATTGAAAGTTTTGCATTTCTGATATTTTTACAAACATCAAACCCGTTCATTTTAGGCATCATTACATCTAATAAAATTAAATCATAAGTATTATCTAATGCCTTATTTAAACCTTCAAGTCCGTCTTTTGCACTGTCAACAAAATATCCGCTTGAACGAATATCGAATTCCAAAAGTTCTCTTATTTCATCATCATCATCAACAATAAGTATTCTTTTCTGACTTTCAACCATATAAATACTCCTTACATAAGGTTATTTTACAAGACGAAATAACATTTTGCAATACTAAATTAATTATATGGCAAATTATTTTTTTATCGGGTTTAAATTATATATGAACATAAATTTTACCGGACTAAAAAATATTGATATAAAAACATTTAAAGCAGACGGCTACGGTTTTTATCTGAATAATGCCAACCACATTGAGCAAGGAGACAAATATTACACATTAGTTTCCCTCAAAGCTGACCTTGACGGAACTATTATTGAAGGTGAAAATACACAAGCCCCCGGATATCAGTCCCACATTATGCAATATTTTGAGGCCTTACAAAAGATGAAACATTTTGTACTTGCACAAAAAATTTTGGGAATAGAGAATCAGGACAAAATAGAAATTATAATGAAACATTTTCATGCACCTGACAATTTGGGAGAAGTAAGTCAGGCAACATTTATGCTAAACGGACAAGATATTCCGCTTGTTCACAGAAATATTCTTCCACTTTATTCATTTATGGGCAGAGTAACAAGAGATGTACTGAACTTCTTTAAATTACACCCAAAAACAAGAGAATCCGTTCAACTTATGAATGATTCCATTACAAAAGAAGCCTCAGAATTCATTGAAAACATGAACTTGTAACAATAAATTTATAATTTTAATTTTCATACTTATTTTCTGCTAAAATATTATCAGTTGGGATAAAAGTATGAAAGAAAGAATTTTACTATTTATAATTGTTATAGGTTTAACCACATTTATTTATGTGTTTCAAAATTATACCGAATGGGGCTTAGCGCTATTTGTATGCCTTATGGGGGTTTATTTTGTAGCATCTTCAATTGCAACAAAAGTAAAATCCCGTAAGGAGTCAAAAAATCCGAAAGTAAAAGATGAAACCTATAAGCCTTTTGTATCCGTTATGATTCCTGCGCATAATGAAGAATCCGTTATATCTTCAACAATAGCAAGAGTTTTTGAAATGGATTATCCGAATTTTGAAGTCATAGTAATTGATGACAGGAGTGAAGATAACACAGCATCAGTTATCAAAGACTTAGAAAATAACTATAACGGGAGGCTTAAGACTTTAATCCGTTCCAAAGATGCTTTTCCGGGGAAATCTGCAGTGCTAAATGATGCACTAAACTTGGCAAAAGGGGAAGCCATTTTGGTTTTTGATGCCGATGCGCAGATGGATAAAGATTTTTTGACCAACCTTGTATATGAACTTCAACCAAAAGATGTCGGTGCGGTTCAGGCAAGAAAAGTTGTTAAAAATAAAGATGTAAACCTTCTTACCAAATGTCAAAATAATGAAATGACAATAGATACCTCTTGTCAGGTTACAAGAGATGCCGTAAAAGGTGCCGTTGAACTTCGCGGTAACGGAGAACTTATAAAAAGGGCCGCATTAGAAGATATTGGCGGATGGAATAATTACACCATAACTGATGACCTTGATATGTCAACAAGACTGCATATAAAAGGATGGGATGTAAGATTTTGCAAAGATACCGTTGTTTATGAAGAAGGCATTATGTATCTTATGCCTCTGTACCGCCAGCGCAGAAGATGGTTGGAAGGAACAATAAGACGCTATCTTGAATATTTTTGGGATATTATGACATCTAAAAAAATGTCGCTGCGTGTAAGACTTGATACCATCGCATATATCTCTGAATTTATTATGCCGGCGTGGTTTATAATTGAGTTATTTATTCTGATTTCAAAAATAATCATAAAAGGAGCATCTGTCAATACTTTGATGTCCTCTGTAATTATGGGATGCATTATAGGTATAGGATTTATGCTTTCGTGCAGATATTCATTGAGAAAATATGATAAGATGAATCGTGTTGATGCCTTCACTCAGGCTGTTATAACAGCAGTATATCTTTTGATGATTTGGTTCCCGCTTGTATTATTTATCGGTGTTAAAATTTTGTTCATGAAAAAAGATATGAAATGGGGGAAAACAACACACGGGTTAGTCGCACACGAACACGCAATCCAAAAAGCAAAAGAAAAAATCAGACAGGCAAAAGAAGAATTAAAAAAATTGTTAAAGATGTAAATATTGAACACAAAGGAGAAATATAAATGACTACAATATTATCAATAGAAGATGTAAAAGCAAAAATCAGAGCCATTCCTAATTTTCCAAAAGAAGGAATTATATTCAGAGATATTACAACCGGAATTAAAGACGGCGAAACAATGAGATATATGATTGATTATCTTTGTGACCAATACAAAGAATTTAAAATAGATTATATAGCAGGAATTGAAAGTCGTGGTTTTATTTTCGGTATGCCTATGGCTTATAAACTCGGATGCGGATTTATTCCTATCAGAAAACCGAATAAACTTCCGGCAGAAACAATTAGCGAATCTTACGGGCTTGAATACGGAACAGACACAATTGAAATTCATAAAGATTCAATAGAAACAGGCGCAAATGTTTTGGTTGTTGATGATTTACTTGCAACAGGCGGAACTGCTGCTGCAGCTTGTAATCTTGTGCGTAAAGTCGGAGGAAACCTTATCGGTGCGGCATTTTTAATCGAGTTAAATGATTTGAACGGAAGAGAAAAGTTACAAGATTGCGGAAAAATTGTTTCCATGCTACAATATTAACAAATATATAACTTAGGAGATATATAAATGAAAAAATTAGCACTTGTTTTAACAATTTTAATGGTTACACCGCTTGTTGCGGCAGCAGATCAGCAAAAAGTAAATTATTATGCACCGTATTATGCACAGAACAATGTTGTTCCGGGCAAAAAAGTACAGTATGCGGAAAAGAACTCAAAAGTTTACAAAAGAGCATCCGGTAATGATTACATTCTGAAATATAACATTGATGATTTGGAATCAGCACCTTGGATTAACGGTGGCAAAAGAAATTATAACTAATCTTTAATTTTAGTTTTCAATTTTAAGTCTTGCTTATTGATTATAAGCAGGACTTTTTACATTTTTACGAATTCATTTATATCAAGCGGCTTTACAATTTGTTTTTGTGCCTCTTTAGAACAAATATTTAAGTTTTCTGACAATATACCTTTTATAAAGTCTGTAACTTCAGCAGATTTGACGGGAATTCCATTTTCAGTAATCACAATATCCGTTTCGTTACTATGTTTTTCAAAGAAATTTTTAAATTCTTTAAGAGAATATTCTGATTTCAAAACATTACCGCTCGTTGTAGTGGTATTTTCACCCTGTCTTTTAAATTTTATCGGTTCTCCGATATGCATACCGGTCAGGGGTTGATTTTTGCCTTTCTTATAAGAAAATCCGACAGGAACAACAGTAACTTCTTTTTTTATCCCCAAAACTTTGTTTATAATTTCTGCAATACCAATTTGAAAGCGACTGTCAAAATCCAAACCTTTAAATACTGCAAGTTTCCCCTCAGGGAAAATAAATATATTTATTTTATCTTTAAGAAAATCTTTTATAAGAGGGAAAAATGCTTTGGCATTGGTATTTTTATTACTACTAAATATATTTGCATCTATTCCGACGGCACCAAAATTTTCAAATGCCTTACGCTTTGTTTTATTCATTGTTTTCAAAATATCCTGATTAAGGATAATTTTAGGCAGTGGAAATTCTTTTTCTTTTCCTGCTTCTTTATAAGCCATTACAAGCAAAGTATTCAAAACCGCAAGCATAGACGGGTCTTGCTTTTGGTTTGAATGATTCATTATAAAAATAGTAGATTTCCCATCTTGAGCAATTTTTTCAAAAATTTTATCTTCAATATTCACATCAATCGTTTTGATGGTACTAAAATGCCTGCTAATAAGTTCAAGTTGAAACAAATATTGTTCATTTGATTCAGGTTTAATTTGCGCAATCATTTTAGTAATTTCTTTATTTTTTTTACTTTCGAACAAATCAACAAAACGATTTGCAATAATCCTCATTGAGTATTCTATCCCATGCAGCCCTTTTTCACTCACGGCACCAATATTTATCCCTGTAAAAGTTGGATTTTGCGAATAAGTTTGTGTTCTAAAATTATTTGTCCGACGAAAATAAGTATTGTTTAAATTATTATATGCGTAATTATTTCCTATAAGCACAGAAATCACCATATTTAAATAGATACAATATCTATAAAAGCGGTAAAATTATTTTTTGCTATAAATATACTTATTCTTTTGTTTTTTATAGCAAAAAAAATAGATTAAAATTTGTAAAAACATTTGACATATATGGCTTTTCTATCATTGACTGAGGCATGGGTTGATGTTATAATTAATATACATACGTAT